>CALEYW010000090.1 GCA_937927945.1 uncultured candidate division WPS-2 bacterium | reverse complement strand
AACGAGAGAACATCTCCGGGTCAACCAGGCGATTGGCGAAAAAGCGGGCGATCTCGATCGCACGGTTCGAGCAGCAGGTCGGATTCCGTGCGGCTGTACGCCCGGCAGCCGCAGGTCCACGTCACGAGGACTTCGGGCGTGGCTCCGGCCTTCAGCCGCTCGGTAAACTCCGTCCCGAGCGTCAGCCGAAGCGCGGCGAAGAGAACGGTCCAGGTGAACTTCGGGACGGCACGGAGGGAGGATCCCGGAGCCTTACGACTTATCCTGCATGGTTAGATTATAGCAATATCCTAATATAACGATATGTACCAGAGCAAGGCCGCATTCTTCCGCGTCCTGGCGAGTCCGTTGCGGATTCGGATCCTTGAGGCGCTCCGGGCCGGGCCCGTGAGCGTGCGGGATCTCCGGCTGAAACTCGGCATCGAGCAGGCGACCCTCTCGCAGCACCTCGCGATCCTGCGGGCGCGTGACCTCGTACATGCAGAGCGCCGCGGCGCGGTCGTCGTGTACCAAATCCGGCATGCGGCGATCTCGACCGTCCTCGATTCCGCGCGAGGTCTCTTCGACAGTCAACTAGGGGCGGTTCAAACCGCGCTCGAAACTCTGCGCGCGGAAGCGTGAAGCCGCTTTCGGGTCTGACGACCGCTTTCGTCGGCGCCGGGTGCCTCGTTTTGGCCTGCCTCGCCATCACCGCACCGCCTTCTTTCGGCCATGTGGGCTCGATCGTGCCCGGGTTCGTTTTGGACTGGGGCGTCGTTCCGTTGGCCTCCCCGTTCTTCGCGCTGCTCGGCATGCTCACGATTGCCGTCGCCGTCTGGAACGCTCCGGACGGACGTTACGGATGGGGCATAGCAGCGTTCGCCGCCGCGATGGGCGCCGTGTTGATGGCCCGCTCCGTGGCCGCGTTCATGTTGTCCTGGGAACTGATGGCGCTCGCCTCCGTCGTCCTGGTCGGCGCGCACGTCGAGGTGCGTGCCGTGCGGCGGGCGGTCTTCTCGTATCTGATCGTCAGCCAGGCGGGCGCGCTCGGGATCCTGGGCGCTCTTGGCATCCTGGCCGTGCACGCCGGCGACACGTCGTTCGCGGCGATCGCAAAGGCCGCGCCGCAGCTGCCGGACGCGTGGCGCAATGCCGCGCTGGGGCTCGCGCTGTTCGGCTTCGGCTCCAAAGCCGGGCTGTTTCCGCTCCACTTCTGGTTGCCGCGCGCGCATCCCGTAGCGCCTCCGAACAGCTCGGCGATGCTTTCCGGCGCGATGCTCAAGGTCGCCGTCTTCGGTCTCATACTCGTCTTCTTCGATCTTGCGGCGCCAGCCGGCACGACGTGGGCGGTCGTCGTAATCGCCGTTGGAGCGGTGAGCGCGGTCGGCGGCATCCTTTACGCAGCGATTGACTCCGATTTCAAGCGGCTGCTCGCATACAGTTCCATCGAGCACATCGGGATCATCTGCATGGGCATCGGCGCGGCGCTGCTCTTCGCGAAGTCGAACGCGGCGTTGAGCGCGTCGGCGCTGACGGCGTCGTTATTCCATGCCGTCAATCACGCGCTATTCAAGGGCACCTTGTTCCTGGCGGCGGGTAGGGTCGCGAAAGTCGCCGGGACGGTAGATCTGGACCGGCTGGGAGGTCTGGCCGCGTCGATGCCGTGGACGTCCGCGGCGGTGTTCGTCGCCATGCTGGCGATCGTGGCGTTGCCGCCATTGAACGGCTTCGCGTCGGAATGGCTGCTCTTACGCACGCTCGCATCCGGCATGGACATCGCCGACCCTGTCACGCGCGTGGCCGCCGGCGCGGCCCTTCTCGCCCTGGCGCTCACGGGAGGCATCGCGGCCGCATGTTTCGCGAAAGTGTACGGACTCGCGTTTCTCGGCAGGCCCCGGCAGCGGCACCTGACCGCGCAACGCGAAACGTTCGGCTGGCAGGCGTCGGGCACGGGCATCCTCGCCGTTGGCTGCATCGCATTAGGGGTCGCGCCGCTGGTCGCTGTGTCCCCGCTGAGTCGGATCGCCGCCGCGCTTGTCGGCGCTCCGGCAGGCGCGTGGCGGGATCTAAGTGTTCCGACGACGCTGGTAAGCGTCCCGCTTATTGCCGTCCTTCCGGTCATCGGCGGCATCGTCGCGTTGCTTCTGATGCGCGCGCGACGCACCCGGTACGCGCCGACCTGGGTGTGCGGCTCGACGCCGACGGCGCAGACGCAGTACACGGCGACGGCATTCTCCAAGCCCTTGCGACGGATATTCGCGTTTGTGCTCTTTCCGGAGCACGAGAAACGCATCGAGATCGGCTCGTCGCCATGGCTGCCTAGCCGCATCGGCTATCGTACCAGCACGGCCTACGTTTTCGACGACGCCATGCGCTGGGCGAGCGTACGGATCCTGATGGTGTCGCGACGGGGCCGTCGCGTGCAAAGCGGGCATCTGCGGCTGTATCTCGCCTACGCGGCGGCGGTGCTCGTTCTGATCGTCGTGGTCGCGCGATGACTGTCGTGCAAGTCCTGCTGATCGTCGTATTCGCGCCGTTCTTGCACGGCGCGATGAAAACGCTCCGTGCTCGGCTCCAGGGACGGCGCGGCCCTTCCGTTTGGCAACCGTACCGGGACCTGCGAAAGCTCTGGAGCAAGGACGCCGTATTGCCCGAAGGAGTCAGT
Organism: uncultured candidate division WPS-2 bacterium; assembly: GCA_937927945.1. Lineage (GTDB taxonomy): Bacteria > Vulcanimicrobiota > Vulcanimicrobiia > Vulcanimicrobiales > Vulcanimicrobiaceae > Vulcanimicrobium. The sequence continues at coordinate 78,743 of CALEYW010000090.1, read as the reverse complement.
TGGATCGTTGCATGCGCGCCGGGCGTGTCGCTCGGCGTCGCTCTGACGCTCGCGGCAGCCGTTCCGCTCATTGCCGGGCCGCCGGCCTTCCTCGACGTCGTGGCCTTGATGCTGGTTCTGGCGCTGGGACGCTGGATGGTGGCGGTGTCTGCGCTCGACACGCGCAGCGCCTTCGCCGGGATGGCCGCAAGTCGCGAGATGACGCTCTCGGCGCTGGCGGAACCGGCCTTGCTGCTGGCGCTTCTCGGCGCGCGAGTCTCGGGTGGATCGTTCCTCGTGCCGCACGGCAACGTCTCCATCGCCGGGATTGTTGCGCTGTTCGCGTTCGGCGTCGTGACGATTGCCGAAACCGCGCGCATCCCGATCGACAATCAGGAGACACATTACGAACTCACGATGATCCACGAAGGCCAGATCCTGGAGTATTCCGGCTGGCATCTCGCTTTGCTCAACGTCGCCGGATACGTGCGGCAGTTCGCCTTCCTGACGATCGCCGCTGGCCTGATCGCCCCCGGCCCAGTGGCGGCGCTCGCCGGAGCGGCGGTGCTCGCGGTCTTCATCACGTTCGTCGAGAACGCGTTCGCGCGGTTGCGGCTGTTCGAGATTCCGCAATTGCTCACGACCGGCATCCTGCTCGCGGCGGCAAGCGTCGGGGCGAGGCTCGTATGAGCACGACGCTGTACGCGATCCTCGCGGTCCTCTCGGGCATCATGATTGCCGATACGCGAGCGAAGCGGGTTCTCGCTGCATACGTCGCGATCGCGGTCGTGACGACGGTGGTGACGTTCCCGGGCGCGTCCGCGACGCTCGGAGGTCTCGTCTTGTTCGGGATAGCGACGGCGCTCAAGGTCGTACTCGCGCCGATCGGCATCGTCTGGTTCCTCCGGCGCAATCCGGAGGCCGAAGATCTGCGCGCGGGCGCGCCGTTGCCCATACGCGTGCTCACCGTGATCGCCCTGATCGTGCTCTCGCGCGCGGTCGAGCGCCTTCCTGTGGCGTCGGTCCTGCCGTTGCAGTCCACCGTCGCATTCGTGATCCTCTGCGGGATCGCCATGTTGCTGATGCACCGTAACGTGCTCGCGGATCTGTTGGGTCTGCTGGTTTTCGGGGCGGGCATCACGCTCGAAGGCGCGCTCGCTGCGCCGCAGTTGCCCGAGGCGGTCGAGCTGGGAGCGGCGTTCGACGTTCTCGTGACGACGTTCATCGGCCTGGCCCTGCTGCGGACGCTTCATCAACGCGGCATGCTGGACGTCGACCGTCTCAGGAGTTTGCGCGGATGATCGCCCTCGCCGTCGCGTTTCCGTTGGTCGGAGCGCTCGCTGCAGCGTTGTTCCGCCGCCGGGACGCGCGCCGCGTCATCCGGATCATTCTTGCCGGCATGGCGGCGTTCATGCCGTTCGTGGTGGCCGGCCGCGTGGATCGGCTCTCGTTGGTGTTCGCGGTCATCGTCTCGGTCCTGGGTTTTCTTGCGACCGTCTACTCGACGGACATGTTTTCGGTAAGCTGGAGCGGCGGCGACGTGTTCTGGTCCCGCAAATCCGTGTACTTCGTCTTGCTCGGTGCATTTTGGAGCTCGATGCTGCTGGTCGTGCTCGCGCAGGGTTTCGGAACGCTCTGGTTCGGCATCGCGGCGACTACGTTGGCCACCGCGTTCCTCGTCGGTTTCAGCGGGGAAGACGCCGCGCTCGAAGCCGCCTGGAAATATCTCGTGCTCTGCAGCGTCGGGATCGGCATTGCGCTGATCGGCATCGTCCTTCTCGCGAGCGCGGCCCTACACGCCGGCGTCACGCCGGAGTTCGCGCTGTCTTGGGACGCAATGTCCCGGTTGCACGCGCCCCCGAACGGAGTCGTTCATCTCGCGACCGCGCTCATGGTGATCGGCTTCGGGACGAAGGCGGGTCTTTTCCCACTCCACGCGTGGCTCCCAGACGCGCACTCGAAAGCGCCTGCGCCGATCAGCGGATTGCTTTCGGGCGTTCTCGTCTCGTGTGCGCTCTACGGCATCATCCGTACGTTGCAGACAGCCGGAACGTGGCACGACGCCGCCACGTTGCACGTCCTGCTCACGTGGTTCGGAGCCTGCTCCGTCGCCGCCGCGGGAATGCTGATGCTCGTCCAGCGAGACCTCAAGCGACTGCTGGCGTACTCGACGGTCGAGCATGCCGGCATCATCGTGTTCGCGCTGGGCGTCGGCGGACGGCTGGGCATCGCTGCCGCGTTGCTGCACCTCGTCGCGCACGCCTTCACGAAGTCCGGGACGTTCTTCGTAGCGGGGATCACGCAACGGGAAACCGCGGCGAGCGGCGTGCACGGCGGCTCGTTGTGGACCACGACGGCAGGTGGTCGGCTGCTGCTGCTGGGTCTCGCTGCGCTTGGCGGACTGCCGCCGTTCGGCCTGTTCTTTAGCGAGTTCCTCGTGGCGCTGGCGGCCATCGAAGCGCACGCATGGGCCCCGCTGACCGTGGCCGTCCTGGGCGTAGTTGTAGCCTTCGGCGCGCTGATCCGTACCGGCTTGCAAGTCAATCCGACCGCCAATGGTGATGCCCGTACGACGGCCGCAGCCATGCCGAACGGTGTGTCGATGCGGCTCTCCGTCGCGAGCGCGTGCGTCGCGCTGGCCCTTGCGGTGGCCACGGCCGCGATTCCGTGGACGGCCCTCGGTACCACGTTGACGACCATCTCGGGAGAAATACAGCCATGATAAAAGGCGAAATCGAAGTCGGACCCGCCGCGGTGCGAACGGCGGTCGCCGAGCGGCTGGAGCACGGCAGCGCGCTGGGTGCGTATGCGAGCGATCGAGGCGTTCGGTACCTGTTCATCGAGAAGCACGGCGTTCAGGTGCTCTCGGCGCGTGTCGATTCCAGCGAGCCGGTCGCAGCCGTCTCCGGTACGTGCCCGGGCCTATCGTGGGACGAACGGGAGATGGCCGACGAGTTCGGGATCGCGTTCGACGCGCTTCCTGACGCGCGTCCGTTTCGACCCGTGAACGGCGAATTGGCCCCGGCTGTGGTCGCGACCGGCCCCGGAGTGACGCAGGTCGTCGTGGGTCCCGTGCACGCCGGCATCATCGAGCCCGGGCGGTTCACGTTCAGTTCGGGCGGCGAGACTATCGCGCATCTCGATTTCCAGATCGGTTTTTCGCACCGTCACTTGGAGCAGAGCTTCGAGGGCGCGGATCCGCTCGATCTCGCGCCTCGCGTGGCGCGCGTCTGCGGCGCGTGCAGCGCGTCGCGTTCGCTCGCGTACGCGATGGCGGTCGAGTCGATCAGCGATGCGCGCATCGCTGATCCGGTCCATATCGCTCGCCAGATCGTCGTAGAACTCGAACGCGTCTACAACCACGTGTTCGACCTGGCCGTGTGCTCGGCGGCGGCAGGGTGGGGGTTTGGCCAAGCGGTCGGCCTCGGACTGAAGGAATGCGCGCTGCGGATCTGCCACGCCGCGACGGGTCACCGGCTGCTCTTCGACGCGATCGTCCCGGGCGGCGTCCGCGACGGGGTCCTGGATGATCGGGAGGAGGTCCAGACCCTGGTGGTCATGCTGCAAGAGTCCGTCGAACAATACGTCCGCGCCATCTTCGACAACACGTCGCTGATCTCGCGCTGGAGCGAGACCGGGACGCTCACCTACGACGCGGCCCGCGCGTTGGCGGTCGTGGGGCCGGCGCACCGTGCGTCGGGCGGATTGGTTGACGTTCGGGACGCGGCGCCCTACGGCGCATATCGCTGGCTGCCAATCGTCGCGGCCCGGGAAGAGGGTGGCGACGTGCTCGCGCGCTGCCGCGTGAAGGTCGCCGAACTTCGCGACTCGTTCCGCATCATCCACCGGGCGTTCGAGCATCTCGGCAGCCGTCGGCTCAACCGTTCAGCGGTCATCCCGCCCGAGACGGGAGATACCGTGACCGTCGTTGAGGGTCCGCGGGGTGCGGAAACCGTCGCTCTAACGGTCCGCGGAACCGTCGTCGAACGCGTCCATTTCATCTCGGCGTCGTACCGGAACTGGCCCGCGGTCGCGCACGCAACGACCGGCAACATTGTCCCTGACGCGCCGCTCGTCAACAAGAGCTTCAATCTATGCTACGCCTGTGCCGACCGATGACGGCTTCGCTTCGAGCCGGCGTCACGGGACTTTGCCGCGTCTTCACGGGGAGAACAGCATGACCGACCGCGATCACCTTAAGAAGCTCTTCGGCGTAATTGCAGAGGAACGGCGCATCCTGCTGGGCGGCAAGTCGCAGATGCCTACGGCTTCGGCCGCCGCCGCAAGCGACGCGGACCCTTCCGCTGATGTGGAGATACTGCGCGTGGAGGCGTCGTTGGTGCGCTTGCTCGATGCGATCCAAGTCTGCATCGCGTCGATCGACGCCGGGCCCGGGAGACGCGAGTGACGGACGCCGTGCGGGTCCAAAAAACGCAGTCGGGTGCAGTGGAAAACGGCTGATGGCGATTTTCAACAAATCCATCGGCATACGACATCTCGTCTGCGGGAGCTGCAACGGGTGCGAGCATGAAATGAACGCGCTGGCAGGCCCGGATTACGACATCACCCAGCACGGATGGGACATCGTGGCGTCTCCGCGTCACGCCGACGTCGTGACGGTGACCGGCCCGATGACCGAGGCGATGCGCGTTCCGGCGCAGCGGACCCTGGAGGCGGTCCCCGGTCCGAAGGTGATCGTCGCGATCGGCGATTGCGCGGTCGGCTGCGGCGTGTTCGCCGGGAGCGCCGGCGTCGGAGCGGGGGCGTGCGTCGAGCTTGGCGCGACAATAGCCGTTCCCGGATGCCCTCCGACACCGTCGATGATCAAGGCGGGCTTGCTGCGCGCCGCCCAGGCTCTCGGCGGTCCCAGCCAGCCCGCCGCGCGCGACGACTCGATGTCGGGTTCGACGAAGGTCGGTTCCACGCGTTGCACGTCGGAAAGGGCCGGCTAGATGAAGCAGTACGAGTTCAAACTCGTCCTTCTCGATCGAGTCGAACTGCGCGACGAAGGCTCGAACGCGATCTCGACGCTCAACGCGCTCGGTGCGCAGGGTTGGCATGTCATCCATATCCGGGAAGACGTGCAACACGAGCGATCTCTCGCGGTCTTTCTCGAACGCGAACGCGAACGCAGCGCCTGACCCTCGTGCAATCGGCGGCGCGCGAGTCCGAATCCGAAGACGGACGGATCGCGCTGGACGCGGCGGCGCTCATCCGCCTGCTGCCGCATCGGCATCCGATGCTGCTGTTGGATCGCGTGCAGGAGCTCTCGGCGATGCGGGCGCGCGGCTACAAGAACATCTCGGCGAACGAGCCGTGGTGGTCGTCTGTGCACCACGCTTTGCCGAATACGCTTGTGATCGAAGCGATGGCACAACTCGGCGGCTTGCTGGTCGTCGCTCCCGCGGACTATCGGCGCAAGATGGCATATCTGGCCGGCATCGGGACCGCGCGATTCAAAGGCGTTGCGGTTCCGGGTGACCGCTTGCAGATGGAGGCGTCTCTCATGCGGCTTCGCGGGACGGCCGATCGGGTGCGCGTTTCAGCGCAGGGTCATCGGCGCTACGATGGACTTGGACCTGGCGATGCGAGGCGCGACTCTCGCTCTCAGCCCGCTTCCTCACGCTTGAGACTCTCGAGGGCGGTCCGAACGCTAACGAGCTGGTTGTCGAATATCTCGCGCGCCGAATCCAGCAGCTTCCAGATGGCGGGATCGCTGATTTCATACAAGACGGTCGTACCGCGCCGCTCGGTGATGACGAAATTCCGAGCGCGTAGAATGGCCAGGTGCTGGGAAATCGTCGCTTGCTCGGTATCGAGCCGGGCTCGCAGCTCCCCCACGCTTTGAGGCCCCTCGCGGAGCGCGTCCAGGATCCGGATTCTCACTGGATTGGCGAGGACTTTGAAGAACTCGGCCTTGAAGCTATACCGCACATTCGTATATTCGGCCATTTGTGTGTCCACCCTTGGCGATGGCGCGATCGGAGATCCCCCAGATGCCCCTGAACTCGATGGAACTCGAACGCGCGAATACGCGTCTCGCAGAATTGCGCCGTCGCTTGAACGAAGGCAAGCCCGACGACGTCGCGGACATCCAGCGCGAGATCCTCCTAATCGTCGACGTCGTCACGTCGATGCTCCACGTTCTTGACCGGACGATCGCCGAGACGAACCGGCAGTCGCGCTGAGCTTCAGTGTAGTTGGCTGTGCTAATCCAGATAAGTCGCCGCGGACCGCGCGGCCGCGTACGGTCGCCAAATTCGCGCTAGCGGCCGGTACCCAGCCGACAACGCTCGTATAGAGCACAGCGAGCGCACGCGCCGGCTTCATGTAGCCGTTCAAATGAACCGCAGCCCGGGTGCGCCGCCCCTTGCCAATTCCGGCGAAGTAACGCAGGTCGCCGGCGCATACGTCGCTGAGATTAATGCCTGAATCCGGCAGCCCGTAGCAAACCGGCCCAATTCGCCAATTGATTGCGGTAGTCGGCGTCCGCCGCACATTGCGAAACACCGCCTTCGTGTCTACGGTGACCTCAAAGAAACTGGACCACCAACAGCCCGGCCGCCTCCAACCGAGCCTGGCGTTCAATTGGCTCCGGGACGTGGTCTGGTTCTAGCATAAACTGCGACACTTCACCCGACATAATGCGAGTAATGATGCGCCCAGCGATTCCGCGAAGTCACGAACGCTACGTTGCCTCCGCTCTTGCTGAGCTGCGGCGAGGTCACCACGAACCCAACTCCTCTGGTGGGATCGGAAAGCGGCGCCTCTTCGTAGAGAGGATGCGCGGTGAGCTTGAACCACGGTGACATGACCATCCAGTGAAGCGTCATCGTGTTCGCGCTGCTACCGCGTGTGACGGCAAGACGAACGCGGTATCCGCCGAGCTTCACGAGGTTGTCGTAGTCATGGTCGACCGCCGCTTGGTCGAGCCGCGCACCTCTTCTGAGTGAGAGATACCGCCAGACGGCGTCCTCCTTCACTTCACCGTACGTCTCGACGGTGACGGCGTCCACGATCGCGCGATCCGGGATGGCAATCCGCGGAGCGCTCTGCGAGTCGCGTTGAAGGTCTCGTGCCGATGCGGTCAACCGTGGCAAGAGGAGGAGGGCGACGACGGCCAACGTCGTCAGGCAAAGTTCAGTCCATCGATTGTCGTGCACGCGATAGGGACGAATCTCGAGCGACGAGTTACGGCTACCGGAGAACCGGCTGCCGCGTTAGGGCCTGGAATTCGTCGTCCGTGAGCGCAATCGCGCCCGCAGCGGTGTTTTCCTCGAGGTGGCGTATCGACGTCGTTCCCGGAATCGGAAGCATGTTCCGGGAGCGACGCAGGAGCCAAGCCAAGGCAATCTGGTGAACCGTCGCGGCGTGCGCACGCGCCACGCTTTGAATAGCATCGCCGGCAGCTGACGACCGAATCACCGGATTCCAGGGGAAGAATACGAGGCCTTCGCGTTCGCAATTGTCGACGATGCGATCGGATTCTCGATGATCGGCGACGCTATAGCGGTTTTGCACAGAGACGATGGGAACGATGGCGCGAGCCCGTTCCACGTGTTCCCACGTCACGTTAGAGAGACCGATGTGGCGGATTTTGCCCTCTCGGCGCAACGCGGCGAGCGTCTCAATCGATTCTTCGAACGCTACCGCGGGATCGGGCGTGTGAAGCTGATAGAGATCGATGCGTTCGAGTCGTAGACGCTTCAAGCTGCCGTCAACGGCATCGCGCAAATGCGCCGGGCTGGCGTCGTGCGCCCAGATGCCGGGTCCGGGCCGATACCATCCTCCTTTGGTTGCAATGACCAGGTCTTTAGGATACGGGTACAACGCCTCGCAAATCAATTCCTCAGAAACGTTCGGGCCGTACGAATCGGCCGTGTCGATCACGTTCACGTCCAATTCCACAGCTCGCCGAAGCACGGCGATCGCGCCGGCATGGTCCGAGGGAGGTCCCCAAACTCCGTCACCCGTGATTCGCATGGCGCCATAACCCATGCGATTGACCCTTAGGTCGCCGCCAATCGTTACGGTTCCAGATGCTGCGGCAGTAAGCTTCATATTCTCTTGCATTACAAACTCCAATCTCTCTCCAGTCCGCATTCGCCGCTCGATACGACCGAATTATTCGGCGAATGTTTTCGCATCGCGGTCGCGTCTCAGCGGCGTGTGCTTGCTGAAGCGGAGACAGGCGTTAGAGCCGGGAGACGAATCGAAAGATACGCACCGCATTTCGAAAGATACGCACGGCGTTTGCAAACATTTCGGTAATCGGACAGGGCAATGTCCCGACGGGGCGCCAGTTCGGCGGCGACGCTATGCGAAGCCGGGCGGAGGGGTGAAGCCGCCGAAGATGTGCTCGAGCACGCCGGCGAGTGCGATCGGGGTGCGGTCCTCGAGGTGCGGGCCGATGATCTGCACGCCCACCGGGAGACCGCTGGGATCGCGTTCGATCGGGACGGTGGTCGCAGGTAAGCCCGGCGACGTCGGCACGCCGGCCCAGACGACTTGATTCGCGTACGGACGCGCCGTCCCGTCGACGTCGAGCGTGCGCGCGTCGAAGTCGGCTGTGTGGTCGTGCGGGAATGCCGGCGTCGGCATCGCAGGGCAGATGACGGCGTCGAACGTGCCGAACAGTTCGCGCCACTGGGCACGCTGACGCGCGCGTTGCGCGTCGAGCGCAAGCCATGCGCCGTGGGTCAGGACGGCGCCGCGAAGGCGATAGGCGTGCAGGCTCTCGTCGTCGCGAGCGAGTGCGGCTGACGCTGCTTGGATGCGCGCGATGAGATCGGCGGGCCAGCGCGCCGACATCGAGGCGAACAAGAGGCTGGAGAAGACGCGCGCGGCGCGCGCGAGATCGGGGACGAGCGGGCTGCTGCGCGCGACGGGCGTGCCTTCGTTCGCGAGCGCGTCGGCGACCCGCTGCAGTGCCGCACGCACCGACGACGACGTCGGGAAGTCGGGGTGTTCGTCCAAGACGAGCACGCGGAAGTCCGCGATGCGGTTGTGGCGCGGCGGCGGCAGCGCGAGGCGGTAGCCGACGGCATCAGCGTCGTCCGGGCGTGCGAGGATCTCCAGCGCAAGCGCGAGATCGCCGGCGCTTCGTGCAAGCGGCCCGATCGCCGCGAGATCCGCAGGCGGACCGTCGGTTCCCGGAAACGCGTGGCCGCGGCCGGGCAGCAGTCCGTAACTGGGCTTGTGGCTGAAGACGCCGCAGAAGTGCGCCGGCGCGCGCAGGGAGCCGCCGATGTCCGAACCGATTTCGAGCGAGACGTAGCCCGCAGCGAGCGATGCGGCGGAACCGCCGGAAGAACCGCCCGGCGACCGGCCCATGTGCCATGGGTTGTTCGTCGTCCCGTAGACCTCGTTGTAGGACTGCCAGTCGCCCAGCCCGACCGGCACGTTCGTCTTTCCGGCGAAGACCGCGCCGGCCGCCTTGAGCCGGGCGACCGCGACGGCGTCTTCCGTTGCGCGCCAGTCTTTGAAGGCCGGGAAGCCCCAGGTGGTGGGCAGTCCGGCGACGTTGTACGACTCCTTGGCGGTCATCGGGATGCCCAGCAGCGGGCCGCGTTCACCGCCAGCGAGTGCCGCGTCGGCGGCGGCGGCGGCGACGCGCGCGCGTTCGAAGTCGCGCACAGGCACGGCATTGACGGCGTCGTCATGCCGTTCGATTCGCGCGATGGTGTGTTCGAGGAGTTCCACCGCCGAAAATTCGCGGGCCTCGAGCGCTGCGGCGAGCTCGCGCGCACTCCGGTAGTTCAGCGTCGCGGCGTTCGTCGGCACAAGCAGGCTCCTCGTCGGTATTTCAGGTCACGTTGCGCGCATCTTGGGGGCCGTTTCGTGCGTTTCGCGCTCGGGACCACCACCGGAGCGGGCGAGCGTGATAACTTCGAACCATGGCACGCCCAATCATGGTCGCCGTCGGCGGCGATTCTGGAACCGGTAAGGCAACCCTGTGCGCGGGACTCCGCGCGATCTTCGGCGACGAGCGCTGCACCGAAGTGCGCCTCGACGGCTATCTCGGGCTGAACCGCGCCCAACGAAACGCGGTCGGCATCACCGCGCTCGATCCACGCGCGCACAATTTCGCAGCGATGGACGAAGATCTCTCGCAGCTCGCGCACGGCGGGGCGATCACGAAGCCGGTGTACAACCATCTGCTGGGCGCGATCTCCGCGACCGAGACCGTCGAACCGCGCGACATCGTGCTGGTGCAAGGCCTCTTTCCGCTCTACACGCGCGTGCTGCGCTCGCTCTTCGACGTTGCCGTGTGGCTCGAGCCGCAGCCGGAATTGAAACAAGAGTGGACGATCCAGCGCGACACGACCGAACGGGGATACCGTGAAGAGCAAGTGCGCGCGGAGATGGAACGGCGACGCGCCGACTACGAGCGCTACATCGCCCCGCAGTCGGAGTTCGCCGACATCCACGCCTCGTTCAACGAGCGCGGGGTCACGTTCAACAAGAGCGGTCGTCTGCCGCCCCTCGACTACTCTGAGTTCGCCAGTGCGTCGACCCGCATGCGCCTGATCGACGACGGCCCGGGCCCGTATCCGCGCTCGGTCATCGAAGTCGACGATACGATCGACGACGCGACCGCGCGCGCGATCGAAGACGCGATCTGGAATCGGATCGGCGCCCGCCACGCGGCATCGCGACCGCACGATCTCGGAGCCTATGCGGGAACGTACGGAGAGGGCCGCTCGCAAACGCTCGCGATCGCCCAGATGCTGGTCGCACGTCGCATCGGGCTTATCGCCGATCAACTGAGCGGCGCCGTCGCCGCATAGGCTATGCCAGGCGCGCGACCCAGCGGTAGAGGACTGCGACGAGCGCGACAAAGGCTAGGCCGCCCAGCCATGTTGCGGCGGTTTGGAAGTCGGCGCCGATGAACGGAAATCCGAGCGGTTCGTCTTTGCCGGATGCGACGATGATTCCGGACAAGACGACGCCGAACAGGCTCTCGCCGACGATCAAGCCGGATGCAAGCAGGATGCCGAGGCGCTTTGCGACCTCGCCGTTCGGGCGCGACTCGATCGCGGTGTTGTACGCCTTGCCGAGGAACGCGCCAACGACGACCATGAAGGTCACCGACATCGGCAGGTAGATCCCCAGCGCGACCGCGAGCGGCGGGAATTGCTTGCGCATCGTTCGGCGCAATACTTCGTCGATCAAGACGACGCCCGCGCCGATGAGCGCGCCGATGCCGACCAGGTTCCAGTCGAGCTGGCCGGTGATCACGCCGTTGGCGAGTGCCGAGATCAGCGTGGCCTGCGGTGCGGCGAGCGGCTGCGCGGTGATGCCGTGGATCGGCGAGCCGGCGAAGCCGTACGCATGGTTGAGCAGATCGAGGATCGGCGGAATGACGGCGGCGCCGAAGATGACGCCGAGCACGAGCGCGACCTGCTGTCTCCACGGCGTCGCGCCGACGAGCTGCCCGGTTTTGAGATCTTGCAAATTGTCGTTCGAGATCGTCGCGATGTTGATGATGATCGCGGTGACGAACAGCGAGAACGCGACGAGCGCTTTCTGCGCGTTCGCGTCGGCCGGATGGGCGAGGACGACGAGCAGCAGTGCGGCGCCGAGCACGGTGAGGATCGCCAGACCCGAAACCGGCGAGTTCGACGAGCCGATGAGTCCGGCCATGTACCCGCACACCGCGGCGACGACGATGCCGGCCAGCACGATGTAGACGAGCGCTCCGAGCACCAGCGGGAGCGTCGCGCTGCCGAGCGGAGTTCCGGCGATGAACGCACCGAGCAGGATGGCGAGCGGCACGAGGCAGGCCGCGCTGACGATCGCGACGGTGGGGAAGGGAATGTCTTGCTCGGTGATCGGCCGCGTGTCGACCGGCCCTCTCCCCCGCGCGCCGGCCGCGCGCAGCGATGAGATGACGCCGCCGACGACGGGCCCGGCCAAGCGTCCGAGCGACCAGATCGCCGCGACGCCGATCGCGCCCGCGCCGATGAAGCGGACCTGATGGCGAAACACGTCGCTCGCGAGCGCTGCCGCATCCGCGTTCGCGGCGTGGACCGACGAGAGCGCCGGTACGAGCACGCCCCACGCCAGCACGATACCGGCCAGCATCGCGACGCCGACGGTGACGCCGACGAGGTGTCCGACGCCGACCAGCGCGAGCGAGAGGCCGACGTCGAGGCCGGTCACCGCGGCACCCGCGCGAACGTAGCCGGCGATCTCGCCGACGAAGAGCTTCGTCGCGACGACGCCCGCGAACGCCGCGCTCGCGATCGAACCCCACACGATCACGGCGAGGCCGGCCTTGTTCTCGGCGATCGCGGCGCTGTCGGCGTCACTGTTCCCTGCGGCCGCGCCGACCTGCAGCACTTCGGCGGCGGCGACGCCTTCGGGATACGGCAGGTCGCTGCCGGTGACCATCGCGCGACGCAGCGGCACGCTGTACATCACGCCGAGAATGCCACCGACGGCGCAGATGCCGAACGACTCCCAGTACGGGAAGCCCGTCCACCAGCCCACCATCACCAAGCCCGGCAGCACGAAGATGATGGACGAGAGCGTGCCGGCCGCCGAGGCGACGGTCTGCACGATGTTGTTCTCCCAGATCGTCGACCGCTTGAAGAAGCGCAGCACCGCCATCGAAATGACGGCGGCCGGAATCGACGACGCGAACGTGAGGCCGACCTTGAGCCCCAAATACACGTTCGCCGCGGTGAAGACCAGCGTGATCAGCGCACCAAGGATGATCCCACGGACCGTGAGCTCGACGCGCCAGTCGACCACGACGCCGCGCTGGGCTGGATCGACGGCGCCTATCACCGCTTGCGGCTCAACGCGCGCTTGACGGCCGCGACGATCGCGGTGACGCCCATCCCGTACTCCTCGACGAGTTCGACCGGCGTGCCCGATTGCCCGAAGCGGTCTTGCACGCCGATGAATTCGATCGGCGCCGGGTGGTGGGCGGCGAGGATCTCGGCGACGCGCGAGCCCATCCCACCGTGCACCTGGTGTTCCTCGACCGTGACGACCGCGCCGCAATCGCGCGCCGCGGCGACGATCGCCGGCTCGTCCATCGGCTTGATCGTGTGGTTGTTGACCACGCGGCATTCGATGCCGTCGCCCGCCAGCTGTTCCGCCGCGAGCAGCGCGTTGTAGACGAGGATGCCGCACGCGACGATCGCGACGTCGGTGCCGTCGCGGAACGTCTGCGCTTTGCCGATCTCGAACGGCGTCCCCTCGGTCGTGATCACCGCGGATTCGGCGCGCGCGAAGCGCAGGTAGGTGGGGCCGAACCGTTCGGCCACCGCCAGCGTCGCCTTTTTCGTCTGGACGGAGTCGCACGGTACGACGACGATCATGTTCGGGATGACCCGCATGATCGCGATGTCTTCGACGGCTTGATGCGTCGCGCCGTCGGGACCGACGGAAACGCCGGCGTGGGCGCCCGCGATCTTCACGTTCGTCTGGTTGAGCGCCATCGTGGTGCGGACTTGCTCCCACGAGCGGCCGGGGTTGAACATCGCGTAGCTCGCGATGAACGGAACCTTTCCGGTGGCGGCGAGACCCGCCGCCATCGCGACGATCATCTGCTCGGCGACGCCGATCTCGATGTAGCGCTCCAGGAATGCGGCCTTGAAGGGTTCCATGCGCGTCGATTCGGCGAGGTCGGCGCAGATCGCGATCACCTTCTCGTCGCGGCGTCCGGCCTCGACGAGTCCCGCGCCGAATCCGTTGCGGGTCGGAATCTGCACGATCGCCGCGGGGTCGCGATAGTCGACCAGCTGCATCGCCGCGGCGGCGGGATCGGCCACGCCGGCGTTAGCCACGATGCGACGCTCCGATCGCTTCGCGCGCCGCGAGCAGCTCGCGCAGCGCGACGTCGGCTTCATCCGCCTTCGGCGGCTTGCCGTGCCAGAGGTAATCGTGCTCCATGAACGAGACGCCCTTCCCGGGGACGGTGTTCGCGATGACGACCTGCGGCTTGCCGCGCACCTGCTTCGCACGTTCGACCGTCGCGACGAACGCGCCGATGTCGTTGCCGTCGCAGACGAAGACTTCCCAGTTGAAGGCGCGATATTTGTCGGCGAGCGGTTCGAGCGGCATCACGTCTTCGGTGCTGCCGTCGATTTGGATGAAGTTGCGGTCGACGATGCAGGTCAAGTTGTCGAGCTTGAACTTGGCCGCGGTCATCATCGCCTCCCAATGCAGGCCGCACTGATGCTCGCCGTCGGAGGTCACCACGTAGACGCGCCAATCCGCGCGCTCCATCTTCGCGCCCAGCGCCATCCCTGTGCCCTGCGCGAGGCCTTCGCCGAGCGGTCCGGACGTCGTCTCCAGTCCCGGCAGGCTGATTCGCTCCGGGTGTCCCTGGAGCCGCGTCCCGAACTTGCGCAGCGTCAGCAGCTCGTCGACCGGGAAGTATCCGGCGTACGCCATCGCGCTGTAGCGCACGGGCGCGATGTGGCCGCAGGAGAGCAGCAGCCGGTCGCGCTCCTTCCAGTCGGGGTTCGTCGGGTCGTGCCGCAACAGGTGGAAGTAGAAGGCGGTGAAGACGTCGGCCATGTCGAGGGACCCGGCCGAGTGTCCCGAGCCGGCGGCCAGGAGCGACCGGATGATGCCCTGCCGGACGTCGTTCGCCTGCCCTCGCAGCGTAGTTAATTGATGGGGCGCAAGAGACTCCATGATCGCGGATATCACCGCCGCGGCGTCCGAGTCCTACGCGAGCTCCCAATCGACCGCCAGGGACAGCTCGCGCCAGGCAGGGAAGGTCCTCTCGCGGAGGCATCGCCGCTAAGGCCGAGCCGGGGGCCGGGCCGTTCGACCTTTGGCCAACCGGGGTGCGGGGTTCCCCGACCGTTGTTTGCGGGGAGCCGGGCGCTTGCGGGCGGACAAGACCCTTGGACCCCCGCCGACGCCCTACCGCCCCGGTCTGGCTGCGGCACGTCAAGGAGCGAACACAGAACCGATGGTTACCGAACTGCGCGACTACCTCATGCTCCCGTACGGCGAGCTCGAAGAACTCAATTTGGCCGTCAAGGAGCAGCGGAAGAACCGCGTGGCGCCGCACAAGCTGCAAGAAGAGCGCATCAAGTATCTGACCGACGAGAAGCGGATCAAAGCCGTCACCGTCATGTTCACCGACCTCGAAGGCCGCCTGCACATGCTCGACTACGACAAGAAGTTCTTGGTCAAGTCGGCCGACAATCTCACGTTCGACGGGTCGTCGATTCGCGGTTTCACGCCGCAGCGCGAGAGCGATCTTCGGCTCGTGGTCGACTGGGGTGCGTTCTACCACGCGCCCGGCGACATCTTCGGTTCCGGCAAAGTGCTCGTTTTCGGCGAAGTGCTCGACCGCGACGGTTCCCCGTTCAGCGCCGACATCCGCGGCATCCTCAAGAAATACTCGCAGGATCAGTTCGACAAGAACGGCTACACGCTCAACGCCGCCAACGAGATCGAAGGCTTCGTCTTCAAAGGCGTCGATGCGGAGCAGTCGTACTACGAGACCGGCAAGTTCGAGTACGTCAATACCGGCGGATACTACCACTCGCTGCCGGGCGACCCGCTGCGGATGTTCATCGACACGGTCGCCGAGGTGCAGCGCGCGATGGGCTTCGAGAACGAGAAGGACCATCCCGAAGTTGCCCCCTCGCAGTTCGAGATCAACTACAACTACGGCGAAGTGACGGCGGCGGCCGATCAGATCCAGCTCTACAAGCTGATCTGCCGTCAGGTCGCGACGCGCCTCGGGATGACGGCGAGCTTCCTGCCCAAGCCCGTCGTCGGCGTCAACGGCAACGGGATGCACACCAACGTTTCGGTCAGCAAGGGTGGGAAGAACCTGTTCTGGGAGAAGGGCGCCGAGGAGAACCTCAGCGACGTCGGCTGGAAGTTTGCCGACCGCATCCTCACGCACGGGAACGATATCTGCTTGATGCTCAACGCCAGCGTCAACGCCTATCGCCGGCTCGACCCGCACTTCGAAGCGCCCAACCAGATCAAGGCCTCGGCGGTCGACCGCGGCTCGATGGTCCGCATTCCGCTGGGCAACGAGCGCAGCATCCGCGTCGAGGTCCGCTCGGTCGCGCCGGACGCGAACCCGTACATGGTGATGCTCGCGGTCTTCAAGACCGGGCTCGACGGCTCGATCGCATCGATCGACAACCTGCGTCAGGCCGACCGCTATCTGCCCGACAACATCTACGACGCGCTGGCGAACTTCCGCGCCTCCGACTGGACGACGCAGTTGTTGACCGCCGACGTCAAGGAACGCTACGCGGAGCTCAAGCAGGGCAGCGCGGACCGCTGCCCGCGTCTGTTGGGCACGTTCGTGAAGGCGCAAGAAGTCCAGTACCACCACGAAGTGTACAACCAGTTCCTCTGGAACTTGTTCTAGAGGACACGTTCGGACCGAAGACGGCCGTCGCGCAACGCGGCGGCCGTCTTCACGTCCGCCGGGAAGAACGACTCGATCGAGAGTTCGGCGACCGTGACGTCGAGCGGCGTTCCGAACGTCGCGACGGTGCTGATGAAGGAGAGCTCGCGCCCGTCGTGACGTATCCGGAGCGGAACCGCGATATCGCTCGCGCCGGCGTGTTCGATCTCGGGCTCCGGTCGATCGCACGGATACGCGCGCAATTCGGCGAGCAGCTCGGACAACCGCGGATCCGCGGCTTGTGCGACCTCGCGGCGTAAGCGTCCTAGCAGATGGGCGCGCCATTCGCCGAGGTTCACGATGCGCGGCGCCATCCCGTCCGGATGCAAGCTGATGCGCAGCACGTTGACCGGTGGCGCGAGCAGTTCCGGCGCGCTGCCGGCGATGAACATCGCGACGCCGGCGTTCGCGTCGACGAGATTCCAGCCGCGGTCGATGACGACGGCGGGATACGGTTCGTGCGCCGTGAGGATCTGCCGGACCGCCGCGCGCACCGCTGACATCTGCGGCGCATCGAGCGCGGCTTCCGAATACACGGGCGCGTAGCCGGCGGCGAGCAGCAGGGCGTTACGGTCGCGCAGGGGGAGATCGAGCTGTTCGGCGAGACGGAGAACCATCTCGCGGCTCGGCAGCGAGCGGCTCGTCTCGACGAAGCTCAGATGCCGGGTGGAGATGTCGGCCTGGCCGGCGAGCTCGAGCTGGCTTAGGCGCCGCCGTTCACGCCAGTGGCGCAGCAGCTCGCCGACCTGCCGCGGGAAATGCGTCGTTGCGGTCATCGGATCCTCACCCTGCCGATCCTACGCGCTCGCGACGACCGGCGCCATTACCTCGGGCGTAATCGACGGTCGCCGCGCGGGCTGGCATGATCGGTCGCATGAATGCAACAGAAACGCTCGTTCACCGCTACATCGAGAGCTGGAACGAAACCGACCCGACCCGGCGCCGCGCCCTCATCGAGCGGGTCTACACCGCGGACGCCCTCTTCACCGATCCCTTGGTCTCGGCCTTGGGATGGGACGCGATCGACAGCGCCGTTGCCGGCGCGCAGCAGAAGCTCGGCGGCATGGCGATTACCCTCGCCGGTCCGATCGACGCGCACCATGACGCGGCGCGCTTCACCTGGCACGCGGGCATGCCCGGTCTCTCCGAACCCGTGGTCGTCGGCTTCGACGTCGCGGTGACGGAGAACGGCCGCTTGCGCGCGGTGATCGGATTCTTCGACAAAGTGCCGGCCGGGGTCTGACGCCGCGCGCGTGTGCGGAGGCGGCGCCCCGCGTGCGCCGAAGCCGCGGCTATATGCCGGGCTCGAACGACGACGACGACGTGGACACCAGTTGGGACGACCGCCTCCTCCCGCTCCTCACCGATGAATGGCAGAGCGCCGACGCCCTCGCCGCGCGTCTGCATGCCAAGCACTTCACGGTCCTCGCGCGGCTCAAGGATATGATGCGGCGCAATCTCGTCGAACGCCGTATCGTGCAGAACACCAGCGGCAAAAAGCACGCCGGCCGCCCGCTGCAGCAAGCCGAGTTCCGCCGGACGCTCTAGCGCGTCGGCGGCACGCGCCAGCAGTCGACGATGGGCTGCACGTCGGCTGCGTGTCCGGCGTGCGGCAAGCCGTACATGTCCTCGATCGTGCGCAGCACTGCGTAGTGCGTGATCGGCTCGGCATACCTGCCGGGCCGTACCATCGGTCCGACAAACAGCGTCGGGATGTGGTTCGTGAGCGGCGCGCTGCTCTCGTCCCAGGTGATGACGATCAGCGTGTCCTGCCGCGCTGCCCATGCCACGAGCGGCGTGAGCGTCCGCCGCAGCCACGCGTCGCCATGTGAGATGCTCCCGCTGTGCATGTCGTCCTGAAGGTCGGGGATGAAGAATGCGACCGTCGGCAGCTTCGCGTAGTCGTGCGGAAAGGCCGTGAATGGTTGGATCGCACTCGCCGAGATCGTGGGGAAATGCGTCCACGGGGCGTGCTTGCGCGCGTAGTCGCCGGCGATGCAGCGGCGATAGCCGGGAGCCGGAAGCCCTTCGGCGTAGCCGACGAACGTGAGGCCGTGGGTGAGCAATGCCGTGCCGAGATTGTCTGCAGTCGGCGATATTCCGCTGACCGCACAGGCGTCGCCGTTGCTGTTCGTGCGGCCGGCGAAGAGGGCGAAGTAATTGGGCTGGCTCGGATGGGAGACGGCGTAGGATCGGGTGAACAGGGCGGCGCGTCCGATCAGTTCGTTGAGATACGGCGCTTGGGCCGTATTGCCCACGATCGCGTCGAACGACTTGTTCTCCTCGATCACGACGATCACGTGCGCCGGGCGCGGCAGGACGCCGCGCAGCGCCGATGGGCGCGGAGGTGCCTCGCGCAAGCCGGGGGGCAGCGAAACCATGCGCGTCCGGTTCGAGCTGAAATACCATGAGCCGGCCGCAGCCAGCACGAGCAGAACGATCGCGGCGATGCCGAGAACCTTGCGCACGGCTGTTCGCGGTCTCTCTACCGGAGCGCGGTCTTGGCCGTGTCCAGGAGGGCGCGCATCGGCGGCAGATCACCGGGATGCCAGCCGCTGTGGACCCAGCGGACGATGCCGTTCGCATCGATCACGGCTGCGCCGGGATTTTGGGCCGCGTCCTCGATGCGCGTTGCGTCCCAATCTTGCCGGAATCCGGCCGCTTCGTTCTCGTCGCGGCGGTCCACGAGTTCCGGCGTCGTCTTGAGTTTGGTAAGATCGAAGTCGGTGAAGCCCATTGCCTTGTACGTGTGCATGTCGGCGTCGCCGATGCAGATCGCATCGGGATTGTGCCGGGCGCAGAAGTCGGCCGCTTTTTCCTGAGAGCCGATCGTGACGAAGCGAACGCTAATGCCGCTCTGGGCGAATTCCCGATCGAACTCGCGCAACTGCGCGAGTGGCTCAGCGAAGAAGCGTCAACCGACGTGGCGCAGCCACACGACGAGCGCGGGCAGCGGGATCGACAACCGGAGAACGTCGGGCGGCGCGGCCTCGCCGACGCGGGGTGCGGCTGATTCCATCGAGCCGAGCGTTCCTTCCGGAGAGGTGCCGTCCTTCACCGCGCCCGAAACTCGACGCCCACGCCTGCACCCGCGAGGAGTCTTTGCGAACATGGCCATCGACCACGTTGCGTTCATCATGTATCCCGTCACCGACATGCCGCGCGCCGTCGCGTTCTATGGCGACGGGCTCGGCTTGCAGAAGGCGGGGATCGAGTCGGATTTCTGGGTCGAGTTCGAGGTCGCGGGCACGACGTTCGGGATCGGAAACTTCGAACAGGTCGGCACTCCCGGATCCGCGCAGTCGTTCGCGCTCGAGGTCGCCGATCTCGACGGCTACCGAACGGCGTTGAGCGGGCGCGGCATCGAGGCCTCTGAGCCGCACGACCTATCGAACTGCCGGATCTCGCTCGTGCGCGACCCCGACGGCAACCAAATCTGGCTGCACGAGTCCAAACCGCGCTGAACCGCACTCCTTCGTTGAAGTCGAGGTCTGAGTTGATACGAACCGTTCTTCTCGGTGTGTTCTGTGTCGTACGTGGGCGCCGATTCGAAAGCACCGACGGATCGTGTTCTTCAACCGAAACGGGGTGACGCTCGACAAGAACGACGCAACCTACCGCGCGATCGCGGGCGCGCGGGGCGTCGTCCTCTACGGGTTCTCGCTCGGCACCGCGATTGCCGCATACGCCGCGTCGCAGACGCCGGTCGCGGGCGTAATCCTCGCCGCGCCGCCGGCCAGCGCACAAGAACGCACGATCAAATCGTCAACGCCCCTGACGCACGCGCTGCCGTGAAGGCGTTCATCGCCACGCTCACCCACTGACGGTGGCCCTCCGGCGTCCGCACGTACCCGGTTCGTCGGGGTCACCTGCTTTCGCGGCGAAGGCTCAACCGATGGCACAGACGCCGACGACGAGCACCGTGATTGCGCTGCTGCGCGCCGTGAACGTCGGCGGCCGCAAACCGGTCCCGATGTCGGACCTCCGCGGCTGGCTCGAAGAGCTCGGCTTTGCCGACGTGCGCTCGCTCCTGCAGAGCGGCAACGTCGTATTCCGCAGTGACGCCGTAGGCAGTGCGGATATCGAGCGCTTCCTCGAAGCGGAAGCAGCAAAGCGCTTGCAGCTCACCACGGACTTCTTCGTGCGTACCGTTCCGGAGTGGAAGGGCGTCGTCGAGCGCAATCCGTTCGAAGAGGAAGCCGAGCGTGACCCCAGCCATCTCGTCGTCCTGTTCTTGAAGGGCGTGCCGGGGAGCGCGAACGTCGAAGCGCTCCAGGCATCGATCAGCGGGCCGGAGATCGTGCGGTTCGACGGCCGGCAGGCATACGCGGTGTATCCTGCCGGCATCGGGGAATCCCGGCTGACCATCGCGACGATCGAGAAGAAGCTCGGAATGCGCTGCACCGGCCGCAATTGGAACACGGTGAGCAAGCTCTTCGCGATCGCGAGGTCGTGAGGGGCCAGACCCTAGGCGCTCGCTTCGGAGGCGCTCCGCACGCGGTAGTACTGCAGGCGCGTCGACGGGTTCTCCCCGGCTCCTTGCGCATATGCATGCAGCGCGCGCGTGTACTCGGCATTCTGTTCGGCTTTGGTCAGCTCGGACCACGACCGGTTCGGAAGCGGCTTCGGGGGTGCGATTTTCTTCTTTGCGGCCATGTCATCACCGTGCGCCGGATCGACACGGATATCCCTCTCGCGAGACGAGCGCCTCCTTCGGGCGCCCGCATGTGTTCGGAGACGGGATGGCACAGACGCTCAAAGGCACGACCGCGCTCGTCACCGGCGCCAGTTCCGGGATCGGCGAAGCGACGGCGATCGCACTCGCAGAGGCCGGGATGAACGTCGCGCTCGCCGCGCGCCGCAAGGACCGTCTCGACGCGCTCGCCGAGCTCATCAGGAGCCACGGCGTCGAAGCGCTCGTGCTCGAAGCCGATATCACGGTCGCCGCAGATGCGGTCGGGATCGTCGAGAAAACGGTCGCCGGATTCGGGCGGCTCGACGCGCTGATCAACAATGCGGGCCTCATGCTGCTCGGGCCGATCTCCGGTGCGGACCCGAGCGAGTGGCAGCGCATGGTCGACTTGAATCTGACCGCGCTGATGCGCTGCACGCTCGCAGCATTGCCGCACCTGGTGCGGGCGGCTGAAAGCGAGCCGCGCCGCGTCGCGGACGTCGTGAACGTCAGTTCGGTCGCCGGGCGCGTCGCGCGAAGCGGCGCCGGCGTGTACAACGCGACCAAGTTCGGGGTGGGCGCGTACAGCGAAGCGTTGCGCCAAGAGGTGACCAGGAGCCACGTGCGCGTGTCGCTGGTCGAGCCCGGTGCGGTCGCGACGGAACTCGCCGGCCACAATCGGCCCGAAGTCCTCGAGCAGATGAGAGCGCGATTCGGGGCGATGGAGCGGATGCAGGCGTCCGACATCGCCGACGCCATCCTCTACGTCATCAGCCGCCCTCGTCACGTCGCGATCAACGAACTGCTGATCCGGCCGACGGAACAAGAGGGCTGAGCGCGCCCGCGGCTGCGTTCGCTACACGACGGAGATGAACTCGGCCGGGATCGGCGGGCCGTACCCGATCCCCGCTTCTGCCAGGCCGCGCCGAACGCGCGCATTGATCTGGCGTCGCAGTTCGAACTGGCGCAGCGGCGCGGTTCGGATGCTCGCACGAATCAGCGTCCAGTCCCGCGTGAACCCGTCGACGCCGATCCATTCGATCGGTAGGAGCAGCGAACCGCGGAAGTCCGGGTCCTGGGCGAGCTCGTCGAGGCTCGCACGGATCCGTTCGATCGCCGCTTGCGGATCGGCGCCCGGATCGATCGACACCCGATAGTCGATCCGCGACCAATCCCGTGAATGGTTCGCAGCGGCCGTGACGGCGCCGTGTGCGATCGTGACGACGCTTCCGATCGGATCGCGCACCTGGACCATGCGCAGGGTCAGCCGTTCCACCAGGCCCGTGTGGCTGTTGATCGTGACGAAATCGCCGACGGCGTACTGATCCTCGAACAAGACCGTCAGCCCGCCGACGAAGTCGCGCAAGAAGTTCTGCGTCGCGAAGGTGATGGCAAGCGCGACCACGCTGCCGATCGTCACGACGGACCCGATCGGCAAACCCAATTGCCCCAGCGTGAAGAACGCGGCAAGCGTGACGAGGATGAACGCCTTGAATCCGGCCAGCGCACTCGCAATCGTCGGTACGCGCAGCAGCGCGCGAGCGCGTTCTTCCGAGCTGGGATAGTGCCTGATCCGCCACTCCGCCGCGACCCGAGAGATCAGCAGGTCGCCCAACCGGTTCAAGACCCCGGTCGCAAACCAAATGATCCCGATCGCCGTACCGCCGCGCGAGAGCGCGCTCGCTAGCGGGGTCGTCTGCGGAAACAGACCCAGCGCCCACGTCACGGTGATGAACCACGCGAGGAGAAGCAGCCAGACCAGGAGTGCGGCGAAGGCCTGCAGCCACTTCAGACGTTGCCACGGCGCCGCGGTACGAAGCGCCACAGCCAAAGCGCGACGGCGAACTGCCGCATGCTCCGGGGCGTCGGTCGCCGGCGGCGGGCTCTTTGCTTCCGGGGAGGCTTCGCGCCGCGCTAGTTCCTCGGTGAGCTCCGCAATCCGCCGTCGCAACGTCCGTAGGACGACCAGCACGACGGCAGTCGCCAGGGCGAGGCCGAGTCCCACCCTCATGATGAGTTGCAGGTGATGTCGCTCGACCGCCGGTTCGCGCTTGTGGAGCGCTTGCACGAGCGCCGTCTGCAAGATCTGCCGCCAGGCGTCGGCGACGTCGTCGACGCTTGCCTGATGATACTTTGCGTCGACCGACGTCACGGTCACGATCGTCACCGGCGTCGAGTGGCGAGCGTCGACGACGTCAATCGTCGCTTGATCTTTCTCGTGATGAACGCGGACGCGAAGGGTTGTGGGGTCCCATCCGGGCGCACCGGTGTCCGGATCGATCGCGACGATCTGCTGCAGCGCGCTGTCGACCTGCAACGCGCGCGTCGCCGCCGTGAGTCCTCCGGCACCAGGCGGGCCGATGGTCGCAACGCGGAATAGCGTCACGCCGTCGAGGACGACAGTCGCGGTGGTATAGAGCCCTTCTTGACGCGTGTCGAACGGCCCGGCGCTTCCCGTCCCGGCTTCGGGGACCGGAAAGACCTGCGCGACTGCGGCACTGCCGCACAAGGCGATCGTCAGAAGGAACCAGGCCACGCGCATCAGCCACATATGCCGCTCTTCGTTGCCGTCCGACGGACCGCTCCTCGGCGCTTGCTCCGACGGTCACGCGGTGATCAGCGCGTAGACTCCCACCAGAGCGACGAACGTGCCGCTGAGGACTTCGCCGTATCGTTCGAGCGGTCCGAGCGTGACCCGTTGCAGCCCGGCGATCGCAACGCACGACACGGTGACGTACGTCGCGATCGTCGAGGCTGCGAAGACGCAGGCCATCACGCCGATCAGCGCCGGTCCGTAGGTCGACGCCGCGAAGAACGCGGGAAGCCCCTCGATCATCGGCGACGAACCGAGGATCAGCAGAAGCGCGGTCCTCCCCGCGACGGCGTGGTCGTGATCGTGCATGACCGCGACGCCGCTCTCGTCCGCGTGCCAATCCCCTTCGTGATGTTCGTGCCAGTGGACGTGCTCGGTACCGTCGTGACGGTGGATGTGCGCATGCGCCCGGTGCGAATGACCGTGATCGTGTCCCTCGCGCAGCTCGCGCCAGCCCGAGTATCCGATCCACGCTCCGAACCCCATCAATGCGACGGCCGCGACAACGTTGACCGCGTGCCCGTAGCGAACAGCCAGCGAGGCGCCGACGGCCCAAAGGACGAGCCCGAGCACCAGCGTCGATGTGACGTGGCCGAAACCGGCAAGGGCCGCCGCACGCGCCGTGCGGACCACGGACCAGCCCTGCTGCCGGCCGACGACGACGATCGGCGCCCAGTGGTCGGGAACGAGAGTGTGCAGAACGCCGACCGCGGCGACGGTAGCGACCAGGAGCGGGGCCGTCATGATACCGCCCCTCTTACGCGCCGAGCAGCCCCGTCCTAGCGGCCGCGATTCGTTGCGATCATTTCCAGAAAGCCGGGCGGCTTGGGGGTGAGCCCCTCGAAAAGCGCGGCGATGAACGTCTCTCCGTCGGCGTGCTGGAGCGCGGCGTTGTGGCGGCGCTCGAACCCGATGGTCGAGGACGGCTTGCCGCTCATCGCACGTCCGCACGGACTTCCCGAAATGCGGGCCGGGTAGACCTCTACGTAGTCGGGCAGCGCGAGGAGCCGTTGCAGGGAATTGTGCAACTCGCGTCCGGCGTCAGCGCCGCCGAAGTCGGGCCTTCCGACGTCGCCGACGAACAGGGTGTCGCCGGAAAGAACCATCCACGGCTCGTCGGATCGGGTCCGATCTGCTACGAGCAACGACAGGCTTTCCGGCGTGTGTCCCGGCGTGTGGAGCGCGCGAACGACGACGTTGCCGAGGGATATCTCCGCGCCGTCGTCGAGCGGCGTGAACGCATATTCCAACTCGGCGGAACGATGATGGTAGAGCGCCGCGCCGGCTCTAGACGCGAGTTCTCGTTCGCCCGAGCGATGGTCCGCATGGACGTGAGTCGAGAACACCGCTTCGATCCGCATGCCGTCGCGGCTCGCGATTTCCAAGTATTGAGCGACCTCGAACTGAGGATCGACGACCGCTGCGCGGTCTTGGCCGCTTCAACCGAAGACGTAGGATGCGCAGCCGGTCTCGGCGCGAAGGACCTGTCGAAAAATCATACCGATGCACGTTGGGTCGCGAGCGCGCGAGCTTGCGAAAGCGTCTCGCGCATGCGCACGGCGACGATCGCGCCGGATCCCAGCGTGAGTGCGGCGACGACCGCGATCGCGGCGTCCTGCCCCAGCTGGTGCGCGACGATGCCGGAGACCAGCGCTCCGAACGCGTAGCCCGAGTCTCGCCACAACCGGTACACCCCGACGGAGGACGCGCGCACGAGCGGATCCACGACGTCGCCGATCGCGGCGAGAAGCGTGGGGTACACCATGGCGGTCCCGACGCCGAGCAGCACGGCTGCGGCGAACCACAGCGCGAAGTTGGCCGGGACAAGGAAGAGCGCGATCGCGAACGCCTGCACCACATGCCGCCCGCGATCATCCATTTGCGGCCGACGCGGTCGGATAGCGCGCCCGTGAGGAGTTGGGAGACTCCCCACGTGACCGGATTAGACGGCCGAGAGGATCGCGATGCGCTCGATCGCGAGACCGGCGGCGGCGAAGTGCAATGGCAGGAGGCCCCAGGCCAGGCCGTCGTTGAGATTGTTCACGAGTCCGGCCTGGCTGATGGACGAGAGCGTGCGGTCTTTCCAGGAGACGCGCGCAAACAACGCAGCGAAGGACGATCCCGCCACCTGGTTGGACGGCTCGCCGCGCGAAGCCTCAAAGCGTGCGGCAGCACGTCGCGCTCGATACCGACCATCGAGCCGACGAACGCGTTCACGGCGACGAGCAGCCAGAATTGCGTCGCGTTCTGCGCGAGACCGAGACGAACACGGCCGGCCGTTTCAGCCGACACGCTGCACTTCGCCGCCGGCGGCGACCCATTCCGCTGGTCCGAGCGAAAGGCGTCTCGCCTCGAGCCCGCGCTCGCGCAGCAAGGCGACCGCCTCGTCGGCGAAGACGCAGTACGGTCCACGGCAGTAGACGACGTATCGCTTCGATCGCGGCAACGCGACCTTGCCGGATCGCAGCGCGTCAAGCGGCGCGCTGATCGCGCCGGGGAGATGCGCCTCTTCGTATTCCTCGCGAGGACGAGCGTCGAGCAGCGCGGTGTGCGCGTTCGCGAGTGCGTCGCGCGCGCCGTCAATGGTCCGTATTCCGGGCTCGCGCGGACCGAAATATGAGCGCTCGGCTTCTGCGACGGAGGAGTCGGCGGCTTCCGCGACAGCTCGCAGCTCGACGAGCAGCCGATACACGGCCGGCCCGGCGGCGCGGTAATGGGCGAACGTTCCGCGGCGCTCCACTGCGACCAGGCCGCACCGCGCCAGCACCTGGTGGTGCTGCGACGCGTTCGCGACCGTGATGCCGGCCTCCGCGGCGACGTCCTGGACCGTGCGGGGCCGTTGCGAGAGCAGGTCGAGAAGCTCGAGTCGGTGACCGTTCGCGAGTGCCGCGGGGACGCGCGCAACCGCAGCGTAGAGCTCGTCCTTGAAGTGCCGCTTCCGCCTTCGGTTGGTACGCCGTTCCGCCATATTCAAGAACATCCGCGAATATACGAATCGGTCCCCTATAAGCGGCTCTAGGTTTTCATCCCCTCTGACGCAGACGCTTGCTCAAAGCCTCAGCTGCCCTGCCGGGCCTGCCGACGCGGCTCTACGAAGTGCACATAGACCACGCGTGTGCCTGAAGAGAACGTTCCGGCCAGATGCTGCAGTCAGTTCTCGGTGAAGGTTTGAGGCTTGTCGCCTCGACGGAAGTCGACGAGGAATCGGATGAGGTCCGCGGGCACCGATTGGTGGTTCTCGTAGGCAAGAAAGAATCGCTGCGAGGCCCAGCCCTTGAAAGTCGTCGCTTGGCACACCGCAACGCTCACGGGCGCGCTGGTCGTCGCGTCTGCGATCGCCGGTCGCTGAGCAGAGATGCCGACGAGCGTACCTCCCAGCGCAAGCGTGGCCACGGCTAGCGCGACCCGAGGCCGCCCAAGAATCGTTTGCATCACTCACTCCTTTGCGGAGCGCCTGCTAAGTAAGATAGCGGGTCTTGATACTATGATGATTAGCAGATGCGTTCGGTTCTGTCAAGATCGGCCGGACGAGCAATGAAGGGCTTCGGACCTGGCCTCGACTTTCGTCGATGGACGATTCCGTCGATGAGCTGCTAGATGAACTAGCAGTTGACGACCCACCTCCGCTGCAGAGCCGGCCGGGCGCGATCTCTCCGCACACTATTGGTTCCCCAAACACCGTACCGATCGAGCCGCGTGTTTTCGCGCGGGTCGAATCATGCGGGAGGGACCGAAGTCGCTATCCTGGTGGGCGAGTCGTAGGAGCGATGGAAGGCGGTACGCTGGGCATGGGGCTTGGCGAGCCGTTCATCATGCCGCCGTGCGGGCCGCCCATCATGCCGCCGTGCGGGCCGCCCATCATGCCGCCGTGCGCGCCGTTCATCATGCCGGAACCATTGGTCATCCCGTTCTGCATCATTTTGGACATGTGCTTCTGCATCAAATCGTTCATGCGCTTGCGCATTACGGGATCGGCCATCATTTCGCTCATCATCGCGCTGCACATGCCGACCATGTCCTTTGAAGCCGCGGACGTGCTCGCGGCATGGTGCGGGGCAGGTGATGGCTTTGCGAGGGCCGCCGACGTGCCGAGCGTGACCGCGGCTACCGTAATAAGAGCGGCAAGACGTTTATTCACGATTTTTGTTCCTCTGTGAGTTTGTTGTAGAGAGGGGGAAGCATCGTCTCAACGAGATGCCGCGATCCGGGGAATCCCCACGAGCCGCAGCGCGAACGCGCCGGTCGGGGTCCGTTATGGACGAGGGCCTCCGGCGCCGCAGCGGTCATCGCGCATCATCAACATCATGCCGATCATGGCGATCGGACACACGACGGCCGCGCCGCCGTTCTGTTATGGCTATTAGCAGTATACACCAAAAAGTGTCGGCTAAAACGCGTTTGCCCAGCCGGAGCGACGCCTGGACCTCGCGGTGAGGCAAGGTCCAGGCGCGCCCAGTTCGGCGATGCCCAGCCTACTTGACGTCTGCGGAGACCTGCGTGGAGCCGGACTTTCCACCCCCAGCGGCCGTCACGTCGAAGCGCCACGTCGTGGCAAAATTCAGGTTGATCTTCGCTGTATAAATCCCGGTTTTCGACTCGCGTGCGGACACGGTGGGACCGGTCATCGACATGGTGGGCATGCTCGATGCGACCTTCACCGTCGCGCCCCTGACGGGCTTGCCGGCGGGATCTTTCACCGCGATCGTAACAACCTCGGGACCTTGCCGCGCCGGTGAGGGGCTGAGGGCTGCGGAAAGCTGCAGCGCACCGTGCGAGGGACCCTTCATCGAGTCGGCAGCCGACGCTACCAGCGGCGAGGCCAAGACGGCGATTGCGAACGCGATGGACGTGGACTTGATCATGAATTTCCCTTCGAATGAGACGAATTAAGGAGTGCGGTCGCCGACCGCGTGGCGGACTTCCGCGACGGCGTTGTCGTAGCGGGCCAGTGAACGAAGCACGGTTTCTCGCGAGTTTGCCGCTACGGAGAGCGCATCGAGCACTTCGAGTTCGATACCCTTGCCGGAAGACTCACGAAGCCGGGCGACCCGGAGCTGCTCTTCGGCATCCGCCTGGGCGGCCTGAGCCGTCGCAAGGTTCGCCCGCGCGGCTTGGAGCTCGCGCAAGGCGTTCGCTACGTCGCGCTCCACGCCGCGCTGAAGTTGATCTCGCGCTGCGGTCGCACGATACAACTCGCCGCGGGCGTGCAGGACCGCGGCCGATCGGCTCCCGCCATCGGCGATCGGCAGGGTGAGCGCGACCTGCAGCTGCGAGCCGGTCGAACCGAGCGCGGGGGAAGAGGCGCCGTTGTAGGTCTGAGCGGTGAACTGCGCCGTGGGAAGGTAAGCGCCCCGGGCGGAGAGGACGCTCGCACCCGCCGCGGTGACGCGCTGCTCCGCCGCGCGCAGCGAGGGCCGCTCACGCAACGCTCGTGCCAGCAGCGCCTGCGGCGAATCGTCGAACGCGACCATGGTCAACGGCTCCGTCGCCGGCGCCTGCGAGATATCCAGGTCGAGCTGTGCCGCCAGATCGTTGCGCGCTTGATCCCGTTCGGCGGCGGCGTCTTCCGCGACTTGCACCGCGACCGCGACGCCCGCTCGATCGCGGGCCAACGTGTACCGCGGCACTTTGCCGGCCGCAACGCGCAGTTCGGTGACGCGAAGGTGATCCTGTTGGTCGCGCACCGCGACCTGACGGGCGGCAAGCACCGCATCGGCGAGCTGCGCCCGGCGATACGTCTGGACCACCAAAAGAACGGCGTCGTTCGCGGTCGCTTCCACCGTCGTGGCGGCGGCGGCGGCATTCGATGCGGCAGCACTGGCAGCGGCACGAGTGGCCGGCGTGAAGAGTGGGACGCTGACGTTCGCCGCTCCATACGCCTGTCGCGCGATCGGCATGCCCAACTGCGGTTCGTGGGCGTTCAGCCCGATCGCCGAAACGCCAAGCTGCAGACGCAGCCCGACGCGAGCGGTGCGCGCATCGGCCTCAGCGATATCGGCGTCGCCGCGCGCCATCCGCACGTCGAACCCCACCTGCTGCACGCGCTGTACCGCGCCAACGAGCGTGAGAACGGGCGCAGTCGGCTCGTCCGCCGCCGCGCCGGGGACGGGGAACATGCTCGCCGCGACCGCCGCCGCGAGCCAGACCCTACGCATGGATCGGCTCTGTCGGCGGGTGCGCGACATCGTGCAGTGCTGCACCGCGGCGTCGCCGCCAACGCAGCGCGAGTTCGTCGAAGCCCGTATATAGCACCGGCACGACGAAGAGCGTCAGCACCGTCGAGATCGTCAGCCCGCCGATGATCACGGTCGCGAGCGGCGAGTACGCATCGATGCCGGTCTTTGGGAAGAACGCGACCGGGATCAACACGACCAAACTCACGATCGTGGTCATCAGAATGGGCCGCAGACGAATGGGCCCGGCCGCCAGGATCGCCTCTTCCCGCGGCAACCCTTGCTTGCGCTTGTGCAGGATCAAATCGAGCAATAGGATCGCGTTGCTGACCGCCATGCCGTTGGCCACCACGATCCCGAGGATAGAGACCGTCGAGAAGTTCTGATGCGCCAGCAGCAAACCGCCGAAGACGCCGAGCAGCTCGAGCGGGATGGCGAGCAGCATCACCAGCGGATGCGTGAATGACTTGAATTGACCGACCAGCAGCAGGAAGACGAACAGTATCGCGATCTTCATCGCGTTGAGCAGGCGGTCGAAGCTCTGCATCATCTCGGTCATGTCGCCCCGCATCTCGATGCTGTAGCCCTGCGGGAACGGCACCTGCGCCATAGCGCCCATGATGATGTTCATATCGAGCGTCATCTCGCCCGGACCGCCTTTGCGATAGTACCCTAGTGCTGAGGCGGCGGGCCGAAGACCGTCGTGTTCGATGAGGGTCGGGCCGACCCCGGGGGCGAGTCGTGCGATCGAGGACAGCGGCACCGTGGCGCCGTTCTTGCCGATGATCTGGACGCTGGCCAGGTCGCCGGTCGTCGCGCGGTCGGCCTGTGCGTAGCGCACCAGGATCGTATCGTGCCGGATCCCTTGCGGGTTAAAATACTCGCTCGTGAGGCCGCCGTGCGTCGCGTAGTATGCTTGCTGCTCGACCTCATCCGGGGTGAGCCCGATCTGCGATGCGCGCGTGCGGTCCACGCTGATCCGCTGCTCCGGCTGCATCAGCGCGGAGGACGTCGATACCTGGACCATCCCGGGAATGCGTTTCGCGACATCGGCGACCTGGGCGGTCAACTGCTCCACGACGCGCTCGTCGGGACCGGTCACCAAAAGCTCGACCGGCGCGTTGTTGCTCGCCATGACGTCGGCACCCATCTCCTTCAGTGCGACGCGACGCAGACCGGGGATCGTCGTTGTGGCCTGATGCTGCACCGCATCCATGATCTGCCAGATCGTCCGGCGCCGCTCTTCCTTTGGCGAGAAGGTCACCAGATACGATGCGGAATTGACTCCGTTCATTGCTTGGCCGGTGAAGTAGCCCGATGCGGCCTGCTCTCCAATTTCTCCGGAAACGCGCTGAACCTCGGGCTGAGCGAGCAGGATCTTCTCGAAAGCCTTGGCCTTCGTCGACGTTGCTGCGAACGACGTACCGGGCACCGTCTCGAGATACGCCGACGCTTGCCCGGTGTCGGCGAGTGGCATCATTTCGCTCCCAATCAACGGGAAGAGTTGTACGGCTGCGAAGGTCAGAACCGCTGCCACCGCGAGCACGGCGCCGCTGTTGCGTAGGCTCCAGCGCAGTCCGTCGCGATACGACTCCTCGAGCTTCTGCAACCCGCGGCGCGTCGGCGTCAGCAGACGGCGCACGACGGCGTCGATCTTGCGTCGCCACGTCGGAACTTTCGCGTCGACGCCATGGAACAGATAGGCCGCCAGCAACGGCGTGAGGGTCAGCGACACGAGCAGCGAGGCGATCAAGGCGAAGATGATCGGCCACACGAGGCCGACGAACATGATTTGGGTGATGCCGCCGCTGATCAACAGCGGCAAGAGCGCCAGGATCATGACGCCGGTCGCGGCCGCGATCGGCAGGAACACCGCGAGGGTGCCGTCGATCGCGGCGCGCCTTGGCGGCTTGCCAAGGTCCAGTTCGTGGTGGACGGAGTGAATCACGACGATGGAGTCGTCGACGAGCCGGCCGATCGCTAACAGCAGCCCGATCAAGGTCGAGCTGTTGATCGAAAAGTGCATGGGGACGAAAAGCAACACCGCTAGACCCAGGCACGTCGGAATCGACGTCATGACGATGGCGGTCGCACTGACGTCTTCGAGGAAGATCAACAGGACGAGGCCGGCCAACACGACGCTGATGACGAGCTCCTCGACCATGTTCGCGGTGAGCGCGCCAACGAACCGCGAGTTGTCGTACGCCGGCGTGAACGTCAAGCCGGGGTTCGCGGCCTCGATTTGTTTGAGCCGTTCATTCACCCCGGCGATGACTTGCGGTGAGCTGGCATCCGGGTTCTCGATGATCGAGACCTCGACCGCGTCCTTGCCGTTGAACCGGTACGCCGAGCGCACCTCGGCTGCGCCGTCACTTGCGGTCGCGACGTCGCGCAGGTACACCGTTCGACCCGAGGTCGTCATGAGCGGGAAGTCCAACAGGTCGCTCGCCGAGCGGACCCGCTGGTCGTCGCGCACGATGATCTCGCGAGAACCACCGGTGATCGTGCCACCCGAGCGGCTGACGTTTTGTTTGTCGAGCGTATCTCTGACGTCGAGCAGCGAGAGGCCGTACGAAGCGAGCGCGCCGCGATCGGCGACGACTTGAAGCTGGCGTTGCAGACCGCCGAACGGCAGTACCGACTGGACTCCGTCAACGCCCTTGAGCGCCTTGACGACATAGTTCGAGACGAACTCGCGAAGCCGGACCGGATCCCAGTCGTGCGCGCTGACCGCGAGCTGAAGCACCGGCGTGTTGAGCGGATCCACCGGCACGACGTAGGGCGGCTTGAGGTTCGCGCGATCGTAGGGGAGATCTCCCTCAGCCTGCTTGACGAGCTGCTGCACGTCGACCAGCGCGCGCTGCATATCCGCTCCGTACTGGAACTGCAGCGTCACGGTGGAGAGGCCTTGCTGCGAGATCGATCGGATGAAACGCACGCCTTTGAGGTCGGTCATCCGCTCTTCGATCGGCTTGGAGAAGTACGTCTCCACCTCTTGCGGCGAGTACCCAGGCGTCATCGTGACGACCGAAATCAGCGGGCTCGGCACGTACGGCATCATGCGCGTCGGCAAGAACAGCAGCGCGGCGGCAATCGCCCCCACCACGAGGCCGAGGTAGAGCGCAAAAACCGCGTGCGGATTTTTCAAAGACCAGGCGGGAATGCTGCCGCCCAGTCCCTCATGCGAGCCATTCCGGCTATGCGCGAGACGCGGCACGCCGTCAAAGTGCCCGTTGTCGCTCATCACGACTGACCCGTGAGGCGCTGCCCGTCTTGGAGCGTTGCGGCCCCCTCGACGACAATGCGCGAGCCCGGCCGGAGCGCGCCGGCGACCGTCGCGAACGTACCGTTGTCGGCCATCACGCGCACCGCCACGCGTTGCGCGACGTTGTTCACGCTCATCCACACCGCGGCGGTGTCACCGGAACCGACGACCGCGGCTGACGGCACGAGCACGCCCCCGGACGCCGAAGATCGTGGCGCGCGGGCGTGCAGCGTGACACGCACGAAACCGCCCGGCACGATGTCGGTACGCGTGTTGCGTACGATCGCCTCGACCGGCGCTGTGTGCGTGCTCGGATCGGCAACCGGCGACACGGAAGTGACGCGACCGTGCACCACGGTTCCGTCGGGGAGCGTCGCGTCGATGGGCGTTCCTTCGGCGATGCCGGCCAGGTCGTTCTGCGCGACGTTGGCCTGCACGCGCAGACGGTCGACGACCGCGATCCTGGCGATCGGAGTCCCCGAGGCGACGTACACTCCGGGGTCGACCAGTCGTTTGATCACGGTTCCGTTGCTCGGGACCGTCACGGTGAGGTAGCCGGCGACGGTCGTTTGCGTGAGTGCGTTCGCCCGTGCGCGGGCTGCCTGGTCGCGCGCTGCCGAGGCCTGTGCCTGCATCTGGCTCACGCTCGCGACCGCGTCCATCGCTTTGGTCCGGGACGCGACCAACTGCTGCTGGAGCGCGCCGATGCGTTTTGTTGAGGCGTCGTAGTCGGCTTGCGCGGCTGCGGCCTTCGCAAGTTC
Organism: uncultured candidate division WPS-2 bacterium; assembly: GCA_937927945.1. Classification (GTDB taxonomy): domain Bacteria; phylum Vulcanimicrobiota; class Vulcanimicrobiia; order Vulcanimicrobiales; family Vulcanimicrobiaceae; genus Vulcanimicrobium. Next base: position 44,889 of record CALEYW010000090.1, on the reverse strand, counting down.
GTCCTGGTATTCTTGTTGCGAGACCGCGCCCTCGTGCAGGAGCGATGATTCCCGTCGAACTTCATTTTGCCAGTAGCTCACCTGCTCGCGTCTCGCGGCCTGGTCGGATCGGGCGGCGGCGAGGTCTTGCTCCATGGCCGATGTCTCGGCGTTCGCGATGACGACGCCGTTGGGAGCGTGATGATGCGCTTCGATCTCCGCTGCGCGCGCGCTGCTGGCTTGCGCCGCGGCGTCCGCCACCGCAGCGGCGGCTTGGCTCCGTAGATCGGGGGCTTCCAGTGTTGCGATGACCTGGCCGGCGTGTAGCCGATCTCCGGCGTACGAGTTGAAATCGCGCAAGATCCCTGCTGCGCGGGTGACGATGTCTTGGGTGAGGTACGGGGAAACCGTTCCGGGCGCAAAAACGGTCGAGCCGCCTTGTGCGCCGCGCACCGTCGCGAGCGTTACCGGCACGGGCGCGTCGCCTTGGACGACCGACATCGCCGCCATGTCCATTGGCGGTGCCGCGTACCGCGCTTGTACGACCGCGAGCCCCAGCGTTAGCACCGCTGCGCCCGCCGTGATGCCCATCGCCAGCGGACGCCGGTCGCGTCGCACGAAGAGCGCCGCGGCTATACCTCCCAGCAGGATGACCACGAGCGCAAACGTTGCCGTTCGCCACGCGCCGGGATCGCCGGTCGGTGCCATCCCGGCCATCCCGCCGGAACTCGGTGCAGCAACTGCGCTGGCTCCGGCACTTGGGGCAGCGGTCCCGACGCTGAAATGATAGGTCGCGGTGCCCCTCACGGCGCCGTCGAGCTTGATCGTGATATCCCAAGCGGCCGCCATACCGAGTGTCGCGTCGAACTCGTACCGGCCGGGCGAGGTCATCTTGGCGGCACCGCTCGGGCCGCCCATCGACATCGACGGCATGACCGTTCCGAAGCTCACCAACGTCTTCGAGATTTGCTCGCTCGGCGCTCCTGAGAGCACCACGATGAAGTGGTTCTTGCCGACCTGCGGCGGGTCGGGATCAACCTGGAGGGTCGCTTGTGCTTCGCCGACGGCAATGACCGTGGGCGCGGAAAGCGCGGCGAGCGGTACGACCAGGACAATTGCGCCGATCACTGCAGCGGCAAACTTGTGTAGCACGATAACTTTCAACGGGGATGACAGAAGCGGAAGGAGCGCATCCGGGCAGCTACCGCGGCGCTGCGGCGTGCGGACGTGTCGCCTTCATGTGGCATGGGGTGGGGTTGAGAAGCGCGGCGCTGGCCGGCGCGAGCCCGGTCGCGAAAACTCCGGCGAGCGCGACCGTGAGAAGGACGCGCTGCAACGGCGAAGCCGGCGGCGGAGCAGACTCGCGCAGCAGCACGTGAAGGCGCGCGCGTACGGTGCTCTCACCGCTCAGGGCGGCGACCCCATGCAGCACGCGCGCGGGCTGGACGAACGAGAGAAGCGCGCCGGCAAGGTCGTGCGCCTCTACGGCCTCGAGCGCATGCCGATCCGCGGCCAGCTCACGTGCACGCCGGTACATGCTCACCAGGTCCATTGCCGGCAGCGGCAAGAGGTCCACCAGGAAGGAGAGCCCGGCCGCAATCAGTTGATCGCCGCGACGCGCGTGACCCCGCTCGTGGTGCAGAGCAGCCTCGAGTTCGCGCTCGCTGAGCCGGCTGACGGCACCCACTGAAACGATCACAACGGGACGCCAGATGCGCGCCAATGCGCAAAACGGCTGGTCGCCCTCGATCACGCGCGCCGGCATCCCGGTACGCGCAGCTATGCGGGCTAGCTCGCCGGTGGCGGGGACGGACGCCTTGACCAGACCCTCAGCTTCGCCATGGCGCTGCACTGCGAGAACGGCGGCGCGGAGCGAGGCCAGCGTGGTCACGGCGACGATCGTTGCAAAGAGCGCTTGGCCGGCGGGCGTGGCCCGGCACGCAGCGTCCACCCCTGAAATGAACCCCGCGACGGCCAACGAGACCAGCAACAGGCCCGGTATCGCGGCGGCCGCAGCCGCCAGCGGCGCCTGCCAGCACGGGTCTTGCGTGGTCCGAGCAAGGACTGGTACCAGGAAGCGAATGGCGGCCCAGGCAGCGGTCGGGATGATTACCAGAGCGCAGACCGCCCGCAGGAGCGTTCCCGAGGTCCAGCAGGCGAACAAGAAGGCCCACAGATCAGCCATCGGCGCGTTCGGCTCGTTTCTCGGCCAGGAGCCGCTCGAACTCGGCGTAGCTATCGTCGTTGGAAGCGAGCTCATCTGCGATGTGCGCGAGCAGCGGGTTGCGCTGGCTGCGCAGCAGCGGCCCAATGACGTCGTCGATGAACGCTCGCTGGAACGCTTCTCGCGTCAGGACGGCTTTGAACTCGTTTGCCCGACCCGCCGAGCGCTTCTTGAGATGGCGCTTGTCGGCTAAGTTGGTCAGCACGGTCTTCACCGTCGTGTAAGCGAGCGGCTTTTCTCCTCGCTTGTACTTGAGCTGGGCGATGACGTCGCTGACCGTGAACCAGCCGCCCAGCGACCAGACGATCTCCATGAGGCGGCTTTCCAGCGGCCCGAGCGCGCTGGGCGTGCCGGCCCGGTCCAAACGAAAGACACGGCTGTGCATATGCTAGCCACCTTAACATGTGGTCGTCACCGAAGTCAATCGCTAAGGACCCTAGCAGCGTCTGCTACGATCTGCTATGGTACTTAACACATCTTTTCTCCGGCACCCGCTCGAACGCACAATGCCACCAGGCAAGGAACGCACAATGCTGTTTGCTCATGCCCCTCACCGAACTCCGGCGCGCCCGCGCGGCAGCGGCCGACTTTCGCTGGCGCGGACGTTCGGCATCGCAGCCGCCGCCGCGTTCGCAGTCTCGCTCGGAACCCCACGCGCTTCCGTCGCCGACGGCACCTCGACTGAGAGCTCGAGCCCGCCGCCAATATCCGTCAACGGTTGCGGCGTCTCTGGCGGAAAATATTCGTGGCTCCGGATGCGCTTCACGAACACGAAGCCGGTCAATGCTGATGAGATCGTCCTCTTGGTTCAATACGGCTACCAGCAGCGTACGATCGACGACAAAGGGGTCTTCTCGCAGAACCTAGCGATCGATCACATGTTCCCGTTGGCGTTTGCAAATCGGGGCGGCCGGGACGAAACCTCGTGCAAGGTCGTTCGCGTCCACTACGTTGACGGGACGTCTACGGGACCACAAGGCTAAACCCGCTAATCGATGCAGAAGGAGTCTTCACTAACGACGTCCGCCTCAAAGATCGCGTCGGCCTTTCCAATCGTCGCCGCAGCAACATCCGGATCGTGGCCCTTTTTCAAACGAGGCGATGCTGCTCATCGACCACGGCAGGCTTCAGGCATCGTTCTGGGCGGTTTGACCGGCGAGAAACGACAGGTAGCCCGGTAGCAATGGAAAGACGCAGGGCGAAATGCATGAGATCAGTCCGGCGAAGAACGCGGCGCTGTAGGTTACAACACCGGCGGTGACGTCAGGGCCCCTCCCGATGTCGGCGAGAGCGGGCGCGTGCGCGAACAGCCAGCCAAGGACGCGCACGAAGGAGCCGCTCGCGAGGACGACGCCGCTTGCGATTACGATCAGACCGGCCAGCGCGTTCGTCACCCGCAACCAGGCATAGCCCCTGTTCATCAGCGGCATCGCATAACGCAAGCCGATCGCGAGAAGGAGGAACGGCACCGCGAGCCCCAGCGAGTAGACCAGGAGCAATGCCATGCCGTGCGAGACGCTCGACGTCGTACTCGCCATCGCGAGGACGGCGCCCAGGACCGGCCCGATGCACGGGGTCCAGCCGGCAGCAAAGGCGACCCCGGCGAGGAACGAAGCGGGGTACGACACGCCTTCGCGGACGACATGGAGGCGCAGTTCGCGAGCGAGCAGCGGGATGCGGAACACACCGAGCATGTTGAGGCCGAGCACCACGACGACCGCGCCCGACACGCGCATGAGCGTCAGCTTGTGCGCGGCAAGCACGTGACCCGCTAGACTGGCCGTTGCGCCCAGGGCGACGAATACCGCAGTGAACCCGGCGATGAATACGACGGCGTGCGTAACGACCGCCAGGTGTGTGCGATGCCCCATCGATGCCGCGCGAGCGGTCATCACCCCGCCGCCCATAAACGGAAGGCGACCCACGCGAGGCCGGCGCCGGCGACGATGAGACCGACGAACGACACGACCGCGATCAGCACGACGGTCGCCGTCGCGATGTCGCCACCGCAGAATGCGCTGATCCCTTCGATCGCAGCAAGTTCCAAGCTCCGCAGTGGATTGGGGGACATGCCGGCCAGCGCGCGAGCGCGACCCACCACGTCGTCCAAATTCCAGCCGCTCGTCGTGATGACGGAGGCGATGGTGCTCTGGCCGTCCGCAATGACCAGTTTGTCGTTGTGCAAGAAATCACTCGGGGTCGGATCGGGTAGACGGTCGCGTGCGGTGACGCGTTCGCGAGCGCGATGGCCGGAGTGAGCACGACGAGCGCCGCGGCGTACGCCGCAACCGACGATGTCGTCACGTTCCGCCTGGTGTGCTGGCGTCGTACAGGCGATGCGCCGCAGCGGCGTCGATCGCTTCGAGGAGTTTGCCGGATGTCAGATTGACGCCGAGAGCCAGAAGATCAACCTGCCGCAGTCGATCGTCTACGATGTACACGTATGAAGAGTGGACGAGGTCCTTGTGCCTCGCGCGCGGTTCGACGTAGACATCATAATCGCGTAGGACGTGCGCTGTTTCTGCAGGCGAGCCGCGCAGGAAGTCCCAACCGCGAGCCGGCCAGAGCCGTTGGCGCAGCAGTCGTACCGCCGGCAAGCCGTTCGTCGCGGGGTCGAGCTCGATCGTCGCGATCTCGACCGATCGCGCGAGCCTGGCACCGGACTGTAGCGTGCGGGCCGCCGCTCGAAGCACCGCTTCCACCTTCGGGCACTCTTCCCGACAGTCGGCCGTGACGAATGTCAGCACGACGACGCGGTGGGCCGCTGCCTCGCCGGACAACGTGAATCGGCCGCCAGCGACGTTCGGAAGGGTGAAGTCCGGTGCAGGCCCATAACCGACACTGCCGCCGGGGCTGGTGCGGGCGGCGGAGCCGTGGCCTGCGACTTGAGCGCAAGCGGTCAACGCTGCGAGTACGACGAGCAATGGCGTACGCACGGTCCCTCCTGATAACTACCGAGCATGCTTTGCGAGCGCGCTATCGCTTCGGTCGACCATCTGCCGGTAGCTCATCTCGCCGTCGACGACTGCAGCCACGGTGCCGTCCGCTCGGACGAACACGCTGGTCGGAAGACCCACGACCAGAAAGGCTTCGCCATACCGCTGGTCGCGGTCCATCAGGATCGGATACGTCACACCGATCGAGCGGACGTAGCGGCGAACGACGTCGTCGCCCTCGCCCTGGTCCAGTCCTACGACGATCAGACCTCGGGCCGCATATGCGCGTGAGAGGCGCTGCAGCGCCGGCATTTCGTGCCGGCACGGCGGACACCAAGTAGCCCAGACGTTGGCTAATACCGTGTGCCCGCGATAATCGCGCAGAGCACCGATTCCGCCTTCAAGCCGCGGTACGGCGAAGCTAGGAACAGGCTTTCCGATCAGCGGGTGGTTGGCCGGCGGGTTGGAATCAGGGCTGGACCAGCTCGCGCATCCATAAAGCAACGCGATCGCAGACGCTCCCAAAGCCTTCGAGATCAACGTTGGACGCCGGCCTCCGATCCCTGCATGGCGCCGTCCGAGCCCGAACGCTCTGCTTTCAGTGCGAGATACCGCGATTCCATGTCATGGAGTTGCGCTTGCATCTGGTTGAGCCGCGTGGCCCCTTCAGGATCCGATGAACCCGGCGCGGCGTTTCCCTTCATGCCGTCGCTGCGGTTCATCATGAACATCATCAGCACCATTGAGAGCGGACAGATCAAGTACAACAGGTACGGCACGACAGTGCGCAGCAGGCCCGGCGCAAAGAAAGCGACACCTCCGATGGCCAGGCCGATCCCGATGAGCACGCGCGGATTGAAGCAGCATGCGAGCATGTTCGACTTGGGAGCGGCGTAGCCGGAAGCCGATGCTGCGATCGGCGGAGAGGGCGACTTGCGGTCAGTGAAAAGTCTCATTCGTTCTCCGGAAAGACATAGCGGGGCGGTGAAACGTAGGAGCCGACCTCCAGGGTGATCTCCTGATGCGCGATCAACGGAATCGTGCGCAGATCGCCTTCGTAGAGCGCGCCGTTGACGTACGCGCGCACCGGACCAGCGAAGCCTGCCACACGCGAGCGCTCGAGCCGCTGTCCCCAGATGTCGAAGAAGTGACCGAGGGTAAAGACGTTCGCCACGGGGGACTCGACGTGCACGATCCCCGTCGCATCGTGCGTGTGCAGCCAGTACAGGCACATTGCGCGCCCGCCATTGCTTGGTATTCCGGCGTTTGCCGGAACGGCGACCTGTTTGCCTTTCACGAACAGCGCGAGATGCGCATGAACGTGGACCGTGGCGTACTCTTGCGCGCTGCACGCGATACCGTCGACCGCCTGTCCTTGGCCGCCGGCGACGGAATCGCCTAACGCGAACCCTGCCGTGCCGACCACCGTGCCGTCGCGAATTGGGATTCCCGGAGCGTTCGCATTCGTGCCCGGCGTCGGCGTCGCGATGGGCGATGGTGCCCTAAGCACGTGGTTGACGGTGCCGACCGCGGCAATCGCCAGGGCGCCGACCATTACGAAGATCCAAGAAAGCGGGATCCCGCGTTTCGGCGAGCGCGGGGGAGGGCTCCCGCGCGCGTTGCGGCGAGCGGGCTGAGTCGGTCGGGTTGGGGCGGTCGCGGGCGGCATCGCGGTGCGATCTCCCTTTTTTGTGGCGATTATGAAAGCGGACGCGCACATCTCCTGAGGGCACTCTCGACTCGAAGCATGGCGGCTCGGTGTGGAGAGGGTATGGAGGTAACCGCGCGGAGGCGCGCGTCTCCACACGATGTCCATCTCACCCTGGTTCGATGGCGTTGCCCGGACCGGGCTCTTGAGCGTTGGAGGATGGAGCGATAAAAGTCAGATTAGGCCAAGAATCCCGACACGGAACGACCACAGCGCCGCGTCGCACGGCGATCATCGCGACCGCCGGCATCCTCGTGGTGCTCATTCTCGTGGGTGTGGCCGCCTTCATTGGACGACAGGGAAGTGGTCAACCCGGGACGACGGTGGGCACATCCGCCTCGTCGGGGGAGCTTGCGTCTGCCGAACGGCTCGCCTTGCCGTCCACTGCCGGCCCGGAAGTAAGCTTGGCGCAGATGCGCGGCTCGCCCGTGGTGGTCTACTTCTACGAAGGCGCGGGTTGAGGCGCTTGTCAACAGCAGCTGGTCGAGCTGCAGCAGAACCTCGGTGAACTCACCGCACTCCACGCTCGGGTCGTCGGTGTCAGCGTCGATCCAATCGCGACGTCGCGGTCGCTCGCGGCGCAGCTCCGCTTGGGCTTCCCGCTCCTCGAAGACACGGCGCACCGCGTCGGTTCGAGTTTCGGAGCCTTCCGATTGCCGTCCGGCATGGACATGGGTCCGGTCGACAATCACTCGATCTTCGTGCTCGATGCGAAGGGACGCATTGCGTGGAAAGAGCTCGCGCCCGAGACGATGCACGTGCCCGTGAATGACGTGATCGCCGCACTCAAGGGAATACGGGGCTAGGATTTTGCCGACCGTAGACTCGCCGATCGTTGCGCTGCTTGTGACGGCGCCGCTTTGCCACTTTTGCGCGCAGGCGCACGAGGTCCTCAACCGCTTGGCGCGTGAGGGCCTTCCGCTGCGGATCGACGAGCTGGGGTGGGACGATGAGGGTGGAACGCGCCTCGTCCGGCACGACGGCGTGCCGTTTCCGCCGGCGCTTTATCTGGACGGCGTGCTCTGGGCATATGGGCGTATTTCCGAACGCGCGCTGCGCAAACAGCTCACCTCGATGATGGCCTCGACTTGAGCGGGAGCGCGCTGGTCTACTCCAGTTCTCTCATCGCAGCGTTCCTGGGCGGCATTCTGGCGCTGTTCGCGCCGTGTTGCGTGGTGTCGCTCATGCCGACCTTCGTCGCCACGGCGCTGCGGCAAGGCCGCCTTCGCTTGCCCCTCACGACGCTGGTGTTCGCGGCCGGCGTCGGAGCGGTGCTGCTACCGGTGGTCTGGGGGGTCGGCGCCCTCGGCCACATCTTCGCGTCGTATCATCGCCTCGCGTACGGTCTCGTCGGGATCGTGCTGCTCGCGCTCGGCCTAGCGTCGATCGTGGGCCGCGCCCCCGCCATACCGATGCCGTCGCTGCCCTTTCGGTCCAGCGCTCACGGAAGCGTCGGTTCGACCTTCCTGCTCGGCGCAGTTTCCGGCGTGGTGAGTTCGTGTTGCGCACCGGTGCTCGTCGGCGTCATCGCGCTATCGGCCTTGTCCGCGTCGCCGATCGGCGGCCTGGGCCTTGGCGTCGCATATGTGTTCGGCATGGTGTTCCCACTCTTCGTGGCAGCACTGGCGTGGGAACGGTGGAACCTGGGCGAGCGATTGAAGTCGCGCTTGTTTCGTCGCGAAACCGTCCTCGTGCTCGGCCACCCGGTCCTGTGGACCGATCTCACCGCCGGCGGTATTTTCGTCGTCATGGCCGCGATGGCGCTCACGATCGCCGCGACCGGCCAGAGCACGATTACTCCAGATTTCCTGGTCGAATGGACACGATGGTCGTCCGGCGTCGCGGGCGCAGCGTCACTAGCACTCGGGCGACTCCCGATTGGGGTCCAGGTCGCAATGCTCGTCGCGCTCGCCGGCGTCGTCGCGTTCGGGATCGTGACGCCGATACGTCGCGCTCGAGGCGGATCGCATCCAGTACGTTGAACGAAAACGTTCGCGGCCCGAGACCCTGAGCAAAGTAAACGGTTTGCGGAAGGACGTGATTCCGTACCGAGGTACGGAGTGTAGCCTGAAACCATGGATGATGACGAGCCAAGGGGTAGAGCTTTCCACCCCGTCGCGCTCGCTGGTGCGCAAGCCGCCACAATGGCCTCAACCCTCTGTTGCGTCGTGTGTGCGGCGGGGACTTGGGCGATGAAAGCGTTCGCTGCGGGAGGCAGCGACACGAGCTCGTACTGTTCTTGCTAAGACGCTGCGCGTCGGAATTGGTAGGTGTGCTATTCGTCGATAGTACCGTACCGTTTCGACCGTGGTCCCCGCTTCGCGTGCCAGTTGCGCGATCTTCATTGGCGAGGTATATGGCAACGGGAACCAACGAACGAACGAGTCTCGTTCGCCCCGGTTACTTGCTCTTCGGGACGTACAAAGCGCACCAACCATTCGGGCTGATGCTGCCCTCAACGATCTGGCAGGTGCCGTTTTTCTTCGGCTCTTTCGCGTTCGGAATGTAGAATCGACAGCCCGAACACTTCTGGGCGCCCTTCGGGTGGTTTTGATACTTGGCGGCCTTCTGCGAGGTCTTCGCCTCGGCAGGCGCCGACATGGATCCCGCAAGTCCAAGTGCGACGGTGGGAACGACCGACACCAAGGTGATAGCTTCGCGACGGGACATCGACGGATGCCTTTTATCCACGGGTTCCTCACTTTCGAAAGCGTCTCTGCAAAGCCACGTTTTGGCAGTGGCGAGCGCTCCGGGTTGCCCTATCGTCTGGCTACAGCGCTCGACGAATTTGCGTTCCCGGCGACGTCCCATTCGTTTCGGTCCCACGGTGTGAACTGGAAACGAGAGCGCGACCTGACTCCGATGCTGGTACGCGAACGAGTCGAAGCTGGACTGATGAGCCGTCGACGGTCTGCGCGACGTCGATCTGGGCGTCCATCGCAGCTGCGAGCGACCGAACCACGCGCAGCCCAAGGCCGCCGTGAACGCCTTCCTGCAACGCGGCACGCAAGCTCTCTGACGCTTCGGGACCTGCCGAGTCCGCGATGCTCAGTACTGCTTGGTCCGTCTCGAGCGCCGTGCTGAGACGGACGTAACCGCCGGGAGAGGTTGCCGCCAGCGCGTTCACGATGAGGTTTGCGATCACGCGTCCCAGCCGGCGCTGGTCGATCTTGGCGAACGCAGCGTCCCCGAATTCACCGTAGAGCTGCACTCCCCGCCGTGCCGCGACGTCGCGGTACTGCTCGATCGCGCCCTGCGCGATGTTCGAAATATCGCTGACGGTCCAATCGAGGCGGATGAAGCCGGCTTCGGACGCCGCGACGTCGCGCAGGTCGCTCAGCGTCCCTTCGACGTCCGAGACGCTGCGCAGCAGCCGATCTGCCGCTGCTGGCTCGACTCCAGCCGCCAGGCCGTCGCGGGCTGCCTCCAGTGAGTTGCGGAGCGCCGTCAGCGGATGGGCGATGTCGTGTGCCAACCCGGCGACCAACTCGCGCTCTGCGTCCAGGTTCTCGGAGATACGGCGCGCCATCTCGTTTGCGCTGTGCGCGATGCGGTGCATCTCGTCCGAGCCGTGATCGTCGATCGGCCGTTCGAGTTTGCCGGCCGCGAAGTCCGCCAGACCGCGGTCGATCTCCGAGACGCGCCCGCCGACCGCGCGGCCGAACCAGATGCCGAGCAGCACGGCGAGAAAGACCGCGATGCCGCACGAAGCCGAGAGGACCAGATCGAGCAGTCCGTACAACCGCGACACGCTAGGACCGGAACCCATGGGAACTCCCCAGGCGGCCATTTCGTGGTGCAGGACGGTGCGGAAGCCCAGCGCGGCGCACGCGAACGACACGGCGGCCGCGACGACGGCGGCCGCGGCGATGCGCCGCGCGATCGTCATCGGCGCACCAAGGTGTATCCCACGCCGACCACGGTTTCGATGACGTCGATCCCCGCGTCGCGGAACTTCTTGCGCACGTTCTTCACGTGCGAATCGAGTGCACGTTCCGATGTCTCCAGGTCGAGATCGAGGAGTTCGACCAGCTCGCCCCGTGTGAACGTGCGGTCCCGACCGAGCGCGAGTTGTTCGACCAGCGCGAACTCGGTCCGAGTGAGCGGAAGTGCAGAACCGCGCACGTTGACGAGGTGCGCGTCGCGGTCGACCTCGACGGACTCGGAGACGGCGATGCGCCGGACGCCCCGGCGTCGCAACACGACCGCGACGCGGCGCATGAGTTCGGCTGCGCTGAAGGGCTTAACCACGTAGTCGTCCGCGCCGAGGTCGAATCCGGCCAGGCGCGCATCCTCGTCCGAGCGGGCGGTTACCATGATAAACGGGACTGACGACGCCGCGAGGGCCCGCGCTAGCTGATCGCCGGAACGGCCGGGGAGCCCGCGGTCGACGAGCACGATTTCGGGCGTCCGGTCGGCTAGGTGGCGTTCCGCTTCGTCCACCGAGCGGGCCCACGCCAACCTGCTGCCGTCACGACGAGCGTATGGTTCGATGGCCTCGTAGATCGATGGGTCGTCCTCGACAAGCAAGATCTCGCTCACGATCGGAAGGTTCGTCGGCGACGTTGGGGCCACCCAGCCGCGCTCCATCAGCGGTGCATCATGCCCCCGCTGATCATGTCCCGCATCATCGCGCCCATCCCTTCGTTCACGAAGCCCGTGACCTCACGGCCATGTGCCTGAATGACCGTAACCAGCTGCTGGTCGGCCGACGTCTCCGTCACCACGACACCCTTGCGCCGACAACACCGTTCGAGCAACGAAACCACGATCGCCGCGAGGGCGAGAACCAGCCCGGCGGTCGCGGTCGCAACGACACTACGCTGATCGTGCGCCGCGAACGCCGGGCCCCAGAGTCCAAGATACGCAGCTGTCTCGATAGCCCAATCGCTGACGACCGCTGACAGCACTGCCGCGGCCAGAAACAGCAACGCCCGCCGAGCGGGTAGCCGCCTCCACATGGCCGTTTGGAATTTCTTGATTGGTCTTGCGTCGCCCTATTGGCCCGTTGGGAATCAATGAACCGGCTACGCGAAGAGCACCCGCGAGAACGTCATATCGTACAGCTGCCTGCCGCCCGGCAGCCAGTCAGCCGTGCAGGACGATAGGCGCGGAAGCGGCGCCGATCGCGAACGCGCCGACCAGCCGCATGTGGCGCTCTTGGCCCGAGTATCCTGCGCCTGCGGTCTACGAGGAAGGGTTCGTTCGTGGCCGCGGATTGAAGTCGGTCGGGATCAGATTCGGTATCCCGAGTTGGACGTCGGTCGGGACCACGCCGATCGCCTTGCATCCGTAACCGCTTTGCTGCGGCAACGTGCCGAGAATCGCATCCGGAACGACCACTTTGTCGATGGTCATGGGCGGACGCGTGCCTTGAAGGCGTGCGTCGTCGAAGGCATCCAAGAGGTCCGTGACCGCGCTCTGCGGCCCGTCCAGCGGACCCCAGAACCCACTGCCGCCGAGCAGTCGCTGCCCGACGTCGTTTGCGCGCAGTTCGTCCGGCAGCAGTCCGAGAGGTTTGAGGCTGAACAGTTCGTCCACGAAGCGGACCACGGACGCCTGGTCTCCGGGCGCGCTTTCGACGGCGTGCTCTTTGGCGAAGGGAGAGATCACGAGGAGAGGCACGCGCGGCCCGTCGCTCAGATCATCCTCGCCGGGAACGGTCTGGCGAACCTTCGGCGGCACGTGATCGTAGTCGCCTTCCGAATCGTCCCAGGTGAGAATGATCGCGCTTTGTGACCAGTATGGACTCCGCGCAATCCGATTGATCGTGTCGGCGACCATCGCCTCGCTGATTTGAGCATCGGAGTATCCCGGGTGGTCGTCGTCTCCGACAAACGCCGCCTGCACCTTAGGATTCGGATTCCCCGGCTTGAGCCCGCGCAAATTCTTGTAGCCGCCCTTGATGTAGTACAGTCCGCCCTCGGGCGGTAACGCACGCGTGTCGATCGCGGTCTTGAAGTCGTCGAGCCCGTGCAGGTGCGAACGCATCTGCGGGTTGTTCGAGACGTACCCGAAGTACGCGGGACCATTGTGATGGGTGATGTACGACGCGTGGCGGCCGGCAGCGTCGGTCGGGCCCTGGTTGTCGTCTGTCGGTTCGCGGTCGTAGCCTTCCTCGTACCAGCCCCATGGGATCGAGGCGCGCGCTGCGGTCTTTGCGATGTCGGCTACGTCCGCGAGCACGTCGGGAAGGTCGTTTTGCGGGTCGCGGTCTGCCCGTGTCACGTTCCCGATGTTCCGGCCTTCCAGCGTCAACGGTAGACTCGCAAACGTGAGGTTGCGCTGGATTTCGTATCTCGATTGTGTAACCGCGTTCACCGGCATCTTGTCCGTCGCCGGCGTCGTGTCCGATTGAGATCCCCAGAACGGGGCCGCGTCGTTTACGACGGGAACGCCGGCTCCGTGGTCGCCGTTGCCGGCCACCTTGGCGTCGGGGTGCAGGAGCATCTGCGTGATGCCCGTTTGAGCCGCAATGATGGAGAGATTACCCGGAGTGGACGGGCCCGTGATCTCTTCGAAGACGTGGTCGAACAGCACGAACCGGTTGGCGTAGTTCCACAGGATCGGAATGGTGTCGCAATCTTCGTGCGCCATCGTGAGTTCGCCCATCTGCTTGGCCTGCAGCGAAGGGTGGCCGGTCGGCGAATACTTGCGTTCCTCCGTCACGGCGAACGCGTCCATCTGTGGAACGCCGTCGACAATGTGAATTTTTTGCACCATGCTCGAGTGCGAATGGTCGATGTCGTCGGTGTCCGCGGCGAATTGCGCCGGGCCGATGCGGAACGGCTTGACGGTCGTCATCGTGCCGTCGGTGTCGATCAGCTGCTGCTCGAAACCGGGGAGCCGCGCAGGTACGCGCGAGTAGAGGCCTTCGGCGTTCGGAAACGTCCCGAAGTAGGAATCGAACGACCGGTTTTCCTGATAGATCACGAAGACGTATTTCACCGAGCGCTGGACGAGCGCCAGGCGCTGCGCAGCAGACATCGGCGCCGGGTCGCCGGCCGCGCCCGGAACGGGCAGCGCCGTGAAGAGCATCGACACGGCGGCGCAAGCCGCGATGAATGCGCGCGAGGTCAAGAGCATCATGATCCTCCTGGGAAACGCGATGGCATTCGCCCAGCCACCCGTGCCACACCTGGGCTTCGTCCGTTCCGCCGGTTGAGGCCGAGCACGAGGCGCTGCATCTACGATTGCGATACCGGATCTTGCTCATAGCGCTCACGCCACCCGTCCCGAGTCATGCCCCGCGGCTTGTACACCGACAGCGCCGTTGCCGCGAGCAACACCAGCAGGGCGGCACCGGCCTGAACCACGACTTCGATCCTCGGCCCGCGCAGATCGGCACTCGATAACGTCGTTTCTGCGGCTACGCGTGCAATGCGGCCAATTGGCTGCATGTGCAGCAGCAACAGGAGGGTGGCAGGGATGGTCATCACGAGTTTCGCCACGACCCAATAGTGCCGGAACAAGCCCCACGTGGTTCCCAGTGACTGGACCACGCCGCTTAGCAGCGAAGCGAGGCATAACGGTACGATGACGAACGAGCCGGTCAAGTCCATCCCAAGATACGCGGCGCGCACCATCTGAGCATCCCGGCTGGTCAGACCGACGATGGCGAGAGCCAGAAAGCCGGCGACCGCGCCGAGCCAGCCGACCGAGGAAACGACATGTGCGGTGAGCGCGAGCTTGCGCAGGCCGGGTGTCATGATCTTCACTGCATGTGGCCCGCGAGACTACCTGCGGTGAGGTGCCGGATGACAAAGAGAAGGGCCAGGACGATGACGGCGATGGTCCCAAAAACGTACGCCCAGCGCGGTGTGCCGGGATAGGAGGGCAAGTCAGGCATACGTTACCTCTGTCGCGTGATCGGTTGTCGGGCTTTCATGACGCCAAAACTTTAGCATACAGCGTGTATCGAAGTAAATCATGGTGTCTCGATGATGTCATGATGTATACTGCGGTGGTGCCGAAGCTGTGGAACGAGACGATCGAGGCGCACCGCCACGCGGTGCGCGACGCGACGCTGGACGCCGCTGCGGCGCTGGTGGCCGAGCACGGGCTGCTCTCGGTGACGATGTCGCAGATCGCCGAGGAAACTGGTATCGGGCGGGCGACGCTGTACAAGTATTTCGCGGACGTCGAAGCGATCTTGATCGCGTGGCACGACCGTCAGGTCACCCGCCATCTCGAACATCTCGCCCAAGTTCGGGACCAAGCTGGCGACCCGGCCGACCGGCTCGAAGCTGTGCTCGAGGCCTATGCGCTCATATCCCACGATATTTCCCACGCGCACCACGGCTCTGAACTGGCGGCACTCCTGCATCGAGGCGAGCACGTCGTCGCCCGAGCGCAGCAGCAACTGAGCGACATGATCCGAGACCTGCTGACCGAGACCGCGGCCGCCGGCGACCTCCGCGATGATGTGCCGCCTAACGAGCTCGCGAGCTACTGCCTCCACGCCCTCACAGCAGCGAGCAGTCTGCCGTCCAAGGCCGCAGTCCGCCGCCTCGTCACGGTCACTCTGGCCGGGTTGCAGTCCCCGCGCTGATTCCTGTGCGGCTCGTCCGGCACTACATCTTCATCGTTGCGTGCGCGCCATGGTCACTCACTTGCGCGTTGAACCACGCGTGGATTGCGGACACGAGCGCGGGCTCGTTCGTAGCGTAGGTGATGGCGGCGCCGTTCTGCACCTCAGAGTAACGGACGCTGATGCGCTTTGCGCCCGTGTGCATCGCCTGCAATCCCGGCATCCTGCCGCCGTGAATGGACGCTGGATCCGTGAAGTCACCATGCGCGAACGCCGCCGCCTCCTTGCGCAGATGCAAGCGCACGAGAACAACCTGCTTTGCGTCTCCGTTGTGAACCATTACCGTCTGGACGCCGCCGCTCGGCGTGGGCACGAACGTGTGCATGGTCGCTTCCATGCTGAAGGGCATGACGCGCTCGCTGTTCTGTTCGACTTTGACTTGACGCGTTGAATCGGCAGCGTGCGCGGACGCACCCAGCGCGACGACCATTGACGCAGCTAGAGCTGCCGTTACCGATCTAGTTCTCACGGGTGACCTCCAGAAGGAGCGAGAGTGCTTCAACGACGGCGGCGCGACGGTCGGCCGGGAGGGCGCCAAAAATGCGGTCGAACTTCGCGCGCCGCGATACAGCGATATTGGTGTTTGCGTTGATGCCGCGCCGCGTTAGCTGCAGCCGGATGAAGCGAGCATCGTGCTCATCTCGCAGACGGCGAAGCCACCCGCGCCGTTCGAGCATGGCGGCGATTCTGGAGACCGTACTTTTCTCGAGCCGGAGGCGCGCCGCCAAACCATTCTGCGTTATGCCCGGCTCGCGGGCGATTTCCAGCAGCGCGTGCGCTTCTCCGATCGAGACCGCCTGGCCGCATGGGGTCTCGTCGGGCTTGTGCAGCGCGAGGGACCGCACGAGCTGCACCATCTGCTCTTGAAAGGCAGATTTGGTGCTCTCGACGGCCGCCGAGTCCTTCGCTGTCGCCACGATGGTTCGAGCATACAACTATATGGTTGCGGATTGCAACTGTCTCTCACCAACGGCTAATACCGCCGCATTACCAAAAGCAGTTATGGCGTCGCGGTCGGAGCGGGAGTGCGAGGCCGAGGCGCGCTGGTCGTATGCCAATGGACGATGCACCAGTTCCCCGTTTGGTGCTCGAGTACGGCCGTACCGATTCCGGTGCCGGAGAACGTCCGCCCTCCGATTTCGCTACCGCTGATTGCGCCGCTTTGAAAAACGGTCAACGATGGGGTGTTCGACCACACCTGCCCTGCTGCTTGGAGGTCACGACGTTCGAACGCGTCGGCGCTGCGTTCGAGGGTTCTCACGACGTCGGCAGCACCATTCTCGCGAACGCCCGACGCGGGCCGTGCCGAGCGGATACAAGGATGATCGCTGAGATCAAGAGACCAAGCGTTCTGTTCATGAGATACCCCCGGTGAGCCGGCGAGGCCCAGAGCCTGGACGAAAAAAATGACGCACGCGCCTCGCGGCCTTGTTGCTGACGGCACGTGGTCCCTTACTCCTCCGGAACAGCGAGTACTACACCTTGTAGCGAGTTACGACGGGACCGTCAGAACCAGATGCGCAGGCCGGCGACGATCGGGTATTGCGCACGGTCGGGGTCCTCGCGGAGCGCGAAAGCGTGCGTCTGCCCGAATTTCTGCAGCCAGTCGACGCCAATGTACGGCGCGAACTCGCGGCGGATCTCGTAGCGAAGACGGAGTCCAAAGTCGATGTCGTTCAGGCCGGAACCAATGCCCACGGCCGGGTCCTGCTGCACCGCAAGATTTGTCTCGAGGCGCGGCTGCAAAAAAAGCCGTTGCGTCAACGGCACGTCGTACGAGCCGGTGAAACGAGCCGACAACCGGCCGGACTGGCTGATAAAAAGCGATGGTTCGATGTCGAAGTTGTACGGTGCGAGGCCTTGCAGACCGATGACGGCGTACGTGCGGGGCGGCTTCGTGCCGAGTCCCGGTACGTAGCGCACCCCGGCCTGGAAGTCGAAGAACGGCTTGATCAGGCGACCGTACAGCAGCGACACCTCGCCCTCGCGGCCGACAGGCGAACCTGGCGGCGCGAAGCCTTCAGTCTTGAGCCACAGGCGCTTTATGTCCCCGCCGGTCCAGCCCATTACATCAAAACGCTCGCCGCTCGCGCCGCCCCTGCTGCTGGTGCGATATTCGAGCTGGTCCAAAAGCAGGTACGAAAACCGCGGATTATCTTCCACCGGGCTCGGCCAACCCGGACGCTGTGGATATGGAACCACCGGAACGGGCCGCGTACTGGGTACCGCACCGCTCGCTTGTGGCATCGGCATTCCGGACGGCATTGTCGATCCCGCCGGGGCCGGCGACGTTTGGGCCGGCATCGGCATGCCCGGCATCGCAGGCATCGGCGTCGTGGTGGGCGCCGGTCTCGGCGGTGCGGTCGTCGTAACGGTCGTGGCGCTGGGCATCGGCATCGGCATCGGCTGTGCACCGGCAGCCGCGGGAGCGATCGCTGCCGCGAGGGCCACGGCAGCGAAGGAACGGACCATCCTCACGCGACGACCCGCACGACGCGCATCATCCCGAGCTCCATGTGCATCAGCAGATGACAGTGCAACGCCCAGTCGCCGAGCTCTTCCGGCGTGATCGCGACGGACAGACGCTCCGCAGGCTTCACGCGAATGGTGTGCTTGTACGGCTGATTGCCGCCGGCGCCGTTTTCGACTTCCATGTACATGCCGTGCAGATGGATCGGATGCTCCATCATCGTGTCGTTCACCATGATGATGCGCACGCGTTCGCCCTTACGGAATTGGAACGCGCCGGCTTCGGAGTACTTCTTGCCGTCGAAGGACCACATGTAGCGCTCCATGTTGCCCGTGAGGTGCAACTCGAGCGTCTTTACGGGATCCCGGCGATCTTTCTGAGGTTCGAGGCTCTTCAAGTCGGTATAAACCAGCACCCGATGCCCCGCGTTCTCGAGCCCAGGTCCCGGATCGCCCAGACGGTTGGTCTCCTGCATTGGCACCATCGTGTTCTCGACGCCGTGGGTGTCCGGACCGTGCGCCACGGGCGGGCTTCCGGGCAGATACGCGCCGCTCGAGGGCGCCATCTGCATGCCTGACATGCCGCCGCCCGGACTGTTCGAAGGAGCCGGCGTCGCAGCACTCTTCGGATGCATATCCATTCCCGGCATCGACATTCCCGACATGCCGCCCGAACTCGGCGCACTCGGTTTCGGTGACGGCTTCGGACTGCTCATATTCATGCCCGCCATTCCGGACATACCGGCCATCCCCGACATCGTATTTGACGCAGCGTGAGGCTTGGCACTCGGCCTGGGTGACGGTTTCAGGAACGAGCCGCGCGAGATGGCGTGCGCACGCGGACGCGGCGACGGCTTGGGGGTACTCATGTCCATCCCGGGCATGCTGCCGCCGTTCATGTTCATGCCAGGCATCGCCGACGCGCCGGGCGCGGGGCTCGCCGTCTTCGGGCTCATGTCCATTCCGGACATCGAACCGCCGGACGTGTTCATCCCCGACATGCCGCTCATGTCCATCCCCATATCGGCCATGCTCAGCAGCGGGCGCGGCCGGCGCGGCGGAATCGCGGCCGTCATTCCGGCTCGCGGGGCAAGCGTCCCGCGCGCGTATCCGCTGCGGTCCATCGTTTCGGCGAAAATCGTGTAGGCGCGATTCTCGGTCGGCTGCACGACGACGTCGTACGTCTCGCCCGGCGCGACGCGAAACTCATCAACCGTTACGGGCTGAATATCTTGGCCGTCCGCCTGCACGACCGTCATCTGCAAGCCCGGGATGCGCACGTCGAATGTCGTCATAGCGGCGCCGCCGATCACGCGCAGGCGCACTTTCTCGCCCGGCTTGAACAACGGTGTCCAGTTCGCCTGAGGAGTCAGGCCGTTCATCAGGTAGCTGTACGTGTACGCCGAGACGTCCGAAAGATCGGTCGGATCCATGCGCATGCGCGCCCATTCGGACCAGTCGATCAAGGAAGGATCGCGTCCTTCAGCGCGCGCCATCTTCATATAGTCGGCAGCTGTCAGCTTTTGGAAATTGAAGTAACCGGCACTTTTGCGCAGCTTCGCGATAAGCGTCATCGGATTGTCGAAGGTCCAATCCGAGAGCATCAGCACGTGCTCGCGATCGTACGCAACGCGGTCACGGCCCGCCGGATCGAGAATGATCGGCCCGTAGACGCCGACCTGCTCCTGCAGTCCGGAGTGACTGTGGAACCAGTACGTCCCGTTCTGCCGAATCGGGAGCCGGTAGGTGAACGTCGAACCGGGCGCGATTCCGCCGAACGTCACGCCGGGCACGCCGTCCATCGCGTTCGGAATGAGCAGTCCGTGCCAGTGGATCGAGGTGGTCTCTTTGAGGCGGTTGATCACGCGAATGACCGCGGTCTCGCCTTCTCGCGCCCGCAAGAGCGGAGCCGGAACGCTGCCGTTGATCGCGATCGCGCTGCCGGTGCGACCGTCGACTGCCAGCGGTGCTGAATCGATGACGAAGTCGACCAGCCGCTCTCCGTTCGCGACGGGAGGAAGCGGAACGATTCCATCGCGTGCGTATGACGGTGCGACGCCCGGAAGCGAAGCGGCGGCGCCGAGCGCGCCGAACGCGCGCAGCAGGTTCTGTCTGTTCATCTCGATCTCGGTTTCAGTTGCGTTGTCGGACACGGCCGCACCGTGCGGTGCGGCCGCGCGTGCCGTCGAGGGGCGTTAGTGCGGCGTGCTCGTCGCGCCGGGGGAAGGCATCGACATGCCCTTCATGTCCATCCCCTTCATGTCCATTCCGTTCATGTGGTGCATCCGCTCGTCGGCCTTGAGATCGACGGGCGCGCCGTTGCCGCCGACGTCCGCGACGAGGCGTCCGAAGACTTGGTGATACGCGCTCTCACCCGGTGCGCCATACTTCTGTGCCACGGCCATCATCGCGTGCATGTGCACGCTCTGCGAGAACAGCGTGTCGAAGAGGCGCTCGATGTCGAAGTCACCGTCGTGGAGCCCGGCCTTGAAGAGCGCGACGGCGAGAGCCTTACCGTTCGACGGCGCCGGGTTTGGCGCCGGAAGCGTTTCCCCGTTCTTGCTCATCGTCGCGAGTCCGTCGCGCACGACGAACGAGAACACATCGTCGTACCGCGTTACCGCAGCGGCGCCCAGAGCGGCGCGAAGTTTTGCCTCCTCGGCGGGGCCGCCGAGGTTCTGGCGCAGGGCCTTCGCGCTGAATGCCGTCGACCCGCCGCCCGCAGCGACGAGTGACGAAAGCAAGGCCGGATTGGGCGTCGCACCACCTTCGCCGGGGTGCGCTAGCGCCGCGGCTGGGACGAGAAGCGCGAGAGAGACGGCGGCGGCTGTGCGTCGCAGAAGACGATCGAAGAGCATTGGACTCCTATGCGGAAGGCGCAAGTCGGACGGCACGGTGCCGCCCGAGTCGCTCAGACGAGGCTACTACGCGATGTAGTATTGCCGAAGTTCCGAAGGTTCACCTGTGGTCCCGGCGTTTGCGCCCAGCCACCATTCCAATCATCCCTCAGCAGTGACGAGCGGAAAGGTAGCTCAGATGGTCGAGAAACCAGGCATGGGACAGTGCGAGCGACGCGAGCACGATCAAGACCATCGCCGGCGCGGCGAGCGCTGAAAGGAGGCCGCGACTGCGCGCGGGGGCGCCGATCGCTTCGACGCAGAGGCTGCGCCGCTCGCGCGCTTGCGATGCGAGCAGCCGAGCGTACCGGTCCGGATCGGGATCCACGTCGGCGGCCTCCAGGTTGGTCCGCAGTTCGCGGCGTGAGGTGAGCCAGCGCTCGAGCGCGGAGAACGCCGGCAAAATGAGAGCCGCGAAGGCGAGATGCCACACGAAGCCCTGCAGCGGATCGCGGTGCTTGATGTGCAGCAATTCGTGACGGGCTACCATCGCGAGTTCCTCGGCGTCGAGACCCTCGACAAAGCCTCGCGAGACAACAACCGACGATCGCCTCCCGACGAGCGCAAAGCACAGCGGTGCGGCGACATCTAAATATGCCAGCGCGGGAACCGCGACGGACAGCCGGGCGCTCTCCATTGCGAACGCCTTTTCCAGCGCCGGCGGCAATGGTGTCGCGAGAGCAAACAGGGTCGCTGCGCGGGCGCGCGCCCGCGCGACGCGGATCGCCACCGCCACCGCCGCCATGGCGGCCGCGACGACGTAGAGCGCAGGCAGATTTTCGTGCATCCACAGCACCGAGTGATAGGCCGCGTCGACGCCGGGAAAGCGGCACCCCCGCCCGGCAACCAGCGTGAGCGGAATGAGAAAGATCAGCGGCCACGCCCAGCGCGCGACGCGCAGCATCAACGAGGCCGGGGTCGTTCCTGGATCAGCCGCAGCGTCTCTTCGAGGGCTGCATCATCGTGCGCGATCACGTCGATGAAACCGTGAATGGCCGCCGAGCGTGCACTGCCATCGGGCGACCATTCGACACGGTGTAGCAGACTCCCCGGCGCGGTGCGATCAGCGAGCCCGGCGACGTTCTTGCAACAGCCGCAGCGTTTCGTCAAGCGCGTCGTCGTCGCCGGCGATCGCGTCGACGAATCCATGGATCGCCGCGCGCCCGTGCGCGCCGACCAGCCCGGAGAGCACGTCGCCCACGAACCCCTCGACGAATGCCTCGCGCGAGACCGCTGCCGCGTAGCGCGTCTCTAAGTGCGTCCCCGTCTTCTTGACGAGGCCCTTGCCTTGCAGGCGGGTCAGTTCGGTTGCCACGGTCGTGTAGGCGACTTCTCCGCGTCGAGCGAGCGCGCGGTGTAACGTCGCGACCGCCATCGGCCCCGCGGACCACAGATGCTCCATGACGCGAGTCTGCAGCTCTCCGAGAACCTGATTGACTCCCTTGCCCTTGGGCCGGAATTGCACGTCGCGTTTCTTGACCACGGCCGATGGTTCGCGCCCTCACACACTCGCTCCCGTGGCGCGCGGCCCACTCGACGACAGCGTGTCGAACGCTGCGCGCTTTAGCGAGGGATGGCAAGCTGAGGCGCGAGGCCGAGCACGACGTTCGCCAATGCCGTGATCACGACCGCGGCGGTACCCACGCGCACGAACGGCCGCGCGGGGAACCGCGTCCCCGTCCAAATGCGCGCGATCGGACCCAGATAGTACCCGAGGCTGAGCACGCTGTTGACGGCGATCGAAATGCCCAGCCACGGCTCGTGCGCGGAGAAGGTCGCCTGCAATAAGGCGACCTTCGCGGCGAATCCGACGAAGGGCGGGAAGCCCGCCAGCGACAGCAGCGCCGTCGTCAGAGCCAGCCCCAGCCAAGGCGCGCTTGCGCCGACGCCGTTCAACCCGTCGATCGTGGTCACGCCGAAGCGCCGTTCGATCGCCAGCACGGACGCAAACGCCAAGCCGTTCATCGCCGCGTAGGCTGCGATGTAGAGCAGGAGCGCGTCGAGCGCCGATGATGAACGCGCCGAAACGGCGAGCGCGGACGCCATGAAACCGGCTTGAGCGATCCCCGAATACGCCAACATCCGCTTGATGTCGCGCTGTGCGTAGGCGGCCAGGTTCCCCCAAATTTGGCTCGCGACCGCTACGACGCCGACCGCAATCACCACCATCTCGAGCTGTCCCTGCAAAGCGGTGGACACGAGACGCGCGAGGGCGAGGAGCGCGGCCGTCTTCGGCACCACCGAAAGCCAAAGCGTGACCGAGGTGCGCGCTCCCTGATACACGTCCGGAGCCCACTCGGCGATCGGGACCAGGGCGGATTCGAAGACGAACGCCGCGCTCGTCAGCACCGCCGCAAGCGCCACCGCCACCGGCGGGCTCGCCGCGAGCCGCGTCGCGAGAGTCGCTTCGTCGAGTGACCGTCCCAGACCGAACAGCAGGCCAAAACCGTACAGCGTGACGGCTCCCGTGAGGGCGGAGAGCACGAAGAACTTCAGCGCAGCTTCGGCCGCGCGCACCGATCCGGGCGCCGCCCCGAGCAAACCGTACACGGCGGCCGCGAGCATCGTCAGCGCGACGGCGATGAGGGCGAGGTCCTGCGCCTCGACCAGCACGCAGGCAGCCAGCGTGCCGAACACGACGAAGGCCGGCGCCTCTGTCGCCCGCGGCGAATCTTGGAGGTCGCGGCGCATCGCGCCGAGCGCGACCGCGCCGAAGGCGATCGCGACCGCTTTGGCCGCCAGACCGTAGCCGTCCAGCCGGTACGTCCCCATGAAGGCGGCGGCGGCAGGGGAACGGACATCGCCAAGGAGGGCCACGAGCGCGAGCGCCAGGCCGATCGCGCCGGTGCCGTATGCCAGCTGTGGGCGCTCGCGCACCGTTGCCAGCACGACGAGCGCCATCCCGAGCGCACCCAGCGCCATCTCCGGCACGACGGCCAGCAGATCGTTCGCGCTCACCGGCCGGCGCCGAGCGCGGCAGCGACCGCCACGTACCCGTCCACCAGAACGCGTGGCCAGATGCCGAGCACCGCACTCCCGAGCAACAGCGCCGCCACCCACGGCAGCGCGAGGTCCGCCCCACGGTGTTCCGAGGGTTCGGCCTCTACCGGCTCACCGGTGAGCAGCCTCAGTGCCGTGCGCGCGAGCAGTGCCGTCGTCAGCACGATTGCGACCCCGAGCACGACCGCTGCGCCAGGTGCGTACATGGCGGTCGCCAGCACGATCTGCACTTCCGCTGCGAAGCCGCTCAGTGCAGGGATCCCGAGCGAGCCCAGTGCGAGCAGCGCGAACGTCCAACCGTAGCGGGGCGCCCGCCGTGCCATGCCTCCCAGCCGCCTGAGGTCGCGCGTCCCGAAGCGCTCGCCGATCGCTCCGCTGACGAGGAACAAACCTCCGGTGAGCAGGCCATGACTCACCAGTTGCAGCGCCGCGCCGCTCACCGCGAGCCGCCCGGCTACAGAGTCGGGGCCGAGCGCCGCGGCGACCGCGACCGCGACGAGGACGTACCCCATGTGATTGACGGAGGTGTACGCGACGAGCCGCTTGAGATCGCGTTGCGGGAAGGCCGCGAGCGCCCCCCAGAGCGCGCTGGTCAGGCCCCAGGCCACCAGCCACGGCGCCGTCGCCGCGAGCGCTCCTGGGACGAACGCGAGCGCGATGCGCAACAGACCGTACCCCCCGAGTTTGAGCAGCAGCCCGGCGAGCATCACGCTGCCCTCCGTCGGGGCCTCGGTGTGCGCGAGCGGCAGCCAGGCATGCAACGGCACGACCGGGAGCTTGATCGCAAATCCAATCAGCAGCCCTGCCGCGATCCACGCGGCCAGCAGTCCGCTCGGATGCGCAGCCGCCGAGAAGGCGAACCCGTGGCCGCCGGCGCCAAAGGCAAGACCCACGAACGCGAGCAGCATCGCCAGCGACCCGGCGCGCGTGTACACGAAAAACACGATTGCGGCTCGGGTCCGATCGCCTTCGCCCCAGCCTCCGATGATGAAGTACATCGGGACCAGCGCGATCTCGAAGCCGAAATAGAACAGCAGCAGGTCGCGCGCAAGGAAGACGACGACGAGCCCGGCCAGCATCGCGGCAAACAACGCCGCCAATGCCGATCCGTTCGTTCGCGGCGGTACCCCACCGACGGCGGCGGCGGTCAGTCCGCCGGCGAGTGCGACGAGCGACCAGCTCAGGGCATCACCGCCCAAGGCCAAGCGTGCTCCGAGCGCGGGGATCCATGGCACGTCGAGCGACGGGGCGATGAGGCCGCCGAGCGCGGCGAGTGCCACCGCGAGGACGAGCAATCCCACGCCGATGACGAGCGCGCGCGCGACGCGAACCGGAGCGAACGGTGCGCCGAGGGCGACCAGGACCGGTGCGCCGATCGCGAGCGCGAGCGCGATCACGCGAAACCTCTGGCCGTCGCGAGCACCGCGGCGATGACGGCCGCTGCAAGGGCGAGCCCGACGGCAGTGTACGCGACGTAACGTGAGATGTCGCCGACGACGACCGCGGCTGCGCGCCGCCCTCCCGCCAGCAGCCCGCGCCCGAGCTCGGTGGTATCACGATCCAGCCGGTCATCGACCGCGGCCGCGCGACGACCGATCCGCAGCGTCGCCGTCGCCAGGAAGTGCGCGCCCGCAAGCAGCGCGCGATCGCAGCGATCGAGCAGCGTGCCCGCCGCGCGGGCGGGCGCGCTGAACGTGCGGTCCCACCATGCGATGCCTTCGGGGAACGCGAACCCCGCTGTGAGCAGCGTCGTCCGCCGCGCCGCTACCGCCAGCGCACCTCCGCTCAGCGCGAGTATCGGCAGGGCCAGCGATTCCAGGTCGACCCGGAACCGGATCACGCCGATCGACACGGCGAGCGCGAGCGTGATCCCAAGCCACGCGGCGGCGCGCAACGGTGGCCGCAGTGCCGCGCGCGCGAAGGGGCGGTTCACGTCCGGCAAGAGCAGCAGAGCGAATCGCGTGGCGTACCATCCGCTCAATGCGGAGATCGCGAGCCCCGCGATCAGGAGGGGCGGCCGTGCCGTCGCGACCGCGGACCAGGTGGACGCGAGCCCCCACGACGAGAGGAACGGCGGTATCCCCACCAGCGCCGCCGCTCCGACGACGGTCGCTGCGACGAAAGCGCCCACGCGCCGTCCCTCCCGCGACGCCGCGTCGTAACGGGTCGAGCCGGTCGCGGCGCGCAGGTAACCCGCCGCGATGAACAACAGCGGTTTGGCCAGTGCGTGCCCTGCCAAAACGGCAAGACCCGCGAACGGCGCTCCCGCCGCCGTCGCCAGCGTCGCCTGAGCCAATTGCTCCGAGGTCGACCACGCGAGGGTGCGTTTCGCATCGTTCGACGTCGCTGCGAACAGCGCGCCGGCGAACGCCGAGATGACCGCGTAGATCGCGAGCGCGGCGAGCAGATTCGGGAAGACGGCGAGTTGCGGCGCAAGCCGCGCAAGCAGATACGGCCCCGCCGCGACCAGCGTCGCCGAATGCAGCAACGCGCTCACGGGCGTCGGCGCCACCATCGCTCCGACCAGCCACGGCGTCGCTCCCAGCTGCCCGGACTTGATCGCGGCCCCCGCGAGCGCGCCGATCAGTCCGACCTGTGGGTGTCCGGCGGCGATGGCGCCGGCGCCGATCAGGAGCAGCAGGTCGCCCAGCCGGGTCGTCGTGAGCGCCCTCACCGACGCCGCGACGACGTCCTCATCGAGCCGCTGCGCGATCAGGAAGAACGAGCACGCGCTCATCGCTTCCCACAACACGTATGACGTGAGCAGGCCGGATGCGTGCGCGAAGGCGATCGCGGCGAACGCGAAGAGCGCGTACACCGTCCAAAATCGGAATCGACCGGTCCGCAGTTCCGGGTCGCCGGCGGCGTAGGTTCCCAGGATCGCGGCCACCGCCAAGACGATCAGCGTCGCCCAACGCGAGACCGCGTCGTCGATGAAGATCAGCGGCAGCCCGGGGAGCCACGGCGCGCTCACCCTCGCAGCTCCGCGAAGCGGTCTACGTTCTGCGTGGACCGCCGCCGATAGAGCATCAGCGCCAGGCCGAGGCCGACGGCTTCTTCGACGCTCGCGATCGTGAGAACGACGATCGCGAACACGTGCGGGTCGATCTGCGCGGGTGAGAGATACCGCCAAAACGCGAGCACCTCGAGATTCGCGGCCGAGAGCATCAGTTCGAGCGCCATGAGGATCATCACGAGACCCCGCTGGCTCATCACACCCCACAGGCCGACGGAGAACAGGCCGGCGGCGACGATGAGATATCCCTGCAGCGGAATCATCGGTTCTCACTCCGGCCCAGCATCGTCGCGGCGACGACGGTGAGAAGAATCAGCAGTCCGCAACCCTCGAACACGAGCATGTACTTGTCGAGCAGCGCTGCGCCGATCAGGCCGGCCTGTGCCACGGACGGCGACTCCGAGGTGCCGCCCCACGGAGTCCGCACGATGACCGCCGCGTTCGCAACGAAGAATGCGCCGGCGATCCAACCTCCCCAGCGCGTTTGCGCGTTGGTCATCGCCATATCCATCTCGGCCGCCGGCGGAGCGATCTCCGAGATGTCGCCGAGCAGGGGCGCCGCCTCACGCAGCACCTCAGGGCCCGCATCGGGCGCGTCGTGCGGCATCGGGACGTCGGACGATGCCGTCATCATGAACCCGCCGCTGTCTTCCATCAGCATCAGCATGAAGAGGATCATCCCGAGCATCGCCGGTCCGAACATCATCACGGTCATGGCGGCGACGATGTCAGCGTGCAGCGTGAAGAGCAGGACCGCGGCGCCGAGCGAGGAGCCCATGAGCGCCAACCCGGCCTCGAGCATCGACATCGTGCGCAACATCCACCAGCCGCACCAGAGCGTCGCCGCGGATGCAGCCAGGAACAGGAGCCACGTCAGGACCATCCGAGCACCACGACGACCCCGACCAGGACGACGTTGACCAGCGCCAGCGGCATCGCGATGCGCCAGAAAACGCGCAATGTGCGCGGATAGCTCCAACGCGCGCGCCGCAGGAGCGCCATCGGGACCAGCAGCAGGACCGTGACGAGCATCAACCCGCCGTACGAGTCGCCGCCCCCGCCGAAGAAGAGCACCGCACCGTAGGCAGCGACAGTGAACGCCAGCAGATCCAAGCCCCAGCGGAAGGCGAGGCGCGGCAGGCCGCCGAGCCCGTCGAGCGCCGCCTGTGCCGGTGCATCGAACGGCGGGCGGAAGGCCTGCGCCAGCGCGCCGATCGCGTAGAGCGCGAGCGACCCGGGTTGCGTAAGCGCATACCAGACGTGCTGTGCGCCGGCGATGCGAGCGGGCGAGAGGGAACCGGCCGCCATGGCGGGGCCGATCATCCCGAAGCCGATGACGATTCCGTACGAAACGAACTGCAGAATCGCACCGAACAGTCCGGCCACCCCCGCAGGGCGGTTCGCGCTCCAGCCGACTGCCGCTACGCACGCGGCCGCGAAGTCGAGCAGCATCGCTGCCAGAAAGATGCCGGGCACCGCATCGGCGGGCTCGTAACCGGATCCCAGCGGCACCATGCTCAATGCGGCGAGGACAAAGGCGGGGAGTGCGAGCGCTGCTCCAACCGCCCAGCGCGGGCTTCCGAGCGCCGTGTCGGGATACGGCGCCGCAAGCGCCTCGCGCACGACGGCGAGCGGCGCGATGAGCGTGCGGCGGTCGAGCATCTCGACGATCGCGACGCCGGCCACCGCGGTGATCAGCACGAACGAAGCGCTCACCGCGGCGGGGTCTCGATCTCGAGCACGCCGGTGCGCCACATATACGCCAGAGCAACACCCAGGATCGCGACGAACACGAGCATGTCGCCGAACGCGACCATGCCCATGCGCCGAAACGCGACCGCCCAAGGATACATGAACGCCATCTCCATATCGAAGACGACGAACGCGATGACGAGCAGCGCAAACCGCGCATAGTACTGCCGCCAAGCGTTGCGGGGATGCATTTCGGGATGCGCAGGCGCCGGTTGGGCCTCACGACGCAGGAGTACGCCGGCGAGCAGCAGCGCGAGCAACGCGAGAGGCAGGGCGAGCACCATCGGATGGGTCCAGGTCATGCAGCGACTCCTCGAGGTGCTAGTGCCGGTCGTCGTACCCCCGAAACGGGTGATCGACGAGTGAGTCTACGTCATCCGCAACATGCGCGGGCTGGCGGCGACATGGTTCGTTACGCCGCGCCCTCGGCTCGAGAGCGCCGATAGTACGCCGCGGCCTTGGCGCGATTGCCGCACGCCGCCATGTCGCACCACGTGCGCGACCGGTTGCGACTCACGTCGAGGAAGTACATGTCGCAACAGTCGCCGCCGCATCGTTTGAGCCGCGTGAGGTCTTCCTGGGCGAGCAGCTCGGCTACGGCGTTCGCCAGGGGCATGAGCAGATCGTGTGCGCGCTCGAAGCGATACTGAACGCGCACGACAAACCGATCGCCATCGAGGACAAGCGCGCGGCGACATCCGCAGTCGGCTAGCCGTGCGTTCACCAGCTCGAGATAGCGCGTCGCGACCCTGCCCGAGCGACGGTAATCGTCGAGCAAGGCGCGCACGTCGTCACGAAAATCATGCAGCGCTCGCAACGTCTCGCGCGCGTCACGCGACCCCTCGAGACGCAGTAGCGCCGTCGCATCGGTCCGCGAGAGGATCCCCGACTTCGCAAACCAGGCGATGGCCTGACGGTATGTCGCGAGGTCCTCGCGGGCCAAGTCACGTTCGGTCGTCCGCGTGTTCACGAAGTCGAGCGCCAGGTGCTCACCTACGAACCGAAACTCGAACCTATCACCAGTCATAATCGTGTTGACAGGTTATCATTCCAGGTGTATAACCGTCAATGGCAGTTATGGCCGGTTGAGCCGCGGTCATCCCCTTGAACCCTCGGCTCACGGAACAACTATGACGATGATCCTTTCCATCGCGGGGATGACCTGCGAGAACTGCGCCCGCCACGTGCGCGATGCCCTTGCCGAGCTGCCGGGCGTACGATCGGTACAGGTCGATCTCGAGCAAGCCGAGGCCACCCTTGATGCGGACGCCGAGGTACCGCGGGAACTGCTTACCGCCGCGCTCGACGAGGCCGGTTACACCCTCGCATGACTACGGAACTGTCCGTCCGCGGCATGACGTGCGCGTCGTGCGTCGCGCACGTGACGCGCGCCATAAAGAAGATCCCCGGCGTCGCGGACGCGACGGTCAACCTTGCCACCGAGCAAGCGACCGTCGATCATGCGCAGGCCGTTTCGAGCGAGCAGCTCGTCGCAGCGATCGGCAAGGCCGGCTATGATGCAGCCGCAGTCGACGCCGACCACGCAGATATCGACGCACAGCATCGCGACGCAGAGGCGCGCCGCCGCCGCGCCGTCCTGGCGTTCGGTCTGATCCTCTTTCTCCCGACGCTGGTGCTCGGAATGTTCGCCGGCGACTTCGCGGGCAAGGACTGGCTGATGCTGGCCCTCACCGTACCGGTGTGGGCAGTTGTGGGTTTTGACTTCCATCGTGGCGCGCTCAACGCGCTGCGGCAACGCACCGCGACCATGGATACGCTGGTCTCGCTCGGTTCGACCGCCGCTCTCGCGTATTCGGTCTATGCGACGCTCGCGATGCAGCCGTCGTACTACGAAACGGCTAGTGCGATCGTGACGCTCATCTTCATCGGAAAAGTTCTGGAAAGCGCAGCAAAGGGACGTAGCAATCGCGCGATCCGAGCCCTGCTGGACCTGCGTCCGGTGTTCGCCCGGCGCGTCGAGCCCGACGGAACGGTGCGCGAGATTCCAGCCGACGCGTTGCGCCTCGGCGACACCGTACTGGTGAGCGCGGGTGACCGCGTGCCCGTCGACGGCATCATCACCGAAGGCGAGAGCAGCGTAGACGTAGCAGCCCTCACGGGCGAGGCGATTCCCGTCGAGGCCTCATCGGGGATGGCTATTCGGACCGGCTCGGTCAACGGCGACGGCACGTTGTTCGTGCGGGCCACCGCCGTCGGCGCGGGTACGACGCTCGCGCGCATCGTGGAGCTGGTGCGCAAGGCCCAGGGCACGACGCCCGCTGTGCAGCGTCTGGCCGACCGCGTCGCCGCGGTGTTCGTCCCGACGATCTTGGGTGTCGCCGTGCTGACGTTCGTCGGCTGGCGCGCCACCGGCCACCCGTGGGTCGCTGCGCTTGCGGCCGCCGTCGCGGTGCTCGTGGTCGCGTGTCCGTGTGCGCTCGGGCTCGCCACGCCGATCGCCGTCATGGTGGGGGTCGGTGCCGGCGCTGCGAAGGGCATCTTGTTCCGCGACGCCGACGCGCTCGAGCGGCTCGGCCGTGTCGATGTGGTGCTGTTCGACAAAACCGGTACCCTCACGCGCGGGCGTCCTGAAGTCGTCGACATCGTGCCGGCGGCAAACATCTCCGCATCCGAGGTGCTCGCCATCGCCGCCGCCGTCGAGCGCGGCTCGTCGCACCCGCTGGCCGGCGCCGTCGCGCGCGCCGCCGCACGCGCGGACGCGCCGACCTTGCCGTCATCCGAGACGGTCGCCGTACGCGGTCAAGGCATCCGTGCGACGGTCGCGGGTTCGGCCGCCCATGTCGGCACGCCGGAGTATCTGGAATCGCAAGGCATCGTCGTCGACGCGCGCGGTGATGCGACGCAAACGATCGTCGCCGTCGCGCATGGCGGCAGGTACCTGGGGGCGCTCCTTTTCGCGGATGAAGCTCGGGCCGAGTCGCGCGAAGCCGTCGCGTCGCTGCACGAGCTTGGCCTGGCGACCAGGATCGTAAGCGGTGACGCCGACGGACCCACGCGGCGCCTCGCAGACGCGCTTGCCGTACGCGACTTTGATGCTCGTGTCTCGCCCGAGGGCAAGGCCGACGTCGTCCGTGGACTGCAGCGAACTGGGATTGGGGTGGCATTCGTCGGCGACGGCGTGAACGACGCGCCCGCGCTCGCGAGCGCCGACGTCGGGCTCGCGATGGGCGGCGGCACCGACGTTGCGATGGAAACCGCACAGGCGACGATTCTCTCGAACGACCCACGCGCTGTCGCGGCCGCGATCCGGCTCTCCCGCGCGACGATCGCCACCATCCGGCAGAACCTGTTCTGGGCATTCGCATACAACGTGGTGCTCGTGCCGCTCGCCGCCTTCGGAGTCGTGCGGCCGATCTTCGCAGCGGCGGCCATGGGGTTGTCGAGCCTCTTCGTCGTCGGCAATTCGCTGCGACTCCGTCGCCGCTAGTGGTCGTGTCTTCGAAAAAAATATAGGGTAGGGGGGTATCCTTTATCGCCTCGCAGAAGGCCCTCGCGTGGCGCACACCAGTAGGAATAAAGATAAGCTGCTTCCCCGCGTCCGGCGCATTGTGGGCCAGCTCCAGGCGGCCGAGCGGGCCCTAGAAGATGAGAAGCCCTGCGCTGACGTCCTCCATCTGCTCGCCGGCGCACGAGGAGCGATGAACGGTTTGATGGGCGAGGTGCTCGAGGAGCACATCCACGCGCATGTGGGGGCGGGGCCGGTGTCGCGCGCGGCGCAGAACCGTGCTGCAGCCGAGCTCATCGAAGTCGTGCGGACATACCTGAAATGAGCGTGGCACACGTCGAAGGCCGGGCCCTCTCCCCGAGGGCACATCACGAAGGGCACGAGCATCCTGAGCGCGCGATCGAAGGCGCGGACCTCGTTCGCATCGCCTTCGTTGCAGTGGCTGCCGCAGCGGTGTGGTTCCGCCTGTGGGAGCCGTTCGACCGCGTCAGCGTTATCGGCGTCGTCGCGACGCTGATCGGTGGATGGCCGATCTTCCGCGAGGCGCTCGAAAATCTGCGCGAGCGGACGATGACGATGGAACTTTCGATGACCATTGCCCTGGTTGCTGCGCTCGCCATCGGTGAGTTCTTCACCGCGCTCGTCATTACCGTGTTCGTGCTCGCGGCAGAGGTGCTCTAAGGCCTGACGGTCGCACGCGGGCGAACCGCGATCCGCTACTTGCTGGACCTACTGCCGCGCACCGCTCTCGTACGTCGTGCCGGCACGGCATCGGAGATCGCGGCGGACGAGCTGCGCGTCGGCGACGCCGTCCTCGTCAACCCGGGAACGTTGCTCCCGGTCGACGGCGTCGTCATCGCCGGCAACTCGTTCGTCGACCAGGCGCGCATCACCGGTGAGTCGATGCCGGTCGAGAAGGTACCGGATCGTACGTGTACGCGGGCACGATCAACCAGTCGGGCGCGCTCGAGGTGCGGACTGAGAAGCTCGGACGCGACACGAGCTTCGGCAAGATCATCGAAGCCGTCGAGTCGGTGGAGCGTTCCCGTGCGCCGATCCAGCGGCTCGCGGACCGACTCGCCGGATACTTGGTGTACTTCGCGCTCGGCGCCGCGGCTCTCACGTTCCTGATCACCCGTGATCCGCGCTCCACGATCTCGGTTGTCATCGTTGCCGGCGCATGCGGCATCGCGGCCGGCACGCCGCTCGCCGTCCTCGGCGCGATCGGTCGCGCGGCTCGGGAAGGCATCATCATCAAGGGTGGCCGGTACCTGGAAGCGCTCTCTGCGGTCAATACCGTGGTGCTCGACAAGACGGGTACGCTGACGTACGGCAAGCCCGAGGTCGTTGCACTCCTGCCGGCGCCGGGTATCGCCCCGCGGGTGCTGCTGGGGACCGCTGTCATTGCCGAACGGCGGTCAGAACATCCCCTTGGTGAGGCAATTCTCACGCGAGCACACGTCGACGTGGTCGCCGTCGCGGAACCCGAGACATTCCAATATACGCCGGGTCGCGGTATCCGAGCGGTATTTGACGGCGAAACGATCCTCGTCGGAAACCACGCGTTCCTGGTCGAGTGCAACATCGATCTCCCTGCCACATCCGAAAGTCGCGACGATGCGACGATGGTCCTCGTCGCGTACGCCGCCCGTTTCCTCGGTGCGATCGGCATCGCGGACACACTGCGTCCCGAGGCGAGCGATGCAATCGTACGGCTGCGCGCGCTGTCCATCCGAACGGTTCTCCTGACCGGCGACGCGAGGAACGTGGCAGAGGCCGTAGCGAATTTGCTTCCCGATCAGAAGCGTCAGTTCGTCGCTGCGCTTGTTGATGACCGCAAGATTGTCGCGATGGTCGGGGACGGGGAAACGATGCGCCTGCTCTCACCCAGGCGACGGTAGGGGTCGCGATGGGTTCGGGGACCGACGTCGCGCGTGAGAGCGCGGACGTCGTGCTCCTTGGGAACGACTTGTCTCGTTTCGTCGAGACCGTCCGTATCGCGAGGCGCATGCGGCGCATCGTCGTGCAGAACTTCGTCGGTACGATAACGGTGGATTGGTGGGCATCCTGCTTGCGGCGGTCGGTGTCCTGAATCCGCTGCTTGCAGCGTTCATCCACGTCGCTTCCGAGCTGACCTTTATCCTTAATTCGACTCGGATGTTGCCGGGGCGCGCCACCAAGAGCGACCGCGCCCGCTAGTGTGCCAAATGCTGCAGCGTGAAGAGGAGGGCGAGCGCGACGAGCACGACGCCCGCCCCGCGCTCAGCATTCTTCTTGAACCGTTTCCCGAGGATCTCGCCGAAGCGCAAGCCGGCAAACGTGAAGACGACCGTGGTTATCGCGACCGTTCCGATGAGCGGGACGAGCGGCACACGAAGAGCCGGCAATGAGAACCCCACGCCGAGCGAATCGAGACTGATCGAGGCGGAGGCGGCCAGCAGTCCCAGACCCGACGTCGCATTCTCCGTCAGCCCGTGATCTTCACCGAGGCTTTCGCGAAAGATCCAGACGCCTATGAGGGCGAGGATGATGAACCCGGAGTACGCGGCGATCTCGCCAACCACGTGCCCGGCTCCGGTCCCGATCGCCGCACCCATGACCTGCATGACGATCTCAGCTGCAGCGAAGGCCGCGCCGACCCGTATGCGGATGTTCCACGGAACGCCGAGCACGCCGATACCGGTTGATAGCGCGAGTACGTCGAGTCCGACGGCGAGCGCGTACCACCCGTGCGAACGGTGGTCGAGTCGACGAGTGGAATGCCTCCCGCAGCAAGGGCCGGAAGCAGCGCTAGCGCGCTCACCGCGACAGCGACGCCCATGAGTGAACCGACAACGCGAGTAGGTCGGCCGAGATTCCGCGCGCGCCCAACCGCCGTCTGATGTAAGGAAGTCACGGCGTCACCGTACTTCAAGGGCCTCGGTCAATCCCACCGGCATAAGCGGGCCGGAAGGCTTGGACTACCTTCTGCTCGTTCGCACGTCCTTATGCGTAGACGACCGTGTTGGCCATGCCGCTGATCATGTGGTAGAGGTTGTGGCAGTGATAGAACCACCGCCCCGGATTGTTGGCGTCGAAGGCGAAAGTGAGCGACGTCTTCGGCGGCACTAGGACGGTATCGCGCATCGCCCCTGGGTATCGTTTGCCGTTTATGGCCACGACCTGGAACACGTGCCCGTGCAGGTGCATCGGGTGGCTCATCGGCGTCGTGTTCGTCATGACGAACTCGACGCGCTCCCCCTTCGCGACCGAGAAAGGCTTGGCCCCAGGGTAGGTCTGGTCGTTCAAGCTCCAGACGTAGTTCGTCATGGACCCGGTTAGGGCGATTCGGTGGATTCGGTCGGCCACTTTCGGTACGAGCGGCGTCACCGCACGCAGCGATCGCTCCAGCTGGAGATCGAGCGGACCGGTGGCGTGCGCCGCGAATGCATCGATCTTGAGGATCCGTGCCCCCGGCGCAGCCAGCACGATCCCGGTGCGCTTGCGCTCGCCCTCTAGTGTCGCGAGCACCGGAAAGGCCGCCTGGCCCTTTGGTAACTGCACGCGAACGTCGAGGCGCTGGGCAATTGCGATTGGAAACACCGATGCAGACACCGGCCGGACCGCGTGACCGTCAACTGCGACGACCTCGCCCGTCAGCACTCCGAGATCAAGAAAGAAGTTCGAGGCTGACGCTCCATTGATGATCCGCAGCAAAACGCGGCCGCCGGGCTCGACGCGCACTACTTCAGGATCGTCAAGAGTTCGGTCGTTGGCGAGGAACGCGTCGTAGACGACGTCATTGAGGTCCGTCGTCGTGGCGGCCGCGCTCATACCGCCCATGGCTTTCGTCGATCCCGTCATCCCGCTCATCCCGCTCTTCTTGAGGCCGGCAAAGATCTCGACCGGGTTGCGAAACGTGAAATCGCGCAGCATGATCACGATCTCTTGCTGGTCGGCGCGGCGGCTCTCGGCGTCATGAATGATGAGGGGCGCCGTCATCAGGTCCTGCTCTTGAAATTTTTGATGCGAGTGCATCCAGTACGTGCCGCTGAACGCAAGCGGGAAGTCATAGGCGGCCGAGCCACGGGCGGCGATCGGCGGCGCAGAAACATACGGGACACCATCTTGTTGCCAAGGCGGGGTGACGCCGTGCCAATGGACGAGCGTCGGCTCCCCGATCTCGTTCTCCAGGCGGACGCGGAACGGCGTCGAGACGTCCGTTACGAGGCCAGGCTTGCCGTTGGGCTGACGGATGCGTAGGAAGCGGGCGGACTTGCCGAGGACCTCGATCACGCGTTTCTCGGCGCGCAGAATCGTCGGCGAGGCCGCCTGCGCCGCCGCCTGCGGCACGATTGCCGAAGCCGCAAGAAGCGCTCCCGAACCGATAAAAAACTGTCTACGATTCAACACTGCGGGCCTGCATTGCAAGAAGGGTCTGCGAGCGATGACACGGTGGAGAAGTGCGTGGCCGCGGCGACCGTCATTTCCATCACCAAGACAGATACATCAGTCTCCGGTGCAAACGTATGTTCGCCACGAGACGTTTGACGAAGACTTGCCTCCGTCGTAAATCGTGATACACTTCCTGTAATCACGACTACAATCGGAGGGTCGAAGGCTGAACTGGCTTCTGCTGATCAGCACGCTACCGGGTCAAAACGGCGCCCTGCGGATTAGCGTCTGGCGCGCGCTCAAGGCCCTGGGGGTGGCAAACCTGCGCGACGGCGCCTATGCGCTGCCGGATCGGCCGGACCTGGCTTCGTCCTTCCAGCAGCTCGAGCGCGACGTCGTCGGATCCGGCGGATCGGCGTACATTTTCCGGATTCAGGGCCATGCGGACGATGAGGATGCGAAGCTCTGCGCGCGCTTCGATCGCAGCGGAGAGTACGGCCAGCTCATCGCGAGCGCGGAGGCGCTCATCGGGAAGATCGGGGACCAAACGGAAGCCGAGGTGCGCCGCGCGATCCGGCAACTGCGTCGCGATACCGCGGCGCTCGAGGCGATCGATTATTTCGGAAGTCACCGGCGCGATCGCTTGCAAGACATCCTGCAAGAACTCGATTCATCGGTCGTCCGCACGTTCGCGCCCGACGAGCCGCGCGCAGTCCATGCGTCGATCGAACCGCGCGAGCGCCGCGCGTTCCAGCGTCGGCGGTGGACGACGCGACGGCGGCTCTGGGTGGACCGCGTCGCGAGCGCTTGGCTCATCCGCCGATTCATCGATGACGAGCCGACGTTCGTTTGGTTTGAAGACACGGATCGACTGCCCCACGACGCTATCGGTTTCGATTTCGACGGAGCTGCCTTCACGCACGTAGACGGCCTCACGACGTATGAGGTTCTCGTCGTCGCGTTCGGGCTCGGCGAGGACCGAGCCGTGGGCCGCATCGGAGCGGTCGTGCATTACCTCGATGTGGGCGGGGTTCCGGCTCCGGAGGCTGCCGGGTTCGAGACGATCCTTTCCGGCATGCGCGATAGCTGCGCCGGAGACGACCAGCTGCTCGAACGCATGACCCCGGTGCTCGATGCGATGTACGAATCGTTTGCGAACCCCATGACTTCACGATGAGACACATCTTGATTTCGCGCGCAGCCCGCTCGCTGGCCTATGGCGCGCTCGCCGTCGTCCTGGCCGAGGCGCTCGCCGTCCGCGGACTTTCGCCGATCGGGATCGGGGCCGCGATCACCACCGCTCTCCTTGCAGGTGCGCTGACGTCCGCGTTCACTGGCCGGTTCGTTCGCAGGTTTGGCTCGCGCGCGACGTTTGCGACGGCCGGGGTGGCAATGATCGTCGCTGCAGCATTGCTGGCGGGCGGCGAGCCGGCGATCGTCTGCGCGTGCCTTCTCGGCGTCGTCAGCCCAGGCGGGCAAGACGTCGGCCCCTTCGCGGCGATCGAGCAGGCTGCTCTTGCCAATGAGCCCGCCGGTGTGGCGCGCCGCCTGTCCGTGTACAACGTCGTCAGCGCGGCGGCGATCGCCTTTGGCGCGTTGTCTGCAGCCGTTCTCTCATATCGAGGCGTGTTGGTGCTCTACGGCGCGGCCGGCGCCGTCGTCGCACTTGTAGCGGTCGCGATGAGCAACGATCGGGTGGCGGTCCCGGCGCCTGCACGTCACGACCCGGCACCGTTCGGAATCGTCGAACGCCTTGCAGCGCTATTCGCGTTGGACGCCTTCGCCGGCGGGTTCATCGTCCAAGCCTTCATCGCGTACTGGTTTTCGGTGCGCTTCGGGGTAGGCGCTGAAACGATCGGCCCATTGCTGTTTGGCGCGAACCTGCTCGCAGCCGCATCCTATGTGCTCGCGGCCCACGTTGCCGCGCGCATCGGGCTCCTCAACACGATGGTGTTCACGCACTTGCCGTCCAACGTTTTGTTGTGCCTGTTGCCGTTCATGCCGTCGTTTCCGCTGGCGGCGATGGTATTGCTCTTGCGATTCGCCCTCTCGCAGATGGACGTCCCGACCCGGCAGGCGTACACGCTCTCGCTCGTGCCGCAGCACGATCGCGTCCGCGCCGCAGGCATGACGGCCGCGGTCCGGCCAGCGGCTGCCTCCATCGCGCCGGTGCTGACCGGCATCGCGTTTCAGCTCGCCGCGGCGGGCCTCCCCTTCGTTCTGGCGGGTGCAATAAAGATCGTCTACGACCTTTCGCTGCTCGCGACGTTCCGGCACGTACCCCTCGACGATGCGGCGCCGACATAGCTTTCGGCTCTCGCGGGCGCGCTGCGCCCGCCTCATCAGGAGGTTCCCATGCGTCCTCGTCTCGCAGGCGATCTGTGCCTGCTAGAGTCGGAAATCGAGCCGGTGATGACGTGAAGCGCGCGGCGCTGTTCGCTGCGGCGGCTCTTGCGGTCGCCGTCGTCGCGTACGCGTGGCAGACCGTCGGAGCCATTGGCCCAGGATTACCCCTCCGCTTGGTTGGCGACTACCCGCTGACCGGCAACACGACGCGGTTCGACTATGCGAACATGGACGCCGCGCGCGCAACGATGTGGGTCGCGCACATGGGCGACGGTTCCGTCGAGGCGTTCGACGTCAACACCAACCGCGTCACGCTTACCGTTCCGATCTCGCCGGCGGCCAGCGTGCGCGGTGTGCTCGCCGCACGGCGAAACGTGTACGCTGCGGCGCAGGGGCTCGGCAGCATCGTCGTGCTGGACGGCGGCAGCGGCAAACGGCTTGCGACCGTACCCGCCGGCGACGTCGACGGCCTGGCATACGATCCCGTAACGCAGCGGGTCTTCGTCTCGGACGAAGGCGGCGGGAAGGACGCCGTCATCGACACGCGCACGAACAGGCGCATCGGCGCCGTCGATCTCGGCGGAGAGGCGGGAAACACGGCGTACGACCCCGTGTCGCGTCACATCTTCGTTGGCGTTCAGACACGCGACGAGCTGGCGGAAATCGACCCCGCGGGGCTGAAGGTCATCCGACGTTATCCGGTTCCTGGGTGCAGCTCGTCGCACAGCGTTCTCATTGATGCCGAGGAACGCGCTGCCTACGTCGGATGCCAGCACAATGTGCGTCTGATTCGACTCGACCTGCGTACGGGCAAAGTCGAGGGGTCAGGCGGCGCCGGCATCGGCGTTGACGTCCTTGCGCTCGATCCTGGGCTGCACCGGCTCTACGTCGCGTCCGAATCGGGCGTCGTCAGCGTCTATGACGTCGCGGGGCGACGGTTCCACCGCATAGCCCAAGCATTTGTGCACCTCAATGCGCACGTGGTCGCTGTGGACCCGGCGACCCACCGCGTATATTTCCCCCTTCAGAACGTCGATGGCAAACCAGTCATGCGTGTGATGGAGCCGCAGTGAAAGGCCCGTCGCTGTTCGACCTCGTGCGGTACTTTCTGATGCTCGGCGCGACCGGCTTCGGCGGACCCGTCGCGCTCGCAAACTCCATGCGTCGGGATATGGTCGAGACGCGCGGCTGGCTCGACGAGGCGTCCTACGACCGCGGACTCGCGATCGCGACGGCGTGCCCTGGTCCGATGGCGTACCAGCTGGGCGTCTACTGCGGCTACATAACGCACGGCGTCCCCGGCGCGCTCGCCATCGCGATCGCGTTCGCGCTGCCTCCGTTCGTGATCGTTGTGACCATTGCAGCGTTCTATGAACGCTTCGCGGGCGCGGGGCTCGTCCGCGGACTGTTCTACGGCATCGGCCCGGTCGTGGTAGCGCTCATCCTACGAGCAAGCTGGAACCTCGGTCGCAAAACGCTCAAGCGAGACTATCCCGCGTGGGCCGTCGCAATCGTCGCCGGCGTCGTGACGATCGCGTTGCGACAAGAACTGACGTGGCTATTCCTCGCGGCCGGCATCGTAGGAATCGTTGCATTCGCACCCCGACCGAAGTCCACATCCGTTGGGCAAGCGGCACCCATGACGCCGAAGATGCGCGCATTCGGCGCACCCGTGTTGCTCGCATTGGCCGTGCCGTCATCCGGACTCGCACCGGCATTGTTCTGGTTCTTCCTCAAAACTGGCTTTCTCGTATTCGGCAGCGGGCTGGTCGTCGTGTCCTTCGTGAAGACCTACATCGTCGATCAGTACCACTGGGTCGACAACCGGACGTTCGTGGACGCCGTCGCTGTCGGAATGATCTCCCCGGGCCCGGTCGTCATCACCGCGACGTTCGTGGGCTACGCCGTCGATGGATTTGCGGGCGCGACGGCGGCGACGGTGGGAATCTTCCTGCCGTCCATCGTCCTCACCGTCCTGGCTACGCCGTTGCTCGTGCGCTACGGCTCACACCCGCGTGTGGCCGGCTTCGTTCGCGGCGTGACGGTTGCCGTCGTCGGCGTTCTTGCAGGCACGACGTATCTCATCGGTACACCGGTTGTCGTCGATGCGTTTAGTGCTGCGGTGGTCATCGCGGTGCTTGCCGCGCCGCTGGTCACGACGCGCGTGCCGGACCAGGCATACGTCGGACTGGGCGCACTCCTCGGCGTACTCCTGCGACACTAGGCTGTTTTGTCGATCCCGCGCTCGGTGGCGGACTCTTGACAGCAGATGGCCGGTTCGTCTATAAAGGCACTCGATCTCTGGGCCGGCGATCTCCAAACACGTGAAGGTCTTGAAAGAATCGGGATTGCTGGTCCGTGAATCGTCGGGCGAATGCATCACTGCAGGCTCGATCCGAAGGCGATGCGCGCTGCGACGTCGTGGATCGAGCGGCAGCAGCACTACTGGAGTGCGGCGCTCGACAATCCCGAGGAGTATCTGGAAAGAGAGAGACGATGGGCGACACAAAAACTCAGGAGGCTCCGCGCCTGGTCATCCGCCGCAGATTTGCGGCCCCTCGATCGCGCGTCTACGCGGCCTGAAGGCGCTGCAATGTGCCGGAACATCAAGACCCTCTTCAACTTCGAACCGCCCGTCACCGACGACGAGGTCCACGCAGCCTCGCTCCAGTTCGTCCGAAAGATCAGCGGGTTCACCAAACCGTCGAAGGCGAACGAAGGCGCGTTCCTCGCTGC
Source organism: uncultured candidate division WPS-2 bacterium (assembly GCA_937927945.1). Lineage (GTDB taxonomy): Bacteria > Vulcanimicrobiota > Vulcanimicrobiia > Vulcanimicrobiales > Vulcanimicrobiaceae > Vulcanimicrobium. The sequence goes on along the minus strand of CALEYW010000090.1, from coordinate 3,396 downwards.
GGTCGATGAAGTAGCCGGCATCTCAACCCGGCTTCTGCGTTCGCTCGAAACGAACGCTTCGCCGAAGAATCGAGAAGAAGAGGCGGCGAAGGCGATCGCTCGGGGACGCAGTTACACGACCTCGCGCGCGGCCCCCGAGTCGACGTCGTAGACGAAACCGCGCACGTGGTCGCGGTGCGGCAGGAATGGATGCTGCTTGATCCGCGCGATCGAGCGCCGCACGGATTCGTCGGGGTGAGTGAATGCACCGAACGCGTAGGGCGGATCCTGCCCGACCTCGCGCGCGATGCGCTCGCGGAACTCCTCTTCGGTCATCTGCTGCAGACCGCAGTTCGTGTGGTGCAGGAGCACGATCTCGCGCGTCTGCATGAAGCGCTGCGAGAGGACGAGCGAGCGGAGCACGTCGTCGGTCGCGATTCCGCCCGCGTTTCGAATGACGTGTGCGTCGCCCGGGTGCAGTCCGAAGATGCGAAATATGTCCAAGCGCGAGTCCATGCACGCCACGATCGCGAGATGCCTTGCCGGGATGACGGAGCGGGGACCCGGGAAGTCCGATTCGTGGGCCCTCGCTGCCTGGACGAGCTCGTCGATGATCGAAGCGTATTCCTGCACCCGCCGTTCTTATATGCAGCCGTTGCAAGTTCTTCCGGGCCGGCGGCGTCGACCGCCGATGTGATCGTCGACGGAGCGAAGATACCGTGGTACCGCGGCGAAGCCTATCGCTGATGCAACGATCGGCCTTCGCTGCGCTCGCGCTGGCGCTTGCCTTCTCCATCGGGCCGCGCGCCGTCGCGGCGGATCCGCCGGCGCTGCGGCTGGGAATGACGACCGAACCTGGCTCGCTCTCGCCGCTTTTTGCGCTCGACGACTACACCAACCTCGTCGACCGGCTAGCGTTCGACGTGCTGCTGACGATCGACCAGGACGGCCGCACGCTCGTCCCGCGACTCGCGCAAACCGTGCCGAGCCTGCGGAACGGCGGGATCAGCCGCGACGGGTTGACGCTGACCTACCATCTGCGCCGGAACGTGAAGTGGCACGACGGCGTGCCGTTCACGAGCAAGGACGTCGCGTTCTCTTACCGCGCCATCATGAACCCGGCGAACAACGTTCCGAACCGGCACGGGTACGATCAGATCGCCTCCGTCGCGACACCCGATCGGTACACCGTCGTCTTTCACATGAAGCGCCCGTACGCACCCGCGCTGACGACGCTGTTCGCCGACAACGAGCCGAGCCCGATCCTGCCCGAGCACCTGCTCGGGAAGTATGCAGACCTCAATCAGGTCGACTTCAACCAGCACCCGATCGGCACCGGCCCGTTCAAGGTGCTACGCTGGACGCACGGGCAGTCGATCGAGCTCGAAGCGAACGACGACTACTATCTCGGGCGGCCCAAGCTGCGGCACGTCAGCGTCCGGTTCGTTCCCGATGAGAACACGGCGGTCAATCAGCTCCGCACGCACGAGCTCGACGTCTTCGCGGAGATGTCGGTGAACGCGTACGGCCAAGCGAAGAGCGTTCCCGGCGTCACCGTGGCACTGACGAACCTGCACGGCGCGTCGAACGTGCTGATCAACACGACCCGGCCGGAGCTGCGCGACGTGCGCGTGCGGCGCGCGATCGCCGCGGCGCTCGACAAGGCGGCGATCACCAAGAACTTTGCCTACGGCGCGGGTGCCGTAGCGAGCGAGGATCTGCCGGCGTTCATGTGGGCGTACGACCCCGGCGCGCGCTCGCCGGCGTACGACCCGAGCGCCGCGCGAGCGCTGCTGCGCTCAGCAGGGTGGAATCCGGGGCCGAGCGGGATCGTGACAAAGGGCGGCCGGCCGCTGAGCTTGACCTTCGCGTACGCGCAGAACAACATCGCCGCGCGTCTGATCGCGATCCAGATCCAATCGTACCTGCACGCAGTCGGGATCGACGCGCAGCTCAAGGGGTACACGACGCAGCTCATGTTCGGCGCGTACGCGGCCGGCGGCGTCTATCAAGCTGGGCACTTCGACCTCGCGTGGTACACGATGACGCTTGGCGCCGATCCGGACAGCTCCGGGCGGTTCACCTGCGGCGCGATTCCGCCGCACGGCCAGAACTATTCGCGCTACTGCAATCCGGAGATGGATGCCGCGCAGGCCGCCGGTCTCACAACGTTCGATCGCGCGTTGCGCAAGCGCGCCTACGCGCGCAGCCAGCAGCTGCTGGCGCGCGACGTTCCGGTCGTGTTCGTGTACTGGCCCAGGAACATCGCCGCCTACGACTCGCGCCTGCACGGATTCGCGCCGAACCCAGTCGTGCCGACCTGGAACGCCCATGAGTGGTCGTTTTAACTAAAGACGGACTTCGGGATGAAGGAAAGCGACCTCTTGAAGGATCTGAAGCCGACATACACATAACGGGCGAAGCAGAGTCCAAGCGAAAACTGAATGTCGATGAGGGGGACGGATAATTGTCGGCAGAGATGCTTGAAAACCGGCGATTTTGGGTGCAATGTTTTCGAAGACAGCTTGGTTCGAGCCGACCCAAGCTGTTCCAGGTAGGGTTCGAGCCCAGTAGCGCTGAGTTTGGGGGGCTGATCACGTGATGGAAAACTCAAAATGGCGATTCCCGTCACGGTTGAACCAGGGACTGAAATGGGCAGACAGGTAGCTATCGTACTTTACGCGGTAGCGATGGCAGCCGTCATAGTCGGTGTAGATTTCGTGTTCTTCAGAAACCGATTCTGGGAACGGCTGATAGTGAATATTGGAATCGTCTTGGTGTTCGCAGCGTTCTACTTGAGATTCCTGAGGCGTCCATGAACAAGGGGCGACAGCGCCGTAAGATCTATTTCCGGCGTCCATCCGGCGAATGCCGGCTAATACGTCCCCGCGGCGCACCAACTTTTCCGGCGGAGGTGCCCTACGCTGTTTGCGCGCAGCTGCCAATGAGAGGGTTTGGTCGCGAATGCACCTTTGGCCGAATACCAGAGTGTTAGCGGACTCGTCATATATCGGCGCGATACCTCGAGCGATGTATTCGGTCAGCTCGGAAAGCGGTGTATATTGCCAGTCTTTCGGCAGTCGTCCATCCGCGGTCTCGACGATCGCCTCACGATCATGTCGTGGAAAGAGCAAGTTTACGAACCACTCCTCGAACAGCCGTCGTGCCGTCTCTTCGAGAATTGCTATGCGGCGCCGATTCACCTCGGTCAGGTCGTCGTACGAGCTGAGTATGGGAGCGACGCGAGTTTGAGTCTTTATATCTGGGACGGGGATCTTGATCACGTTGACGTCGCGGATTGGTAGTTGCGGCTGCGCAGAACCGCTTCTTAGGGCCATCGTTTGCGCCCCTGGGAACGGCAGGCTTAGATTGACCCCCACGGCACGATTACCCTGACCCCTCCGGCAACGACAAGAG
>CALEYW010000089.1 GCA_937927945.1 uncultured candidate division WPS-2 bacterium | reverse complement strand
GCCTTGACCACCGTCCCGACGTCCAGCTGCTCGACGCGCGCGTCGATCGTCGCGCTAAGCGCAGACGAAGCCGATTCCTCGTTCAGTCCCCGGTAGCGCTGGTCGAGTTGCCGCACCTTGCCGTGCGCGGCCCAGCGCAGGTAGCAGCTGCGCGCGGCTTTGAGATGGGCGTGGGCGGCGGTCGTTGACCCGCTGGCAGCAAACCATCCTGCGGCAAGCTCGTGGGCCAGCCCATGAACCTGGACGAAGCCGCTCTCGCGAGCCGACACAATGGCCCGTTCGTAGAGGAGCATTGCATCGACGTCACGTCCTTCCAAGCGCGCAAGCTCGGCCGAGACGACGTCAGCCCGCCATCGCGGCCGACGTGCGCATCGATGGTGATCTTCGTCGTCACCTTGATGCTCCTGGGGCCGGAGCTCGAGCCGCCCATCCGGCCGCCGCCCATTCCGCCCCCGCCGCCGCGCGGAGAGCCACCGGCTGCCGGACGCGTCACCGTGCGATCGATCGAACCCGACGCGGCAAGAGTCGTCCCCGTCGCGTCGTCGCTGCGCGCAGCGGCGACCAGAATCTTCAGCGGCTGCGGTGCTTGCGTGCTTTGCGCGTCCGGCACGCGGTTCGCGCGTGGCGCGGGCGCCTGCACGCCGAGTGTCATCTTCCACTTCTTCGCACCCGCCGGTGCGGCCGCGACGAAGCCGACGAGGCGATTCAGCACGCCGACGGCCGTGGCGTTGCGTTGTCCTTCGGGATCGTCCGCGTTCACATTGTCGAGCGTGAGCCTGCCGTCGGTAGCGCGCGTCGCGACGTAGGGCATCGCCCGCGCGTCGTCAGCGGTCGTCAGCGTCACCACGACCTTCTGTCCGAGCTTCCAGCGCAACGCCAGCGTCTGCACGTTCGGCGCGCTCCCCGCGCGGCCGTCCGACGTCGTGAGGCGGTACGTCACCGCGCTGCCCACGCGGTCGGGCCCAATGACGAGCGGCGCTGGAACCTGCGCGGACGCTCTCGCGGCGATGGCGCAGGCCGCGGCAACGGAGATCGCCGCGCCTGCGGAGAGGCGTGACGTTCGAAAGAGCATCGGCATGACGTCCCTGACGATAGCCGCAGATTCTGTGAGCCACTAGGGAGCCACGATGATGCCTTCCCAGAATTCGATGCTGGGAACTCCTCCCGATGATAGGTAGTGCAGCGATGCGGCCGTGAAAGCCACGGTTGTCGACGCAGCGTACATCGGGACACGGAACGGCACCTCATCGTTTCCGAAGGCCCCGCGATGTGTTCAATGACGCACTGCACCGTTCGTCTTGTTTGCTTCACAACAAAGCGAGATGGTAGTGCGCGTCAATTCGCCACTGTCGGACACCACGGTTCGGCTTACTCGTCCAGTCCGCGACGAGCGCGCCTCACGCGCGCCGGCGCGCCGCGGCCTTTAGCGGCTCGCGACCGAAGGATCGTCCGCCCGAACTCCGTCAGCGAATACTCCACCTTGGGCGGTACTTGCGGGTACACGAGGCGGTCGATCAATCCATCGCGCTCGAGCTACCTTAGCTGCAGGGTGAGCATGCGCTGCGTGACCCCGGCAGCAAACGGCGCAACTCGTTGAACCGCCTCGTCTTTTCGAGCAGGTAAAACAGTACGACCGATTTCCATTTCCCGCCGATGACGTCAAGCGCGAGCTCCACGTCGTATTTTTCATACTTTCTCTTCCGGCTGGTGCGCTGTATACTCCTCGCACATGCCGCATCGCACAGAAGGATACGTGCCGCAATGAAAGCGGTCGGTTACACGCGAGCCCTGCCGATCGACGACCCGGACGCGCTGCTCGACGTCGTCGTCCCGGAGCCGGCGCCGGCGCCTCACGATCTGGTCGTCGACATCAAAGCCATCTCGGTCAATCCCGCGGACACGAAGATCCGCCGGTCGACCGAGCCCCTAGCCGGTGAGACGAAGATCCTCGGCTGGGACGCGAGCGGCGTCGTGCACGCAGTCGGCGCGGAGGTCACGCTGTTCCGGCCCGGCGATCGCGTCTGGTATGCCGGTTCGATCGCCCGACCGGGCACGTATGCCGAGAGGCACGTCGTCGACGAGCGCATCGTCGGCACGATGCCGGCAACGCTCAGCTTCGCACGGGCAGCTGCGCTCCCGCTCACCGCGATCACCGCATGGGAGCTGCTGTTCGACCGGCTCGACGTGCTTCGGCGCCCAACCCCTGCCGGCAACGAGCTGCTCGTGATCGGCGCCGCCGGCCGTGTTGGTTCGATCTTGCTCCAACTTGCTCGGAAGCTCACGGATCTGACGATCGTCGCCACGGCGTCGAACGCCGAAAGCGAAGCGTGGGTACGCGAGCGCGGAGCCCACCACGTGATCGACCATCGCAAGCCGCTCGCGGAGGAACTGCTGCGCATCGGCATACCGTCGGTCGCGTACATCGCGAGCCTCACGCACACCGAAGCGCACTTTTCGCAGATCGCCGACGCCATCGCGCCCGAAGGCCGCCTAGCAATCATCGACGATCCCTCGACACCCCTGGACGTCATGAAGCTCAAGTCGAAGAGTGTCTCGCTCCATTGGGAGTTCATGTTCACGCGCTCCCTGTATGGTACGCCCGACATGATCGAACAGCACCGATTGCTGGATCGCGTCGCCGAACTCGTCGATCGGGGCACGCTCGCCTCGACGCTCGCCCAACATTTCGGAAAGATCACGGCCGCCAACGTGCGGCGCGCGCACGCACTGATCGAAAGCGGCCGGTCCCGCGGCAAGATCGTCCTCGAAGGCTTCTAGCCCATGAGCAGCAACGACATAGGCAATCCGAAGCTCACCGTCATCGCCAAGAGCGATTCGATGATCTGGAACGCGGTCGCCGTCGATCGCGGATGCCGGTCCCCCGGGGATCATCGTTCTCGATCTCTCGTCCGGCTCGGCGCGGCGTGTCCTCGACAATCACCCGGCGACGGTGGCGCCGGCCAATCGTCCGATCCATCGTGGACGGTACGACGGTCATCGGCCTCGACGGGAAGCCGCTGCGCGTTCACAGCGATCCGCTGGAGCTGTCGCCCGACAGGAGGTGGTTCTTCTTCGGACCGCTCGAGGGACCGTGGTCGCGAATCGAGACGCGCTTTCTCGACGATCCATCCCTACTCCGCGGCGCCGAGATGCAACGCGTCCGGGTGGGATCATTGGCTTCTCGCTCGTGCCATTGTCGGCGCGTTGGCAGCTGGCATAAAAACGACGCCCACGACTACGGCCGCTGGGAAGCGACGCTGCGGCTGCCGTCCTGGCGTCCTCGGCAGCGACGTACACGCAATCGAAGCGTGGAAATCGCGGGAGCGAGAACGAAGTCTCGTTCTTGCCTGAAAAGGAGAAGTCGACAATGGCATCAAGCGAGCGGGCCGTTCTGGCCGGAGGGTGTTTCTGGGGCATGCAAGATCTGCTGCGGCGTTATCCCGGCGTGCTCTCCACACGTGTCGGGTACACCGGCGGCGACGTGCCGAACGCCACCTATCGCAACCATGGGGATCACGCCGAGGCGATCGAGATCGTTTTCGATCCACAGCGGATCAGCTATCGCAAGCTGCTCGAGATATTCTTTCAGATCCACGATCCGACGACGCGGAATCGTCAAGGCAACGACGTCGGCAGAAGCTATCGCTCCGCCATCTTCTACACAAACGACGAGCAGAAGCGGACCGCGGAGGAGACGATCGCCGACGTCGAAGCCTCGGGCCTCTGGCCGGGCAAGGTCGTGACGGAAGTCGTTCCTGCGGGTCCGTTCTGGGAAGCCGAGCCCGAACATCAAGATTATCTCGAACGTTACCCCAATGGATATACCTGTCATTTCGTGCGGCCGAACTGGGTGTTGCCGCAACGGCAGGTTATCTAAGGCAGCGCGGATCAACGGCTTCTCTCGCGTTAACGGAACGGCTGGATGACGGTGAGACCAAGCACGGATTCCGAACTTGACGCGCTGAGGGTCCGCGGCGACTCACCCACCCATGTAAATGCCGCCGTTGATGTTGAGGCACTGTCCGGTCATGTAGTCTCCCTCAGCCACGAGGAAGCGGACGCCGCACGCGATCTCTTCCGCCTTGGCCACCCGATGCATGGGGATGCGATCGAGGACTTTCTGCTGCACGTTCGCGGGAATCGACCCCCACATCTCGGTTCCGACGAAGCCTGGGCAGACCGCGTTGACGGTGATGTTGCTCGCTGCGAGCTCGATTGCGAGCGACTTCGTAAAGCCGATCATGCCGGCCTTTGCGGCAGCGTAGTTCGCTTGTCCGAAGTTGCCCATCTGTCCGACGAACGACGAGATGTTCACGATCCGGCCCCAGCCCGATTCGAGCATCCGGGGGACCGCCACATGGCAGCAGTTCATCACGCTCGTGAGGTTGGTCTCGATCACCTCGTGCCAATCGCTAAGCGTCAGCTTCTTGAAGCTGCGGTCGCGCAATATCCCGGCGTTGTTGACCAGAATGTCGAAGCGGCCGGTGCGGGCGACGATCCGGTCCATCAACGCACGCACGTCGTCGATGTCAGAAACATCGGCGGCTTCGGCGCAGCCCGATCCACCCAAGTCTTGAATGCCGTCGACCACGGCGGCAGCGGCGTCTTTGCCGTGCACGTAGTTGACGACGACGTACGCGCCGCTGCGTGCGAGCTCCGCGGCGATTGCGGCGCCGATCCCTCGCGAGCTGCCGGTGACGAGTGCCACCCGGCCGGTGAGTGTCCCCACGGGCCGCGCGGTTTCGCGAGTCTGCAGATCGATCATGGCGTTCTCCCCAGTCTCGTCCTTCGTGACGCTAGAGGCCGATGCATACGGCTTTGGTTTCCGTGTAACCCGAGAGCGCTTCCGCTCCCATCTCGCGGCCCCAACCGGACTGTTTGTAGCCGCCGAATGGGAGCGCCGCATCGAAGGTGTTGTAGCAGTTGACCCACACGGTTCCCGCCCGCAGTTCGGCCGCCAGGCGATGGGCTTTGCTCACATCCTTCGTCCAGATCCCGGCTGCCAAGCCGTAGATCGAGTCGTTCGCGATCGCCGCGATGTCGTCGATATCGTCGAACGGCATCGCTGTCACGACGGGTCCGAAGATTTCCTCTTGAGACGGCGGCTGGCCGTTCTGTTTGCGCCGTGATTGATGCTGCAGCCGCGATCGTTAGCGGCGCATCGGCCGGCGGACCACAACCGAACGCGTGTGATGCGTCCAGAGCACTTTGCCGAGCTTGGCGTCGAACGCCGCGACCTATTTGATCGGCGGGTTCGCTACGGCGGCTGCGATATGCAGTGCGCCAAGTACTTCCAGCGGGCGGCTGACAACTCGCTGTGACTCAGGTCGGGAGCGCATGCGGCGTGTGCGAACGCGATTCTTTTGCCCATAGGGCAGAACCGTTCTGCGAGGTCTTCGCTTTGTAGACTATACCACGATAGTATACCACGATCGCCGGTGCGCACCATCAAGGAGCGCAAAGTTTCCTTCAAAGTCGAAACGCTGCGGCGTTTTGACAGCGAGCCTTCGCTCCAGAAACTGAATGGTATCGATGATGCAGCGCTCACGGGACCACTTCGCGCCGCATTTCGGCCGAACTCTACCGCAGCTTGATCGTCAGTGTCGCGTCGAACATGCGCACGAGCGGATGCGTCGCGGCTCGGTCCTGACCACCAGCCCGCTAAGCTTCTTTTCCGACGCCATGACAGTTGTCACTTCGTACGACACGTTCGTCTCGATGCTCGGCACCACAAGCTGGTAATCTCCGATACATCGACCCATGACCATCTTTGGAGTGTGCGATGACCAACTGACGTTTGATGCAAGTGCGGCATTCCTCGGCACGGGGCTCTCGCTATCGCTCGTCGCGTCGGCACTGATCGCGCACGCCGCCGCGGAGAACGCTTCGCCCTGGCCCATGGCGAGCATCGTCTGCTACACGCTTGCGACGTTCGCCACGCTTTCGGCGGCCCTTCGCCCGGCGACGGTCGCGCGCGGCGTACCGGGCGCTCGCCCGAGCGCACGAGGATTTGCACCGATGCGGCGGGCGCGTGAAGGCCGCGACTACGGTCTTGGAGCGCGAGCGGCATGGGCTTGACATGCATGACGCGCTACGTCGCGATCTGACGTTCGTCCTTGCGCAGATAGAGGTCGCTCGTTGCGCGATCGGCCCGGCAGACGCCGGAGACGACTCCACAGCGGTCCATCGTGCGAACGCGTATCTCACTGAAGCGCGGGAAGCACCCTTCACATCATCCGTGAAGTCCGGAGCGCCGTACGCTGTTGACGCGGGCATCGCTACGATCCGCGTATGATGGATGCGCAACGCATGATGTTCGCGGCGGCTCTGGCGATATCGCTGACGTCGTTCCCCGCCGACGACGATTCGTTTGTCCGACGGACGATCGGCGCAGGAAGCTCCGCTCGAGGCGTGGCGGGGGAAGACCCTGAGGACTCGTCCGCGCGCCCGCGCCCGCGCGGAGCGGGAGCGCTCGTGTCGGGACCTTGTTGCTCCAACAGCAGCGAACGCCTGCGCAGAACGCCGTTTCGGCCTCACCGCAATTCGCGCGTGGATCGTGAACGCTCGGCCGGCGTCCGACCATCGACTCCCCCACGGAAGCGCCCGCGACGGTTGTCACCGCTGCGCTGACGTCTGCGACTTCCTTGTGACATCGTCGTCGCCATAGCTGGCGCGCCCTTCTTCCTCAGCGCGCTGAGCTTCGCGAGGGGCTCGGGCTTCCACGTCGCCGCTGGCGTTCTCGGAGTCTACAACTTTGTGCACTCGGGTAGCCAGGCCGTGGTCCCAGCGGGTGCCTTTGTGCGCTAGTCGGAACTGGCCAGCGTTTCCAAGAAGAGTCGTAGCGCAGTGAGCCGGCGCGGCGGATTGTCACCTGACCAAGAGAAGTCCACGGCAGTCGATCGCTCGAAGAGCACGCCGCCCGGCATGACCGCGACGCCATTGCGATGTTTGACCCGAAACACGACATCGACAACGCGATTGGTGAAGCTAAACGAGGCCTTCGCGCACCACTCTTCTCGCAGCGCCTCCAGGAAGGCATCGCGCCGCGCGCCCAGATCCGTGTAGCGTAATATCTCACGGCTAAGTGCGAGCGCCGTCCCGACGCCGTCCGTCTGGCCCTCGTACGTAGCCGATCGCAGCCTATGTTCGATTGCGATGATCGAGGTAAGCGAACCCTTCCCCGTACTTAGCGGCCGAATCTCGAGCGTTACCCATCGCCGCGCGTCGTTCTCGGCCGCGCGAACCAGTCGGTTGACGCTCCGCCCGCTCTCGAGCACCGTCCACACGCTTTCGATCCACTCGCGTTGCGACGGATCGAGCAGCACGTTCTCAAACAGCAGCCGATCGAACGCCGTAGCTCGCTCGTTCATGTGCTGCATCTCCAACTCGAGCGGTTTGATCACGCCGTAGATGGCAATCGGCTCTTCGGCCAGGTCGAGCGCCGTCATGAGCTGTACGGTCTGCGCGTAGCTCCGCTTGCGCACGCTGATGTCTTTTCCGATTAAGAACCACGAGACGGGTCGACCGCCTTCACCGCGGACTTGATGCCCGGTCAGCTCGATCCACACATCGTTTCCGTCGTCGACGCGACGCAGCAGCAATTCGTTCGCGATGCTCTGATGGCGCTCCAACCGCGAGATGACGCCGGCGACCAGCTTCCCATCGTTGCGCGGGCTAAGAAACTCTAGGAGCCCTCTACCGACGACCCGGTCGTGATTGAGGCCGACGAGTTCCGCGAAGGCAGGGTTGGCATACGTGACCTCTGGACCGCCTTCCGATGGCCGCGCGGCGTTGGCGATCACGATAAAATCCGACGTTTCCGAAAGAATCGATTGCAGGAGCGTTAGTTGTTCCTCGTTGCGCTTGCGATCTTCAATGTCACGATACGTGACGGTCAAGCGCCCGATACGGTCGCGTTCGACGTAGAAGGGCGAGGCTGTCACATGAAGCCACCGCAGCGTGTCGTCGCCGCGTCTTACACGCACGTCATGCTCGAACGTAGCGCCGCGCGAGGCCTCGGCGATGCATTGCTCGAGTAATTCGGGACTCTCGGCGAAGACGCGTTGGGCCAAGCCCTCGGTCAGAATCTGCTCGCGCGACAACTTCATCATCTCGCAGACCGCGTCATTCGCATACGTAACGTAGCGACGATGCAGATCGCCGCCGGGGAACTCGAGGATGCAGATCCCGTCATGGGCTTGTTCGATCGCGCGATAGAGGAGCTCGTGCTCCGCTTGAACTCGGCGGCGCTCCGTGATGTCGCGTAGTACCGCGACGTAATGCGTTACTCCACCGGCGCCATACCGCAGCGGCGACCAGCGGATATCCATCCAGGTCGAACGATCCTTTCCGCCGAGTTCGACCTCGAACCGCACCGGCTGCCCCGCGCGAATGTCGACAAAGTGGGCTTCGTAGAGCGCGCGATTCTGCGGTTGAACCTGGAGAAACGGGTTCGAAGGATCCAAAAGCTCTTCGCGCGAGTAGCCACTCAGCCGTTCGATGGTCTCGTTGGCATACACGATGTGAATCGGCAGGTCGACATCTCCGGTGAATCTCATGATCGCGATGCCGTCGTTGGCTTGTTCGATGGCGAATTCCAGCAATTCTACTAGCGGCACGTTGCTGCGATCACCGGGAGGCTGTGACTTCTTTGTCATCACAAATGCATAGTCGGTTAAGACATTCCTTACCTTAACGTTGCGCGAACATCTCGATGATGTCGAGCCCGTCGCCGTGACGAAATCGCAACTAGTGGCTTTGACCGTTCCAGCGAAGTGATTCTACGTCGTCGAACAACGCAATATCGGTGCGGAGTGTCGCGAGTTTCCGAAAGAGCAGCGCGCGGTCACGGTCGCGCTGCAATATCTGCGCCAGCTTGCCGGGATTCGCAACGCTGACGTTCCAGTCGCGCGAGTCGGCCGGGATGGCTTCGAGGTGCCCATATTGGGCGAGGACGGTCGCGGTCGATTTCGCACCCCAGCCCGCCAACCCCGGAAAGCCATCCGCCGCATCGCCGACCAGCGCCAAGTAGTCGGGAATGCTCTCCGGCGGAACGCCGAACTTCGCGACGATTCCGGCTTCGTCAAAGATTGTGCGCGTGCGACGATTGAGCTGCACGACGCGCGAGCCGCGCACACACTGTGCGAGGTCTTTATCCGGCGTACAAATGATCACGCGCTCGACGCGCGGATCGGCGGCGGCGGCTGCCGCCGCTGCCGCCAGAGCGTCGTCCGCTTCGAATTCGACCATCGGCCACACGGCGATCCCGGCGGTGACGAGCGCTTCTTCGAGCAGGGGGAACTGTGCGAAAAGGTCGGGATCGATGCCCTCGCCCGTCTTGTATCCTGCCCATAGGCCGTTGCGGAACGACTCGATCACGTGATCGGTGGCGACGCCGATATGCGTCGCACCATCCCGCAGCAAGCCGCGGATCGACGCGACCACGCCGCGGACGGCAGCGACCTCCCGGCCGTCTGCGTCAAGCGCGGACGGTAGCGCGTAATAGTGGCGAAACAGCTCGTAGGTGCCGTCAATGAGGTGGATGACCACCGTAGCAGTGTTGCTGACGAATCGCGTGGATCCCGCTCACAGCTCTCCGCGTTGTAGGAACTCGTGAGGGCGCCGTCCCTGTGCGCCGCCATGCGACGGCAATCCGCGCGGCCACGTGTCAAGGCCGAGCCGGTCCCGTTGGCCATTCGCGAAAGCCTGATCTTGCGATGCTGTCGAGTTCATCGGCGCGCTTGCGGTCTCGCACTACGTCGTCGTCATCTTTGCCGTGCAGGTCGTCGGGGGCATCCTCCTTCTGATCAACAGTTACGTGCCGCTCGCGCTCGTCGTGCTCGCTCCCGTCATCGTCAACATCCTCTGCTTCCATGCGTTCATGGCGCCCAGGGGGTTTCCTATGGCGGTACTGGTCGCCATCCTTTGGACCCTCGTCGCGTTCAGACATCGGTCGTCATTTGACCGTATCCTGGCGCCGGGCTGACGAACGTCCTCCACATATCATCGCATCACCCAGCAAACACTGACGGTAACGGATCGCGCGGCCGATCGCGTCGGAGCCTGACTTTAGTTATGTGAAAAGCTGCCGTTTGGATCGATGACGTACTTGTGCGGGGCGCCGCGATCGAACTGGGCATAACCGTCGGGCGCCTGGTCCAACGTGATGACCTGCACTCCTACGATATCGGCGATGTGAATACGATCGTACAGGATTGCCATTCATCAACTCACGATTGTACTTCATCACGGGTGTCTGACCGGTGTGGAACGAGAGCGATTTTGCCCAGCCGAGACCAAAACGCAAGGTGAGATTGCCGTGCTTGGCGGCTTCCGTGGACGCCCCAGGGTCCTCCCTAACATAGAGCCAGGAATGCCGATCGCGCCACCCGCACGAGTGACGTCCATGGCTGTATTCAGCACGACAGCAGGCTGCGCTTCGCCGCCGCTTCCGTGCGCCTCAAAGCCTACACAGTCAATAGCGGCATCTACTTCGGGAACACCGACAATTTGGTGGAGTTGGTCTGGTATAGGTGCGTCAACTGAAAGGTCGATCGTTTCGAATCCAAAGCGCTTTGCGTGGGTGAGACGCTCCTTGTTCAGATCGCCGACAATGATGCATGCGGCGCCGAGCAACTGAGATGCTCCGGCCGCTGCAAGCCCTACGGGTCCGGCTCCGGCGATGTATACGGTCGAGCCGGTTCCGACTCCGGCGCTCACGGCGCCGTGGTAACCTGTCGGAAGAATGTCCGTAAGACAGGTCAGATCGAGGATCTTTTTCATCGCCTGATCTTTGTCGGGAAACTTCAAAAGATTGAAGTCGGCGTACGGGACCATTACATAGTTTGCCTGTCCGCCGGTCCAGCCGCCGAGATCGACGTACCCGTAGGCTCCTCCTGGACGGGTAGGGTTCACGTTTAGGCAAACATCGGTGTGGCGTTCTTTACAGTTGCGGCAGCGTCCGCATGCCACGTTGAACGGCACGGAAACGAGGTCGCCCACATTGATGAATTCGACGTCGTCCCCTTTCTCAATAACTTCCCCTGAGATCTCGTGGCCAAGGACCATGTCTCTGGGCGCGGTCGTTCTGCCACGAGCCATGTGTTGGTCGCTGCCACAGATGTTCGTGGACACGATCTTCAAGATGACGGCGTGCGGAAGCTTGTGATGCTCGTGCTCAAGCTTCGGGAAATCGATCTCCTGAACCGCAACTTTCTCCGGTCCAAGATATACGACGCCGCGATTCTCTTTGGGACCCTTCGGGTGTTTTGCCTATCGATTGCGGCCTAGAATGCGGCGGCCGCTGCCTCCGCAACGGCTTGATCCTGCGTTCCCGCGCCGCCGCTGACTCCAACGGCGCCGACAACCTTGCCGGCGCGCTTAAGAGGAACGCCACCGGCAAAAATCATTACGCGCCCGTGATTTGACGCATCGATACCGTAAAATTGTCCGCCTGGTTGTGAAGATTCACCGAGGGCCTTCGTCTCGATATCAAATGCGCGCGAGGTGAATGCTTTGTTGATGGAAATGTCGATGCTCCCGATCCACGCGCCGTCCATACGAGCGTGCGCCTGGAGGTTGCCGCCGGCATCGACGAGGGCGATGTTCATCGGCTGGCCGATCTCGAGCGCTTTCTTTTCACCCGCAGCAATAACTCCGCGTGCATCTTCCAGTGTGACCGTAGCTTCCTTCGTTATCATAGCCTCATCCAACCAGGATTTCTTTAGAACGATCTCGTCTCGACCAGTATCAGAATAGAGGATCCATCGCAATCGCGACAAGTCACCCAGATGGTGGATGTTTTCATACGTCGTACATCGTCCCATTGCAGCGCGGCAGAGAGTGAGCGCGCCTTCTATACCGGCGGGCATTGCGAGCGCGATCGTCCCAGCGCGCTGAGCCGGCACCCCCGGCGCTGCGAGTTGTTCGGCCACGTCGCGACGAAGTTCGCCATCACTTCACCCGCGCTCACCGCCGTCGACGCGCGAAGATGCGCGAGGACGCGTTCAGCGTTCCAGCGGATGGTCAGCGCGCGATGGAACGAGCAAATCGCGACGCTCAGCAAGCTGCGCCGGATGACGGCTGGAGGCCGGTTGCCCGCTCGAAATCGATGGATCGCATCGGTCGAACGGGTGAGCCGGCGCGGTACCCGACGCAGGCCCGCGCAACGCGCGGACGAATCGGCGTCGTACTCTCGCCCACGCAGGAGCATTCGATGAAGCATCTCCTCTCGATCGCGGCGATTGCCTCCGCGATCCTGCTCGCAAGCATCCCTTCGCTCGCGCAATCACCGGCCCCGGCACCGGCAACAAGCGGCGCGCCTGTCATCGTCCCGCTCAACGCGCAGAACGGCTCCGGTGAGACCGGTACCGCGACGTTGCAAGACACGCCCGACGGCGTCGTCGTCGTGCTGAACCTCACCGGCGGCAACGCGGCGGGGCCGCAGCCGGTACACATCCACGACGGCAGCTGCGCGAAGCTCGGCGGTGTGAAGTATCCGCTGAAGACCGTTACCGCCGGCGCATCGTCGACGACCGTTCCGAAGGTGACGATCGCATTACTCCAGAGCGGCGTCTACGCGATCAACGTGCATCAGTCGACGTCGGCTGTCGGAACCTACGTCGCCTGCGGCGACCTCGCACCGACGAAATAGCACGCTGAGCGGTGGGCTTCGACCGACACCACTGTCGTGCGCGACCCGAGAGCGTTGTTCTTAAAAACGACGATCTTGACGGGGAGATCGAGTTGCCGTAGGGACAGCAGATCCCCCATCAGCATCGCCAGGCCACCGTCACCCGACAACGCCGCTCCTTGGCGTTCCGGATAAGTGAGCTGAGCGCCGATCGCTTGAGGAAGCGCGTTTGCCATCGAGCCGTGATTGAACGACCCGAGCAGGCACGAGCGAAAGAACTCCTCGAGATACACTTGGCCGCAGGGCCTCCGCGCGATCAAGCAAAAGGCGCGCCGCCTAAGCACCTGCCCTACGTGTGGCAGGCTCTTCAACCGAGTATTCCATTCTGCTTGGAGGCGACGTCGTGACTTCTGTAACCCGCGAGAATGCCGCCGTCCTGTTCCTCGATCTGCAAGACGAGATTGTGAAGAACAGTCGCACGCTCACGCCCGAGCGGCTCCGCCGCACCGCCCGAGCGCTCGCGAAGCTTGCCGCACTGCATGACTTACCGCACTACCTCTCCGCTGTTCCGCCGGGTGGGCCCTACATGCAGGCCGTCCTCGAGGCGCTCGGCAGTTCCGAGCCTCGCATGCGGACACAAACGTCGGCCTTTGCGGACTCAGCCCTGGTCGAGCATCTTCGAGCGAGCGGGCGTCGCGTCTTGGTGCTGTCCGGCGTGGCGACGGAAATCGTCGTCCAACGCACTGCTCTCGACGCTCTAGCGGCGGGGTATGATGTGCACGTCGCGGTCGATGCGTGCGGCGGCGTCGATGCGCGCACGGAGGACGCGGCGTGGAGACGGATCGTTGCCGCAGGAGGTGTTACGACCTCGGCGGTGACGTTCGCTGCGGAACTGACCGGGGACTTCACCACGGAACTCGGAGGCACGACGCTCGGGATCGTTTACGAAGCATTGGGCGGCTGACCATGGGCGGATTCTCGACCGCGCAGGCGGTCATCGCCGCGATGGTGACGCCGGCACTCCTCATCATGGCGCGCGCCCTGCGGTTGTTCTTTGCCGCCGTCATCTTCTTCGTGGTCGCGGGCTTCGTGATCGCAGTCGACCACGCCACCGGTGACGCGTTCTGGTGGCTCCCGGTGGGCGTCACCACGGTCGGGATGGCGCTGCTCGTTGCGGGTTCCGCCGCGATGCTCTCCGAGTGCCGGCTCGGGGTCACGCAGATCCGCGCAGAGATATCGGCGGCGCGACGTGAATCGTCAGGCGGCCTGCGCTAGAACTTCCGCGAGCCTGTCGAAGCCCTCTGCCGCGCCGTGCTCCATGCCGGACTGGATTACCGCGTCGCGGATCTGCTGCGACGGGTACAGCAACGTGTTCGTGAACGTCGTTCTTCCGGCGTCCTCGACAAAGACCAATGTCGCCAGCGCTTCACCCGGGAAATCGTCGAACGATTCGGTGGAGACGAGACGCTCCGGCCGCGCGATCTCGCGATAAACCCCGCGCATTCCCATTTCGGTTCCGTCGGGATTACGCAGCACGTGGCGCCATGTGCCGCCAACTCGCAGGTCGACCTCACAGATCACCAGCGATGAACCGTCGCAGCCATACCAACGCTTGAGCAGCTCGGGCTTCGTCATCGCGTCGAAGAC
Source organism: uncultured candidate division WPS-2 bacterium (assembly GCA_937927945.1). Classification (GTDB taxonomy): domain Bacteria; phylum Vulcanimicrobiota; class Vulcanimicrobiia; order Vulcanimicrobiales; family Vulcanimicrobiaceae; genus Vulcanimicrobium. Next base: position 67,344 of record CALEYW010000089.1, on the reverse strand, counting down.
GAGGCTGCGCGGCGCGTCGAAGACGCGTGTCAGTAGGATCTCGCGGTCGCTCGGTGTCGTCACTTTCAAGGTTCCGGTGTTCAACATCGGTGATCTCCTCTATCGCTTTGTGGGTCGACGTTTCTTCGGGGTCTGCAGGTCGTCGAGCAGGGCATCGAGGCGCATGAAGCTGCGCTCCAAGGACCGACGGTAGCTTTCGATCCATTCGGTCGCCTCGTCAAGAGGCTTGGCCTCGACCCGGCGCGGCCGCCGTTGCGCGTCGCGTCCGCGCGAAACCAGGCCGGCGCGCTCCAGCACCTTGAGGTGCTTGGATATTGCCGCCTGACTCATCGCGAACGGCGCGGCGAGCTCCGTCACCGAGGCCTCACCCGACGCCAGCCGCGCCAGGAGCGCCCGGCGCGTAGGGTCAGCGAGCGCCGCGAACGTCGCATCAAGTCGATCGGCGGCCTGGCTTTTATAACTATTCGGTTGCATAACCTATTGGTTGTATACACCCGGAAACCGTTTCTCGTCAAGCCCGGGGCTTGGGAGAAAAATTCTGGCTACCGTGTTTAGGTTTTGAAATAGTGGGAATAGGGCGCCGAATGCAATTGACGGACATGTGTTGACAGCGCCGTTCATCGCATCCCTCGGGTTCGGCTTGTGCGTCGTTGCGGTGATCGTCTATGCGTGGCGCGATTTCACCGCGCGCGGTCGAGTGATCGCGGAGCTTGCGCGAACCAATGCGGAACTCGAGCAGCGTCTGGCCGCTCGCACGATCGAACGCGATGACGTCGCCCGCGACGAAGCTCTCGTCGAGCTTGCACGGACCAATGCGGAACTCAAGCAGCGCCTGGCCGAACGCACGATCGAACGCGATGACGTCGCCCGACACGAAGCCCTCGTCGAGCTTGCCCGAACGAATGTGGCGCAGGAGTATCTCAAGCGGGAGATCGAGCGCGAACACCGCGCGTCGGCAGCATTTCAGGAAGCGGCACTCCCTAGCCGGACGCCCGTCGTTCCCGGAATGCAGTTCAGTGCAATATATCGGGCGGCGAAAGCGGAAGCGCTCGTCGGTGGCGATTGGTACGATGCATTCCGTCTTGACGACGGACGAATCGTTCTCTCCATCGGGGATGTCATGGGAAGCGGCCTGTTGGCCGCGGTCACGATGGGCGCAGTTCGTCAAGCCCTTCGAGGGGCAGCCCAAATTCTGGCCGAGCCGATCGAGATTCTCGATGCAGTCGACCGTGCATTGCGCTCGGAACAACCCGACCGCATCGTAACGGCCTTCGTCGGAATCCTCGATCCGATCACTCTTACCCTCACGTACGCATCGGCCGGCCATCCGCCACCGCTGCTTCGCTCGGCGTCCGGTGAAATTACCGCACTTTGCGGCAGTGGCTTGCCGCTCGGACTCCGCTCGATACAAACGTACGAATCGGAAGCTCCTCAAACGATGATCCTCGAGGATTCCTCGTTGATCGTGCTCTACACCGACGGGCTGATAGAAGCAACGCGCGACATCGAGGTCGGGGAGGAGCGGGTGCGGCAGGCGCTGCAAAGCGCAGAGGTCTGGAACGCTGAAAATCCGGCAGCGGCGATAAGCGATCACGTCCTCGAAGAAGTGCTGGACGACGTTGCAATTCTCACGATTCGCATCGAAAGCGCGTCGGTTGCGGTGACGCGACCCGCCGGCTCGCTGCAGCGGGACGCTCGTTGGGCTTTTGCGGTGCAGGATTGGAGCGCCGCGACCGAAGCGCGCCGAGGCATCGTTCGCGTGCTCCATGAATACGGGGCAACGGAAGCGGATACGAGCATCTCCGAGCTCGTATTCAGCGAGCTTCTCGGCAACGTCGTTCGCCACGGAGGTGACGACGTGGAGTTCGCGCTCGATATGAGCGGTGATGCGCCGGTTCTTCACGCCCTCGATCGCGGTCCTGGATTCACCTATAGCGCGCGCCTGCCGATGGACATCCTGAGCCAGTCCGGCCGCGGACTGTTCATCGTGAGGTCGCTGACACACGATTTGAATGTCACGAGACGACACGATGGTGGAAGCCATGCCCGAGCAGTCCTGCCGTTCACCATACGAGCTCGGCGTCCGAAGAGACGTGTAGAGGCGTCTTCGCTGCCGCTCATCAGTATCGTCACGACCCCGACCTTCGCACGCAGTTAAAAAGGTAGTTCCGGGCTAAAGCCTCGCATACCGAAAGTTTCGCCCAAGAGGTATACCGAAATCGCGGTAGCGCGAGCCACCGCGCCGCGCGTGAGGGCGCAGCAATGGCTGCCGCGCGCGAACCGTATACCGTCCGCCGTAGTGCCTCGCCGCGACGTCCGGCAACATCTCTGGTGATGGGATGGGCACTCAACGCTTGGATCGACTACATCGACTTCACCGCGAAGGGCGGCGGCAGCGGCTTTTGAAAAGGGGGCGCCCGTGACGGCGCGCACTACCCGCTGGCCGTTCGTTTGCGGCTATGATGCGATATGGCCGAAGAGCGCGTTCTCGTCCAGGGATCGGAGCGCCAAGCGCCCGCCGGCGCGGTGAGCGTCGGCCCCGCCGCACCGGATCAACCCGTCCAAGTCACCGTCGTCGTGCGCCCGCGTGCACAGCCGCCTGTCCCGACGAGCGCGGGCGGCGTCACCCTCTCGCGAGAAGAGTTCGCGCAACGCTACGGTGCTGCGTCCGAGGACGTTGCGGCGGTCGAACGCTTCGCGTCGACCTTCGGCTTGACGGTCGTCGCCGCAGACCTCAACCGTCGCAGCGTCGTCCTCAGCGGCACCGTGAAGACGGTGAGCGCGGCGTTCGGGGCGACACTGCAGCGCTACGAGCAAAACGGGGTTGCGTTCCTCGGCCGCACTGGAGCGCTGAGCGTCCCGGCGTCGCTCGCGCCGGTCGTTCGCGGTGTCCACGGCCTCGACAGCCGCCCGCAAGCGCGGGCGCATTTTCGTCACGTCCGCCGGCCGCACGCTGCGAGCGTATCGTTCACCGCGAACCAGATCGGCCGGCTCTACGGTTTTCCGACCGATGCGACCGGGAAGGGACAAACGATTGCGCTGATCGAGCTCGGCGGCGGCTACGTCCCCGCCGACGTCGACAGATACTTTCAAGGACTCGGTCTCGCGACGCCACCCCTGATAAGCGTCGGCGTCGACGGCGGCAGCAACGCACCGACCGGTGACCCCACCAGTGCCGACGGCGAGGTGCTCCTCGACATCGAAGTCGCCGGCGCGTTGGCGCCCGGCGCGACGATCGTGGTGTATTTCGCGCCCAACACCGATCAGGGATTTCTCGACGCGATCACGACTGCCGTGCACGATGCGACGAATCATCCGACGATCGTCTCGATCAGTTGGGGCGGACCGGAATCGACCTGGACGCAGCAGTCGTTGACGAACTACGATCAGGCGTTCGCGGACGCCGCCACGCTCGGCGTCACGGTCACCACCGCGGCCGGCGACAGCGGTTCCTCCGACGGCGTGGCTGACGGTAAGGCGCACGTCGATTTCCCGTCGTCGAGCCCGCACGTCGTCGCGTGCGGAGGAACGAGCTTGCGCGGTTCGGGTACGACGATCGCGAGCGAGACGGTCTGGAACGACGGCGCGGGCAATGGTGCGACCGGCGGCGGTGTCAGCGACGTGTTCGCGCTGCCTTCGTGGCAAAGCGGCGTCGGGGTTCCGGTCTCGGCAAATCCCAGCGGCCGCGTCGGACGAGGCGTACCCGACGTGGCGGGCGACGCCGATCCGCAGACCGGGTACGCGATCGTCGTCGACGGTCAAAACCAGATCCTCGGCGGCACGAGCGCGGTAGCGCCGCTCTGGGCCGGTCTCGTCGCGCTGCTGAACGAACGTCGCGGTTCGACGCTCGGGTTCATCAACGCCGCGCTCTACACACACGCAAGTGCGTTCCGCGACATCACGCAAGGAACGAACGGCGCGTATTCGGCTGCGTCCGGCTGGGACGCGTGCACGGGGCTGGGCAGCCCGAACGGCTCGGCGCTCGAGATCGCGCTTGGATCGCCGGCGCCACGCGGCGGCAGCGCTTCACCGCGTCGCGTTCCCTGATCTGCCGCGAGCGTTCGCCCGCCGTCTTCCTCGGCTCGGCGTGGCGAGCGTCACACCCGACGAGCACATAATGACGGCGCAGCCTTCGTCTGCTAGCGTCGGACTCTACCCAACGGACTCCCTCGTCGTTCTCGTCCCGAGAAGAGATGCGGTGATCGCATGCAGACGCTCGACGCGCACGCGCTGACCGATTTGGTCGGGAAGGTCGATCGCGTTCGAGCGGCGTTTCCGCACGTACCGATCGCGGTGCCTCCGGTCCCCATCCCGATCCACCTTCCACCGCCGCATCCCGCGGTTACGACCGCGCTGATTCGCGGCACGACGACCTTCGGATACGTCATCACGCCGGGTCTCGCGCCCGCGCCGACCGGCCCGAACGTCACGTTGCAGAGCGGAACGCTGTGGTTTCTGGCGACGCAGCTCGGCGGCCCATTCGCGGCGACGGCGGGCTTCGTCGGCATCCCGTTCGCCGGCGCGTCGCTGCACGTCACCGGCAACGTTCAGTTCACGCAGGGCAAGATTACGCTCGACGCGAGCGCCGCGCTGCGCTTCGACGTCGCATCGGCGACGACGACGGTAACCGGGCCGCCGAGCGATCCGATCGGTGCGGATTTTCTGGCGGCGAAACTGACCCCGTCGGCGCACGCCTCGATCACCTTCGCGCCGGCGGCCGCGACGATCGCGCTGTCCGGCACGGCGACCGCGACGCTGTATGGCCAAACGGTGACGCTCGAGCCCGAAGTGGCCGCGCCGCTCGAAGTGGATTTCACGACCCCGCACGTCGCGCTGCCGTGCAAAGTGGACCAAACGAAGTTCACCGTCGGTCTCTCGAAATCAACCGACTTCCGCGTCTTCGGAACGGCCCCGATCGTCTCCGGGGGCGTCGAGTTCCCGATCATCGACGCCGCGCCGAATGCGTTGCCCGACCCGGCCGACGCCTGGGGAATCATCGTCGTCACCGGGGCGGGCTTGTCGGCTCGGTTCGGCACGCAGACGAAAGCTCAGCCGCTCGCCGGGGCCTCGTTCGCGCTGACTCCCGCGCGACTCGTGGGTTTGGTGGCGACCGGCGCGGCGCGCATCCACCAGCGCTATGCGTTGTGGAAGACTCCTCCGCCGCCGTCGCCGTTACCGCCGACGCGTCCGCCGCTTGCGCTTCCCGAATCGGAGATCATCTTCGATTCAGCGGGCGGCTCGCTCGTTGCTTTCAGCTCGACGCCGACGCAAGAACTCGTGCTCGTGCCGGGTGTGCTCGATGCGCGGGTCGATCGGCCGGTCGGCGCTGATGGAGTCCGCATCGCGCTGCAAGGTCCGGCGCTGCTCTCGCGCTCACACACGGCCACCGCTGTAACGATCGACGTCCTCTCGACGCTGACGCCGCTCGCGCCGTCGTCGATCGCGCTGATCGCACGTAACGCGCTGATCCCTGTCGGCACGCCTGACGCCTTTCTCTTGAACGGAACGCTTCTGAACGATCGCATCAGCGGGACGCTCGAGATCGGTTTCCCGACCGGCGTCATCATCCCGACGTTTCCCGATCCGTACGCGGCGAACTACATCGCGAGCCCCGCGCAGGAACTCATCGCCGGGGTGGTTGCGACGGTTACGTGGACTCCGGTGACTACTCCGCGGCTGACGCTCGAGGTGGTCCCGGCACAGCCCGCCGGCGCGGCTGCCCCGACCTTTGCGGCTGCGCCGCTCGCGACGCGCGACTTCGGGTTCGCGCCGCCGGCCGACGCGGTGCGCGGCGGTATCGGCTTCGCGTTGCTCGACGTCTCGACGAACGCCGATCAATGGGGACTGGCGGTGACGACCGCGGGGGTCTCACACTTCGCGTTCGACCAGCTCCAGCTCAACGCGCCGAGCGCGGACACGTTCGTGTTCACGGTGCCGGGCATCTCGTGGGAACCGGTCGTCGACGCGACCGGCGCCGTGCCGCAGTGGCTCGCGGCGTTCGCGCCCAACGACGGAACCCCGACGTTGTTCCTCGTCGCGACGACCGACCCGGCACCGCTCGTTCCGGTCGTGGCGCTGCAAGCCTATCAGCAACGTGCCGCCAAGGCCGGATCGAATACGACCTTCACCTTGCCGTTCGGGATCGTTGCGCACATGTCCGACACGCGGCAAGGCGGAACGGGCCCGTCGTACGCGATCCCCTCGGCGACGTTTACGAATGCCGGACTCGCGACCGCACGCGCGTTGTCGATCAAAGGTGCGCCGAGCGGCAATCCGCTGACGGTCACGCTGCCCGGCACGACCGACATCAACTTCAACGGAACGGCGTCGTCGGGCTACGGCTCGCAAGTGCTCGGCCTGGGCCCAACGATCCCGACGAGCCCAGCATTTTACTGGGACCAGAACTTCGGTCCGAGCGGATCGTACCACGGCACGCACGTCATTCCCGTCGGACGGGTCGACCTCTCCGGCTACGGAACGGCGACATTCTCCGATTGGCACGATCCGATCCCGAACGACACCGGCGTCGTCCGCGCGCTCTTCAACGTGCTGCTCGGCCGTACGGCGCACGAGCTCGTCACGCTGCAGACGTGGATCCTGCCGTGGTCGATTCGTTTGCAGCGCACGATCACGTTCGACCGCGATGATGCAGGCGAGGTGATCAAGCACGACACCGGATGGAAAGCCGTCGCGAGCGGAACCTTCGAGCTGCTCCAAAACCGGATTCTCCCCGGACCGGTCCTCACCCTGAGCAACGTGCGAAACATCCGGTTCAGCGATCAAGTGATCAAGGTCGGCAGCGGCGTCAACGAACACGACTACACGCCGTGCACCTTCGACGCCGACGTCGCGTACGGGGCCGGCCTGTTCATCGCGGCGGACGGCGCGAATCCGGCGAAGACGGCGGTCGGCACGACGATCCAAGGCTATGCGAACGACACGGCCGGACTGCCTCCGTCGCCCGCGGACATCATCGCTTTGATGCAGCAGCAAGGTCGAGTGGTCGGCACCGCCCACTGCATCGCGCGCATCGGCGGGACGGATGACACGAAGTTCACGCTCAACGTGTCGAGCTTCGGTGCGGCCGTTGCGGCGGGCGCGACGCCGAACCTGCAGACGGCGATTTTCGGGACGCCGCGGCTGCCGAAAGACGGCCAGTGGAGCATCGCACGCCGCGCAACCGGTGCGGCACGTCCAACGCCGATCGATCCCGCAACGCCGATTCCGTTCACCGTCGGGCTTCCGAGCGCCAACCCGCCGCCGACCAACGCGGGGACGTTTGCGAGCGGCTTCCGGCTGCTCGATCCCGAGGACGCGCAAAGCGTCGACAATCCGCAGACGTTCTACGGCGTGCTGCAAGGCACCGGATCGTCGAAGACGTTCCTCGAGCACCCGCTCGTCAACGACACCGGCGGGGCACTCGGCTTCGGCAACGTGCCGAAGCTCGCCGACGTCGGGGCGCTGCTCGGTATCGGCGACATCTTCCCCGACATCGGCAACGTGTTGCAGATTCCGTCGACCGACGGTCTCCCGCTGAACGCCGACGGGTTCAAGCACACCTACGATTGGCCGACCGGACCGTATTCCGTTCCCGATCGCTCGCTGCTCGACATCGCGATCGTCCATTTGCTGCTGTCGTACAGCGCGCCGAATCCGGCCGATCCGACAAACTCGGCGAGCGATCTGCCCTTCCACGGCACGCTCGTCCTCGACGCGAATCCCAGCGCGCCGAATTGGTCGTTGACGCTGAACAATCTCAGTTTCAAGGCGAAGGTCGACGGCTTCGGCAACGATCCGCTGCTGACGGTCGCCGGCGGATTCCAAGCCGGCGCGTCGATCAAGCCCGGCTTCATCGGTCCAGGCGGTGGGTCCGGGCTGCAGGTCTACTATGGAAGCGCGCTGAGCGCGGTGCAGAGCTTGTTCAGCGGGTTGAGCGAACTCGCGAAGAGCCTCGGCGGCGACGCCGATCTCGACGTGGGGTTCTCGGGCCAGACGCTCTCGGTGCGTCAGGGCTTCACGCTGCCGTCGATTCCGCTAGGATTCGGCGAGATCACCCATCTCGGCATCGATCTCGGATTCAGCGCGACGATACCGGGCGACTTGGGCTTCCACGTCGGCATCGGCAGCAAGACCGATCCGTTCCAATGGGTCGTCTCGCCGCTCGCGGGGAACGGAGCGATCGAGCTCGGCGTTCAAGGCGGCGGTCTCGCGGTGTACATCGAGGCTGGTCTCGGCCTCGGGCTTGCGATCGACGTCGTCGTCGCGTCGGGCAGCGCCTCGATCGTCGTCAGCATCAGCCTCGCCGTCGCCACCGGCACGATCACGATCACGCTGATGCTGACCGGCAACGCCGACGTCGACGTGCTCGGCGGCGTCGCGAGCGCATCGCTGACGTTGATGGCCGCGATCTCGGTCAGCTTCCCCGCGGCACTCCCGCCCCCGGACGCGACGCTCGCCGCGCAAGTTTCGGTCGGCATTCACATCAGCATCTGCTGGGTGATCAGCGTCGACTTCGACGGGTCGTGGGGCTTCAGCGAAACGATCGCGCTCACATAAAGGACGAAAACGATGGCAGATCCGCTTCGCCTCGTCATGATGACCTTTCCGCAGCATTGGAACGGGAAGGACACGCTGACGCTCAACGTCATGCTGATCCCGAGCGCCGACCCGCTGGCAGGCCCACTCATCGGGGCGAACCCCGCGACGCCGTCGTTCGTGAAGGGCGCGCCCGCGTTCACGGTATTCGTGAACGAAGGGCTGGCAGCGCTGCCGAACACCCAGGCCGGCGCGCTCACGTTGACGCCGACGGTGACGTCACTCTCCGCCGACCCTCTCGCAACGTTCACGCTGCTGCAGAACGCGGTGACCGCGAGCGGCAAGACGATCGGGCCGCCCGCGACGCAGCCGCCCGTCACGCCGCGCATTCGCAAGGCGCTGCCGCCGTCGTATCTGGCGGCCGGAGGCGGCCCGGCAGACGGCAATCTCACGACGACCGATGACGATTTCGGCTGCGCGGTGCGCGGTCAGAAGACGGTGACGAACCAGCCGCCGCAGATGACGGTCGGCTGGGGCGAGGTCATCTCGTACGCGATGCGCCAGCCGATTCTCGCGACGCAGCTGGGCTTGCGCTACGCGCTTTCGATCACGCTTCCCGCTGCCGACGCCAAGGCATTCGCGCAAGGTGCCTACGTCTTCGTCGCGCTCGCCTCGACGGATCCGTGGGCGCAAGCCGCGACGACGAACCCCGGTGCGATCCGCCTGCACGCGGCGCGCATTCCGCCGCTCGACGCGACGCCGCGATCGGTCTTCGCGGCCGTGGAATTCACGGTCGACAATCCCGGCGGCCCGCCGCAGGACAGTTCGCTCATCGCGGCCGACGTCTACGCCGACGGCTTCGCGAAGCTGGTGCACAGCGCGCAGCCGCAAAACGCCGAAGCCGCGATCGGCGACGGTCTCCTGACTCCCGGCAGCGATCTCGGAATCCAGGTCGGCTGGGACGACCATCAAGTCGTCGCTTGGCACAACGATCAGCTAGCGCTGCTCGCCGCGCGGCGCGGCGGGACGCTGCAAACCGCGCCGCAGACGCCGCTCGGCGTGCTCGGCTATCGCGTCGACGTCGCTGACGTCTCGCCGGCCACGCCCGGCGGCCCGTTCAAGGCGCCGGTATGGGAGTCGCTGGTCAACGTCACGACCGTGCTTCCGTCGTCGCTGGGAACGTTCACCGGCGAGTTGGCGGTCGAGCCTGTTCCGACGCGTCCCGCCGATCCGGCCGGCGGCGACGCGTGGCTGCCGCGGTATTTCGCAACCTGGCGCGGCGGCTCGTTATGCGAGCCCGATCCGGTGCCGCGCGCGCTGACGGCGCGTGCCGCGCCGGAGCCGCCCAAGCGCACTGCGGTCGGCTTGACGACGCTGCTCTCGTACGGCCACACCTACGAGTTCCGGGTGCGGCTCGCCGACCACAGCAGCGGCGGGCCGGTGCTGACCGACGGCGCGATCGAACCCGATCCCGCCGCCGTCGCTTCGCAGACGTTCCAACGGCTGGTGCCACCGAAGCCGCCGCAAGTGCGGGTCGTCGGAGCAAACACGAAGACGCCGGACTCGCTTTTCGTGGGCCGTCCGCTGATCGCGTATCCGGAGGTGCTCTATACGCATCTCGGCGACGATACGGCCGCGCGTGACGCGATCCGCAACGCCCTCGTTACCGTCGCGCTCGATAAGTCGCAGCCGATTGCCGGTCTTCCCGACCCGGACGTCGTGGCGGTCTCGATCGAAGTTGCGGTGCGCCATCCGCTGCACGACGTCGGAACCGCAAGCGGCCCGTTCCTGACGCTCTACACGACGACGCGAACGCTCGCAGCGACGGAGGGTCCGCCGCCGCTGAGCACCGATCCCGGAACGACGGTGCCGCTGGTCTACATCGATGCGCCGTCGATCGTCAACTGGGCGCCGGTGCAGCCGAATTCCGGACCGTTGCTCATCCCGCGCGGACGCGACATCCAAATCACGGTGCGCGGCGTGCTGCGCAGCGATGAGCCCGCGTATTTCGCGCCGCAAGCCGAACAGTCGCTGGCGGCGACGGTCGCGGCGCGGATGGAGCCGACCGCGGAAGACCCGCTGCTCGAACGTGCAGACGCCGAGGAGCCGGTGCGCGGTTTCTTGTTCAGGCGTCCGCCGAATGTCGCGGCGCCATCGCTCGTCGCGCAACTCGCCGACCAGCTCGGGGTGGTCGCGAACGGCGACACGCTTGCGAGCCCGCCCGGACGCCGCATCGTGTTCGGCGCGTCGCGCGCGCTGCGCACCACGATCTCCGCGGACGGCGAGACGTTGACGTTCGGCGCGACCGGCGAGCTCCTGCGCTTGTGGGTGATCGCGGTCGTCGTCGATCTCGAACGCGATTGGACGTGGGACGGTCTCACCGCCGCCGGTCTCACCGTGCTGCGCGGCGTGCCGACCCAATCCGAATCGCAGTGCAGCGCGGTCGGCGCGCTGACGATTCCGCGCGTGCTCGGCAGCGAGGCGACGACCTCGCCGAGTGGGCAAGAGCGTGCGCGTACGCGGCTGATCTTTCTCGACGCCGTCGATCCGCACGAACCGGTCGCGGGCGGCTTCCCGCAATCGTTGCAGCACCGCTGGTTCGTGGTACCGAATCGGACCGCGGCGGGGGCACCGCTTCCGATGCCGTCACCGCAGCCCGTTTTTACGACCCCGCCGCTCCCGCTCACCGGGCCGGAGCTCGCCAACGCTCCGCTCGATCTGCGGCTGCCGATCGCGATTCCGCCGGCGCAGGTGCCCGCGATCGCGTCGGTCGGACTCGCGCTTTCGCCGTACGTTGCCGGTCCGTTGTACGCGTCGACGGAGCCGCGCCGGCGCGCGCTCTGGATCGAGCTGACGGCACCGATCGCGAACGACGTCGGCGACGCGCTGTTCGCGCGTGTCCTCGCGCACGGCGCCGACCCGATTCTGTATAGCGCGCAACCGGCCGTCGTGCCGGATAGCGATCCACCGCTGCCGCTCGATCCGGAACTGGTGCGCATCGTCTTCCCGAATGACACCGACGATCGCGCCGGCATCACCGCGATGACGCAGCTCGAGCGCGCGCACGACTCGCCGTTGCATTTCCTGCTTCCGTTGCCGCCGGGCGTCGACCCGACGGATCCCGAGCTGTTCGGTTTCTACACCTACGAGCTGCGCATCGGTCACGCGGGACCACCGGGCGATCTGCGCTGGTGGTCGACCGCCAACGCGCGCTTCGGCGGCGCGCTGCGCGTCGTCGGCGTTCAGCACCCGGCACCGCCCCTGACCTGCCACGCAGGGCGCATCAACGTGACGATCCCGACGCCGGTGCTCGTCCGGGCGCTGCGCGAAGCCCCGCAAACCCCGTTCCGCTTGGAACCCGCGTTCTCGCCGCTCGCAACCTCCGGCAATCTGCTGTTGGGCACCGACAGCTTCATCGTCGCGACGGCGCCGTACGCGACGCCCGTCCTCAACGGCGTCGCCCTGGTGAGCCCGTTCGAGCGGCCGAAGACGTCGCTGTGGTTCTTCATGTACGCACAAGTCGTGCAAGCGGACGGCGCGACGATGCGGAACATCTTGCTCGCGACGGTGCCGGGCGTGTTCGTGAACCGCGAATTACAAGGAATCCCTCCGGAGGTGCGGCCCTACCTGGAACGGCTGGTTTTGGACTCGGCGCACCGGCGCGATCGCATCGGCCTCGCCGTGTTTCATCAAGCGGAGCTGGCGACGATCTTGGCGTCGGTGCATTTGCCGCCGGCAGCGGGGCTCAGCGTGCTCGCCGTCGAGCTGCTGCCCGGCGGAACCGGCGCCGACGTCGGTCCGCCGCCGGGCCAGCCGGCGGCGGCCGAGATCCGTGCTGCCGTCGCCAACGGCGGTTTCCCGTTCGACCGCATCCTGCGCAGTTCGCCGCTGTCTGCTGTCGCGCCGTTCTGCTGAAGTTCGCTGCCTGAGCGCAGCCTGCTTCGGCAGCCACGCGTCTGGGTGCAACCTACGCCGGCGGTTGCCGTCTCAGAAGGTACGAGGACCTGAGGAGGGCTCGTCGTGCGCATCGCGTCGGTGTTCGGCATCGAAATCAGCATCAGCCTAACCTGGATCTTCGTGTTCGCCTTCGTGGCGTGGTCGCTGGCGGAGCCGACCGGACCGCTGCACCGGACGGATCTCGGGACCGCTGCGCGCATCGTCCTCGGGGTGATCGGCTCGGTGCTGTTCTTTGGGAGCGTGCTCGTCCACGAGCTCGCTCACTCACTGGTCGCCCGCGCGCGCGGGATCCGCGTTCGCGGGATCATGCTGTTCATCTTCGGCGGCGTCTCGATGTTCGAGGACGAGGTCGGCGATGCGCCGGGTGAGGCGTGGATCTCCGGGGTTGGGCCGTTGACGAGCCTCGTCGTCGGCATCGTCTTCTTCGGGTTCGCGCAAGCCCTCGGCCCCGGCTCGACGATCGGCGTCTTGTTCGGCTATCTGGCGTACGTCAACGTCGCGCTCGCCATCTTCAATCTCATCCCGGCCTATCCGCTGGACGGTGGGCGCGTGCTGCACTCGCTCGTGTGGCGCATCAGCGGGAGCCGCGAGCGCGCGACGTCGATCACCGTGCTCACCGGCCGCATATTGGCCAGTGTGATCATCGCCTTCGGTGTGTTCGAGGCGCTCGCGTACAACGTCGGCGCCGGATTGTGGACGACGTTCATCGGCTGGTTCTTGCTCCAAGCCGGCAGCGCCGAGCAGTCGCGGATCGCGATGTCGCGAGCGATGCGAGGTCACGCGGCCGGCGAATTGGCCATCTCGCCGGAATTCGCCATTTCCGCGGACGCGCGCGGGAACGACGCGCTCAAAGCATTCCAGCGCACGGGTCTGCGCGCGTTGCCGGTGATCCTAGGAGAGCGGGTCCTCGGTCTCGTCTCGTACGAGCGGGTGAGCCAACTCGCTGATGACGAGCTCGAGCGGAACTACGTGACGGGGCTGATGACGCACGTCGAGGATCTCGACGAGGTCCCGACGACGACATCCGCCGACGATGCGATCCAACACCTGACGCAGAACAAAGCGCACGCGGTCGCGTTGACGAACCCGCAGGGATTGGCCGTCGGTGTGGTGACGCCGGAATCGGTGATGCGCTGGCTCGGAGCCAAACGCGGTTCTTGAGTTCGAAACGGCCGAACCGCTCCCGAGTCTACTGCTGACGATAGACGAACAGCGTCGTCGACTGGCTTTCGCCGGGAACCGGTCCGCCGGCCGGGACGTACAGCCGATCTCCGATCGTCGCGGCACCCATGCCGTGGCGGCCTGCGGGCAGCGGCGCGAGCGCCGTCCACGCATTCGTGCGCGGATCGTACGCTTCGTCGTTGGCGAACACGCCGGCGCGCTCTTCGCCGCCGATCGCATGGATTCGGTCGTGATACACCGCGACCGCCATACCGCTGCGGCGCGAGGGCATCGGTTCGCACGACGTCCACCGGTCGGACGCGGGATCGTATCGGTCGCAAAACGACGTGTTGTGTGTGTGGTCGTCGATCCGGCCCGCGATCGCGTAGAGCCCTCCGCCGTACGCGACCAGGCCCATGTGGTCTCGGCCGACCGGCAGCGGGGCGGCACGCGCATACGTGTTCGTACTCGGATCGTACACGTCGTGCGTCGCGACGCTGCGCCGATCGTGACCGCCGACGAGATGGATCAGCTCGCCGAGCACCGCGACGGAGATCGAAGCGCGCGCGGTGGGAACGGGCGCGAGCGCGCGCCACCGGTCGGTCGCGGGATCGTAGACGACGGCGTCCGCCGACGGCGCGCCGGTCTCCGCGGTGTATCCGCCGAAGGCATAGAGCCTGCCCTCGAAGCTCGCGATCCCGACGTGATTCATCCCGCGCGGCAGCCGGGCACGCTCGCGCCAGCGCCCACTCTCGACGTCGAGCTCCTCGACGAGCCGCTGATCGCCGTTGCGCGCGAAGCCGCCCACCACGTACAAGCGGGAACCGATCGCCGCCACGGCGACTTCGCTGCGCGCGGTCGGCAGCGGCGGACCGCTCGTCCACCGCCCGGGATCACTTGGCGCGACCATCGCTAGCAGTAGCGCCGCGGCGAGCGCTTTGGGCGCGTGTACGAGCACGTTAGTCGCGGCCGCCGTTCAGCGCGGCGAGCTGCGCTTCCATCGCGGCCGGCTCAGTCGCCGGAAGACGGCACGCTCCGCGTTCGCACACGTACGCGGTCGCCCGGCCCGAGAGCGCGATCTTGCCGCCGGCGATCGGAGCGAGTCGCGCCAGCGCGTCGAGCTCCGCACCCTCGGCGCCGCCGAGCAGCGCGCGGTTCGGTATGAACGTCCGCCGCAGCGGATCGACGAACGCCGCCGGAGCGCGTTGCCCCGACGGCCAGATGAGGACGACCTCCGGCGGCGCGTCGGTGAAGTAGTCGAGTGCGAGCAGCATCTCGTGCAGCGCCGCGGGTTGTTCGCCCATCGTCGGTGCGTACGCGCGCAGCGCCCGCTCCGCAATCCGGCGCCAGCCGTCGTCACCGGTGATCGTGTGCAGACGGAGCACGTTGAGAAGGGCCACCGATCCGCCGGCCGGTTCGGCGCCATCCTGATTCGGCTTCTCGCGCGCGAGCAGCTTCTCGTGATCGGCTGCGGTGCGGAACCAGCCGCCCTGCTCGTCGTCGCCAAAGAGGCTCTCGGTTCGTTCGGCGAGCGTCAACGCTTCGGCGAGCCGGCGGTGATAGAACGTCGCCTCGTAGAGATCGAGCAGGCCCGCGACGAAGAACGCGTCGTCCTCGAGGAAGCCGGGGCCGGATACCTGCCCGTCCTTCCAGCTACGATGCAAACGGCCGTCCGTGCCCAGCGCGGCGATGACGAAGTCCGCGGCGCGCGCCGCAGCCGCGACGTAGCGCGGCTCCGCGAGGACGCGCCCGCCGACGGCCAGCGCCGATATCATCAACCCGTTCCAGGACGTGAGGATCTTCTCGTCGCGCAGCGGATGCGGCCGTGCCTCGCGCGCGGCGCGCAGAATCTCGCGCGCGCTCGCGAGCGCCTCCCACTCGCGCTCGTCCGGATGCGGGACGAACAAGACGTTCTTCCGTTCGAAATTCCCGTGCGGCGTCACGCCGTAGAAACGTATGAACCGTTCCGCCTGCGCGCCGAGCAGCCCGCGAATCTCGTCCTCGCGCCACACGAAGAATGTGCCTTCCTCGCCCTCGGAATCGGCGTCGGTCGCCGAGAAGAATCCGCCGGCGGGCGCGGTCATCTCACGCAGCACGTAGTCGAGCGTCGAGCGCAGCACGCGAGCGAAATCGGATCGCTTGGTGACTTGCCACGCCTCGGCGTACGCGAGCGCGAGCAGCGCGTTGTCGTAGAGCATCTTCTCGAAATGCGGAACGAGCCAGCGCTCGTCCGTGGAGTACCGGTGAAAACCGCCGCCGAGCTGATCGTGCATCCCGCCCGCGGCCATCATCTCCAGGGTATGCTCCGCCATCGCGAGCGACGCGACGTCGCCCGTGCGCCGATGGTGCCGCAGCAGCAGCCGCACGGGGAAGCTCGATGGAAACTTCGGCGCTCCGCGGATGCCGCCGTCGACGTCGTCGTACGCACGCTCGTAGTAGCTCGCCGCCGCATCGAGCACGTCGGTGCCGGGCAGCACCTCACCGCTCGCAACGCCGGCCATCGCGGAGCGGACCGTGGCCGTGATCGACTGCGCCGCATCGGCGACGCGCTGCGGATCGGCACGGTAGATCTCGGCGAGGTCGCGCAGGATCGAGAGGAACCCGCGTCCAACGCCGCGATCGCCGTCACGCGCCGGGAAATACGTGCCGGCGAAGAACGGCCGGCGGTCGGCGTCGAGCCACACGCTCATCGGCCAGCCGCCTTGACCCCGCAGCGCTTGGAGCGCCGTCATGTACACGGTGTCGACGTCGGGACGCTCTTCGCGGTCGACCTTGATCGCGACGTAGTGCTCGTTCAAGAAACGCGCGACCTCGAGGTCCTCGAACGACTCCTCCTCCATCACGTGACACCAATGGCACGTCGAGTAACCGATCGAAAGAAAGATCGGCTTCCTGCGCCGCCGCGCTTCGTCGAACGCCTCATCGCTCCAGGGATACCAGTTCACGGGGTTGTGCGCGTGCTGACGCAGGTAGGGGCTCGTCTCGAGGATCAGCCGGTTCGTGAAATGCGGGACGTCGCCGTCGCGATGGCGCGTACGGGGTGCGTCGCCGCTCATCGTCGCGCGCCCAGGAGCAGCACCCTCGGTGGAACCAGCCACATCAGTTCGCCTTTGAGCTCCGGGGCGTCGGACAGATCCACGCGGGCAAGACTTCCCTTTTTGACATCGATGGCGGCTCCGCCGATCAGACCGCCGATCGTTGCGCTGAGCGACGGCTCGTGTCCCACGAGCATCAGGGCACTCGCGCCGGGGTTGGCGCGAAGAACGTTCGCAAGCCGTTCGAGGCCGAAATGCGCGCCGAGCCGTTCGTCCTCGACCAGCATGTCTCGAACGTTCAGTGCGTCGGCCACGATCGCGGCGGTTTGCTGCGCGCGAACGAGCGGACTCGTGACGATGCGCTCGACACCCAGGTCCAGGCGCTTGATCGCCTCGGCCTCGAGCGCCATGCGCTGACGGCCTTCGTCGGTCAGCGGTCGATCGAAGTCGTCGCCGCGCCACGCGTCGGCGTCGGCAGCCTGGCCGTGACGAAGAAAGTAGAGATTTCGATTAGCCATCAGTCGAACGTTCTCCGGTGGGCTCCACTTTGCGCAGGAACGGCGTGAGGAGATCGATCGGCAGCGGGAACACGATCGTCGAGTTGTGCTCGCTCGCCACCTCGGTCAGGGCCTGCAGGAAGCGCAACTGCAGTGCCATCGGTTGCGTTGAGATCTTCTCGGCAGCGAGCACGAGCTTTTCCGCGGCTTGATACTCGCCCTCGGCGTTGATGATTTTCGCGCGCCGTTCCCGCTCCATCTCGGCCTGCCTCGCCATCACGCGTTTCATCGTTTCCGGCAAGACGACGTCGCGCACCTCGACCAACGCCACCTTGATGCCCCACGGTTCCGTGCCCTCGTCGATCACGTGTTGAAGCTGGAGGTTGATGCGATCGCGCTGGCTGAGGAGCTCGTCCAGCTCATGCTGCCCGAGAACGCTGCGCAGCGTCGTTTGCGCGAGCAGGAACGTCGCCTTTGCGAAGTTCTCGACCTTTACGATCGCGTTTTCCGGATCGACGACGCGGAAGTACACGACCGCGTCGACCGTGACGGAAACGTTGTCGCGCGTCATCATCTCCTGACGAGGCACGTCCAGCGTGACGACGCGCAGGTCGATCCGGATCATCCGATCCACGATCGGGATCAGGAAGATGACGCCGGGCCCCTTGGCGCGGAGCAGCCGGCCGAGGCGGAAGACGATGCCCCGCTCGTATTCGCGCGTGATCTTCACGGCCGACGACAACAACGCGACGAGCGCGATGACGACGACGGCGGAAACGACGATCGCTGCGGTCATTCGATCTTCCTCTGAGGGCCGTTCTCCGCCGCGTGCACGTTCAGCCGCAGTCCGGTGAGACCCACCACGCGGACCGGCTGCCCCGCCGGGATGACGCCGCCGGCCGTCTGGGCTTTCCACAGTTCGCCCCCGAGAAACACCGTACCGTTCGGAGCGAGTTCGCTCCGCGTCACCCCGACGGCACCGACCAACCCCTCGCGCCCCGTCACGACCCTCCGCGCCTGAGCGCGGACGCCGGCGCCGATCGCAACGATGAAGAATGCAGCCGTCAAGACGGAGACCGTCACAATGAGGGTGAGGGAGATACGCAGGAACGGTGCGTGCTGCTCGGTGAGCAGCAGCGATCCGAAGACGAACGAAGCGATCCCGCCGGCGGTGAGGACGCCGTGGCTCGGGACCTTGATGTCGGCGATGAACAAGATCAGCGAGAATCCGATGAACAGCAGCCCGGCGACGTTCACCGCGATCACGGCAAACGAGACGAACGCAAGAATGAGCGCGAGCCCGCCTATCACTCCGGGAAACACCGAGCCGGGATTGCTCAGCTCGAAGATGATCCCGTAGATCGCGATCGTCATGAGAATGAAGCCTACGTTCGGATCGCCCAGGAGCGACAAGAATTGCTCTGTCGTGTCCATCGGGATATCGACGAGTTGGGCATTCGCCGTCGCCAGGCGTCGCGTGCCGACCGCCGTCCGGACCGTCCTTCCGTCGATCTTCGCGAGCAGCTCGCGAGGGCTGGCTGCGATGAGGTCGATGACGTGCAGGCGCAGCGCCTCTTGCGCGGTGATCGATTCGCTCAGCCGTACGGCGCGCTCCGCCCACGCGGCGTTTCGCCCGCGGTGCGCAGCGATTCCGCGAATGTCCGCGACCGCGTCGTTGGTGAGTTTCGTCATCTCCGTCTTGTCGACTCCGCCGCCCGTCCCGAGTCCCACCGGATGAGCCGCCCCGAGATGGGTCGCGGGAGCCATCGCGGCAATGTTGGCCGCATACACGACGAAGACGCCGGCAGACGCGGCGCGTGCTCCGTTCGGATACACGTACACGACGACCGGCATCGACGAATTGAGCATTGCCTTCGTGATGTCGCCCATCGACTTCAGCAAACCGCCGGGCGTGTCGATCACCACGACGAGTGCCTGCGCGTCGCCCCGTATCGCCTGGCCGAGACCCCGGATCACGTAGCGCGCCGTCGCGGGACCGACGACGCCGTCGAGCCGGACGACGTCCACCACCGGCGCCGCGCTCCTCGGAGGCGGGGCAGCCGCGGTTGCGGCACCTCCCGGCGCCGCCCATGCGATACAGACGATCGTCGCGGCGGCGGCGATGAGCGAGAGAGCGTCGGCCAGGTGGATGTGCGACGGCGACATGGCGGGCCTTTCCGAGGGACGACACCGTTCATCGCACACGGGTCGCCTTCGGCAGCGCTGCGTAGCCGCGAATGCGCCGGGCCGTACCGATCACCGCGCACGAGAGCGGATCTTCGGCGACGATCGTTGCGATGCCGGTCAAGTCGCCGATGAGCAGATCGAGGCCGCGCAAGAGCGCGCCGCCGCCGGTGAGCATGATACCGCGGGCGGCGATGTCGGCCGCCAGTTCGGGCGGCGTTTGCTCGAGCACGGACTTGACGGCGTCGAGAATCGCACTGACCTGCTCGGCGAGCACCCCACGGATCTCCGCGCTGGTAATTCGCACGCCCTTCGGGAGACCGCTGACCATATCGCGTCCGCGGATCTCCATCGCCAGCTCGCGTTCCAGTCGGCGGACCGAGCCGATCGTGATCTTGATCTCCTCGGCGGTGCGCTCACCGATGGTGAGATTGTAGCCTTGGCGGATGTGCCGAAGGATCGTCTCATCGAGCGCGTTTCCCGCGACGCGGATGGAACGCCCGACGACGATACCGCCAAGTGCGATCACGGCGACGTCGGTGGTTCCTCCGCCGATGTCGACGACCATGCTCCCCACGGGCTCGTCCACCGGCAGTCCGGCACCGATCGCCGCAGCGAGGGGTTGCGCAATCAACTCCACGTCCCGAGCGCCGGCGAGCTTGGCCGCATCCTGGACGGCGCGCTCTTCTACGCTGGTGATCTCGGCCGGAATGCAGATCAGGACCGACGGTTTGGGTTCGAACAGGCGCGCGATCGGCGCATGCGTGTGCGTCGCCTTCTTGATGAAGTAACTGAGCATCGCCGCCGTGACGTCGAAGTCCGCGATCACCCCGTCGCGCATCGGGCGGACTGCACGAATGTGACGCGGCGTCCGGCCGAGCATCTCGCGGGCTTCCTCGCCGATGGCGAGCGTGCGCTTCGTTCTTTCATCTTGCGCGACCACGGAGGGCTCGCGCACGAGGATGCCCTCGCCTTTGATGTAGACGAGGACGTTAGCCGTCCCGAGGTCGATCGCGAGCTCCACGTCAATCCCTGTAACGAACGATAGTCGGGAACCACCGGAAGCGCAACGGGCTGCGCTTTAAAACGAGGGACCCCTCGCTTCCGTAGCCAACGTGGGCGGCTCGCTTCGTTTCGATTTCGGGGGTGTTCGATGAGTGACGCTGATCGTTCCGTGTCGGTCGCAATCGTCGGCGGAGGATGCGCCGGAGCGTACTCCGCGCTACGGCTGCAAGGGTCGGGACGCAAGAGCGTCGCGCTGTTCGAGTACAGCGACCGTATCGGCGGAAGGCTGTACACGCGGCAGCTGCCGGGGATGCCGCACGTGAACGCCGAGGTCGGCGGGATGCGCTTCATTCCGTGGTCGGAGAAGGACCCCGGCGGACACAAGATGGTCACCCATATGGTCGAGGAGCTGCGGCTCAAGCGGCGGCCGTTCCCGATGGGGAACAGCGATCCGAAGATCGGCCAAAGCGCCAACTACGTTTTCCTGCGCCGCAAGCATCTGCTCTACGGCGAGTTGAGCGACTCGACGAGGGTTCCGTACGACGTGAACTGGTCGGAGCTGAACATGAATCCCGACCGGTTGCAGCGCTGGGCATACGAATTCATCGTGCCGGAGGCGATCAAGCGCGATCTCTCGCTCGACGAGCTCTTCCGCGTCACGGTGTTCGGCAAACCGCTCTACAAATACGGCCTCTGGGATCTGCTCTATCTGCTGCTCAGCAGCGAAGCGTACGCGTTCATGCTGGACGCCGGCGGCTACGACACCAACGTCGCGAACGCGAGTGCGGTCTCGGCGCTCCCGAGCGATGACTTCACGGCCGAGACCGTCTACGAGAC
Source organism: uncultured candidate division WPS-2 bacterium (assembly GCA_937927945.1). Taxonomy (GTDB): domain Bacteria; phylum Vulcanimicrobiota; class Vulcanimicrobiia; order Vulcanimicrobiales; family Vulcanimicrobiaceae; genus Vulcanimicrobium. The sequence continues at coordinate 46,133 of CALEYW010000089.1, read as the reverse complement.
GCTCGTGAACGGATACGACCAGCTGCCGATTCAAGGCGTGCGCCGTTTCGCGGACGACGGCGGCGAGGTCTACATGCAGCATCGTCTGCGCTCGATCGTGCAGCACGGCAAAGGCGTGCGCCTGACGTTCGAGCGAACGCTGCCCAAAGAGCTCGACGACGTGCGGCGCACGATCGAGGACACCGGCACGCTCGTCACGGTCGACGCGGAGCACGTCATCCTCGCGATGCCGCGGCGATCGCTCGAGCTGCTCGACTGGGCGCCGCTCAAAGACGCGAAGGTCGACGCGCTGGTCAACTCCGTCATCAAGCAGGTCGCGTTCAAGCTGTTCCTGGGCTACGAGAACCCGTGGTGGCAGGCGCTGGGGCTGCAAGCCGGCCGCGCGATCACCGACATGCCGCTGCGCCAGGTCTACTACATGGGCAGCGAGCAGGACGCGGTCGGCGGCGAACCGGGCGTCACCAACTCGCTGCTGATGGCGTCCTATAACGATCTGCGGTCGGTCCCGTTCTGGAAAGCGTTCGAAAACGACGAGCCGTTCAAGGGATTCGTCCCCGAGCCGGAGCGCCGGCGCGGATACACCGGAACCGGCGCCAACGTACCGCATCAGCACCAGCCCGCGACCACCGGGATGGTGAACATGGCGCAGCTGCTCGTGCAGGAGATCCACGGAATGCGCACGCTGCCGGCCCCGTACACCGCCGCGTATCACGATTGGAGCGAAGACCCCTTCGGCGCGGGCTGGCACGCGTGGAAGGCCGGCATCGACTATCGCGCGACGATGAAGGGGATTCGGCATCCCGCCGACGCGTGGCCGGTCTACGTGTGCGGCGAAGCGTACTCGGTGAACCAGGGCTGGGTCGAGGGTGCCTACCAGACCGCGGAGCGGATGCTGCAAGAACACTTCGGCCTGACCGCGCCGAAGTGGCTCGGCGACTACCCGCTGGGACCGTGACGATGAGCGCATCGACACGAGAGTTCACCGTCTCCGACTACTTGGCGCAACGGCTCAGAGAGCTCGGCGTCGAGCACCTGTTCACCGTGCCCGGCGACTACGTCACGCCGTTTCTCGACCGCATCCTCGCCAAGAAGTCGCTCGAGGTCATCCCGGCGCCCAACGAGCAGATCGCCGGCTACGCGGCCGACGGCTACGCGCGCGTCCGCGGGATCGGAGCGTTCGCCGTTACGTACGGCGTCGGTTCGTTCAGCGCGCTCAACGCGGTCGCGGGCTCGTACGTCGAGCACTTGCCGGTGGTCGTCATCAACGGCAGCCCCTCGGCGAAGAACCGCGAGCAGGCGCGGCTGCAAGGCGTGCTCTTCCACCACTCGACCGGCGCGTTCGGTGCCGACCGCGACGTCTACGCCAACGTCACCACGGAAGCGCGGATCGTCTTCGACCCCGAGCAGGCGCCGGCCATCATCGACGCTGCGCTCGTCGCGGCGATCTCGCGCTCGCGGCCGGTCTACATCGAAGTGCTCAAAGACGTATGGGACGCGCCGTGCGCGCGGCCCGCCGGCACGCTGGAGCGCGCGGTGTTCTTCTGTGACAAGCGCGCGTTGGCGGAGGCGGTCGAAGAAGCCGCGGGACGTCTGCGCAGGGCGAAGCGCCCGATCGTCTGGACCGACGTCCTCGTCGCGCGCTATCACCTGACCGGCGCGTTCGAGCGGTTCGTGCGCGAGACGGGTCTGTCGTATACGACCTCGATTCTCGGCAAGTCGCTGCTCTCCGAAGACACGCCGGGGTTCGTCGGCACGTACGACGGTCCGTCGGCGGATCCGGACACGGTGGGCGCGGTCGAAGGAGCCGACTGCATCCTCGGACTCGGCGTCATCGTTACCGACGACTACCTCAACATCGTCAACACCGACTTCTCGCGCATGATCCTGGCCGGTGCGAGCAGCGTGCGAATCGCCTACCACACCTACGACAACGTCCCGCTGGAATCGTTCCTCCCGGCGCTGCACGCGCGGCTCGCACGCGACGGTGCGGTGGCAAGACACCGCACCGCAAACCGCACGAAGGCCGGACGGTCCGGCCTGCAAGATCCGATCACGTTCGAGGGCTTCTTCTTCGACCGGCTGCAGCGCTTCATCGGCGAGGACATGGTGCTGATTCCCGACGAGAGCAACTCGATGTACGTCGCGGGGTCGCTGCACGTCGCGGCACAGCACGGATTCTACTCGCAGGCCGCGTGGGGCTCGATCGGCTACGCCACCGCAGGCGCATTGGGCATCGGCTGCGCCGCGCCGCACAAGCGCGCGATCGTGTTCGCAGGCGACGGCGGTTTCCAGCAGATCGCGCAAGTTCTCGCGCCGATGGCGCGGCTGCGGCAGCCGGCGGTCGTGTTCCTGATGAACAACGACATCTACGGGATCGAACAGGCGTTGATCGACCTAAACTTCTTCGACAAAGGCACGCCCGCGCCGGCCTACAACGTGCTCGACGCGTGGAACTACGTCGAGCTTGCGCGCGCCTTCGGCGTGCACGCCGAAGAAGTGCGGACCTTCGGTGAGCTCGACGAGGTGCTCGAACGGCTGAAGCACACGCGTGCAACGACGTTCGTGCGGGTTGTCATCCCCTCGCGCGATCTGCCGTGGCAGATTCGAGCGCTCGCGGCACCGCCCGTTCCGCCGCCGCCCACCGGCGCGAAGGCCGCCGCAACGCACGCACGGCGCGAAGGCGGCCCGCGTCTGTTCGCGCTCGCGTCGATCCCCGAAACGAGCCCCGACGGAGGGTGAAAATCGAGCGCTCGGAGGGATCCTGCAACGTCCTCGGCAGGATTGGGGTCCTGATGATATGATGAGAAGTTCTGATACTCGTTCCCGTGCCGCCATCGAAGCAGGCACCTTTCGCGCCCGCTTCGATGAAATGAAGTTTCTCCATAAGGCCAAGCGGAACGAGTACCAGTTCACTCTCGATAACGGACAGACGATCTCGTTAGGCATCGTGAACCTGCGCGAGCCCGCGGAGAAGGCCAGCCTCGAAGGGGCCGGCCCTCGCGATGTGTGCGAAATCACCATAGAGCTCGCGAAGACCGGGCCCACCCTGGTCGGCTTCAAGCCGCTGTAAGCGGCCGGCCAACGACTGAAGCTGTGACGCGCTCCCCGTAAGCGATCGTCAGAGCCGAACGGCGAGCCCGCCGTAAATGCCCTGACCGCTGTAGCGGTTGAGCCCTGCGTAGTAACGACCGACGAGATCGACGTGCGGAGCGACGCGCGTCCCGGCGAGCACGTCGTACAACGCTCCGGTCCGCAACGGTTCGTTGAGACGGCCGGCTCCGAGCCCTGCGCCGATGTAACTGCCGCCCGGGACATGGAGTACTTCTTCCGCCGTCGCGGCGAATCGTCCGCCGCCGGCTCGCAACGGAAGCGCGAGGCTGGCTTGTGGGCGAAGTACGGGAAGGGACACGCCGACGCCGTGCAGCGTCACGATGCCGGTTCCCGCAGCACGCCCATCCGTCGTTGCCATGTAGCCGGCGGAGAGATCGAGTTGCGGGATGCTCTGTGCGAGGGCGACGGCCGGCACACTCAAGAGCGCGGTGAGGAAGGTGGAGGCGAAGATCGCGCGTTTCATCGGTGGAACTCTACCACATCCCATCCGCTATGACACGCTCGCCGAGCGACATCGCCGACCGAACCTTTGCGCCGTCGCACGATGGCAGTGACGAACGCGAGATTACGGAACGCGTGTCACTGACGATGCGAACACGGACGCGTAGTCGACTGCGCAGAGCCGTTCGCTCAGCTTCCAGAGCCGATCGCGCGCGACGACGTCGTAGACTTGGGGCGCAGCGCGATCCTCCTGCAGAACATCGTAGTACCGGCCGGAGATCCCCTCCAGCGCTGGATCCCTGGCGAGCCGAAGCGTCGCAGTGACGCCCGTTTCAAGCGTGCTCATCGTGTAGCCGAAGCTTTCGAACACCATCTTGGTCGGCATCAGCGACGCCGGGTGCAAGACGTTCGCCGTGACGTTGCCGATGCGGTGCGCACGAAGCTCGCCGGCCAAAGCGAACGTGAAATTGATGAGAGCGAGCTTGCTCTGACCGTAGGCACGGCGGCCATCGTAATGCTTCTCCAGCATGACGTCATCGAAGTCCACCGGAGCCTGGCCGGCCGAGGCGACGTTTACGATGCGAGCCGACGACGAAGCGCGAAGCGCCGGCAAGACGAGCGCGGTGAGAAGAAACGGTGCGAGATAGTTGACCGCGAAACGCATCTCGTGACCGTCGGCGCTCACCCGGCGCGGACTCCCAGCCGGCCCCGAACCTATGCCTGCGTTATTGATCAACACGTCGATCCACGGATAGTCCGTCGCCAGGTTGCGGCCGAATTCGCGAACCTGCTCGAGCGACGCGAAGTCGGCGACGTACCCGAAGACGCGCGCTTCGGGGCTCTCGGCGACGATCTCGGCGAGCGTGTCCTGCACGCGTTCTGGATCGCGACCGTGGACGATCGTCGTCGCGCCGTCTCGCGCGACCTCGCGGGCCATCGCGCGGCCGATTCCGTCGGTCGCGCCGGTGATCGCGATGATCCGATTCGGTTCCTTGTTCATACCGTGTGAAAGCCTCCGTCGACTTCGATGACACTGCCGGTCACGTAGCGGTTTTCAATCAAGAACTTGACCGCGTGCGCGACCTCCTGCGCTTCCCCCACGCGACCGAGCGGGACGCTTGCGGAGTAGCCCGCGAAGACCTCCTCGCGCGCGGTTTGCGGCAGGGCGGACCACCAGGGTGTGTCGATGATCCCCGGCGAGATCGCGTTGACGCGACGCGGTGCGAGTTCGCGGGCGAGGATCGGGACCATCGTCTCGAGGGCGCCGTTGATCGCCGCGAGACCCGCCGTTCCGCGCATCGCAGCTCGAGCCGAGGCCGCGGTGATCAACGTGATCGACGCTGCCGGCGCGAGCGCTTCGAGCGCACCGCGCAGCGTCGCGAGATGAACCCAGAACTTCGCTTCGAATCCCTCGCGCAGATCCTCGAGCGCAAGCGACGCGAACGGTCCGCCGCCTTTGCCGCCCGAAGCGGCAATCACCAGATGATCGATCGGTCGGTGTTCGAGCAAGAGGATTCGCATCGCGGCGCTGTCTGCTGCGTCGGCTTGCGACGCGACCAGGCTTCCTCGGCCGGAAGCCGCCCGTACTGCGCGTTCCAGATCGGCAAGCTTCGTGCGATCTCTGCCGGTTGCGAGAACCGTGTATCCGGCTTCGCAGAGCGTCTCGACGGCCGCGCGGCCGATTCCCGACGTGCCGCCGACGACGGCGACACGGCGGTTGTGGATGTCGTTCATACGTGAGAGGATATGCCGTATGTTCGCCCTGTGCCGCACCTTCCGAGTCCTGGTATCCGGAGTGCGCGGATGAGCGTAAAGGACCTCGTCTCCGGGGACGCGCGGCGCGAGCTCGCGCACTTCTTGGTCACCCGGCGCGCCGCTCTCTCGCCGGACGACGTCGGCTTGGTGAGCGGGCGTCGCCGCCGCGTCCCCGGGCTGCGTCGCGAGGAGGTGGCCGTGCTGGCCGGCGTGAGCGAGACCTGGTACGCGCGGCTCGAACAGGGGCAGCCGATCAACGTGTCTGCCGCGCTGTTGAAGAGCATCGCCGGCGCGCTGCGGCTTGACGACCACGAACGCAACTATTTCTTCATCTTGGCCGGAGCGGCACCAGGCGCGGGCTGGCACAACGAGGCAGCTCTTCCGTCGACACTTCGCGACGTGCTCGACGCGTTGCGGTTCGCTCCGGCAGTCGTGTATGGTCCGCGTTGGGACGTGCTGATGTGGAATCGCGCGTACGCGGCCGTGTTCGGTGATCTCGAGCACGCAAGCGAACTCGAACGCAACGTCCTGCACCAGATTTTACTCCAGCCGAGTCGACGCCGGCTCTTCCCCGAATGGGAGCCGATCGCGCGCCGGGTCGTCGAGCAATTCCGCGTCAGCGCTGCGCGCAAGGCCGGCGATCCGGCATTTGCCGAGCTGATCGCGTATCTCCACGAGCGCAGCTCCGAGTTCCGCGCGTGGTGGGCCGAGCATCATGTGTGGCAGCAACCCGAAGGCGAGAAGCACGTCAACCACCCGGTCGCCGGCCGCCTCGTCCTCGGCCACACCTCGTTCACGCTCCCCGACTCCCCCGAGACTCTCGTCGTAACGTATACGGCTCGCCCCGGAACCGCGAGCGAGCGCGCCTTACACACACTTCTCGGGTAGCACCAAGGCCTCGCGCTAAGCAGCGCCGCCCGGAGTGCGTTCGAGAACCGCTTCGATCGCCGCCGCCGCAGCCAGGAGACCGGCATCGCAACCATGCGCGGCGACGAGCTGCAGCGAGAGTGCCGCGGGCCGCGTCCCGGGAATCGGGATCGAGATCGCCGGCGCTCCGAAATACGACCACGGGCCGAACGGTGAGCCGTCGCCCGTCGTCTCGCGCGAGGGCGCGGCATCTGCGCACGGGACGATGACCGCGTCGTAGCCGGCGAGGAACGCGTCGATGCGCGGCCGCGCCGCTTCCCGACGTGCGAGCGCGCAGGCGTACTCGTCGCGCTCGATCGCCGCACCGCGCCGCAGGATCAGCGCGAGCTCGGGCGGCAGCTCACCGGCGAGCAGCGGCGCGAGCACCGCGTAGGCTTCGAACGCGTTCACGAGGTGCGCGTCCTCGAGCGACGCCGAGACCTCGGCCGGCAGGGCCCGCGGCTCACCGGCGATGCCGTGGTCCCGCAAGACATCGAGCGCGCGCCGGACCCACTCCCGCGCCCGCGGCGCGCCTTCCGCCGACCAAACCGCCTCCGTGACCGCGAGCCGGAGGGCGCCGCGAGGCTGCACGCGTTCAAGGGCGGGAATGGCGCAGCGAGCAACGCGCTCGGCGGTCGCGACGTCGGTCGCGATAATTCCCACGTGATCGAGCGACGGAGCGAACGCCGCCACGCCCGTCGTCGGGATGCGGCCGTACGACGGCTTGAAACCGACGACGCCGCAATAGGCAGCCGGCCGCAGAACCGACCCGATGGTCTGCGTCCCCAGCGCGAACGGCACGTGTCCGGCCGCGACCGCCGCCGCGCTGCCGGCGCTCGAACCGCCCGGCGTACGCGCCGCGTCGAGCGGATTGAAGGTCGGCGCCGGATCGCGGTGCGCGCAAGCGGTCGTGTGGGTCTTCCCGACCGGCACGGCGCCTGCGGCCCGCAGCGTGGCAACGCACCACGCATCGAGCTCGCTCACGCGCGGCGCGCGGGCCAGTCCGCACGCGATCGGCATCCCGGCGACGTCGATGATGTCCTTGACGCCGAACGGCATTCCGGCCAGCGGCCCACCCGCCGCCGGAGCATCGCCGGCAGCCGCGTCGACGAACGTCCACGCCTGCAGCCGGTCGCCGTCCGCGCCGATGCGCGTCAACGCCTCGGCCACGCTCGGGCGGGCAGCGAGGATCACTTCGCCGCGGTCGCTTTGCGTGCGAACTGCGGGTCGATCGCGGCCGCGTAGGTGACCGTATCCGGCTTGATGTTGCCGATCGCCACTTGCAGCGCGAGAGCGCTCGCGAATGCCGCCGGCTCGATCATCGCACTCTTCGGGTACACGTCGTCGTGGAACATACGTTTGACTGAGGCGCGCACGATCTCGGGCGAGAGCTGCGGGAACTCCGCGACCGCCACCTCGGTCGCCCCGGCTTGATCCGTGTGCATGTAGCGAATCGACTCCTCGAGACCGTCGACGAACGCCTGCACCAGGTGCGGCTTGGTCTGGATCGTTTCGTCGGTTGCGTCGATGGTGGAGAACGCGTACCCGCCCGGGACGGCTTTGGCGAACTCGTAGAGGACGCGGCAGCCTTGCGCGAGCGCTTGTTCGACGTACGGCTCGTAAACGGCGGCCGCGTCGACCTTTCCGGCGATCAGCGGCGCGATCTCGGTTCCGATGAGGACGTCCTGTTCCGTAGCCTTCACATGCTGCTTGCCCAGGATGTCGCGCAGCAGGTACGTACTGGTCGAGGGCGCGATCGCCGTCGAGATCGTCTTGCCGGCCAGATCGGCGATGCTTTTGATGGGCGCGTCCTTCTTCACGACGATCCAGACCGGAACGCCGTTGACGACTTCGGCGACGTTCCGGAGCTTGGCACCCTTGAGATTCGCCAGCACCGCCGTCATGGGGTCTTGCAGCGAGAACGTCGCGCTGCCTTGGATCACGCTCGCCACCCCGTTCGCGCCGCCGCCCGCGGTCGTTTTGGTGACGTCCAGCCCGTGCTTCTTGAAAAATCCCTTGTCGATCCCGACATAGAGCGGAAGATACTGCACCGATTGAAAGGCCTGCGCGACCGTCACCGCTTCGGTCTTTTGCTGAGCGGCGACCGGTGCGCTCAGCACGGCGGTGCTCGCCACGGCGAGAGCGGCAAGTCGGAAACCGAGGTTCACGTTCGGCCTTTCACGAGAAGGCGCTCACAGCGCGCCAGGAGTGCGTACATGATGGCGGCGACAGTCGAAAGCTCGAGAATCCCCAGCCATACGGTGTTGAGATCGAAGAGATTTCCCGCGACGAAGACGGCGTGGCCGACTCCGCGTTGCGATGAGATGAACTCGCCGACGACCGCGCCGACCAGCGCGAACCCGACGTTGATGCGCATTGCGGCGAACATGAACGGCATGGCGCTCGGCAGCAGCAGCTTGCGGAAGATCTGCCAGCGCGACGCGCCGATCGAGCGCAGGAGCGTGACCAAATCGGCGTCGACTTCCCGCGTCGCTCCGTACGCGGCGAGAAACGCGACCACCAGCGTCGACACGAAGGCGAGCACGATCTTCGACTCCGTTCCGGCGCCCAGCCAGATGATGATGAGCGGACCGAGCGCGATCTTCGGCACGGCGTTGAACGCGACGGCTGCCGGCTCCACCACTCTGGCGACGAATCGCGAGTACCACAGCATCAGTCCGGCGACGCTGCCGAGCAGCGTTCCGAGCACGAATCCCGTCACCGTTTCGTACACCGTCGCGGTGGTGTCGACCGCCATCGAACCGTCGGCGAAGGTGCGGCGGGCCGCCGCGACGATGCCGGCCGGCGTGCCGAAGAGCTGGCCGTTGACGAGGTGAGCGTCGGCCCCGAACTGCCAGAGGGCGATCACCACCGCCGCGATCGTGACTTGCACGGCCGGAACCGCTGCGTGGCGCAGCCACGGCGAACCGGTGACGGCCTGCCGCGGAAGCGCCGCGCGCAGCCGCTTGGCGTCGGTCGTCATGCAGCTCCGGGCAGCGTCACTTCGAGCTGCTCCCAAATCGCTTTGTGGTAGCGCCGGAACTCGGGCGCCTCACGCGCGGTCGCCGGCGTGTGCGTGCCCTCGACCGTCAGCTCGATCTGCACGTCGAGCTTCACCGACGCCGGCTTTCCGCCGAGCACGACGACGCGGTCCGAGATCGAAACCGCTTCGTCGATGTCGTGCGTGACCAAGATCGCGGTGCAGCCGCGTTCGTGGATGATCCGCCGCACGTCGGCCTCGAGCATGAGCCGGGTCTGATAGTCGAGCGCCGAGAACGGCTCGTCGAGCAGCACGATCTCCGGTTCGAGGACCATCGTGCGGATCAGCGCCGCGCGCTGACGCATTCCGCCCGAGAGAGCGCCGGGATAGAGCCCTTCGCTGCCGGCCAAGCCGTAGCGCTCGAGCAGTTCGCCACCGCGGCGGCGCGCTTCGCGCACGGGAACGCCGCGAATCTCCAGGCCGAGCGTCACGTTCTCCAGCGTCGTCCGCCACGGCATGAGCAGATCTTTCTGCAGCATGTACGCAACGCGCGCGCTCGGCCCGTCGACCGGCACGCCGCCGATAGCGACGGTACCGCTCTGCGGCGCGGCCAAGCCCGCGATGACGTTGAAGAGGGTGGTCTTGCCCGAACCGCTCGGCCCGACGATGCTCACGAACTCGCCGCGCTCGATCGCAAGCGAGCATTCAGCGAGCACGCGATGGAGCGAACCGTCGGCCCTGCGGAACGATTGCGAAATACCGGACAGCTCCAAATGGGGCATGGACGCGATTGTATCCCAAATACCGGTTCGGGTCGGATGTGCAAATGGCTAACCCGTACGCGACGGCTCGCCCCATCCGTGGACTGCCGTCGCCCGTTCCACGGCGTTCAGCCGGAGCCGCGGCCGCTCCGCGGATGGATGCGGCGTGGCCGATCGACTAGGACCGTTGCCGCCGCTGCTGCTCGCGCTCCACGGTCGTGACGGGCCTGGTCGACGCCTTTCTCGCTGGCCCAGTGTGCCGCGGTGGAGCTGCTGATCGTGTTGTTGGCGCTCGCGATGGGGCTGCAGAATGCGGTCGTCCGCGCGCTCGCCGTTCCCGATCTGCTGACGACCGTGCTCACGATGACGCTCACCGGTCTCGCCGCCGAACCGAGGCGGGTGGCAGCGGAGCGAACACCGGACGACGGATCCTCGCGACGTGGGTGATTACACAACGCCTCTCACGCGTCGGTCGCGACGCGCCGTGGGCGGTGATGGGCGGGTCGCGCTAGCGCGCGCTCCTCCGCGCCGCCGTTTTGTTTCCGGTCGTCGTGCGCGCGGCGGTTTTCTTGCGCGTCGCCGCGGCTGCACGCGCACTCTTCTTGCGGTCGGCGGTCGTGCGGCCGGTGCTGGGGCGGCTGCCGAGCTCGTGCCAATCGGCTTCGGAAAGGTCGACGTCGTAGTACTTCGCAGCCTTCTTGATATTCGCGAAGGCGAGCGCGCGCTCGTCGTCCGTGACGCCGGTGAGTTGATCGAAGCGCGCGACGGCGTTGCGCACGTGCCTGGCGTCGGTCAGCGGCTCCTTCCGTTCGTGCGGGAAAGCGTACACGGTGTCGGGGAGGTCGCTGCGCCGCGTCAGCGTTCCGTGCTTTTCATGGGGTTTCCACGTCGCTCGCATGCCGTGTGTATACCCGCGCTGTGCGTCGCTGCGCAGCCGAAGGCCCCCCTGCTCAGCGGTACCATGAGACGATCGTGTACCGCTCGCCGTGCGTCACCGGAGTCACCTCGTGCGTCGTCTCGGCGGGAAACGCGACGAGCGTCCCCGGCTCGGCATCCAATTCGAACCGCCGGTACGGCTCCGCGTACGTCCCATGCACGAGCAACGCGCCGCCGCCGTACGATCCGGCCTCGGGCTCGGCGGCTTTGCGGCTCAGCAAGATGACGATCGAGACTTTGCGGAACCGGGAGTCATCGAAGATCAGGGGCGTGTTGCCGTCCTGGTGGGCGACGAAGTAGTCACCGGTGACGTAGCGCAGGAACTGCGGCGGCTCGCACTCCGCCAGGGCTCCGCCGAAATGCTGCTCGACGGCGGCCTTGCCCTCGAGCAGCAAACGGACAACGCGGTCGCTCGTGCGAGCTGAGACGGTCAGGCGCGTCGTCTTGCGCACCAGCGAATCGATCGCTCCCGCAGGGTCCTTGCCGTAGACCGTCGCCGAACCGCCGCCCGCCGCGCGCATCTCCGCCGCGATCTCTTTGCGCGCCGCCGTGTCGAGAAAATCGATGATGCGAAGCGGTCCGATCATGCGGTACCGAGCTTCCGGCTGCCTACCGCAATGTCTTGCGCTTGCCGCTAGCAAGCGCTGCGTCGCGAACGATTCTACCGCATTGAACTCGATGCTTAACCTGAACTTGATCCCTCGAATTGCCGAACGAGGACAACGGAGGCTCTTCAGCGCTCCGGCAGTCGAGTACGCTCATGTATTCGAGTGCTCGCGCATTGAGGCGACGACCATGGTGCTCGAACGCGATACCTTCGTCGCTTTCTCGGACGCGCTCTTCGAGCGGAACCCACTTCCGATGTGGGTCTACGACCCGCAGACGCTTCGCTTCCTGAGCGTCAACGACGCAGCGGTCGGCGTATACGGCTACTCGCGCGAAGAGTTCCTTGCGATGACGCTCCTGGACATTCGGCCTGTTGCCACGACCGGCGGCTGGCACCACACTCGCCGCGATGGGACTATCATCAACGTCGAAGTCGCGAACTCGTACCGCATCCCGTACGGCGGCGGCACCGCGATCGTGGCAATCGTCTTCGACGTCACCGAACGGAACCAGCGCTTCCTCGGCCTCGAAGCCCATCGCGCCGTCGTTCAGGAGGCCCACGAACTCGGACGACTCGGTACGTTCATCCTCGACGTTCGCGAAGGGACGCTCAAGCTCGGCGGCACGCTCGTCCGTGCGTACGGCCGTTCGGAGATGCCCGTGTCGGAGGCGGCCAGCGAGGTCGCGCGTGTGTGGCACCCGGACGATTCCAACGAAGCCCGCCGCCTTCTCGAGTCGCTGGAGCGTTTCGAGTGCTACGACGGCGAATTTCGCATGCACGTCGACGGCGAAGCGCGCTGGTTCCACGGCCGCACGAACGTCATGCACGCGGCCGATGCAACCGTCACCGGCATCATCGGAATCGCCGTCGACGTCACCGACCGCAAACACGAGGCCGAGCGCTTGCGCGCGATCGCGTTCAGCGACGCTGCCACGGGACTTCCCAACCGCGCTGCGCTGCTCGAGGACACCGCAACCCGCGACGGCGTCGCGGCGCTCGTTCTCGTGCGGGTGAGGTCGGTCGCCGAGACGTCGCAGCGCTGCGATCAGGCTCGCGCGCGAGCCGCGCAAACGATCGCCGCCATGCTGCGGAAGCTCGCCCCCGATGCGCGGCTCTTTCGCTTCAGCGAGGAAACCTTCGCTTTCGCCACGCCGCGTACGGAACGGCTTCGCGTCCCGCTGCCGCTCGCTCGGCGGATCGTCGCTGCGTTCGAGCGGCCGCTCTCGGTCGGCGACGACGAGTTCGTCGTGATCCCGACGATCGGGATCGCGGTTTCCGACGGATCCGACGGCGATCTGGCGGAACTGTCGCGTCGCGCCGAAGCCGCGCTCCACGAAGCGGCGCGCAGCGACAATGCGATCGCGGTGTATACAGCCGAGATGACCGAAGCGCACGACCGCCGTGCGACGATCGAACGCAACTTGCGGCACGCGGTCGTGGAACGTCGGATCGGCGTCGTCTACCAACCCATCGTCTCGCTCCGTTCCGGCCGATTCACCGGCGTGGAAGCGCTGATGCGCTGGGATTGCCCCGGAATCGGGTCCGTACCGCCGTCCGAATTCATCGAGGTCGCGGAAGAGAGCGGCGTCATCGTGCGGCTGGGGGACTGGATCCTGCGCGAGGCGTGCCGGCAGATGCGGTCCTGGCAGCTCGACGGCAACGGACATCTTCGCATCGCGGTCAACGTCGCCGCGCGCCAGGTTCAGCAGCGCGAATTCTTCCGCAGCGTGATGACGGCGTGCGAAGCCGTCGGTCTGGCGCCCTCCGACCTGGAGCTGGAATTGACGGAACGAGCCGTGATGCAGCCGGGCGGACTCGCTCTACGCAACATGGAGGCGCTCCGCCGCGCCGGCGTTCGCATCTCCGTCGACGACTTCGGCACGGGATACAGCGCGCTGAGCTACCTCGCCACGCTCCCGCTCGACGCGATCAAGCTCGACCGCTCGCTCGTGAGCGCGATCGCCGGCGATTCGTTTCATGCCGAGATCGCCTCGAGCGTCATCGCGCTCGCACACCGCCGAGGTTTGAGCGTCGTCGGCGAAGGCGTCGAAACCGCTGCGCAGCAGGACGGCTTGCGCGGGATGGGATGCGACGAGGCGCAGGGCTACCTCTTTAGCCGTCCGGTCGAAGCGAACGATCTGGCCTCACTCCTGCGCCTTCAGGGCAACCCCCCGCGCCACTCCTAGAAAGCGCTTCGTAATTCAGCCCCTTCTCTGACCGAAGGTTCCGTGGGCGGGACCGTCGGAAGCCGTATCGTCATGTCATCGGCTGCCGACGCTTCGCAAAAATTCGATCCCGCTCGCGCGGGCGAGTACGAGACGCAGAGCCGGATCGCGCTTGCAGGCTACGAAGCCTGCCACGAGCTCGCGGCATGTATGCTGGCCGCCGCGCTGGGAACAGGAACTGCCAAGGAGATTCTGGTGGCGGGCGCAGGCGGCGGCGCACAGGAGATCGTGACGACCGGGCCCACGCAGCTTGGATGGCGCTTTACGGTGGTCGACCCGTCCGAGCCGATGATGGATCTCACCATCGCACGGCTCGAGCAAAGCGGTCTCACCGCGCGAACCGACGTGCACGTCGGCTATGTCGAAGACCTTCCGCTCGACCGGCGCTTTGACGCGGCAACGCTGATCGGTGTACTTCATCATCTGCCGGGTGACGATGCGAAGCGCGGCATCCTTCGATCGATTGCGTCGCGTATGAAGCCCGGTGCTCCGCTAGTACTGGCGGGAAATCGTTACGCTTATGCCAGTCAACCGCTTCTCCTTGCTGCGTGGGGCGAGCGCTGGCGGATGCACGGAGCGACGCCCGCCGAGATCAGTGCCAAGCTCGGCAAGATCGTTCAGGGAGCCGATCCCCCACACTCTGAAGCGGCGGTCGCTGCGCTCCTCGGGGACGCCGGCTTCGAGCCGCCGACGCAGTTCTTCTCGAGTCTCTTCTGGTCGGCATGGCTCGCACGCCGCTGCAGCTGACGCAGCTCACGTTCGCACGGCCGCACGAGCCAGAGCGTGCCGGCGCCCTGCGCATGCGGACGGAACCCGAACGTTCGCAACAGCCGCAGCGCCGGTGCGTTGGAGCTGTCGCACGACGCGAGCAGCGACAACCCGGAGCCGCGCGTCTGTTCGAGCAGCCCCCGCACCAGCGCGCTGCCGATGCCGCGCCGTCGAAACTGCGTGCTCACGATGATCCCGAACTCGACGTCGCGCTCGGAGTACACGGCGTCGACGACGCCGACGATACGCCCCTCGATACGCGCGGAGAACGCCGCCCGATTCGCGTCGCGCGCAATACGCTCGAGCAGCCAATCGACGGTGCTGCCTCCCGGCAGCTGCGACGCTTTTCTACAGCGACGGCATTCACGTCGTCGGGGTCGACCGCGTCGCCGCGGAGGCGTCGGTAACCAAGCGTACGCTGTACCGGCACTATCGTTCGAAGGACGAATTGATCGCCGCCGCGCTGCAAGCGGCGCCGCCGATGACGTTCCCGCGCGAGGGTTCCGCGCGCGAGCGGATCGTCGGCGCGTTCGAGATGCTGGAAGGCTTCCTGTCCGGGACGCACTATCGGGGCTGCCCGTTCATCATCTACGCAGCGGAGCTCACCGATCCCAAACATCCCGCGCGGACGCCAGAGATCCTTTCGGAGCAACTCGACGTGCTCTTCGACGGGGGCCTCGCGAGCGGCGCGAAGCGCGGCGAACTCAAGCCCGTTCGGGCCGCGTGCGCCGCAGCCCGGATCCTGCTCGAGGACGCGACGTCACAGGCTCCCAGATCGGTCCGGCGAAATTCGTCGCAGCGATGAGTCGGGTTCACGACATGGGTGGGCAGCATGGGTTCGGACCGCTGGCGATCGAGAGCGACGAGCCTCCGTTTCACCATGAATGGGAGGCACGCGTGTTTGCGCTCAACCGCCTCCTGCTGCGCTCCGGCCGCTATACGCTCGACGAATTTCGCGCCGCCGTCGAGGCGATGCCGCCGGCCGACTATCTCGCCGCGTCGTACTACGAGCGCTGGCTGCATGCGATCGAGACGCTGGTGCGGGAGAAAGGTGTGCTGGATGTTCGCCCCGGGTGATCGGGTGCGCACGCGGATCGCGAACCCGGCCGGCCACACGCGGCTTCCGCGCTATCTGTCAGGGCGCGCGGGCCGCATCGACGCCGTCCTGGGGACGTTGCCCTATCCGGATCGCCGTGCCGCGGGGATCGTCTCCGCGGTCGAGACGGCCTACACCGTGCGGTTCGAAAATGCCGACGTCTGGGGGCCCGACGGCGAGCCGGGCGGCTGCATTTGCGCGGATCTGTTCGAATCGTACTTGGAACCGCGAGAGTGACGCGATGAGCCACGTACACGAAGAGCCGCACGCGAGTGCGCACGAGAGTTCGGCCGGTGCCGCGAACCGCGTGAAGTCGCTGGTCGCCGCGCTCGAAGCCGCGAGCGTGCTGACCGAACGCCAACTCGACGAGGCGATCGAGTCATTCCTCGCGCACGCGCAGCCGGCGAACGGCGCGCGGATCGTCGCGCGCGCGTGGGTCGACCCGGGATTCCGCGAGCGATTGCTCGCCGACGGCAACGCGGCCGCCGCCGAGCTCGGCATCGACCTTGCGCATTGGGCGCCGGTACGGCTGCGCGTCGTCGCGAACGGTCCGGGCCGGCACAATCTGATCGTCTGCACGCTGTGCTCGTGCTATCCGCTGGCGCTGCTCGGTCCGTCGCCGACGTGGTACAAGAGCGAGGCGTATCGCTCGCAAGCCGTGCGCGATCCGCGCGGCATCCTGGCCGAGTTCGGGACGCACGTGGGTGCCGACGTCGAGATCACGGTGTGGGACAGCACGGCCGAGGTGCGGTATCTCGTCCTTCCCGAACGTCCGGCCGGAACGGAGTTGCTGAGCGAGGCCGAGCTGGAAGCGTTGGTCACGCGCAACGGTCTCATCGGCACCGCGCTCGTCTAAGCGCTACGAGGTCGCCGACGCTGCAGGACGTTCGCCGAGCTCGCCCTTCGCGAACATTTCGCGCAGGCTGCGCTTCGAGATCTTTCCGGTCGCCGTATGCGGCAGCTCATCGACGAAGACGACGTCGTCCGGCATCCACCATTTTGCAATCTTGCCGTCGAGAAAGGCCAGGATCTCGTCGCGCTCGAGCAGCACGCCCGCTTTCGGCACGATCACCAAGAGCGGCCGCTCCGACCAGGTGGGATGCGGGACGCCGACCGCGGCGGCCTCGACCACGCCGGGGTACGCGACGGCCGCATTCTCGAGATCGACCGAGCTGATCCACTCGCCGCCGGACTTGATCACGTCTTTCGAGCGGTCGCGAATCGTCACGTATCCTTGCGGATCGACCGACGCGATGTCACCGGTACGCAGCCAGCCGTCGTCCGTGATTCCCGCGCTGGTCGCGCCGGCGTCGTTGTAGTATCCGGCGGCGATCCACGGACCGCGAATCAAGAGCTCGCCTTGCGCGCTGCCGTCCATCGGCAGCACGTTCGCGTCGTCGTCGACGAGCAGCATCTCGACGCCGAAGATGCAGCGCCCCGCGCGCGTCTTGTAGTCGATGCGCTGCGGCATCACGTCGTGTTCGCGGCGCGGCATACCGGTCGTGCAGACGGGACTCGACTCGGTCATCCCCCACGCGTTGAGGAACGTGATCCCGAACTCTTCTTCGAATGCGGCGATCAGGGAACGCGGCGGAGCGGACCCGCCGCAGCACAGCGCTTCGACCGTACTCAGGCGCAGCCCGTTCGAGCGCAAGTAGTCCAGCATCCGCAGCCAGATGGTCGGGACACCGCACGTCATCGTCACCTGCTCGCGCTCGAGCGAGTCGTACAGCTGCGCGGGGTCGAGGTGCGGGTCGCACAGCACGAACTTCGCGCCGACCATCGCCGCGACGTACGGCAGTCCCCACGCGTTCGCGTGAAACATCGGCACGACCGGAAGGATCGCGTCGAACGTCCGCCGGCTCACGCTGAGCGCGGCGGTCGCGGCGAAGGTATGGAGCAGCGTCGAGCGGTGCGAGTAGAGGACGCCCTTGGGATTGCCGGTGGTGCCGGAGGTGTAGCAGAGCGACGAAGCATGCCGTTCGTCGAACACCGGCCACTCGATCTCCTCCGGCAGCCCGCGGATCAGTGCTTCATACGCGATCGCGTTCGGCAAACTCGTCGCCGGCGCGTCCTCTTCGGTGAGGATGACGTAGCCCTCGACCCGCGGCAGATTCGGCGCGAGCACTTCGAGGATCGGCACGAGATCGACGTCGACGAAGACGTACCGGTCCGCGGCATGGTTGACGATGTATTCGAGCTGCTGGGCGAACAGCCGCGGGTTGACGGTGTGCAGCACCGCGCCGATCCCCGAGACGCCGAAGTACAGCTCGAAATGCCGGTACGAATTCCAGGCGAAGGTCGCGATGCGGTCACCGCTCGCGACGCCGAGCCGCCGCTGCAGCGCGTTGGCGAGCTGAGCGCTGCGCGCGCGCGCATCGCGATACGTGTAGCGATGGTCGGAACGGCCGGTACGGTGGGTGACGATCTCCCGGTCGCCGTGCCAGCGCGCCGCGTGGTCGATCAGCGAGCCGACCAGCAGCGGCGTATCCATCATCAGTCCCTGCAGCATAGCCATCCGGCACCGTCCTTCGCGTTCGGGTGTCGATCGGCGGGTTCACAGCGTTCGCGCGAGGACCTGCCGCACGATCTCGCTACAGTCTCACCGTTCGGCTAGGCGGAATACGACTGACGGCCGGGGTCGCCGCCGACCGGGAGCGCTATTTGGCAGCGGCCCTTTCCGGCGCGTTTCGCCGCGTACATGGCGCGATCGACCGCGGAGAGCACCGCCTGCATGTCGTCGCCGCGTCGCAGCTCCACGACGCCGATGCTCGCCGTCACGCGCGGCGCCTTCACCAGCGTGGCGGCCGCGATCGTGATGCGGCCGATGAGACGGGTGCCGAGCGCCATCCCCATCCGCGCGTCGACGTGCAGCAGCACCGCGAACTCATCACCGCCCAGGCGCGCGATGAGCGACCCCGCCGGCACGGAGTCACGCATCGCCGCCGCGACGGCGATGAGCACCGCGTCGCCCCGCTGATGCCCACACGTGTCGTTGACGGCCTTGAAACCGTCGAGATCCAGCAAGAGGACCGTTCCGCGCGCTTCGGCCGCCAGACGTTCGGCGAGGACGCGATGGAAGCTGGTGCGATTCTGCAGGCCGGTGAGCGGATCGCGTTCGGCCTGCTCGCGCAGCGCGTCTTCGCGGCGGCGCCGCTCGGTCACGTCGAGCAGGTGGAGCATGACGTCGCCCGAGGCGCCGCGCATGATGACGCCGCTGACTTCGCACCAGCGTTCGACCGCGCCGGCCATGCGCATCTCGACCGTGAACGAGCGGTCCTGGCCGTCGACGATCGCGCGCAGCGAGCGCGCCAGCGCGGGCCGCGCGTCGGGCTCGACCAAGTCGAGAACGGATCCGTCCGCCGCTCCGGCGAGTTTCGCGAAGGCCGCGTTGCTCCGCAAGATGGTGCCGTCAACGATGACGCTGCACATCCCGATCGGACTCTCGTCGAACATGATGCGTACGGTATGGCCCGTACTCGAGGGCGCTTCCACTTGTCTTCAAAGTATCGTTCGCCGACCGGCCGAGGTGGGGAACTTTCCCCAATCTTGACACACAGTTGAGCGACGTCTCGCCGGAGAACCGGGACGGGATGGACCAAGACGCACCGCCCACCGCCGATGGCTTTTCCTCGCTCGGGCTCGACCCGGCCCTGGTGGGCGCGCTCACGTCGCTGGGCTACGAGGAGCCGACGGCGATCCAGCGCGAGGCGATCCCGCCCCTGCTGGCGGGCCGCGACGTGCTGGGCCAGGCGGCGACCGGCACGGGAAAGACCGCGGCGTTCGCCCTCCCCCTGCTCCATCGAATCGGCAGAGCCCCGGCCGAGCCGCGCGCGATCCGCGCGCTGATCCTGGTCCCCACCCGCGAGCTGGCGATGCAGGTCGCGGAGGCCGTGCACCGCTACGGCCGGGCGCTGGACGTGCGGGTGCTGCCGATCTACGGCGGTCAGTCGCTGCAGCAGCAGCTCCGTGCGCTCCAGCGCGGCGTCGACGTGGTGGTCGCGACCCCGGGCCGCGCGCTCGATCACCTCGGCCGCGGAACGCTCAACTTGGGCTCCGTCGCCGCGGTCGTGCTCGACGAAGCCGACGAGATGCTGGACATGGGCTTCGCGGAAGAGCTCGAGGCGATCCTCGCCGCGCTGCCGGACGAACGGCAGACCGCGCTGTTCTCGGCGACGATGCCGCGCCGCATCCTCGAGATCGCGAAACGCCATCTGCGCGACGCGGTCCGCGTCACCATCGCGAGCGAGAAGGTCGCCGCCGGCGAGGCGCCGCGGGTTCGCGAGATCGCGTACGTCGTGCAGCGCCGCCACAAGCCGGCCGCACTGGCGCGCGTCCTCGACATGGAAGCGCCGACGTCGGTCATCGTCTTCTGCCGCACGCGTATCGAAGTCGACGAGCTTACCGAAACGCTGGGCGGACGCGGCTACGGCGCGGAAGCGCTCCACGGCGGCCTCTCGCAGGAGCAGCGCGATCGCGTCCTGCGCCGCTTCCGTGACGGTGCATCCGACATTCTGGTCGCGACCGACGTCGCGGCACGCGGGCTCGACATCGAACACGTCTCGCACGTCGTGAACTTCGACGTTCCGTCGTCCCCCGACGCGTACGTGCATCGCATCGGACGCACCGGCCGTGCCGGCCGCGAGGGCGTCGCGATCACGTTCGCCGAAGCGCGCGAGCACCGGCTGCTCCGCAACATCGAACAGCACACCAAGCGGAAGATCTCGATCGAATCGGTACCGACCGTGCACGATCTGCGCGCCCGCCGCTTGGAACTCACCCGCGCGGCGCTGGAAGAAGCGCTGGCGAGCGGCGGCCTCGAGCCGTTTCGGCGCGTCGTCGAGTCGCTGGCCGAAGAGCACGACGTCCTCGACCTTGCCGCCGCCGCCGTGAAGCTCGCCGACGCGGCGCGCGATGGCGCGGACGACGAGGAAGAGATTCCGGCGATCGCCGCCCCGCCGCCGCCGCGCGCGCTACCGGCACGCCCCGCACGCTTCGAGCGCCCCCCCGCGGCGATGCCGCGGCCGCCGAACGGTGACGTCGTGCGCATCTATATCGGGGTCGGACGCAGCGCCGGCGTTCGTCCCGCCGACCTCGTCGGCGCGATTGCCAACGAAGCGCGCATCAGCTCGCGCGACATCGGCGCGATCGACGTCGCCGACCGCTTCTCGCTGGTCGAAGTGCCGGCTGCGGGCGCGACCGCGATCATCACCGCCCTGCGCGGCGCCACGATCCGCGGCAAAAAGCCGACCGTCAGGCTCGACCGCGGCAAGTAGCCCACCTTCGCCCCGTGACGAGGACCGATGAGCCCTAGTCCCGTACAGGCTTTCCCCGTACGCTGGCGCGATGACCGGCGATCGTGTTCCAGGGCCGACGGGACGCTCGGCGCGTACGAGCAGGGCTGCGAGCGCCGCGCTCGTCGCAGTGGTTCTCATGAGCGCTCCGGCCACGCTGCGTGCGCAGCCGCCGGAGGTCGGGTGGCCAAACTACGGCGGCTCGTACGCGAACACGCGCCGCAGCGAACTCACGCAAGTCACCGCGCGCAACGTCGCATCGCTGCGGCTTGCCTGGAGTTACGCGGCCGGCGTCTACGGACCGTTCGAAACCTCGCCGGTCGTCGTCGGCGACACGCTCTACTGCACGACCGGGCTGACGAACATGGTCATCGCGCTCGACGCAACGAGCGGCGTGCTCCGCTGGCGTTTCGCGCCGAAGGTCGGCCCCGCGCCGTACGTCATGCAGGTCAACCGCGGCGTCGCGGTCAGCGGCGGGCGGGTCTTCGTCGCGACGCTCGACGACCGGCTGATCGCGCTTGACGCGCGCCGCGGCACGCAGCTCTGGGATGTGCGCATCGGCGATCCGCGCGCGGGGATGACCGAGACGATGGCGCCGCTGGCGTGGAACGGGATGGTCTTCATCGGCAGTTCGGGCGGCGAGTACGGGATCCGCGGCTCGTTCTCCGCGTACTCCCAGGCCGACGGGCATCCGGTGTGGCGCTGGTGGACCGTCTCGCCGGGGTGGGAAGGTCGCTACGTGCGCGCCGTCAACGGCTACTCGTTGCACCGCGACCTCGCACGCGAGCGCGCCGCGACCGTTCGGTATCGCGACGCGTGGCAGCATGGCGGCGGGCCGATCTGGATGACCCCAGCGCTCAGCGCGTCGACCGAACTACAACGGCGACACGCGCCCCGGCGACAATCTCTACACCGACGCGATCGTCGCGCTCGACGCGCGCGGCGGCAGGATGCGCTGGTACTACCAACAGACAACCCACGACCGCTGGAACTATGACGTGGCGAGTCCGCCGCTGCTCTTCGATGCGCTCGACGCGCACGGGCGACACGTTCCCGCCGTCGGCGAGGCCGGGAAGACCGGCTGGCTGTACGTCCTCGATCGCCGCAACGGTGCGCTGCTCCGCCTTTCGCGGCCGTTCATTCCGCAAACGCACCTATACGCCGCGCCCTCGCCGCACGGGATCCTCGTGCAACCCGGCGAGGGCGGTGGCGCGATCGGCCCGGCCGCGTACGATCCGGCGTTGCGCGCCGTCTTCGTCGCGGGGAACGTCGCACACGAGCTCCTGCGGGAGGATGCGGTCCCGCCATGGCCCGGTGGAAGCGCCGAATGGCAGAGCGGGAGCCAGAATTGGGTGAGTCGCGGCTACGCGCTCGTCTCACGGATCTGCTCTCGGTCGCCGACCTCGTCTTCGCCGGCGAGGAGGGGACCGGTGCGTTCGACGCATTCGACGCGCACAGCGGGAAGCTGCTCTGGCAAACGGTTCCGTGGACGACCCCGACCGCGGACGATTGGCTGCGGGCGCGCGTTTCGCGGGCATGGCTCACCGGCGCTCGCGCCGCCGATCGCCTACGCCGTCGGCGACCGCGAGTACGTCGTCATCGGCGCCGACCTCGCGTACTCGACGCTCCACCCCAACGGTGGCGACACGCTCTACGCGTTCGCGCTGCCGCCCGGCCGCGCCAAATGAGAGCGTCGTCCCCGTCAGCGACAGACGACGAGCCGCTCGAGAAGCCTCGTCGTCATCGCACGCCGTTCGATCCGGAAGAGCTCGAACGCTGCCCAGCGTGACGTCACTCCGTGCGGCGCGTGCCCGCGCAGCATCTCCTCGTATCGCCATGCGAGCCCCGCGCGCCCGTCGCTGACGACTACCGGTCTCAGCTGGACGTCCTTCTGCATTCGCGGCTGGTCGACGAGCGACGCCGGGCGCGTCAAGAGAAACGCGCTCGAGCCGGCGACGTCGATGACGGTGCCGCGGCAGCGCCGGTTCCGATCGGATCGCAGCAGGAGCAACCGTGCGTCGCCGCGGAGCCCGTTCGCCAAAACCACTTCGGGAAACGTCTGCTCCTCCGCGACGAGGAGCGGGCGCGCACGCGCGTTGATCGTATCGACGATCGGAAAGACGCCCGCATCGTACCAGGTATCCCACCAGTACGGCGCACCTGCGACCCGCGCCGACGACGCCGCCGAGGTACCCAGGAGCAGGCCGCCGGCAGCCAATGCTGCCAATCGGTGAACCCGGCTTCTCCGGATCCCCGCCACCGCATACGCGAGCGCACCGGCGACGACGAGCTCGAGCGCGATCAACAGCGCCGTCTCGTAGCGTGCGAGGAGCACCAGCGCCAGGTGCCAACGAAGATCGACCAGCATGAGGACGCCGACCGTCGGGAGCGAGAGCGTCGCGAGAAAGAGGAGCGCCCGGCGGCCATTCGCGGTGCGCAAGAGGACGGCGATCGCGCATGCGACGATTGCCAAGATCGGAACCGTGAACCACCCGAGCGCGACCGTCCAGAAGTCGAGAGCGAAGAACGGCAAGCAGAGGTTGAATGCCCACTTCGGCAGCACGAACGTCGCGAAATCGTAGCCGGCGTTCGTCGGTAGGCGTCCGGCGATCTCGCCGCGGTGGGAGAGCGCGACGAGCAGCCACGGAAACCACAGTGCCAGGACGGGAAGCGCCGCAAGGAGATACGATCGCACGGCCGGCAGAGCGTTGCGGCGATCCAGGATGACCCAGACCGCGTGACCGGCCGCGACGGCGGCGAAGAGCGTGTAGTCGTAGAGTCCGATCAAGAGCGCGACGGCATAGACCGCCCAGTCCGGTGGCGCGCGGGATCGCGACGCACGCAGCAGCGCTGCCGACGACGCCGCAATCGCGAGCATCAGCAGGCTGTAGCCGCGCGCTTCACGGGCGTATGCGACGGCGAACGGCGAGACCGCGAACAGGGCCGCGGCGGTCGCCGCTGCGATATACGAGCGGAACAGCTCGCAGGCGAGCCACGCGACGGCGGGAATCGCGAGGATCCCAATGACGGCCGCGAGCATCCGCACGGCGAGCGGCGAGCTCCCCACGAGCCGCTCCCACCACCACGTCAGCACGAAGTCGAGCGGCGGCCATTGCGGCTCCTCGCGCGCAAGCGTCTGAACGATCGCGGGAACGCCGCGAGCGGAAGGCGTGAGGAAGTGCGCGCGCCATGACGCGACGGCGTGCTCGCGATCGTCGAACGACGACGTCAGTTCGCGGTCGGAGATACCCGCGACGCGCAACGCCGTCCAGACCTCGTCATCGAACACCACTTGGCGGTCGAGGTGGCAGACGCGGAGCGCGACACCCGTCAACGTCAGCACGATCAGCGCGAGCAACGCGAGCCGGATCGTCGCCTGCGCGGACGACCGCGAGGGCGGAGTGTTGATCGAGCCGCGTTTGCTGCTCAGAGTGCACTCTTCTCGTCAGAGCGTGCGAGCGAGCCGACCGATTGTTTGAGGAACGAGCAGGCGGGACGGACGCTGGTTCGCGCACCATCTTTGTTCGCTTCCGGCACGGCCCGCCCCCCGGAAACAGCGCCTCGTACGGAATGAGCCGCTCCGCCGGCACGGCGGAGAACTACGCATACGCGATCAGCACGACAAACGTCTACGTCGCGACCTCGGCGACGCCGGCGAGCGTCTATACTGACGAAGGCGCCTTGCTGCGCGACATCGTCCTTGATGCGCCGAACGCTACAGACGGCTCACCGGTCATCGCGGTACGATACGTTCGACGCGCTGCGACGAAGACGACGGTTTGTCGCCCCGTAACTGGAGAGTATGCCATGCCGAACGAAATCACCGAACGCATCGCCCAACGTCTTCGATCGGAACTCGAGAAATTGGATGCCCTAAGCGGCGAAGATATCGATGCCGTGATCGCTGCCTTCACGGTGTTCGAGTCGTCGTCGCCGCACACGGGTCACGTCCAGTACCGACTGGTGCACGTTCGCCCTGAAATCGAGCGGCGATCGGATATCGAGAGCGCCATTTCGCGGGCAATCCACGCCGCCGGGTACTATATCGCGGGCGAAGAGTAGGTCCGCGACGGATGCAGGAGCTCTGGCCGACGCCCGTCGATCAGGCCGGCGCCCCGTCCAGCAGCTGCGCGACTTCGAGCGCAATCGCGTCGAGCCCGGTCGGCAGCCGGTGGTGGGTCTGCGCTTCGGTCACGTCGCCGTGTCCGGCGGTGAGCATCACTTCCGTCCCGGTGATCGCCTCGACCCGGACCCAGCGGTCGCCGCGCCGCCAGATCGGGTCGGAGCGATCGGTCCATTCCTGGCGCAGACCGTCGCGCTGCGCGAGATGCGTCGGAACGAGTTCCCGCAGGCTGGCGTAGACGTCGCGCATTCTCATAAGGGGTGATCCGCCGAAACTCGGGGGAAGCCCCCTTCGCTAGGCGGCCCGGGTAATGCTGGTGACGCGGACCGTCTGGCGTGCGCCGATGCGGCCGCCCGGCTGGCCGACAAAGACGCCGGAGGTCGGCGCCACGTCTTCGTAGTCGCGGCCGACCGCGACCACCAAGTAGCGCCAGCCGGTGCGCGCTCCGGTCGTCGGGTCGAAGGAGTGGACGTGCGCGCTATCGCGGCCGTTCGGAATCAGGAACTCCACCCAGGCGTGGGTCGCGCCTTCGCCGAGCAGGTGGCCCGAGACGTAGCGGGCGGTCAGGCCGCAGGCGCGGGCAAGCGCGATGACCACGTGCGCGTAGTCCTGGCAGACGCCGCGCCGCATGCGAAACGCGACCGACGCCGTCGTGAAGATGTCGGTCACGGCCTTCGTGTAGATCATCTCGGCGTGCACGAAGCGCACGATCGCCTCGGCCAGCTCGGCTGGATCGCGATGCTGCGCGCGGAGGCCGGCGGCTGCGTCGGCGAGCGCATCGTCGACCCGGATCAGCCGGCGGCGTCCGTGCAGCGCGCGGTCTCCGAGTGCGTGCGCCGCCAGCACGTGCGGCCCCAAACGCGCATCGCGCACGACGGTCGAACGCAGGACGAAGGCGATGCTCTCTTCGACGTACGGCACGTCCAACGCGAGGATCTCGTTGCCGAACGGATCGGGGCCGAGTCGCGCCGGGACGCACGGTGTCACGAGCAGCTCGTGCCAGACGCGGCGCTGATCGCCGTGGGTGACGCGCGGCGAGATCACCAGGCGGTGCCGCAAATCGCGAATCGGCGCCGGGTAGTCGTAGCGAATCGTCTGGTCGATCCGGTACTCGGCCGCGACGACCGTCGACCAATCGACGGCCTCGTGGTCGATGAACCGCTCTTCGCTCATGATTCAACCCTATCGGCGCGCACGATCATCTCATGCAGCGTCACCGCACCGTACGTCGTCACCATCGCGACGTCCAGCGCGTCGCGACCGCGGCCGATCACCACCCGGCCGCGCCGGCGCTGATTGTTCCGCGCGTCGAAAGCCCACCATTCGCCGCCCAGATACGCCTCGAACCAGGCACAGAAGTCCATCGGGGAGACGACCGGGACGTCGATGTCCGGGATGTAGCCGAACACGTAGCGGGCCGGGACGTTCATCGCGCGGCAGAAGGCGGCCGCAAGGTGCGCGAAGTCGCGGCAGACGCCGGCCGCGTTCTCGAAGACGTCGACCGCGGTCGTCGTCGGCGTGCTCGACCCGTAGCCGAACCGGACGTGGCCGTGGACGAAATCGCAGATCGCCTGCACGCGTCCCCAGCCCGGCTCGGTGGCGCCGAACAGTTCCCAGGCGCGATCGGCCAACAGATCGGAGAGGCAGTAGCGGCTGGGCATGGTGTAGAGCAGCGCGTCGTCCGGCAGCGCGTCGACCGGCATCTGGCGCGCATTCGGCTCGAAGGCATCGAGTTCGCCCGACACCTCGACCGTCGCGGCGTACTGGAACCGCAATCGTCCCGGCGGCAGGTTCAGCCGCCGGCAGAGGTTCCCGTAGCCGTCGACGTAGTCGTGAAAGGGCACGGCCGGTTCCGACGTCCAGCGTTCGGCGAGCACGCGCTGCACGTCGGTCGAAAACGGACGCACGAGCACGATGGCGGGGGTGATAGCCTCCGTCCCGTAGTCGAACTCACAGCCGACGTCGACCTTCATGCGCGCTGCGCTCGTTCCCGGTTGCGGCGCGCGCCCATTTCGCCAAATGGCCCGCCGCTCACGCGCTGGTGAGCGCCTCGTGCATCGCCGCCCAGTCGTCGAGATCGTTCAGCGCGACGGCGCGCGTGTACGACGGGTCGCCGAGCGCGAAGCGCGCGGTGCGCTCCGCCAACATCGGCTCGGGAAGGTTCGCGGCACCGATGCGCGCGTTGATCGTCGCGATCGCTTCGGGCGTCAGCGTCGCGGCGTTCGCGCGGATCCACGACTCGAGCGTGAGGTAGGCGGGCTTCGCCGTCTCGATGTACGCGATGAACGCGTCGCGTTCGACCCCGAGCGTCGTGGTCACGAACTCGTCGAACCCGCCGACGCCGTGGCGATACCCCTGGGGCAGCCGCCCACAGGCGTGCAGCAAGATCTTCAGCCACAACCGCGGCAAGTGCATGATGCCGAGCGGCCCCATGACGGACGAGCTAAGAACCGGGACGATCGGTGCGGACATCAGGTTCGGCTTCTACGTCAGCGCCTGATACACCAGTTGCCGCAGCATCGAGCGGTAGTAGACGCGGTTCGCCGGCGATTGGAGCATGAGCACCGCGAGGAGCCGTTCCGCCGGATCGACCCAGAAGTAGGTTCCCGAGACACCGGACCACGAGAAATCGCCGACCGATCCCGGGTGCGGCGCTCGCCCCGCGTCGATCCGCACGGAGACGCCCAAACCGAATCCTTGGCCGAACCACGGGAACGGCGCGGTGACGCCGAGTTCGGTCGTGAACGGACCGAAGCGCACACCCGGCGGAAGGTGATCGCTGGCCATCAGCGCGACCGTCTTGCGCCCGAGAATCCGCACGCCGTCGAGCACGCCGCCGTTGAGCAGCATCTGCGCGAACCGGCCGTAGTCGGTCGCCGTGGTCAGAATGCCGCCGCCGCCCGAGAACCACGCCGGCGGCGCGGCGGGATCGTAGAGAAACGTCAGGTCGGGACGGACGCCCGTCGCCGGATCGACCTGCGGTAACGCGAGACGCGCTTCGTCGGGCAGCCGGAAGCCGGTGTCGGGCATCCCGAGCGGCCCGGTGATGCGCTCGGCGAGCACGCGGTCGAGCGGCATGCCGGCCACGATCTCGATCACCGCGCCCAGCACGTCGATCGACATCCCGTACTCGAACGTCGATCCCGGCTGATATGCGAGCGGAACTGTCGCCAGTTTCGCCACCATCTCGGCGTTGGTCTGCCGCATGTTCGTCACGTCCGCGGCGCGGTACGCGCGCTGCACCAATGAATCGCCGAACGCGCCATACGTGAAGCCGGCAGTGTGCCGCATCAAATCCTGGACGGTGATCTCGCGCGCCGCCGGTTCCAGCATCAGCGAGCGCTCGCCGTTCAGGCCGTGGACCTCAACGCCGACCTGCAGGTTCGCCAGGGCCGGAAGATAGCGCGAGACCGGTGCTGCCATCTGCAGCAGCCCGTCGTCGACGAGCGCCAGCGCCGCAGCGACGGTGAGGGGTTTGGTGACCGAAGCGCCGCGGAAGATCGCGTCGAGCGGCATCGGGACGGCGCCTTCGCGGTCGCGCCAGCCGACGGCGCTCAGGCACGCCACCTTCCCGTGGCGAGCAACGAAGAGGACGGCGCCGGGAATGGCCCCTTGCTCGACGTGCGCGGCGAAGCCGTCGACCAGCTTCTGCAGACGGTCCGACCCGAAGCCGACCTCTTCGGGCGTCGAGGCGCGCGCGAGCCCCGCTGGGAGGCCGGTATCCGGGAGCAGTGCTGACATGATCGCTTCTTCACTACCATATCACGGCGAAAGAAAGTACCTCCGTTCGGGGGTAGCGCGCCCGTGCGATGATAGGAGAGACTCTTCCCGCGGTATTCGACCGGGGTTGATCCCATATCCACGAGGAGCATCGTTGTGTCCACCATCCACACCGGAACGCACGTCGAGGTGGCCGGCCTTCCGATCGACCTTCGTGGTCGCATCAGCGTGGTGACGGGCGGAGCCCGCGGAATCGGCCGGGCCTGCGCCGAGGCGCTGGCCCGCGCCGGGTCGGACGTCGCGGTCGTCGACATCGATCTCGCAGCGGCGACGACCGCCGCACGGGCGCTCGAGACGGAGCTCGGCGTCGCGACGTGCGCGATCGCCTGCGACGTACGCGATCCCGAGGCCGTACAGCGCACGATCGTCTCCGCGGCAGGCCGGCTCGGCGGGCTCGATCACTTGGTGAACAACGCGGGCGTGCAATTCGTCTCGCCGATCGCCGACTTTCCGGATGCGAAGTGGAGCGACGTGCGAGCGATCGATCTCGACGCGCTCTTCTACGCCACCAAAGCTGCTTGGCCGCATCTGGTCGCGCGCGGACGCGGACGTATCGTCAACATCGCGAGCGTGCACGGCATCGTGGCGTCACCGTACAAGGCCGCGTACGTCGCGGCGAAGCACGGCGTCGTCGGGCTCACCAAGGTGAGCGCGCTCGAAGGCGCGGCGCTCGGCATCACCGCCAACGCGATCTGTCCCGGCGCGGTAATGACCGACCTCGTTCGCGGTCAGGCCGCGGATCTCGCGCACTCCTTCGGCGGCGGAATCAGCGAAGACGAAGCGCTCGAACGCGCCTTCCTCTCGGCAATGCCGACCCGCCGCTTCATCGAACCGGCCGAAGTCGGCGCGCTCTGCGCGTTCCTGTGCAGCGACTACGCAGCATCGATCACCGGCACCGCGATCCCTATCGACGGAGGCTGGTCGGCCCACTGACGCGCGAGGGTTCGCGTAACGGCGCTAGGCCGGTTACTATGCAAGCGCCATCGCCGTCCTCTCGCGTGGGCTTCTCGTCCAATTCCGCTGCCAAACGCCGTACCCGGTGGCTAATGGCGGCGATGCCGCCAACTCCGAACGTTTGATTTTCTGGAGCTCGCCCGCACGACGTTCGGGCGCAGACACAAGGAGGGTGTAGACGGAGGGTTTGGATAGTGGCAACGACAGACGAGACCGTCGGAGTCAGTGCACCAACCAACGGTAAAGCGGCGGGAACTTCTCCAACGGAGCTCGTCGAGTTCATGAAGCGTACCGGCGTGAAGATGGTGGACTTGAAATTCACCGACGTTCCCGGCACATGGCAACACACGTCGGTCCCGGCCGACGCGATGGACGAGGATGCGCTGATCGCCGGCACCGGTTTCGACGGCTCGAGCATTCGCGGCTTCCAGGCGATCCAAGAGTCCGACATGATCCTCAAGCCCGACCTAACAACGGCGCAGATCGATACGTTTTGCGCTACTCCGACGCTTTCGTTGATCTGCGACGTGTTCGATCCGATCGCGGGGGAGCTGTATCACCGGGACCCGAGAAACATCGCTCGGAGAGCCGAGCAATACCTCAAGGACACCGGGATCGCGACGACCGCATACTTCGGCCCTGAGGCTGAATTTTATTATTTCGATCGCGTCTCGTACAACAGCGACATGCATCGTGCGTCCTACGAGATCGACTCGCACGAAGCGAGTTGGAACAGCGATACGCAGGGCCGCGGTTACACGATCCGCCCGAAGGAAGGCTACTTCCCGGTACCTCCGTCGGATACGTTGATGGATGTTCGCTCGGAAACCGCGCTCGTACTCAAAGAGTGGGGTATCAGCGTCGAGATGCAGCACCACGAAGTCGGCAGTGCCGGCCAGGCCGAAATCGACATGCGCTTCGATTCGCTGACGAAGATGGCCGACAACATGATGTCGTACAAGTACGTCGTAAAGAATGTCGCCGCGCGTCACGGCAAGACGGTGACGTTTATGCCGAAGCCGGTCTTCGGTGACAACGGCTCCGGCATGCACGTCCATCAATCGCTTTGGAACGACGGTCAGCCGCTCTTCTACGACAAGGACGGATATGCCGAGTGCTCGCAGATGATGCTGTGGTACATCGGCGGCCTATTGAGCCACGTTGATTCGCTGCTGGCGATCTGCGCGCCGACGACGAACTCGTACAAACGCCTGGTTCCGCATTACGAAGCACCGGTGAACGTCGCATTCTCGGCGCGCAACCGCTCGGCGGCAGTTCGCATTCCGATGTACTACCAGGGCAACCCGAAGGCCAAGCGCCTGGAATTCCGCCCGCCCGATCCGTCGTGCAATCCGTATCTCGCGTTTTCGGCGCTCTTGTGCGCCGGGCTCGACGGCATCAAACGCGAGATCGACCCGGTTGCCGCCGGTTTTGGTCCGCTCGACGAAAACACCTACGAGCTGCCGCCGGAAAAAGCAGCGAAGATACGCTCCGTTCCGGGCAGCTTGCGTGAATCGCTCGAAGCGTTGAAGAACGATCATGCGTACTTGACGGAAGGCGGCGTCTTCACGGACGACTTCATCGATCTTTGGATCGACTACAAGACGGAACGCGAACTCAAGCCCGTCGAGATCCGGCCGCACCCATACGAGTTCTATCTGTACTACGACTGCTGATGGCGCAATTGCAGCCGTAGCACCGCACGCAGCGCTACGGCTGCACTACGATACATTCGAGACTGCCCGCCGCGGCTGCGGCTTCCATGGCTTCCGGCAGCGCAGCGAGCGGGTACACACGCGGGCGGATCGGGCTGATGTCGAGCAGCCCGCTCCGCAACACGTCGAGCAACCGTCGATAGGCATCCACCGGATACATGAACTGGCCCAAAATCTCGAGGTTGTTCAGCATCACCGCAGTGTAGGGCACCGGCAACTCGGTGGTCATGCTCCCCATCAGCACGAGCCTGCCGCCACGACGCAGGCTGCGAAGCGCCGCAAGTGTCGCGTTCGGATCAGCAGCCCCTCCAACCATGTCGAACGCCATGTGCGCCCCACCGCCCGAGGCCGCACGGAGCTCGCTCACGTCTGCCTCTACGTCGCCCGTCAATGCCACCGACGACACCCGTGACCCGCCGGCGCGTGCGACCGCTTCTAACGCCACCGGATTGCGGCCGGCAGCGATCACGCGACTCGCACCCATCGCGATCCCGAGCAGCACGGCGGCAGTGCCGTACGCACCCGTTGCTCCGGTCACGATAAGCGTCTCACCCGCCGCGAGCCGGCCGCGGAGCAGGCCCCCGAACGGGACGATGCCGCGACTGAGGACTGCAAGCTGAGCGTCGTCGACATCGTCCAGGCCCTCCGCGAGCGTAACGGCCTCGACGGGTATCAGCGCGTATTCGGCGAGGGTTCCGTCCGGCCAGCCCGCCAGAACGGGTTCCGCGCCTGCGCCGATCGAGGTGAGTCCGAGGTGAGTCCAATGAGGATCTGCGCCGGATCTGACCCGGCTTGAGGTGCCAAACATCGCGGCCGACCGCCTCGACTACACCTACCGCATTGGTCCCAAGAGTGAACGCGTCAGGAGGCGGGTTGTAGATCGGCAACTTGCCCTCGACGTACGCTTTCAAGTACGACATCAGCGATGACGCCTTGATCCGCACGAGCACGCTGCCGGGGCGCGGCTCCGGCTTGCGCACGTCCTTCAAGCGGAGCTCTGCGCCAAGCCGCTCCAACTGCCAAGCCTTCATCAGCTCAGTCGCCCCACCGAGACGTCCCAGAGCCCCGCCACGCCCGCGGCGACCTCGGCGGCGGAATGGAACCCGAAGGGTGTCGTGATGCGTGTCATGATGCGAACCCAGTATCGGGCTTGCCGGCGCGAGGAACCAGTGCCGTGGCGATCCTGGGAGCAGCACGGCCAGGCTCGCGGGCCGCGGCGCGCGTATCCTCCAGGGCATGGAGAGCCGTAACCGCATCGGCGAATATCTCCGAGCGCACCGCGAATTGCTGCGGCCGCTGGACGTCAGTCTGCACGCGATCGGGCGCCGCCGCGTCCCGGGCCTGCGCCGCGAGGAGCTCGCGATGCTCGCGGGCATCAGCGCCGACTACTATCTGCGCACCAGCTCGCGCATCCCGCGGCTCGCCGCCGCCGCACGGCGCGCCGCGCCGAACACGTGCAGCCGGGATCCAGCAACTCGTCGCATCGTGGACGCTGACGCCCGCGCTCGTGCACGGCCGACTCATGGACGTGCTCACCGCAAACCCACTCGCGACCGCGCTCTCCCCCAATCTACACGCCGGGCGTCAACCTCGTGCGCGCGCTCTTCCTCGATCCCGGCGTGCGCGCCCTGTACGACGACGGCTGGGAACGGACTGCCGCCGCAACGGTCGCCGGCATGCGGGCGCTCGTCGGGCCCGACGTCGATGATCCTGCTCTCGCCGAACTCGTCGGCGAGTTATCGGTCCGCAGCGAGGTCTTTCGCCGGCTCTGGGCCCGTCACGACGTGCGCGCGCGCAAGAGCGGGACGAGCATCTTCATGCATCCGCGCATCGGCCGGTTCGACCTGCGCTTCGAGAAGCTGTCGCTGCCCGACACGGACGGGCAGATCCTGGTCATCTATCACGCCGAGGCCGGGAGCGCGTCGGCGCAGGCGCTGGCGCGGCTCGCAGCAAACGCGCCGCCGCTCGCCGTGAACGAGTCGTGAACGCTCTGAAGATGGGATGACTCAACACAAGAGATACGCCGCCGGCACGTTCACCGGTTCGGGAACGCCGCGGCTGTCGCCGTACCGGAACCCGGTGCGGTCCATCGGCGACCGTCGGCGAACGTGATCCCTACGACGGCGCACACGTCCGGAGCGCCGCTGTATCCGCCGCCGAAGTCGTCGTCGAAGCGGTGCGCGATCGGCACAGCCTTGCTGGAGCGGCCGCGGTCCATCACGAGCGTATGGTCTCCGCCGTGCGCGACGTCGAACGTCACTTGCGTCGCGATCGAGTCACTCGTGTTGGTAAACGTGAGCTGCAGTATGCGATGCGAGAGCGGCGGGAAGTACTCGGCGCTGATCGCAGGATCGTAGATATCGCTGACCGCGCACGTGCTGACGGCAACGGGCGGGCTCGTCGCGATGCCCGTTTGCGGCATCGTCAGCGCGCCGGCGGCGGCGATGATCGAGAAGATGTGTTGCATGACTGCACGGTATACGCCGCCGCTGCCGCTGAGGACGCAACGAGCAGCGGCGATCTCCCTTGTAACGGGCGATCCGATATCTCATCGGCGACGTACCGCTTGCGGTGCAGCATCCAAGGAGAATGTTCGTGAATCCACACTTTAAAGCCGCCGCGGCTGCGATATTGGTCGCCGCCGGGGCACAGTACACGGTCGTCGATGCGGATGGCCGCGTCGTCGGCACGCTCGTTACAGACACCCCTGTGGCATAACAGATGCGCGTCATCGGCATTGCGAATTCCGCGCCGCCGCAGCAACCCGACAAGCGAGCTGACCGCACGTTCCATCCCGACTATTCCAAGGCGTTGACCGTCGATCAGATGACGCGCGCATGGCAAGACGAGCTGGACCGAATCAATCCGCCGATCGTGACAGGCGGGGGCTGACGCGATGCTTCCGTTCTTCGGCACCACGGCGATCGTGATCGCCACGCTCGCGGCGCCCGCTGCGCCCGCTTCGACCGCTGCGCCGGACACGGTTCGCGCGGCACCGGCACCCATTGCGGCCGCCGCCGCCGCCGCCCCATCCAGACGCCGCGCGCGGCAGCAACAAGCCGTCAGCGGCGGACGGCCCGCTCACCCGATGGATCAGGAGGTGATCCGGCAGCAGCTGGAACTGCGCGTCCTCATGCCGCCCCTCAGCGGCGACGGCGGCGGGTAGCCAGCAGGCGTGTGCAGCTCAGGTCGGTGCCTCGTTCGCGATAGCGCGAATCGTCCGGAGCTGCACCGGCCTGATGCCCGAGCCGGTCCTGGTGAGGGGCCCTAGACGTTCTGCGTTTCGTACATCAATATGGTGACGCCGCCCGTTGCGAATTTCGGAACGTCTGCAACCGTCGCTTGGCCCTCCGGCGACCGCATCGCGGCTTGAATCGCATCCATCGAATCGAACGTGAGGACTGCGACGAGATAATAGTTGGCGCCGCTCCCGGTCGCGAGCGGGCCTTTGCTGATGACGTACGATCGTAAACCCGGCATGCGCTTGACAATCGGGATGTGCGTACCGTGATAGTACTGCTCGAACGCGGTCGGATCGGCCGGCGTGTTGTACAGCACGAGAACTTGAGCGCCCAACGGAAACTCCTTCTTGGCACGATGCCGATCACCGTCGACGTATCGGGATCACCGACGCGGGTGACCGCCCGGTGTTGGCGGTCGAGTGTGACGGCACTCGTCCCCATCAAACCGGTGAGCGCACCGCAACGTCGACCGAACGGTCGGATGGCAAGAGCCCATCGCGGCGTTCCCATTGGCCGGCGCCGGAGGCCGGGCCTGGTGGAATACGGAGGGCTCTCTTAGATTTCCCGACTACGCGACCTTGAGTGAGCTTGTCGCGGGGGGGCCGATTCGTTCGCGGTCGCTCATTCGTCCTAGCGTTGCCAGGCGTACGACGCCGGCATCGATGAAGGAAGGGCGCTCATGTACGATCTCACCAGCAAGGCCGTCGTGGTCACCGGCGGCAGTCGCGGCCTCGGTCGCGGCATCGTCGAGGCGCTCGCGGCGCGCGGCGCACGCGTCACTGTCCTCGCACGCGATCGGGAATCGCTGGCGACGGTCGAACAACTTGGCGTCGCGGTCCGGGCGGGCGATGCCAGCGACCCCGCCGTGATGGACGAGGTCCTCGCCGACGTCAAACCGGCGGCGTTGGTTCTCAACGCGGGCGCGACGCCCGTGATGGGTGCGCTCGACCAACTCGATTGGAACGCGTTCTCGGTGGTTTGGGACAACGACGTGAAAGCCGGGCTGCATGGGATTCAGGCGGCCTTGAAGACGCCGCTGCCGCCCGGCAGCCGGGTGCTGGTCGCGTCGAGCGGCGCGGCCATGGTGGGCGCGAAACTCTCGGGAAGTTACGCCGGAGCGAAGCGCATGCTATGGTTCATGGCCGACGACGCCAACGATCTCGCGAAAGAGCGCGGGCTCGACATCCGCTTCCAGGCACTGGTGCCGCTGCAGATGATCGGTGACACAGCGATCGTTCGCGAGGTCTGCGACGGCTACGGGCGACGCCTCGGCATCGGCGGCGACGCCTACCGCGCGCAGAAGATCCCGCTCCCGATGTCGGAGCGCGCCTACGGGGATTACGTCGCGACGCTGTTGACCGATCCGCAGTACGCGGACGGCATTGCCTACGGGTTCACGATGCGCAGCGGCATCACGTCGCTCGACCGGTAGTGTCAGAGGCACTCGACCGAGACGAGTTCGATCAACTCGTCGGGGACCTGCGGCCCCGCTTGCACCGTTACTGCGCGCGCATGACGGGTTCCGTAATCGACGGTGAAGACGTGTTGCAGGATGCGTTGCTGAAGGCAACGGCTGCACTGCCGCACTCCGGGCCGCTCGACCGCCCCGACAAATGGTTGTTCCGTATCGCGCACAATACGGCGCTGGACTTCTTGCGCCGCCGCGCGCGGCGCGAAGCGGCGCACGCCGACGAGGAGTTGGAGATGATCGTCGATCCGGTGGACCCGCTGCACGACCGCCTCGTCGTGGCGGCGAGCCTGCGCACGTTCATGCTCCTGCCCGCACCTCAACGTGGAAGCGTTATCCTGCGTGACGTGCTCGGCTATTCGGTCGCCGAGACTAGCGAGATCATGGAGAGCACGATCCCCGCGGTGAAGTCCGCGCTGCAACGCGGACGCGCGCGCCTAAGCGACCTCTCGAGCAAAGTCGACGACGTCGCTCCGCCGTCGCTAAGCGAAGCGGACGCCGAGCGGCTCGACGCCTACGTCAACCTCTTCAACGCGCGTGACTTCGATGCGGTGCGCGCGATGCTCGCCGACGACGTGCGGCTCGATCTCGTCAATCGTTTGCAAATGCGCGGCCGGGTCGAGGTCGGCGAGTACTTCCATCGCTACGCGCTCGGCTACGACTGGCGCCTCGTCCCCGGGTTTGTCGACGGCCGACCGTCGATTCTCGTCTGCGATCCGGACGATGACGGCGGTCGCCCTAGGTACTTCGTACTCCTCGATTTCGCGGCCGAAGCGATCGCAAGCATCCGCGATTTTCGTTTCGCCCCGTACGCTATCGAAGGTGCGGAAGTCTTTGCGATACGTGTCCCTCGCAGAACAGAACTCTGAGAGCTGATCCGGCAGGCGTCTTCTCGGGTCAAACCGCGGTGGGATCGTACGCGATGCGAACTCCGCCGAAACGCTCGCCCTTGACGTAGACGGGGAGCGCGATGTCGTTGTAGATCTTGCCGGTGTCGCGCGCGTACGTCTGGCGCAAGAACGTGCGCGGTCCGCGCGGGCGTTCCAGATCGATCCCGCGCTTGCGGAACGTCTCGCGCGACGCGCGCGCCGGCAGCTCGAGCGCGCCGGGCAAACCGACGCGTGCGGCGTTCAGTCCGGTCTTGTCCTCGAAGAGCCGTTTGATGCGATTGTTGGCGAGGTCGGTCTCCCGATTGCCGGTGATGTCGCGGCGTAAATTGAGCGGCCCCATGATGAAGAACGTGTTGAGATCGGTGATGCTGGCGAAGATCAGCTTCGGGTCGTGTGCCGCGTGGCGATCGCAGAT
Organism: uncultured candidate division WPS-2 bacterium; assembly: GCA_937927945.1. GTDB lineage: Bacteria > Vulcanimicrobiota > Vulcanimicrobiia > Vulcanimicrobiales > Vulcanimicrobiaceae > Vulcanimicrobium. The sequence continues at coordinate 8,666 of CALEYW010000089.1, read as the reverse complement.
CGCCATCAGCGGCTCGTCGATCAGCTGATCGTACTTGGTGCGATACTTCGGCGGGTCGAAACCGCCCGGACCGACGCGTACGACGTTGAAGATCCGCGCCAGCGATTTCACGTCGGCACGGTACAGCTCGACGTACTGCACGTCAAAGAGGTCCTCGAAGCGCACGCGCCCTTGGTCGACGGCGCCTTCGAGCGATCGTTCGACCTCCGCCGCGAAGGCGTCGCCCCACGCGAGGACGCGCTCGAAGAACGTTCCGAGCGCGTATTTTCCGGTGATCGCGAAGATGTCGGTGCTGACCTGCGCGAGCTCCAAGTCGCTCGCTTTTCCGGAGTACGCTGCGACCTGCTTCGCGTGGTTGCTCAACCGCTCGACGTTTTCGGAGACCACGTGCAGGGTCGTCGACTGCTCGTCGACCGCCGACGCGATCGCCGTCATCTGCTCCGTCGTGCTGTCGATGATGCGGGTCATCGCGGTGAGATCGTCGCGCACCGAGCTCGATGAGACGGCGAGCTTCGCGGCGCCTGCGGCGCTGAGCTGCGTCGCTTGACGTTCCGATTCGACCGACGCGCGAACGGCCTCGACCAGCTGCGCGATCTCGCCGGTCGAGACGCGCGTCGACTCCGCCAGCCGCTTGATCTCGGTCGCGACGATCGCGAATCCGCGGCCGCCCTCGCGCGCGTGAGCGGCTTCGATGGCCGCGTTGATTCCGAGCATGTGCGAGCGACTCGAGATGTCCTCGATCACCTTCGTCACCAGCTCGATCTTGTTCGAGAACTCCACCACGATCTCGACGTCGCGCACGGCTTCGCCGGCGACCGTGCGCAGCTGGTCGAGCTGGCCGAGCGATGCCTCCATCGTCTCGAACGACGAGCGCGACGAGCGCCGCATCTCGGCGGTGAGATCGCGCGTCGCCTCGGACGACTGCGTGACGATCTCCGCCGCTTGCGCGGTCTGGTGGACCGCAGCCGCGACCTGGGCGGTTTCCGACGACTGCTCCTCGGTCGCGCCGGCGATGCGCGCCAGCAGGAACGTGTTCTCGGCCGCACCGCGCGAGACGTCGTTGGAGACTCGGCACATTTCGTAGAGCGTCGTGCGGGTGCGCTCGACGAAGGCGTTCAGCGTGCGGCACGCCGCCTGCGCCGCCTCGCTGCTGCCACCGGGAACCGCGAGCGTCCGCGTCAGGTCCGCGACTGCGTCCGCATCGACCAGGCCGCCAAAAAAATCGGCGATGGCGATGAACGCCGCCTCGTCGTCGAAGCGCGATTCAGGAGCGAGCACGTCCAATATCACGATTCTCCAGCATCATCCCGCAAGGCTCAGTATCGCACGCAACGTCGCTCCGCCGGTACGCCCGAAAGGAGGTAACTTTGTTTCCCGGAGGTCGGGTCGGGTTAGGCTGCGGCGCGCCGGCGCAACAGCCCGCCCAGACCGGCCGGCACGAAGAGCACGAGCACGATGAACAGCACGCCCAGGATGAACAGCGGCTCGGAGAGCGGGACCCGCACGATCGCCGGGAGCGACTGCAGCGCCGGCGCGTTCGAGAGTGCGACGAGGCGGAAGTCGAGGTATTCGTAAACGATCCCACCGAGCACGGCACCCCACAGCGTGCCGACACCACCGAGCACGACCATCACCAGCAGCGCCAGCGTGAAGCTCGAGGTCGTGATCTGCGGGTTGGCGCCGCCTTGCAAGAGGACGTACACGACGCCGGCAGCCGATGCGAGGAAGGCTGAGAGAACGAAAGCGCCCAGTTTGTAGAGGTAGGGGTTGAGGCCGAGCACGCCGACCCGGCGTTCGTTTTCACGGATCGCTTGCCACACGCGCCCCGGCGGCGAGTTCACCGCCCACCAGCCGACGGCGTAGGTGACGACGAGGAACGCGAGCGCGATCCAATACAGGTTGTGCGTGTTCGGCACGCCGACCAAGTACGAGGGCAGCGCGTCCGAACCGAGCGCCAAACCTTCTTCGCCGCCGGTGAGCCCGAACGGATTTTGCAGTACGAGGACGGATCCGGCTTCGGCGAAGGCGAGTGTCACCATTGCGAAGGGGATGTCGTGCATTCGCAGGCACACCGCACCCAAGACGAGCGGGAGCACGATCGCGACGACCGCGGTCAACAGGATCGCTTGCGGCAGGTGCCAGTGCCAGCGGGTCAGCGCGATCGCCGCCGCGTACGCGCCGGTCGCGAAGTACAGCGCGTGGCCGAACGAGAGCAGCCCGACATACCCGAAGACGATGTCGTAGGTGAGCGCGAGCGCGCCGAAGACGAAGCACAGCGCGAGCAGGCTGAGCGTCCCGGGCGCCGAGAGCGGCCGTTCGAACAGCCCCGGGATCGTGATCCCGATCTGCGGCAGCGCCGCCAGCACCAGAAGCGCCGCGACCGCGACGAGGATGCGTCCGCGTGCGGCGGTCACGTCGACGTCGCTCCTGTCAATCCACCGGGCCGCGCCAGCAGCACCAGCGCGAGCAGCAGCACGACCGCGAAATCGCCGACGCCGGCCGCCGCGTAGAAGTTCAAGAACTGCTGCAGCACGCCGACGATCACCGCGGCGAGCGCGGAGCCGGCGACGGAACCGAGTCCGCCGATGACGATCACGATGAATGCGAAGATGAGCATCGAGCTGCCGCGCACCGGATCGATCGTGCCGTAGTACGCGGCGGCCAGCACGCCGGAGAGCCCGGCGGCCATCCCGCCGATGGCGAACACGAGCGTGAACGCGCGCTGCACGTCGATACCGAGCGCTTCGACCATCGAACGGTTCTCGACGCCGGCGCGCACGATCAGCCCGTAACGCGTCCGCTGGAGGAAGAACAGCAGCAGCGCCAGCACGATCGCCGCCGCGAGGATCGCGACCCAGCGCGTGTTGGGGATGTTCGCGCCGAGAATCGACGTCGTGCCGTTCAGCCAGGCCGGCAGCGTCAGCTGCTTGGGATCGCTGCCGAAACCGCCCTCGACCAGCGCGATCGCGGCGAGCGCGACCCCAACCGTGACCAGCACTTGGCCGACCGGGCGCGCGTACAGCGGGCGAATCAGCACCACTTCGGTCAGCGTCGCGAACACGCCGCCGGCGACGACCGCGACGACGACGGAGACGCCCCACTGCACCCACGGCGACGTGCCGGCGAGCGTGAGGCTCGCCGCCCAACCCAGATACGCCGCGACCGTGAAGAACGCGCCGTGCGCCAAGTTCAGCACGCGCATCAAGCCCCAGATGAGCGAGAGCCCAGCCGCGATCAGGAAATACAACGCTCCCAGGCCCAGGCCCGTGATGAGCAGCAGCACGATCGTGCTCATATCAGTGACTTCCCACCGCGGCCGCCAATCCCAAGTGACGGCGCGCGAGCGCCGGATCGTTCATCAGTTCGTCGACGTCGCCGGTGAACGTGACGCGCCCTTGATCGAGCACGATCACCTCACGCACCAGCGCGTGCGCAACGCTCAGGTTCTGCTCGACCAGCAAAATCGTTGCGACCTCGGCCGCGCGCCGCAACGCTTCGGTCACGTTGCGCACGACCAGCGGCGCGAGGCCCTTCGTCGGCTCGTCGACCAGCAGGATGCGGTTGTCGGCGTTGAGCAGCGCGCGCGAGAGCGAGACCATCTGCTGCTGACCGCCCGAGAGCGTCCCGGCCTTCTGTGCCGCGCGCTGCTTGAGTTCGGGGAACAGCTCGTAGACGAGGTCGTAGCGCAGCTCCGAACCTTTTCGTTCGGCGAGCCGCAAGTTTTCGGCAACCGTGAGACCGGCGAAGACGTCACGGTCTTCGGGCACATAACCCACGCCGCGCTGCACGACCTCGTGCACGCTCAGACGGGTGAGCTCGTCGCCGGCGAGCGTAACGCTGCCGGTGCGCGGCGCGAGGCCCAAGATGCCGCGCAGCGTCGTCGTCTTGCCGACGCCGTTGCGTCCGAGCAAACCGGTGATCCCGCCGCTGCGCACGTCGAACGACACGCCTTGCAGGATGTGCGACTCGCCGATGAACACGTCGACGTTGCGCAGCGCGAGGAGCGTCTCGCGCTCGCTCACAGCGGATCTCCCAGATACGCCGACTGCACGGTCTCGTTCGCGATGATCCGCTCGGGCGTGTCGATCGCCAGCAGCGATCCGTGGTGCATCACGGCCATGCGGTCGGCGAGTCCCATGATCAGATCCATCCGATGCTCGACCATGAGCACCGTCTTCTTCTGATCGCGGTGGATGCCCCGGATGAGTTCCATCATGCCGGGCGCGTCTTCGACCGCCATCCCGGCCGTCGGCTCGTCGAGCAGAACGACGCGCGGTTCGCCGCACAGCAGGATCGCGAGATCCAGCTTGCGTTTCTCGCCGTGCGAGAGCGAGCCCGCCTTGGCGGCGGCGCGCGCTTCGAGGCCGACCGACGCGAGCGCGGCGCGCGCGCGTTCGAGCGGCGCCCGTTCGCGCTCGGCGAGCCGCCACAGCGCGGCCGACCCGCCGAGATAGGCTTGCGACGCCAGCCGCGCATTCTCCAAGGTGGTCAAACCGGCGAACACGGTCGAGGTTTGGAACGTGCGCCCGAGGCCCTGCCGCGCCCGCACGTATGGCGGCGCGTGCGTGATGTCGCTGCCGCCGAACGTGATGCGTCCCGCCGTCGGCGACGTGACGCCGGAGAGCAAGTTGAACAACGACGTTTTTCCTGCACCGTTGGGCCCGATGATGACGAGGAACTCGCCCTCGCGCACGGCGATCGAGACACCGTCGACGATGGAGACGCCGCCGATCCGCAAACCCAACCCGTCGGTTTGCAGTACCGGCGGACGCTCCGCTTCGGTCATCGCGCCGGTCGAGGCGCCTACTTGAACGGCCGCAGCGGCGGTGCGACGGCGCCTTCCGGAACGGTGCGCAGGAGCTTCGGTTCCAGCCCCGCGCCGCTGCCTTCGAGTTTGGTGACGAACATCGGCTGGATCATCGCATGATCGGCCGCGCGAATCACTTGCTTCCCTTTGGGTCCTTCGAACGACCAACCCTCGAGGGCCGGGATCGTCTTCGCGACGTCGTCGCCGTCGGCTTTCTCGACCGCATGGACGATCATCTGCGCCGCGACGAAGCCGTCGTTGTCGAAGATCTCGGGCAGTTTTCCTTGCTTCTTCAGCGCGGCGATCAGGAACTCGTTGGCCTTGGTGTGCGAGGCTTGATAGAAGTAGTGCGCGAGGAACTGCAGGCGGCTCGCCATCGGCGCGTAGGTCGCGTACGAAGCGCGCTGATCGAGACCCGTGACCGTGCGGGTCGCGGCGAACACGCCGCCGTCGTCGAGGCTCTTGAACATCGCGCCGCCGGTCGTTCCGGCCCACGCGATGAACAGCAGGTCGGGCTTGGCGTCCTTGATCTTTTGCGCGAACGGCGTGAAGTCGTTGGTCGAGAGCGGCGCGAGAACGCCGGACACTACGGCGCCGTTGGCACCGAGCACCGCGCGCACGGCGCCGACGTTGGCTTGGCCGAACGCGGAGTCTTGCGCGAACACGTCGACCTTCTTCCCGCGCACGGTGGTGCCGATCATCGTGCCGGCAGTCAGCACGTCTTGATACGTCTGACGGCCGGAGCGGAACGTGTTGCGGTTGTTGCCGGTGATCGCGTCGGCCGCGGCGGCTCCGGAGATAAAGAGAACGTTGTTCTCCTTGGCCAGCGGCGCCATCTGGAGCGCGACGCCCGAAGCGGTCGAACCGGCGAGGATCTTGTAACCCTGACCGATCAGGTCTTTGCCGGCTGCGACGGCCTTCGCCGGGTCGCCGGCGTCGTCGCGATCGCTCACCACGATCTTGTGGCCGGCGGCCGCACCGGTGCCGTGCGTCGCATAGTCGAGGCCGATCTGGAAGCCTTCGAGATACTCGACACCGTAGATGCCGAGCAAACCGGTCTTCGAATAGATGATGCCGACGTTGACGGGGGCCTTGTCGGCGGCCGGCGACGGCGCTACCGCGCCGATCGACAGCACGGCGAGCATCAGGCACGACGCGCCGGCTCGAGTGAGGACGCTACGGGTTCTGAGCACACTTCCTCCAGTTACGCGAAACGCTTTGGTCCGCCAACGCGCTGCCTCCGCCGGCGCTATACGTTGACGGCGGCACACACCCGCTATTATCGCATGAAGCCTGCGGACGGTGATACACCCAAAGGGAGGTAATCTCCGCCGCGCGACGTCCGCGACGGGACGAACTTGCCGCTTGCGGAACGTTGTGGTAGGTCAAGAAAAGCCCTCCGCGAATCCCGAGGCCTCCCGATGCCGCGTTTAGACCACGCCCGCTCGCAGATCCACGTGGCAGCGAACGAGCTCGCCGACCTGGACCGCCAGCTCGCGCAGATGATCGCGCTGCTCGATCGCGACGTGGTCATGCACGAGACGGTTCGCTTGCTGACCGACGAGTTCGGGCTGCACTGCGCATGGATCGCGGAGCGGGTCGGCACCGAAGGCGTGCTGATCCGCCATACCAGCGGCAACCGCACCGAGAAATTCCACGGCGTCACACTCCGGACCGGCTACGGGCTAGGCGGCAAAGTGTTCGCGCTCGGCGGCGTCGAGTGGGTGGACGACTACATCGGTTCGGCCGCGATCACGCATCACTACGACGGACAAGTCGCGGCCGAGAGCATCAAACGGATGATCGCCGCGCCGATCTCCGGTGACGGCGGCGCGGTCGGCGTGCTGCTCGGCGGATTGCGCGACGGCGGCACGTTCGGCAATCGCGCCGCCGTCGTCGTCGAAACCGCGGCCGAACGCACCTCGCAGGCGCTGCGGGTCGCCGAACGCGCGCGCAAGGCGGCCGACGCCGCAGTGCAGGAAGAACGTCAGCGCATGGCCCTCGATCTGCACGACAGCGTCGGCGCGATGCTCTTTGCGATCACCGCCGGCGTGCGCAGCGCGACGGAGCAGAGCAGCGTCGACGCAGGGATGCGCGAGCGCCTGCTCGCGATCGAGCGGCAGGCGAGCGAGGCCGCGGTCACGCTGCGCGAGTCGCTGCGCGCGCTGCGCACGCCGCCCGAACAGCTCGCGCTCGGCGCCGCGCTGCGCGCGGCGTGCCGCAGCTTCGAAGAGCGCACGAAGCTCGGCGCCGAACTGGTGATGCTCGACCTGCTGCTTCCGCTCGACGACGGCTGCGTCAAAGCCTTGATCGCCGCCGCGCGCGAAGCGCTGCTCAACGTCGAGAAGCACGCCCAAGCGACGCGCGTCATGGTGACCGTCGCGACGATGCACGAGGGCGTCGCGCTCACCGTCACCGACGACGGCGTCGGCCTGGGCACCGCGCAGCCGGACCATCGCGGGTTCGGCCTCGAAGCGATCCGCGACGTCCTCGCCCAGGTCGGCGGCCGGCTGCAGCTGACCGAAGACGGCGACGAGGGTCTCAGCTTCCGCGCTTGGGTTCCGTACCGCTCGTGATCGTGCGCGTGCTGGTCGTCGACGATCACCCCGTCGTCCGCGACGGCGTCGAGATGCTCGCGCGCACGAATCCCAACATTCAGATTGCGGGCTACGCGGCGAGCGGAGGGGACGCGCTGCGCATCGCGCCGGAAGTGCGGCCGGACGTGATCCTGCTCGACTTGCGGCTGCCCGACATGCTCGCGCCCGAGCTGATTCGCGAGCTGCGCGGTTCCGTGCCGAACGCCAAAGTCGTGCTGTTCACCGCGTATCCCGATCATCCGGCGGTCGGCGCAGCGCTCGAAGCCGGCGCCTACGGCGTCTTCCCCAAAGATGCGAGCCGCATGGACCTGGTCGCGGGGATCATGCGCGCGATGCGGCCAGAGGGGGCCGAGCCGGCGCACAGCGGATCGTCGCTGCGCCGCGACACCCACTCGCCGATCGCGCGGCGCGAGTACGACGTGCTGCGCCGTTTGGCGACCGGCGAGACGAACTCCGAGATCGCCACCGCGATGCAACTGAGCCCCAACACCGTCAAAGCATATTTGCGCAACCTGATGCAAAAACTTCGCGCGCGTAACCGCGTCGAAGCGATCTCGCGCGCCCGCGAGATGGGGTTGCTCTAGCGGTAAAGACTACGACTCACTCCATCGGACGGAGATACCCCCGGATTTCGCCTGCGGGGAAATTGGTCGTGTGGACGTTGACGTATGTGTAACCGCCGACCATCGCGCGGATCATACCGCTCAAGTTCCCGGCCTGCACGTTTTGCGCCGGCACGCCGAGTACGTCCGCCGCGGTTATCGTGCCCGTCACCGTGCCGCCGTTCGGTGGGCAGGCCGGTTTGTTACCGCCGCCGCAGAGGAAGATGACGACCGCGCCGTTGACCGGACGCTGGGCCAAGTGGATGTGAGAGAAGAGTGCCGGGCTCGTCAAGCCCGAGAACGTCAGGCGGTACGTGAGGGAACCCGTACCATTGAGCCTGGCCTCGAACCGGCCGCTGCCGGTGGCAAGGATAGACGGAACTTCCTCGAGCGAAATGAGCGTCGTCTCGAACGTGCGGTTGCGCTCGAACTGTCCCCGTGCTGCCGTCGTAGTAAGCGCAAAGGCGAACAAGACGGCAATCGTGAGAAGCCCCCTGGTTCTACCGAAAGTCATCGTAATCGTACCTCCTTCACCCTTACCCAAAGGATACAGCAGGCACAAAAATTTGTCTGCCCGTTGCACGAACGGCAACAACGCAACGCCTGGTTAGTACTACTGTGTTAGTAAATGTGCTATACTTAGTGTGTGAAACGCACTGG
>CALEYW010000088.1 GCA_937927945.1 uncultured candidate division WPS-2 bacterium | reverse complement strand
CCCCCACCCCTGTCACGCTGTTGTCGAAACGCCCCGTCACCCGCCATCGCCTTCAGCAACAGCCCCCCTCCACCCGATAACCAACAGATGAAGGCCACCCGAGGACGAACGGGATGAAGGAAGAGCAAACGGCCGCCGCCGCGCTGCGCGCCATGTTCGATGACGCCGAGCAAGCGTGGAATCGCGGCGATGCCCACCGCTACGGTGAGTTCTTCGCCGAGGACGCCACCTACGTCGGCCGCGCCGGCCACATCTTCGCCGGCCGCGCCGCGATCCGCGAGGGCCACGTCGAAGCCTTCGCCGGACCGTTCCGCGGGTCGCGCCTGAAGATCCGCCCCTCGCACCTTCGCTTCATCACCGACCGCTTCGCGATCGCGCACCTCGACATCGTGACCGTCCAAGCCGACGGCACCGACACCTACGCGGTCACCACCAGCCTGCTCGAACGCACCGCCGCCGGCTGGCACCTTCTCACGGCGCACACGACGCAAGTCGAGTAGCGTCCACCTCGCCTCAGCCGTGGACGGCTTTGCTGTCGGCCGGAGCCTCCGCCCGGTCGTTGAGGCCGTAGTCGCGCAGGACGCTTGCGATTCGCAGCCGGTAGTCTTTGAAGACGGTCGCGCGTCCTCGAGACTGTGCGTCGCGGTGCGCCTCTAAGCGCCGCCACTGTGCTACGGCCTCCTCGTCACGCCAAAACGAAAGCGAGAGCAGTTTTTCCGGTTGGCTCAGGCTTTGGAACCGCTCGATGGAAATGAATCCATCGATGTCGTCGAGCAGCGGCCTCAACTGCGCGGCGATGTCGAGATACTCGTCTCTCGTCTCGGAATGCGGCCACACTTCAAAAATTACGGCGATCATGAGACTGCTCCCGTGACGATCCTAGGTGCGAACATGGGGACGCGTGCATTGAGCGAGGGCCGGTAGCCCGTCGCGACCAGTCCCTGAAGATCGATGCCGGATTCCAGTACGCGCGAGACGCCCCCTCGCGCGATCGTCGTCGCCATCCGCGCGCCCGGACACGCATGCGCGCCGACCCCGAAGGTGTAGGTCCGGCGCTCATCGCGAGCGGCATCGAAGCGATGAGGGTCCGGATTGACCGATGGGTCGCGATTTGCGGCTGCCAGCAAGACGAGGACCACGTCGCCCTCGGCGACGCTCGAGCCTATGACCGTTGTCCGGGCCGCCGCGAAGCGGCGCGTGTTCTGTACCGGTGAGTCGTAGCGCGCGACTTCGGCAATGACGCCATCGAGCAATCCGGGGTCGTCCCGGATCGCATCACGAAGATCGCTCCGTCCGGCGGCAAGCGCGACCAGCGTATTTCCGATCAGGCCTGCCGTCGCATCGTAACTCTGGAAAAGAAGCCCGATGGCGTTCGCGAGGACGACGGCATCGTCGACGCCGCTCCGCCGACCTTCGTTCAGCATCATTGCAAACAGCGACCCGTCCGCAGGCGCTTCGGCGAGCCGGTATTGCAGCGCGGCATGCAGCGCTACGGTCGCCGGAGTTCCACGCGCGATTTCGGGTTGTGTGCTGCCCGGTGCGATCGACCGAACGAAATCTTTCGTCCATGCGACGGCATGAAGCGCGTCGTGCTGCGAGAAGCCAAGCGCCGAAGCGGTTGCCAACGCCGGAAGACCGAGAACGAACGCGTTCAAAGCTCCAGGATCGTCGACCGAAAGAGCCTGCAGCAACTGGTTCGCACATCGCTCGCCCGTTGCGGCCAGGTCGCCCTGATCCAGACGGCCGAGCGCCGCCACGACGCTGTTCTTCACTGCGCTTTGATGCGGCCCATCAGTCATGCGCACGAATCGCGCGAAGATCTCTGCCATGGGCGTGTCCGCGATTGCGTTCGGCACCGGTTCCGAGATCGGGCGAACGCGCATGGCGGTGCTCGACAGAACCTCTTCGACCGTCTGCGCGCTCGCGGCGATCCACATACCCAGGGCGTCGTCCCGATAGAACGGCCGCTCGGCGACCAGGCGCGCGTAGTAGGGATACGGGTCCGTCGCGGTGACGGCGGAGAGCGGGTCGAGTTCGTGCATCGGTGCTACAGTCGGATGCGGAAACGGCGTTCGAGCTCGATGCGCCCTTCCGGCGTGATGCGCAAAGCACGATCTTGCGCGTTTCGCGCTACCCAGCCCGCTGAAAGGAAGCGCTCCAGGAGCGACGCCCCGAGGCTCCCAGCGAGATGAGGGCGGCGTTCCGACCAATCAACGCACGCCCGTGCGAAACTTCGCCGATCCGCACGCGCCCGGTCGACGTCGATTCCGAGCGTCCGGAAGAACCGCTCGCCGCGAGCCGTGAGGGCGAACGCGCGGTCGGACATCGTTATCGTACCGCGCTCGACGAAGTGGTCGGTCACCGCCACGCCAAGCCGGCCCGCGAGGTGGTCGTAGCACGAACGCGCTTCGCGCAGCCGCTGCATCGTCGTCGTTTGACTCAGCGCAACGATCGGCGTCGGTCGCGCGATCGTCGCCAGCACCTCGATCGCGTGCCCGACGTCCGACGATGCGAGGCGGAACAGACGCTGTCGTCCGACCGCTGTTGCGGTGAGCAGGCCGCCGGCGACGAGCTTGGCAAGATGCGCGCTCGCGGATTGCGGCGATGCACCGGCCCGAAACGCGAGCTCCGAGGCGGGAAGAAGCTCCCGGCTATCCAGCAGCGCGAAAAGCATCGCGGAGCGGGCGGGGTCGCCGATCAGCGCAGCAATTTCGGCAACGTTCGGATCGGCGGCGCGGCGTAGCGGAGCGCGGAGTGCCATGCCGCGAGCATACCACGCGAACACTTCACGCCAAAGTGAAGTGTCGTATACCTGCACTGGGAGCCCTCAGCGACGGTCGAACGCAAGCCGAAGCGCGAAAAATCCGAGCGCGGCGGCGAAGAACGTCCGCAACGCTTGCGCGACCGTGGGCTGACGCCGGAGCGCCGCGACGAGCTTGCCGGCGAAGGCGATGATCGTGACGTTGATGCAGAGGCTCACGATGATCTGAACGGCGGCCAGCGCAGCGGTCTGGGAGACGATATGGCCTTGTGACGGGCGAATGAACGGAGGAAGCAGTGCGGCATAGAGCAGCGCCATTTTCGGATTGAGCGCGTTGGTCAGAAAGCCGCCGGCGAAGAGCCGGCCCGCGCTCCGCGGCGCGACCTCTCGGAGCTTCGTGAAGTCGAGCGCTCCCGTGAACGTGCGAACTGCGAGGTAGAGCAGATACAGCGTGCCGGCAACCTTCATCGCAAGGTAGAGCGACGGAACGGCGACGAGAATCGACGTTAGTCCGAACACTGCAGCTGCTGCGATCAGGACCAGCGCCGAGACGGAGCCGCACAGCGTAACGTAACCGGCTCGCAACCCCTGCGACGCAGTTTGCGACAGGAGGTTCAGCATGTTGGGCCCAGGCGTACACGCCATCGTCGCCGCGACGAGCGCAAACGCAAAGACGGTTTCATGATCCGGCATGCTCGGGAACTACGAGAGGATCGTTCAAGCGCCCTTGATCCCGCGAACCGATAAAACGGCCCCGGGCATCGCTGCCCAGGGCCGTTGATTTCATCTTCGCTCGGTGCGAAGACTACATCATGTCGTAGCCGCCCATGCCGCCGCCCGGAGGGCCGCCGGCGTTGTTCGACTTCGGTTCGGGTTTGTCGGCGATGAGGGTTTCCGTCGTCAGGATCAGCGCGCCGATCGAGGCCGCGTTTTGCAGCGCCGAGCGGGTGACCTTGAACGGCTCCACGATGCCGGCCTGGACCATGTCGACCAGGTTGCCGGTCATGGCGTCGAAGCCCTGACCGAGCTTGGCCGTCTTGACGCGGTTCACTTCGACGCTGCCTTCGAAGCCGGCGTTCTCCGCGATCTGGCGAAGCGGCTCTTCGAGCGCGCGGCGGATGATGTCCACGCCGATCTTCTCGTCGTGGTTCTTCGTCTCGCCGGCGAGCTTCTCGAGCGCCTTGATCGCGTGCACCAGCGACGAGCCGCCGCCGGGGATCATGCCTTCTTGCACGGCAGCGCGGGTCGCCGAGAGGGCGTCCTCGATGCGGTGCTTCTTCTCTTTGAGCTCGGTCTCGGTGGCCGCGCCGACCTGGATCACGGCGACGCCGCCGGACAGCTTCGCGAGGCGCTCTTGAAGCTTCTCGCGATCGAAGTCGCTGTCGGTCTCTTCGATCTGCCGCTTGATCATCTCGATGCGGCCCTTGATCGCTTCCGGCTTACCCTTGCCGTCGACGATCGTCGTCTCTTCCTTGGTGACCTTGACGGTCTTCGCTTGACCGAGGAGATCCGGCGTGACCTTGTCGAGCTTGAGGCCCAGCTCTTCGCTCACGACCGTCGCGCCCGTCAGGGTGGCGATGTCCTTGAGCATTTCCTTGCGGCGGTCGCCGAAACCCGGCGCCTTGACGGCGACGGTGGTGAACGTGCCGCGCAGCTTGTTCACGACGAGCGTTGCGAGGGCTTCGCCTTCGACGTCTTCGGCAATGATCAGCAGCGGCTTCTGAACCTGGACGATCTTCTCGAGCAGCGGCAGGATGTCGGCGATCGCGCCGATCTTGCGCTCGGTGACCAGGATATACGGGTCGGTGAGCTCGGCTTCCATGCGCTCGGAGTCGGTCACCATGTACGGCGAGATGTAGCCCTTGTCGAAGAGCATCCCGTCCTTGGTCTCGACGTCGGTCTTCATCGTCTTCGATTCCTCGACGGTGATGACGCCGTCCTTACCGACTTCTTTCATCGCCTGCGCGATGAGTTCGCCGATGGTCTTGTCGTTGGCCGAGATCGACGCGACTTGCGCGATCTTCTCGGTCGTGTCGACGACCTGGACCATCTTCTGCATCTCGGCCACGGCCAGTTCGACCGCGGTCTCGATGCCGCGCTTGATCAGCAGCGGGTTCGAACCCGCCGTGACGTTCCGGAGACCTTCACGGATGATGGCCTGCGCGAGAACGGTCGCGGTCGTCGTCCCGTCGCCGGCGATGTCGTTGGTCTTCGAGGCGACTTCCTTGACGAGCTGCGCGCCCATGTTCTCGAACGTGTCGGGGAGCTCGATTTCCTTCGCGATCGTCACGCCGTCGTTGGTGATCGTCGGCGAGCCGAATTTCTTGTCGAGGACGACGTTGCGGCCCTTCGGGCCGAGCGTGACCTTCACGGCGTCGGCGAGAATGTTCGCTCCGCGCTCGAGCGCGCGACGAGCGTTCTCGTCGAATACTAGTTGTTTTGCTGCCATGTCTGCTGCTTATACTCCGGCGCCGACGGCTGCATCGGTGACGACCGCAAGCACGTCTTTTTCTGAGATGATGAGGTACTCTTTGCCGTCGAGCTTGATCTCGGACCCCGAGTACTTCGAGTAGATGATCTTGTCGCCGGGCTTGACGTCCATGGCGAGCTTCGTGCCATTGTCGAGCGTGCGGCCGCTACCGACGGCAAGGACGCGGCCTTCCTGCGGCTTCTCTTTGGCCGTGTCAGGAAGGAAGACGCCGCCGGCAGACTTTTCGGCCTGCTCCACGTGCTCGACGACCACGCGATCGCCCAGTGGCTTGAGATTCACGAAAACCATTCCTCCAGGGGTTGGCACTGCTGGCACAAGAGTGCCAGCCGGAAATTTACGTTAGCAGACCCGACGGCCGAGTGCAAGGCCCGAAGACGGCTCGCTCGCCTGCCGGATGGGTACAGAGACAAGGTGCCGTATGTCTCCCGGGCCACCGTCGAGCGAATCGTCCGCTGCCCGTTCTCCGTCGCCCACGACTATGCGGCGGAATTCTTCCGCCAAGCTGAGGTCTCCGGGATCGAAGTCCACGTCCCGTTGCGCGACTTCGTCGTGGGCCTGCGCGGCAGGGTTCGCCGGCCGGTGAAGCTCTTCTTCGCCCATCACCCTGACGAGACGGAGGACGGCCGCGTTCATGACGCGCTGATGGTGGAATGGTCGGCCGGGACACGGCTGCTGCCCGACTTCCACGGCACGGTCCGGTTGCGCATTGAGACGGTCGACACAACCCGGATCAGGCTCGAGGGGGCGTGGATCGTGCCGTTCGGCCTGTTGGGGTTGGTGTTCAACGTCGTCGTCGGCCGCCGGATCGCGAAATCGATGATGCGCGATCTGCTGGACCGCCTGGGCGACGCCTTGGAACGCCGCGAGCAGACCTTCCGCCATGAGGGGCACGGCGCGGAGGGGTCCGGGATCACCGCCTAGAGGCCGCGAAGGGCGGCTCTCGTGGAACGTACCGTGACCCTGCGCGCCCAGATCGTGGCGGGACTCGTCGCCGGCCTCGCCGGCGGAATCCTACTCGATCTCTTCCTATTCGGGGCGCAGGTCGCGAGCGGACAGCCGGCCGGCGCCGTCATCGCCGCGACCTATACCTGGATCGCCTCGGCACTCGGACCCGCGGCGGGCGCGAACCCCGCGGCGCCGCTGATCGGCCTAGGGCTCCACTTCTGCGTCGCGATCGGCTGGGCGATCGGCTACGTGTACCTGATCCGCTCGCAGCCGCAGCTGCTCGCGCGGCCGTGGGTGTCGGGCGCCTGCTTCGGGGTCGTCGTCTGGGTGTTCATGGAGATCGTGCTGATCGCGGCCGGCCTCTACCACCGGCCGTCGCTCCCGCAACTCGCCACGGGGCTGGTCGCGCACATCCTCTTCTACGGAATTCCGGTCGCGCTGGTCGTCTCGCGCCTGCTTTCGGGCACGCCCGCCCGCGCGTGATCGCCGAGGTTGCGGTCGATCTCGACGCGATCGGCCGGAATGCCCGGACGCTCGCGCGCCTGGTCGCACCGGCACGGCTCACCGCCGTCGTCAAAGCGAACGCGTACGGCCACGGCCTGGTACCGACGGCCCGCGCGCTCGCGCCGCACGTCGTCCGGCTGTGCGTCTACGCGCTCGAAGAAGCGGTCGTGCTGCGCGACGCCGGAATCGAGACGCCGATCCACGTGCTCGGCCCGGTTCATCCGGGCGAACTCGACATCGCCCATGCCGCTGACGTCGCGCTGACGCTCTGGGATGACGGACTCTACGCGCGCCAAGTCGCGAGCGTCGCGCGCCGAAGGCGCCGCCCCTTCACGGTGCACGCGAAGATCGACACCGGCGTCGTGCGGCTCGGCCTGACGCCGGCCGAGGCGCCCGCCGCGTTGGCGCGCTACGCGACGACGCCCGAATTCACGCTCGCCGGCGCCTTCACGCACATCGCCGCGGCGGAAGAACTCGACTCGACGTTCACGCACGAACAGCTCGCGCGGTTTCTAGATGCGACGCGCGACCTCGGACCGGAAGTGGAACGCCACGCCGCCGCGACCGCTGCGGCGATGCTGTGGCCCGAGACGAGGCTCGACGCGATCCGCGCCGGGATCGGCGTCTACGGCATTTGGCCGAGCATCGAAACCGAAACGCTGATGCGCGAGCAGGGAGTCGTCCTCGAACCGGCGCTGGCGTGGCGCACGCAGATCGTCGCCGAGCATACGATCGAGGCCGGAGCCAGCGTCGGCTACGGCCGCACCTGGTACGCCGCACGCCCGTCGCGCATCGCGACGCTGCCGATCGGTTACGCCGAGGGACTGCCGCGGGCAGCCGGCAACGCGGCGCACGCGCTCGTGCGCGGACGGCGCGTTCCGCTCGTCGGACGCGTGTGCATGAACATGGCGTTCGTCGACGTCACCGAAGTGCCGGCCGCCGCCGTCGGCGACACCGTGACGCTGATCGGCAGCGACGGCGGCGAGACGATCTCGGCGGAAGAGCTGGCGCGCGCCGCGGAGACGATCGGCTACGAGATCGTCGCCCGCCTCCCGGCGCACGTTCCGCGCCGCTACGACGTCCCCTCGATCTGATTCATCCCGAACTCGGGATGACGGCGGTCAGCCCGCGAGCCGCTCCAGCGCGGCGCGCAGGTCGAGCGTTCCTTCGTAGAGGGCGCGGCCGACGATCGCGGCGCTGACGTTGGCGGGCGTGCCGTCGCGCAGCGCGATCAGATCGTCGATCGTGCGCGCGCCGCCGCTGGCGGTGATGTGCACGTCGGCAACCGCGGCGACGTGCGCGAGCGCGTCGACGTCGTAGCCGGAGCCCATGCCGTCGCGTCCGATTTCCGTATACACGATCCGCCCGACGCCCCAGCCGGCAACCCGGCGTACGAGGTCGTCGCGCGAGACGGCCGTCTCGGCCAGCCAGCCGCGGGTCGCGACACGGTCGCCGCGCGCGTCGATCCCGGCGACGATGCGATCGCCGTACACGTCGACGAGCAGACGCACGTCGTCCGGCCGTTCGACCAGCAACGTGCCGATGACGATCGCGTGAGCGCCGGCGTCGAGCCGCGCGACGACGTCCGCGCGCGAGCGCACGCCGCCGCCGGTCTGCACCGGGACGTCCACCGCGGCGCAGATCGCGCGCAGTGCCGCTTGATTCTCGCCCGTGCCGAAGGCGCCGTCGAGATCGACGACGTGCAGCGCGGTCGCGCCGTCCGCGACGAACGCGCGCGCCCGCGCGACCGGATCCGCGTCGTAGCGCGTCTCGCGCGTCGGATCGCCGCGCTCGAGCCGCACGGCGTATCCCCCGCGCAGATCGATCGCCGGCAGCAGCGTCAGCTCACGCGTGCTCATGCGCGATCTTCAGGAAATTGTCGAGCAGACGACCGCCGGCGGTCCGGCTCTTCTCCGGGTGGAACTGGGTCGCCATGACGTTGTCGCGCGCGACGATCGCCGCGAACCGCTCGCCGTACTCGCACGACGCGACCAGCGCGTCGGTCGCGGCGACGCGGTACGAGTGCAGAAAATACGCCCACGCGCCAGTCGAGACGCCCTCGACGAACGGATGCGTGCGTTCGATCACGAGGTCGTTCCAGCCCATGTGCGGGACGCGCGGCGCCGTGGTGAACCTGCGGACGTCTCCGGGTAGAATCCCCAAACCGGCCGCGCCGCCGTACTCGTCGCTGGAGTTGAAGAGCACTTGCATTCCCACGCAAATGCCGAGAAACGGCCGCTTGGCGGCGACCGTCGATCGCACGGCAGCATCCAGGCCGCGTTCGCGCAACGCATCCATCGTCGCGCCGAAGGCACCATCGCCGGGCAAGATCGCAGCGCCGGCGCGCTCGACCTCGGCCGGATCTGCGGTCAACGTGAACCTGACGCCGCGCCGCTCGAGCGCGGCGATGAGCGAACCGATGTTGCCGCCGCCGTAGTCGATCACCGCCAAACCCGATGCCATCGCCGCTTGCGTTCGCTGGCCGGCGCCGCGTTGCTTGCCGTCACGGCGGCGTGCGGCGGCGGGAATCTCGGCGCTCAGCCGCCGATGCAGCCGTTGCCGCCGGGCTCGCTCGTCAATGCAACCCCCGCGCCGCCGGCGGCCACACCGGTGCCGGTCGAGACGGCGACGCCGGTTCCGAGCGCGTCGCCGAGCGGCGCGGCAAGCGCGACGCCGGCGCCTGCGGCGACCCCGCCGCTCGCCGACGCGCGGTTGCGCGTGCCGCAAGGCTTCGTCGCCAACGTCGTCGCCAACGTCGGCGGCGCACGGGAGCTCGCCGCGCTTCCGAACGGCGATATGATCGTCGGCACCACCGGCGCGCATGTGATGGTCGTCCCGAATGCGGAAGCGGCCGGCGTCGCTGCTGCACCCGCGGCGTTCGCGTCGCTGCCCGACGGCCCGGCGCAAGGCGTCGCGTTCGGCAGCGGCTTCGTGTTCGTCGCGACGCAGCATCACGTCTACCGCATTCCATACACCACGGGTGCGCAGAGCGGAACCGCGACGCAGATCGCCTCGGTGCGCAGCGGGCCGGTCGCGCCGAACTCGGACGGCGACGTGCACGACACGAGTTCGATCGCGGTCAGCGGAGGGACCCTCTACGTCGGCGTTGCCTCGTCGTGCAACGCGTGCGTCGAAGCCGATCCGACCCGTGCGACCGTGCAGCGCATGGCGCTCGACGGCAGCGGCATGACGACGCAGGCGACGCGCCTTCGCAATGCGCTCGCGCTCGCGACCGACCCGGCGAGCGGGAACGTCTGGGCCGGCGGCGCCGGCCAGGACGCGTTGCCCGCCGGTCACCCCTACGAGTTCCTCGACCCCGTCTCGGCGCACGGCGCGCCGGCCGATTACGGCTGGCCGGACTGCGAGGAGAATCACGTCGCCTACCGCAGCGGCGCGAACTGCGCGAACACGGTCGCGCCGGCGCTCGTGTTTCCCGCCTACTCGACGCTGATCGGCGCGGCGTTCTCGCCCGTCTCGCAATCGGGCGCCTACGCATTTCCGCCGGCGTGGCGCGGCGGGCTGTTCGTGAGCATGCACGGATCGTGGCATCTCGCGAACGGCATTCCGATCGTACCGCCGCACGTCGCGTTCGTTCCGTTCTCCGGCGCTGCGCCGGCCCGCACGGTGAGCTGGGGCGATCCCACGACCCAGTGGAGCGACTTCTTCAGCGGCTTTCAGGACGCGAGCGGCCGGCGCATCGGCCGCGCGACGGGCGTCGCCGTCGGTGCGCAAGGCAGCCTGTTCGTCGCCGACGACGACACGGGGAACATCTATCGCATTCGGCCGTCCGGTTCGAGCGGATCGGCCGTGAAACGGGCGAAGCCGACGTAGTGCCGGCCTTTCGCGCGCTCCTCCTCGGCCTGACCCTCGCCGCCGTCACGCTGCTTGCGCCGCACACCGTTCGCGCACAGACCGCTGCGACCGTCACCGTGCCGGCGGGTTTCGCGGCCGAGCGCATCGCAACCGTGCGCGGCGCGCGCGAGCTCAGCGTCGCGCCGAACGGTGACCTCTTCGTCGGCACCACCGGAAGCGAGATTTACGTCGTTCCCGACGCCCAAGCGACGGCCGGCGCGCCGCGAGCGTTCGCGACCTTCGACGACCATCCGGTCGCGAGCGTTTTCGTCGCTGCCGACGCGGTCTATGCGGGCGGGCAGTTCGGCGTGTACCGCATCCCGTTTCGCAGCGGCGACCGCGAAGCGCGCGCGAAGCCGCAAAAGATCGCCGCGGTGCGGCCCGGCGGCGCACGCGGGCATTCCACGACGACGGTCGTACTGAGCCGCGGCGTGCTCTACGCGAGCGTCGGGTCGTCGTGCAACGCGTGCGACGAGCACGACCCGACCCGCGCGACGGTCCAAGCGATGACCCCCGACGGCAAGAACATGCACGCGCGAGCGGTCGACATTCGCAACGCGATCGCGCTCGCGGTCGATCCGGCCGACGGGGGCCTGTGGGCGGGTGTGGCCGGGCGCGACGACCTCGAGCACGGCCACCCGTACGAGATCTTCGACGACGTGACGGCACACCCGGGGACGCCGGATTACGGTTGGCTTCATTGTTCCGACGACCGCAAGCCGATCGACCGCACGGGCTGCGCGAACGTCGTCGTGCCGCGCGTCGTCTTCCCCGCGTACGAAACGCCGATCGGGGCCGCCTTCTATCCCGCCGATGCGAAGGGCAAGTACGCGTTCCCGTCCGCCTATCGCGGCGGTGCGTTCGTCGCGCTGCACGGCTCGTGGCATCAGCCGCCGGTCCCGCCGCGCGTCGCGTTCGTCTCCTTCAACGGAACGAACCCCGTGAAGACCGTCGACTGGAACGATCCCGGCGCGCAATGGACCGAATTCCTCGGCGGCTGTCAGGCCGCCGACGGCTCGCGCTCCTGCCGCCCCACCGGCGTCGCCGTCGGCACCGACGGCTCGCTCTTCATCAGCGAAGACACGAGCGGAGCCATCTACCGCATCCGCCCCACACGCTAACCCTCGATCGCAGGCGGGTCCGGTAGCGCCGCCACCTCGGACGCGGCGGCGTCGCGATTCTTGTCGACGTAGGTCTTGGCGTGCTCGATCATCGGCTGCAGCGCCGCGACCGTCTGCTGGAACGACACCAACGCCTTTTCCTTGTACGCCGCGATGCCGTCGATGGCGGATTCGGTGTCCGCGAAAGCTGCTTTGAGCGTATCGAGGTCGACGCTCGAAGTCGTCGCCTGAGCGAACACGCGCTCCGAGTTCTGCTTGAGCATCGCCGCGGTGCCCGCGATCAAACGGTTCGTCGTCGTGCTCAGGGCCTGAATCTGATCGAGCACCAGTTTCTGATTCGTCAGCGCCTGCGCGACGATGACCGCGGTGCGCAGCGCCGCAATGGTCGTCGTGGTCGCCCGGTCGACGCCCTTGATCAGCTCCTCGTTGTTCTTGCGAATCAGGTCGAGCGCAAGATAGCCCTGCACGTTCACGCCTTGCTGCGTTGCAATGTCCTGCTGCTTCTGTCTGGCGTAGAACAGCACGTCCTCTTTGAGGATCTTGGCGCGCTCGGGATCGACCGCGGCGACCTGCGCGATGCGCGCGTCGAGTGCGTCGCCAATCTTTTGCGAAAGATACGCGAACTGCTCGAGCCCTCCCATCAGCGTCCAGAGGTTCTCTTTTTCCTGCTCGATGTCGGCATTGTCGCGCAGCAGCTGATCGCGCGAGGAGTACAAGCCGTTGATGATCGCGTTGAGGTGCGTCTGGGAGGATTCGTACGACCGGAAATACTGCAGAATCTTCGGGCCCAGCGGAATCATGCCCAGCAGCTTGCGCGGCGAGAAGAGGTCGCCTTGCGTCGTCGGATCGAGCCGTTCGATCGTGTCGCGCAGATCGAGCAGTTGCTTCGAAACGGTTGAGCCCGCATCGAAGATGCCGGCGCCCATCGCGCGCAGCGGCCGGTCCAGCAAACGGTTCGACACGCCGGAGGCCTTCTGGATCGCGTCGTTCCCAATCGCAGAGATCGCGCCGACCCGCGTCTTGAAGTCGTCACCGTGGACCGGCAACGCGAGCAGATCCTTCGCGAAGTCGGCGACCTGAGCGTCCAACTTCGTCTGCTGGTCGGCCGCGAGCGGCTGAACCATTTTCGACGCGGCTTGCGGCGTGACGGCAGCGACCGGCGCCGGCGGGGTCAGCCTTTCCGGCGAACTCGCCGCTGCGCTACTCGCCTCGGCCGGCGGACTCTGATCGCTCACGATGGTCTCCTCCCCACTCCCGCGTCGCCTCCTACCTGCCGCCGCCCCGGGAGGTTGCGGGCGAGGTTGGGATACCCCGCATAAGACCGGCCGCTTGCGGGAAGAATCGTCTGGGCCCATGCAACTCGCCGGATCTCGACCCAGCCCCGACTCCGATCTCGACGCCGTCTTCGCGCTGCAGCCCGTCGCGCTCGAGGTCCCCGGCTTGACCTTCGACGAGTTCTACGAGCCCGGCCGGCACACGTACTCGGGGATCGGCGGCGACTGGTACGACGCGTTCCGGGTGCGTGACGGTCGCGTCGTCCTCTCGATCGGCGACGTGCCGGGCGTCGGCCTGCGGGCGGCGTCCACGATGACGACGGTGCGCCAAGTGATCCGCGGCGTCGCGAGCATCAACCCGGAACCGCGCATGATCCTGGAGGCCGTCGAACGGGTACTGGAAGGCGGGGCCGCGCACGATGCCTCGTTCGTCACCGCATGGGTCGGCGTGCTCGAACCGATCGACCTGACACTCCAGTACGCGTCGGCCGGCCACCCGCCGCCGCTCCTGCGCGCGCCCGACCTCTCGGTGCGTACCCTCCCCAACGGCGACCCGCCGCTGGGGATCGGGCTGCGCACCAAACGGCACCTGCACGCGGTGCAGCTCGAAGCCGGCAGCGCGCTCCTGCTCTACACCGACGGCCTGATCGAGACCGACCGCGACGTGGTCCGCGGCGAGCGCGCGGTGCGCGACGCGTTCGCGCGCCTTGCCGGCACGGCATCGGCGCAGGCGATGCACGACATGATCGTCGCCGGACGCCGCGCGCACGACGAAATCGCGCTCTTGTACGTCGGAATCGAACGCGCGCTCGGACCCGGCGACGGCCTGCACGCCTGGCCGATCGACGCGGGGAACGCCCTCGAAGGACATCGCCTGCGGCGCGACGTCGCCGAGACGCTGCGCGCCCTGGGCTACAGCCCGGCCGCGCGTTTTCAGGCCGAACTCGCGCTGGGCGAACTGCTCGGCAACGTGGTGCGGCACACGCCGGGCGAAGTCGAGGTGCGCTTCGATGCTTCGGCGCGCGACGCGGTGCTGCACGTCCTCGATCGCGGCTGCGGCTTTTACCGCAACGCGAAACTTCCGGCGGATGCCTTCTCTGAAAACGGGCGCGGATTGTTCCTGGTCGAGGCGATGGTCGACGATCTCATCGTGAGCCCGCGTCCGAGCGGCGGATCGCACGTGCGCGCCGTGCTGCGCCGCCACGCACTCGCCGACGCCACCCCGG
This sequence comes from uncultured candidate division WPS-2 bacterium, assembly GCA_937927945.1. Lineage (GTDB taxonomy): Bacteria > Vulcanimicrobiota > Vulcanimicrobiia > Vulcanimicrobiales > Vulcanimicrobiaceae > Vulcanimicrobium. Next base: position 67,297 of record CALEYW010000088.1, on the reverse strand, counting down.
ACGCAACGACCGACGAACAGATCGCGTCGTAGGCGACGCGCCGAACCCGGCCGGCGCGCGCGCTTTCATCGACGATGGGCCCTCACAGTCCCTTGGTGCCGAGCCAGTCGATCAGGAACTGCGCAATTTGGTCGCTGTTCTTCTCGATGTTCATCAAGTGACCGTTCCCGAAGAGGCCGACGTTCTGCAACCTGAAGAAATCATTCTTCACGCCGGCTTGAGTCAGATACTGCGACGTGCAGAGCTGGTTCTGTGCCGCGAACGACGATTGGGAAACCATGACCATGATCGGAATCCCCTTCAGCGTCGGAAGCGTACGGACCGGCGCCCCTTGCTTCCAGCACAGGCCCAGATTCTTGGCCGCGGGTGCCGTGTTCGGAACCCGAATGAGGTCTGTCAACGGATTGGTGACGGCCGGCGAGTACGTGATCGGGGTGTTGGTGATCCCCCAAAGCGGTGTCAGCGTCGCGGGCTCGCCGCTGTACGGGGCACAGATGTAGCACGGAAATGCGGCGGTGCTGAAACTCGGAGACGCGCCTTCGACGTCGACGATTGCCTTGACCATCCCGGGCCGAGCGTCCGCGATGAGGTACGGGTAATCGCCCGATTGCGAGCGACCCAGCACGATCGCCGGACCGATCCGGTCGAGCAACGCGGCGCCGGCGTTTCGGCTCAGCGTCTCCTGTACGCCCGGCGTCGTGAGCGCGGCGAGCATGCCGCGCATGAACGCGTCGAAGGTCGCATCGCCCATGACGCCGCTCCCCGGCCACTGCGTTTGCAGATGGGCCTGGGGCCACAGATTGAAGAGGTGTGTGGCAGTGAAGAGTTGCTCCATCCTCAACACCGTGTTGTTGCCGACGGGTCCGTCCACCTGAGGCACGTAGATCGACCGGCCGCGCCCCGGCTGATCGGGGATGTAGACCGCGAACCCTTGCCTGGCAAAATATTGCGCCCAACCGGTGCGGCCGTCCGGTGTGGCAGTAAAGGCTTGCCCGGCGCCGACGCCGCCGTGAATCAACACGATCGGATACTTGTGCGTCACCGTATACGGGATGACGTACGCGACGTACATCGCGCCGTCGATCTGTTCCGAACTCTGTCCGCCCGTGCCGACTCCCGGAACGGTGACGTACTGGCCGCCGACCGAGAAGCTTCCCAGGTAAGCGTTGAGCTTTGTCAACGTGGATTGCGCGCCGGCGCCACCTACGCACAGCGAGAAAAAACCGAGGGCAATGACGGCCGTCGCCACGTGACGCAGGCCGCGTGAGAAAACTCGCATGACTTTCCTCCTCGTGACACGCACTTCCGCGAAACAAGAAGGAGGCACGGCGCGGAACGCGATGCTGGCCGAGAAATGCGGTACCTAGTCGCCCGTACGACTTGTGATACGGCGGTACGATCTTTGCACCAAGAGCCGCTCATGTCAAGCAGCGTTTCAAACGCGGCGGCATGTCCGACTACAACGACGTTACACCCGCGTGTCTTACGTCGAATGCGGTTGATCGACACATGTTTTTGTTTCCGTTCTTCCGTGACGACGACGGGCATGTTGTAGACCGTGCGCACGTCTGATCGCTGTCGGTTTCGGCGACGGGCTGCCCGTCGCGGTCAATGGTGCGGGATTTGATCCCAGATGCGGCGCGGGACGTACGGATGCCAGGTCTTGATGCGCAGCACCTCACGCACGACCTGGGTGGCTTGCGTGAGCAGCAGGGGCACCCGGTAGAACACGTAGAGCGGTGCAAGGCAGAACGACCCGAGCGACGGTTCTCCGGTCATGTCGCGACCGATGAGCGCCTTCATGAGGAGCATGAGCGTCGAGAACGCATAGATTCCACCCATGACGAGAGGGACGTCCGAACCGCGATACAGGTGCACGAGGACGATGAGGCAGACGAGTGCGACCGGCCGAAACGCGCGGTTGAGGAGCCCGTCGTAAAAGACGACCGCGTTTGCGAACCCGTAGCGAAACGTGCCCAGGTCGCGGTGCTTGCGCAGGCGGACCTTCACCATGTTGCGGGTCCAGCGCGCGCGTTGGCGCAGCAGACGCGCGAGGGTCTCGGGGACGTCGGTCGAGATCCGGGCCCGCAGCGACATCCGCAGGCGCCAGCGCACCTTGCGCAGGCGGATCGTCAGATCGGTGTCGTCGCCGAGGCCCATGTCGAAGCCGCCGAGCCCACGCAGCGCCGAGGTCCGGAACATGGCGCCCATCCCGCAAACGATCGCGATGATCCCGAGCCGGTCGCGCCAGAGCTGCGTCAGCGTGTACGTGAGGATGTACTCGATCCGCTGAAATCGCGTGATCAGGCTCGCCCCCGGGTTACGCACGAAGATGCTGGCGGAGACGGCACCGACCCGAGGATCCTCGAAGTACGGGAGCATCCGGTCGATCGTGTCGGGGTACATCTGCGTGTCCGAGTCGAGGACGAAGACGAATTCGCCTCGCACGAACATCAGGGCAAGGTTGAGGTTCGCGGGCTTTCCGGAATGGTTCGCGTTCGCGAAGACGCGGACGCGCCCGGTGCGTTCGAACGTACGCGCGATTGCCACGCTGTCGTCGGTCGAGCAATCGTCCGCGAAGATGATCTCGACGTTGTGGTAGTCGCTCTCGAGCACCGACCGGATCGTCGTCACGATGCGCCGGCCCGGGTTGCGGCCTGCGATGATCACGGAGACGAGCGGCTCGGCACCGGCATATCTGCGCAGCGGCGGTGGTTCGAACGCGCGCGGCCGCACGATGTACGCGAGCCACAGCGCGAGGTCGGGAAGCGTGTACCGGACGACGATGAACGCGAAGAGCCAGAAGACGATCGAGGAGCTCGGGATGACGCGGCCGGCCGCGTCGAACGCGGAGACGACGTGGAACGGGTCGGCGTGCGCGGAGATCCAGGTGAACGCGTCAGCCACGTCGCTCGATCCGTTGCGCTTCACGCGGCTCTTCGACCAGGCGTCCGGCGTCGAGTGCCGCTACGCCGCGTACGGTCAGGCGATACGCGAAGACGTCGCGTTGCCGGAGGCGCTGCATGTCGAGGCCCGCGAAGCGTGCGCCGCACGAGATGCACCGAGCGCCGATCTCGGGAACCTGGAACGTCGCGTTGCACGCGCGGCAGGCGAAGTAGTCGCCGGGACTCTCGTGGTCGGTACCGAGGTCCTGCAGCAGCTTGCGGCACTTGGGGCAGCGGCGGCCGCGCGGCTCCTCGGTGAACGTTTCGGCGGCCCCGACGAAGCCGCACCGAAAATGGAACAGCGCTGTGATCTGGATCAGATTGGACGAAAAGCACGACAAGCAGACTTCACGCACGTTGATGGCGTGGCTGTTGCAGGTGGGACACACCGAGAGGCGGTCGACGAAGATCGGCTCGACATAGTCGCCCGCTGCGAGGTCGTCGAGATCGCTTCGGAGCGATTCGTCGTCGAGGGGCGAGCCGGTTCCCCGATAGACGACCCCCTCGCGCGCGCGCGGATCCCACGTCGGCTCGAGCGTCGAACCTGCCGCGAGGACCGCGCGCAGCGTCCTCAGCAGCCGCGTGCTGAGGTCGTTCATCTCCCGGTGCTCTGGCCGAGCAACCCGAATGTGGGCCAATTCGCGCGAATGGGAATCCGCACGCGGACCTGCGCGTTATAGGGCAGCTTCCAACGCACGTCGCGCGGGACCCCGTCGAGCGCGATGCGGACGGGCCGGTATTCCGACCACTGCACGTGCTGCCAGAAGTACCGCGTGAGCTGACCCGGCAAGTTCGCGAGCTCCGGGTAGATGCTGCGGACGCGGCCGCTGACGGTCTGCGAGAGTCCGGGGACGGCGATCTGCGCCGTTTGCCCGACGCGCACGTTCTGCTGCACCGACGTGGGATCGAAGTACGCCAGCACGTACGCCCGGTCGGGTTCGAAGATCGCGAAGACGGGGACACCCGGGTCGACGACGTTCTGCGGCCGGTCGGTGCAATTGACGATGTAGCCGCTCACGGGGGCGAGGACGGATTCGCTTCCGCTGCGCTGCACGAGACCCCGGACGCGGTCCGATGCCGCCCGACCGGACGCGATCCTCGCGCGCTGATCGGCATCGATGCGCTGCACGTGCACGCGCGCGTGATTCAACGCTTCGCGGGCGGCTCCCACGGCGGCGACTGCCGCTTGCCCCTCCCCGCGTTGCGCCTCCCACTCGGCGCGCCCGATCCCACCGCCGCGATACGCTTGGTCGTATTCGCGGAAGATCGCCTCGAGCCGGCGCGCCTGGATCTGTGCTACAGCGTACTTTGCGCGCGCGGCCTCTTCGTCGGCACGCGCGGCGGAGACTCCCTGGTCGAGCGCGATGATCGAGAGGCTCAACTGCGCCGCACTCTGCTCGAGCTGTCGTTGGTAATCCGCCTGCACGAGGAAGTTGCTGACGACCGCCAGCTGCTGGCCGGCCCGGACTCGGTCGTCGCATTGCACGAGCAGACGTTCGATGCGCGCGCGATAGAGCGACGTCACCGGAACCAGGTCGCCCCGGACGAGCGCGTCGGCGGTCACGTAGAAGTAGCGCGGGACGAACAGGTACGCCATGATCGCGACGGCGCCCGCGATCAGCACGCAGCGCGCCCACGGGAAGCTCCGCCGAACCGAGAGCGCCACGGGACTCGTGCCGCGCCATGTACGGAGCCGCATGATTCAACGAAGTCCGGCCGGCGCGCGCGCTGCCACGGAGTCTATCCTATCGGGCCCATTTCCGGCTCGGCAGTGGCCAAGGTCCTCGCGGGCCGGGACGCTGGGCCGATTCCGGTCCGCCGGAGGCCACTTACGGTGGTGGTCGAGGAAGAGCGTGATTCTTTCGATTCACATTCCGAAAGCGGCCGGAAATTCTTTCCGCGAATTGCTGCTGGCGAAATTCGGGGACCGCATGATGGCGGACTACGGAGACTGGGCCGGCTTCGACACGCCGGAGGCGAACGCGCGTCGCGCGGCGCGGACCGCGGCGATGCGATGTCGCCGCGACGAGCTGCTCGCGAAATATGACGTGATCCACGGGCACTTCGTCGCGGACAAATATTGTGGGCTCTTCCCGGACTCGCGCTTCGTCGCGTTCTTTCGCGACCCGTATCAACAGGCCGTGGCGCACTACTGCTTCCTCCTCCGCAACCCGGGTCGGGAACACCCGGAAGAGCGCCTGTTCCACGAAGCCAAGATGACGCTGCTCGACTACTTGTGCTGGGATGCGTTCCGCGACCAGCAGCGCCAGTACTTGGGGTCCGTCGCCATCGAGGACGTCGCGATGGTCGGCCTCTCGTGCGAGTTCGCGCGGAGTTTAGCACTGTTCCGAGCATCGTTCGGATACGATCTCGGTATCGAGCGGTTCTGCAACTGCAACCCGCGGCGGAAGAACGGCGAATACGAGATTACCGCCGAGGTCCGGCGGGCGGTGGAACGGTGCCGGCAGGGGGACATCGAACTCTACCGGCGCGCGCGAGAGCTGTTCGCGAAGCAGGCGGCTCGTGCGGGTGTCTAGGGCGCTCATCGGCGCCGCTTGCGCCGGCCTCATGTTGACCACGTCGGCTCGGCAGTCCGGCGACGCGGCATCGTCGATCAAGTGGTTGCTCAACGGGCCGGGCGTCACGGCGCTTGCCGCCAGCCCGATCGCGAACCAGTTGCTGACGAATGCGGCACCGTTCGTGCTCGTCGGCAAGAATGCGCCGCGCGTCCCCGCAAGTTGGAATGCCGTTCAGGTCGCCTCGTTCACGAGCTACGGCTCGATCCGTCAGGCACTCTCGAGCGCGACGATCCCGCCGGACGTCCGCGCCATCCTGTACGACAACGAGCGGTGGCAATTCACGCCCGCCGAGGAACAGCACGACCCAGCCTCGTTCATGCAGCTGGCCGCGGACCTCGTGCACAGCCGCCACCTGCTCTTCATCACCGCGCCGGCGGTCAACATCGTGCGGGAAATGTCAAGCGAAACCGGGGGTTCTCCATATGTGCGCTATCTTCGACTGGGATTGGCGGCCAACGCGGCGCGCTATGCCGACGTGTATGATATTCAAGCGCAGGGTTCGGAACGGAACGTGTCGCGATACGCGGCGTTCGTGAATCAGGCCGCGGCACAGGCGCGTCAAGCAAATCCGCGGGTCAGGGTGCTGGCAGGGATTAGCACGAATCCGAGCGGTCAGCACGTGAGCGCCGACGACGTCGTCGCTGCGATCGACGCGACGCGCTCGAGCGTCGACGGATATTGGCTGAACATTCCCCGGCCTTCCGCGTACTGTCCGCGCTGCAACGACTTCCGTCCCGACATCGCGGTCGAGGTTCTTCGTCGAGTGGATCGTTGAAACGGGTCGCCGGTGTCCTCCTGGTTGCCGCGAGCCTTGCCGCTTCGGGCGCGCCGGCACGCTCGCAGGAACCGACGATCACCATGACGGCCCTCGAGCAGCAACTCCCGCTCGCGTACTCGTTGCGGGCGGCGTTGCGCCGCGTCGACGAGACCGACCAACGCATCGTCGAGGCGCGGGCGAAGGCCGGTCTCGAATACTTCTTCGAGAACGGTGTCGGTCCCCGATCTGATATCGTGACGCGGTCGTCCAATTTCCAGTCGCTTCGGTATCTCCAGCGCGAAGGTCTGCGCCTGCCGCTGTTCGGCACGCGCACCGCACAGCAAAAGGCGATCGAGACGGCGCGGATCGAGAGCGAGATCGCGCGCATCGAGTATGTCGTCGCCGAGCGCGCGGCCCTCGCGACGTTGCGCCGCGACTTCGTTGCGTATTGGCAGTACGATCGTGAAGGCGCGATCGCGGGCGACTACCTCGCTGTGGTGCAGCGGCAGCTTCCCGCGGCCCGCTCGCTCCGCACGAGCGGCTTCTGGACGCAGGGGAAGTTCCTCGACTTTCTCGACACGACGGCGGGGGCGAAGACCGACGTCAATACGTTCCGGTCGTCGCGGCGTCAGGCGCTAGCGCAGCTCGAGGGCGTCCTCGGGCGGGAGATCGGCGCGTTTCATCCGCTCGATCCCGTTTTCACGCCGTCTTGCATTCCGAGCCGTGACGACGCGCGGGCCGTGGCGGTCGCCGCCGACGGGACGATCGCAAAGCTCGATGCCGGGATCGAGCAGACCAAATTCTTCCTACGCGACGTTCGGCACTCGAGCATCGCGGCGGCCGCGCAACTCGGCGCGGCACAGCTCGCGGACATTACGCCGCGCGGATCCGGCTACGACGTCACGGCCGGAATCGCTCTGTCGTTCCCCGTGCACGCCGGAGCGGAGGAGCACGCGTTCCGGCGCGCCTTGGAAGCGCGGCTCGACGGATATCGGCTGCAGCGAGATCAGCGCCGGTACGAACTGCGCGCTTTGGTCGAGCAAGCCATCGACGAGCTTGCGAACGCTCGCGCTCAGTTGAGGCAAGCCGCGAAGGACGAGGAGGCGAAACGTGAAGATCTCCGCGAGGCGCGCGTCCGTTTCGCCACGATCGCGTCGACCGGTGGGACGGGATTCACCGAATTGGAAGTCAAGAGCGCGGAAGCGTACGTAACGCAAAAGACGACGGCCCTCGCGCGAAGCCAGGTCCTACTGGCCGAAATTCAACTGCTCCAGGTCGCGCCCGGCGTGTGCAGCGGCGTCGCGGCCAAGCATGAATCTTCTTCTTCGGGGCGGCGGTAGGACTTTCACGCTTTCCCTCTCAGCCGCCGGCCTGGCCTACGTTTCCGCTTTCCGCCCAGACCTTTCCCGACGTGAGTTTCACCCAGGTCGGTACGATGTCGACGCTGACGACACGCCCTCCGTAGCGATTGTCGCTTTTCCAGCAGCGCCAGTATCCGGCCATCGATCCCGATGCGTTCATATCGGAGGGGTCTGGCGCGCGCGTCGCGCCGTCCTGCACGGTGTCGATGCCGAGGAGGCGGTGGTGCGCGTCGTAGTAGGTGCGTCGGAAGCTGATCCCAGCCGTCGCTTGCGACCCGACGTTGAAGAACCGAAGGCACGAAGCCATCTCGGCGTCGTGCGGACCTTTCGTGCGCGTGAACAGCGCGACGTATCCGTAGCCGATCCGGACAGGCGCTCCTTGCTGATGCGGAAAGTGGACGATGCGCAGCGCCTGCTCGTACGAAGCATCCGGAGGCGCGTCGTCCGCAAGGGCGACGGCCGTGGTCGCGACGATCGCCGCTACGACAAGACGCGCGACGGCGTTCAACGAGCGTAGAGGCACGGACTTTCACCTCCCAGGACCTCGAAGCCGAGCCGCGGACGGCCGGCTTCGAGGCGATTGCGGTCTAGTGAACCGGCACTAGCCGCTGAAGCCGCTTCCCGGTATCGACCTCGCCCGTATAGAGATCGCCGGCTGAATCGACGCCGAACTTGTGGACCCAGTGGAAGAAGCCGGCGTTCCGGCCGTTGTGCCCGAGCTGCGAGACGACCGCGCCGTTCACCGGATTGGTTACGCGAAGCACCTGATTGGTGCCGTCGTCTTGGATCAGATACTTGGTCGTTCCGCGCGGCCAGAACCGGAGATCCCATACGGATCCGGGGCCGCCGGTGGTGGTGGCATAGAAGAACTCGCCTTTGAACGTTCCGGTCTTTGTGAAGACCTGGTAGCGATCGTTCACGCGGTCGCACACGTAGAGCAGGGCGCTCGCGCCGCGTGAGCCTGTGATGCAATGCACCGGGTTGCCGAAGTTTTTCGACGGTGGTTGCGGCACGGGAAAGTTCACGTACGGAGGCGTCACGATTTGTGCCGGCAGCGCCGTATACGGCGTGCCGTAAGCGCCCCAGGCAGTGATGAACTTGCCGGTCGTCGCATCGAAGACGGCGATCCGGTTGTTTCCGTAGCCGTCGGCGACGAAGACCTCACCGTTCGGCGTGTTCACGGAGTAGTCGACGTAAATGTCGGCCGGCTTCCCCAGATTCACGGTGTCGAGATTCGAGTCGACAGCACCCGGGGTACCGATCTGCATCACGAAGCTGCCGTTTTGACGGAACTTGAGGATCATCCGATCCGTCGCCCCGTTTCCGCCGATCCAGACGAAGCCTTTGGAGTCGACGAAGATCCCATGTTCGCTGAGCGGCCAGTTCGGGGCACTGCCGGGGCCGCCCCAAGCCTGGAGCAAGTTCCCGTTGATGTCGAACTCGAGAACCGGCGGTGCGGGGAAGCAGCAGATCGCGGTGTGCGTCGTCGCCCAGACCTCGTCGGCCGTGTTCGTTCCCGGGCGCTGCAACACCCAAATGTGGTTGCTACCGTCGACGTACATTCCGCCGACTTGTGCGAGGATCCAGAAGTTCGGCAGTTCCCGCGGCCATGACGGGTCCACTGCAAAGCGGATCGGACCCGACGAGTCAGGTACGGGTAAGAGTGCCTGAGCCTGCTGCGCCATCGCGATCGGCCGCATGCCGGAGGTGATGAGCGCAAACGATGCGGCGCCCGCCAATACGGACGCTGCGAGACAGCGTGCGAATACTCGTCCTTTGGGCATTCTGCCCTCCCAAGGTCGCGACTGCGCCGCGCCACAATGGGAGGCGCGTCACTGACCGGGCTACATACTACTGCTCTGTTGCGCTGAATACAAGACGTGCCGTGCGTCATAGTACGTTCGACTGCAAGTTCGCAACCGCCGTATCGCCCGGAGTTCTACCAAGCGCGATGCTACGTCGATGCAATTCAGCTCAACGTCGCTGGCCCTGCGGCGGCGGCTGGAGCGTCGGCGACGGCGCGGGCGTTGCAGCCGCGTTCCCGCCGAGCGCCGGAATGATGTGCGGCGTGACGATGATGTAAAGATTGATCGTCTGCAGCGAATTGTGCCGGACGCGAAAGAGCCCGCCGATCAAGGGAAGGTCGCCGATCCCGGGGATCTTGGAGAGTGAGTTGATCTCTGTCTTCTCCAGCAGGCCGCCGATGACGAACGAGTCGCCGTCCTTGACGATCGCGGATGTCTGTGCCTGACGCTGGCTGATCTGCGGGTACGTTTGCGAGTATCCGGTAACGCTGGAGACCTCCGAGAACACGTGCGCCGTGACGTAGCCGTCCGACGAGATACGCGGTTGGATCTGGAGGTTCACGCCGACGTTGACGTACTGCACCTGCTGCTGGACCGCGTTGACTCCTGAGACCGCGATCGAGGTCACGATCGGGAGCGCCGAGCCGGTAACGATCGAAGCTGACGTATTGTCGAGCGCGACGATGCGCGGCTGAGCGATGATCCGCCCGTTCCCTCGCTGCACCGTGGCAAACACCGCGGCCTGGAGCGAGCCCGCCGCTTGCGCGCTGGAAAGGCTCTTGGTCCCGAGTGTTCCGGCGGCAACTTGCCCCCCGGCATTGGTATAGTCGATTCCGAGGTCCCGCGCGGCGGTGTCCGTCAGCTCGACGATCTGCGTCTCGAGCATGACGCTCCCGAGCGGAACGTCGACCTCGTCGATGAAGGCGCGATAGCTCGCCACGAGGTCGGGCGGTCCGGTGAGGACGATCGCGTTGAGACGCCGGTCGATCGCGACGTTCTCGTTGACGCGTTGAGAGATGCTGGTCGTGTTCTGCGTCTGACCGTACGCAAGCGAGGGGCTGTAGTTCGCGCCGGTGTTGAATGACGGAACGCCGCCCACGGTGCCGCCGCCGAGCGACGAGGGCGCGCCGAAGTTTCCCGCCGACGGCTGAGGCTGAAAGTTGTCGTTCGGCGCGATCGTCGCACCCGCAACCAACAGTCCGACGACCTCGCTCAGATCGGCGTACTTCAACCGAATGATGGCACGGACGGCACCTGGGCCGGCCATCGGCAAGGCGGTCGACACGGGAGTCGGGTACGGCAAGGTTGGTGCGGCCTGGTCGACCGTTGTCGGCGGCGCGATCGCGATGACGAGAACCTGTCCGCTTCCCGGCGCCACGCGCACCTTCGCCGCAGCCTTCAAGGTTAGTTGGACGCTCAGAGAGTCGCCGAGCGACACGATTTGACCCGACACGATCGGTCCGACCGGCGCGATGATCGCTGGGTTCTTCTGCACGCGATTGGCACCGACGAGGAGCACGGACACATTCGGCGTGTCATCGCCGAAGAGCTGAAACTGGGGAACTCCGCCGGAGGAGAACGTCAAGATGAGCTGCGCTCCGCCGCCCGGCGTCGCGTTAACGCGAACAGCCGTCATCGTCCCGCCCTGCGCGAACACCCGCGTCCCGCTGATCACGACGATCAGGCAAGTGCAGGCGAGAACGAACCGGCGGCGACAGCTATTCCACGTCAAACGCATGCGGCGGCCCCCATCGGGATTGACTCGCGGGAATAAGCGAGCAACGGACGCCTCGGCGACGCGCCCGCGCAGCCCTAGGGCGAGGAGCCTAGCGGGCGCCGGCCGTGGCCCGGGACGGCCAGACGGCGGACTTTCAGTATGCATGCACGACGAACGCTACCGCAAGGGCGCGAACAGACCGACACGCTAGTCCTAATCTACTTTGCTGGGACGCGCTATGGAACGAGCGAGCTTGTTCGCTAGTCGGCGCGTTCGGTCAGCGAACCCTTGGTCGACGGTATGGCGGTGGAGTCCGTGCGCGCCTTCGCCTGCGCGAACGCGCGTGCGAACGACTTGAACGCCGCCTCGCACAGATGGTGGTTGTTGGTCCCGGCCCAGCGCAGCAGGTGCAGGTTGAACTTGCCGTGGTCGACGACGCTGCGGAAAAAGTGCCCGACCAGTTCGGTCGGGAGCGCGCCGAGGCGATCGACCGAGAGCGGTACGTCGTAATTGAGGTAGGGACGGCCGCTCAGATCGACGGCGCACTGCACCAGCGCGTCGTCTAGCGGAACCGCGATCGAGCCGAAGCGCGCGATCCCGCGTTTGTCGCCGAGCGCTTCGTCGATCGAGCGACCCAGCGCGATCCCGACGTCCTCGACGACGTGATGATGGTCCATCCCGTCGCCGCGCGCGGTCAGTTCCAGGCCGAGCCCGCCGTGCACGGCGAGGGCACTCAGCATGTGGTCGAAGAAGTCGACGCCCGTCGCGATCGCAATGATACCGCCGTCGAGGGAGAGGCGCAGATCGATCTGCGTCTCCTTCGTCTCGCGCGTTATCCGCGCGCTGCGCTCGGCGATCACACCGCGGCGGCGGCGCCTTTGGCGCTGCCGTTGCTCGCTGCGCCGCGTTGCGCGATCGGCTCGTACGCGTGCACCGAGGGTCCGACGTACGTCGCCTGCGGGCGAATCAGCCGGTTGTGCGCCACCTGCTCGAGCACGTGCGCCGTCCAGCCGACGATGCGGCCACAGGCGAACAGACAGGTGAACTCATCGGAGGGAATGCCCAGGCTCGAGAGCGTCGGCGCCGTGTAGAACTCGACGTTCGCGTAGATGCGCTTGCCGGGCTTGAGTTCTTGCAGCACCTTGGTGGAGGCGTCTTCGAGCGCGCGCGCGATCAGATACCAGGTCGAGTGCGACTTCTCGGTGAGGTTCTTCGCCATCCGCTCGAGCTGCGCGGCGCGCGGATCGCGGATCTTGTACTCACGATGTCCCATGCCCATGATCTTGCCGCCACGGCCGAGCAGCGCGCGCACGTACGGCTCGGCTTTCTCCGGCAAGCCGATCTCTTCGAGCATCGTCATCACCTTGCTCGGCGCGCCGCCGTGCAGGTCGCCGGCGAGCGTCGCGACGGCCGCGGTGACCGAGCCGTAGATGTCCGCGCCGGTCGACGCCGTGACGCGCGCCGAGAAGGTCGACGCGTTGTACGAGTGGTCGGTGAGCAGGATGAAGTACATGTCGAGCGCTTTTTCGGCCTCGGCGATCGGCTTCTCGCCGTCCTTCATCCAGAGAAAATTCGCCGCGTGCGAGAGGTTCGGGTCGGGAGCGATCGGATCGAGACCGCGCCGCAGGCGATCCCATGCGGCGACGAGCGTCGGGAACTTCGCGATCAGATCGATCGCCGAGTCGACGCTCGTTTCGTGCGAGCCGTCGGGTTTGTGCGGGATGAAGTGCGGGATCGCCGAGACGCCCGTGCGCAGCACGTCCATCGGCCATGCATCGAGCGGAACGTCGCGCAAGATCTCGATCAGGCCTGAGGGGACCTTGCGACGCGCCACCAGGCGTTCGTTGAATTCGCCGAGCTCTTGCTGCGTGGGGAGGTGCCCGAACAAGAGCAGGTGCGCGACTTCCTCGAAGATCGCGTGCTCGGCGAGATCGTGGATGTCGTAACCGCGATAGGTGAGCCGCCCGGCCTCCCCTTCGACGTTGCTGAGGACGGTCTCGCCGACGACGACGCCTTCAAGTCCGGGATTGACCACCGTAGATGGCATAACGGGTGAGGATTCTCCGGTTGCGTCCGGTTCTCCCCACGCCCGAACGGGCACGGGGGACGAAACGACTTTTGTCGGAAATAGCGGCATAGGCTGCTAGAGAAACGCTCGGAGGAGACTGCATGATCCGTCCCGTTCTGAATCGTCGCTCGTTCGTCACGCTCGCCGGAGCCGGCACGGCCGCGGCGCTCGGGATTCCCGCCTACCTACCTCGTATCGGCGAAGCGGCCGATACACTCAAGATCGGCCTCATCGAAGAATACACCGGCGTCTATGCCGGCCCGTCCGAGGATGAGACCGCGGGGTTTCAGATGGCCCTCGACGCGTGGAACAAGCGCGGCGGCGTAATGGGCCGCAAGGTCGAGCTCGTCAAGGAAGACACCCAGAACGACCCCGGCGTCGGAGCGCAGAAGGCGCACAAGCTCATCAACCAGGACAAGGTCGCGGCCCTCTGCGGGACGGTCAACAGCGCCGTCTCGCTCTCGGTCGCCGGCGTGGCGAACGCTGCCGGGACGCTCTTCATCGACTCCGGCGGCCACACCGATGCCGTGACCGGCCAGAGCTGCCATTGGAACGTTTTTCGCACCTGTCACAGCACGTGGATGGAGACGCACGCCACCGGCTTTTCGCTGGCGAAGCGGTTCGGCAAACGCTGGTTCCTCATCACGCCCGACTACGCGTTCGGCCATGCCCTCGAGGCCGGCTACAAGGACGTGCTCGCGCGCATCGGCGGAACGATGGTCGGCAACGAGCTCACGCCGCTCGGCACGACGGATTTCAGCTCGTACCTCACCAAGATCGACGCCGCGAAGCCGGACCTGGTCATCGTGCTCGTGCAGGGTGACGACTACACGAACTGCCTCAAGCAGATGAACCAGTTCGGCTTGCTCAAGAAGTATCCGGTCGGCGGACCGCAGGTCGAAATTGAGCCGCTGCTCGGCTTGGCGCCCGATTCGCGCGCCGGCTATTGGGGCGTCGAATGGTACTACAAGAGCGACCTGACGCTGGGCAAAGGCAACACCCTCGCGCACGACTTCGTCTCCGAGAGCACGAAGCGGTTCGGCAAGCCGCCGACCGCGCGGAACTGCTTCGGCTACGTTACGCTCGACCGGCTGCTGACGGCGATGGCCGAGGCGAAATCGCTCGACGCCGTCAAGGTCGCCCACGCGATCGAGAACGTCCGCTTCACCTCGATCTTCAACGGGTCAGCGTACTACCGCAAGGAGGACCACCAGTTGATGTGGCCGATGTGGATCGCGAAAATACGTCCGAATGGAACGCCGGGCGACAAGTACGACCTCTTCGACGTGATCGACATGCAGCCGGCGGAGGCCATCGAGCAGTCGATCGCCGAGAAAGACAAAGTCTGCAAGCTCGGCTATCCGTAGCGTGATCGAGCATCTCGCGCCCCAAGTCTTCAACGGGCTGGTGCTCGGCGCATTCTACGCGATCGTCGGGATCGGACTCTCGCTGATCATGAACCTCACCGGCACCATCAACATGGCGCACGGGAGTTTCATGACGCTCGCGGGATACCTCGCCTTCACGATGGTCTCGCGCGGCACGTCGTTCTGGTTCGCCCTCGTCGCCGCACCGCTGATCGCGGTGATCGTCGGCATCGTCGTAGAGCGGACGCTGGTGCGTCCGCTCTACAAGCGCGAGCCGTTCTACAGCCTGCTGATGACGTTCGGCCTCTCGCTCATGGCGGAGGAGATCTACCGCCTGATCTGGGGTGCCAACGGCGTCCCGTTCTCGCCGCCGCCCGGCCTGGCGGGCGCGGCGAGCTTGGGCTTCATGAGCTTCCCGAAGTTCCGCATCTTCATCGTCATCGTGCTCGTCGTCGCGATGGTGGCCCTGGCGCTCTTCCTGACCCGCACGCGCTTCGGGCTGCGTTTGCGTGCGGCGGTCCAGGACACGGAGATGATCGCGGCGCTCGGGACGAACACGCAGGTGCTCTACGCGGTGAACTTCGGCCTGGGGATCTTCCTGGCCGGGATCGCGGGCGTGCTCGCGGCGGGGATGCTGGGTCTCGCGCCGACCAGCGGCAACGCGCTCCTGATGCCGGCGTTCGTCACCGTCATCATCGGCGGGATGGGAAGCCTGTTCGGGAGCATCGTCGGCGGGCTGCTGATCGGGATGGCGATCTCCTTGACCACGCTGTGGATTCCGGCGGCCAGCGAGGTCTCGATGTACGTCCTGATGGCGCTCGTGCTGCTGGTGCGTCCGCGCGGCCTTTTCGGAGAGGAAGGCATCTTCGGGTGAACGCACGGACCGAATTGCTCGCCTCGGCGGCCGTCGTGGCGGTCTTCGCCGCGGCACCGTTTCTCGCGCCTCTGGTGCACCTCGACATCTCGATCGTCAGTGAGGTGCTCATCACCGCAATCGCGGTCATGAGCGTCAACCTGCTGCTCGGCTATACCGGGCTCCCCGCGTTCGGGAACGCGGCGTATTTCGGCCTGGGCGCCTACGGCGCGGCGCTGTCCGTGCGATACTTCGGCGTCCACTTCATCGAGGCCGTGCTGATCGGAACGGCCTTGGCGCTCGTCGGCGGCCTGATCCTCGCGCCGTTCCTGCTGCGGCGGCGCGGGATATACTTCGGCCTGCTCTCGATCGCGTTCGGGCAGGTCTTCTATTTCATCGCGTACCGCGACACCGACGTGACCGGCGGCGAGGACGGGATGAACATCACGCGCCCGTACCTCGGCGTGCCGGCAGCGCACGTGACGGTGCACGAGCTGGGGTTCTACTACATCGCGCTGGCGGCGTTCGTGATCGCGCTGCTTGCCTTCCGCAGCGTCGTGCGATCACCGTTCGGGCGCACCCTCGTCGCGATCCGGCAGAACGAGGCGCGCGTGCGCTTTCTCGGTGTGAACTCCGACCGCTTCATCTTCGTCGCACTGCTGATCTCGGCGACGCTCGCCGGCGCAAGCGGCGCGCTGTTCGCGCTGCTGATCAACTTCGCATACCCGCTCGAGCTCGACTGGCACCAATCGGGCTACTTCGTCCTGAGCATGATCCTCGGTGGCGCCGGTACAGTGTGGGGTTCGCTGGCGGGAGCGTTCATTTACGTGATCGGGAAGGACATCATCTCGACGATCACACCGCTGTGGCAGATCTTCCTGGGCGCGCTGTTCGTGGTGTGCGTCCTGGGCTTTCCACGCGGCATCCTCGGATCGATCGCCGCGTTGAGCCGCCGCCGGAGCGATACCGCCGCCGACGACATGAACGCCGCGTTCGAGCCGCACGCACCGACGGGGGTGAGCCGTGGCGTCTGACGCGATCCTGCTCGACGCGAGCCACGTCTCGAAAGTCTTCGGCGGCGTCCGCGCCGTCGACGACGTATCGATGCAGGTCCGCGAAGGGACGATCCACGCGCTGATCGGTCCCAACGGCGCCGGCAAGACGACGTTCTTCAACGCCGTCTCCGGCTACGCGCTGCCGGACGGCGGCCGGGTTACGTTCAAAGGCGAGGACGTCACCCGCGCGCTGAACTGGAAGCGCATCGCGATGGGGATGGGACGCACGTTCCAGACCCCGAGCGTATTCCCCGAACTGACGGTCGACGAGAACATTCGCCTGGGCGTGCGCGCGCACGCGAAGCAGGCGTTCCGCCTGCGTACGCCGCGCGGCCCGGCGGCCCAGGCCGTCGACGCGCGGGTCGACGAGCTGCTCGGCTTCGTCAACCTCACCACGCAGCGCGACCGGCCGATCTCCGAACTGGCGCACGGCTCGCAGCGGCTGGTCGAGATCGCGATGAGCCTCTCCACCGACCCGGTGCTGGTGCTGCTCGACGAGCCGATGGCCGGCCTGGCCGAAACGGAGACCGATCGCATCATGGGCGTGATCCGCGATCTGCGCACGCGGCTCGGCCTGACCGTGCTGTTCGTCGAACACAACATGCGTGTTGTCCTCTCACTCGCCGACTTCATCTCCGTGCTCGACCGCGGCAAGATGCTCGCCGAGGGGACTCCGCTGGAGATCGCCGCCAACGAGGCCGTCCGCAGCGCATATCTGGGCAAGGAGGTGCTCGACCATGTCTGAGCTGCTCGCCGTCGAGGGCCTGTGCACGAACTACGGCAAGATCCGCATTTTGCGCGACGTCTCGCTGAGGGTCGGCGAAGGTGAGTGTGTCGCGCTGCTCGGCCTCAACGGCGCCGGTAAGACGACGACGATGCGCAGCATCCTCGGCCTGACCCCGCCGCGCGCCGGCACCGTGCGCTACGCCGGGCAGACGATCACCGGCTGGCCGGCCTACAAGGTCGCGCGACTCGGTGTCGGCTACGTCCCAGAAGGCCGACGCATGTTCAAGGATCTCAGCACGCTCGAGAATCTGCAACTCGCCGAGAACGGACGCGGCGGATCGTGGACCATCGCGCGCGTCTTCGAACATCTGCCGAAGCTGGCCGAACTGCGCTCGCGCAAATCGGGCCGCCTCTCGGGCGGCGAGCAAGAGATGCTCGCGATCGGCCGCGCGCTCGTCGCGAACCCGCGCCTGATCCTGGTCGACGAGCCGTCGCAGGGCCTAGCACCGCTGATCGTCGAGGAGGTATACCACATCCTCGGCGAGCTGAAGAAATCCGGCGTCGCGATCCTGCTCGTCGAACAGAACGCGCTGCTCGCGCTGAAGATGGCCGAGCGCGCGTACGTCCTCGACAGCGGCAGCGTCGTCCACGAGGGACCTGCGGCCGAACTCGCCGGCGACCGCGACCGCATTCGCTCGCTGATGGGGATGGACGTCGCGCCCGCGAACTGACCACGATGAACAAGTCGCGTTTCGAAGCGTTCACGGACGGCGTCTTCGCATTCGCGATCACGGTACTGATCCTCGGCATCGCGCTGCCCGCCTTTCACGCGCCGCCTTCCGAGGGCGAGCTCAGCCGTGCCCTGCTCGAACTCTGGCCGAACTTCCTCGCGTACATTCTGAGCTTTGCGGTGATCGGGATCATGTGGCAGAACCATCACGCGCTGTTCCGGCTCGTGTCGCGCGTCGACCGGATGACCGTCTTCCTCAACCTCGCGCTGCTGGCCGGGACCGTCTTCATTCCCTTCGCGACCTCGACGCTGGGCGCGTACCCGACGATGCGGCCGGCGGCATTTCTCTACGGCGTCACGCTCACGTGGACCGCGGTCGCGTACAACCTGCTGCTCGCGCATCTCACCCGCAGCGGCGCGTTCGCTCAGCAGGTCGACGCCAAGACAATCCGCGCGACGACGATCGCCTACCGCGTCGGCGTGGCAATCTACATCGTCGCGACGTTGACATCATTGCTCGCGCCTGCCGTGAGCTTCGGGCTCTATCTGATCGTCGCCGGGTACTACCTCATCCCGCGCGGCGCGGACGCCGATCTGCCGCGCTAGGGGTAGCGCCGGCAGGTCAGTCCACCGCGCCGCATCGCACTACCTATCGTCAGCTGGGATTGAGGAGGATGGGATGGCCACGCTAGGGTGGATCGGACTGGGAGACATTGGCGCGCCGATGGCGCTGCGGCTGATCGGTGCCGGGCACCGTGTGATCGTCTGGGGTCGAACCCAATCGCGCCTGCAGCCCGCGCTCGATGCGGGCGCGACCGCGGCAGCCACGCCGGCCGAACTGGCGGCGCGGTGTGAAGCGGTGATCTTGTGCGTGACCGACGGCAACGCGGTCGAAGAGGTCGTGTTCGGCGACCACGGGCTCTCCGACGGCGCGGCGCAAGGCAGTCTGATCGTCGATCACTCGACGATCCATCCGGAAGAGACGCGCAGTTTTGCGGTGCAATTGCGCGATATGTCGGTCGGTTGGGTCGACGCGCCCGTCTCCGGCGGTTCGGCCGGAGCGGCCGCCGGAACGCTGTCGATTTTTCTTGGCGGTGAGCCGGCCGACGTCGCCCGCGTGCGTCCGTGGATCGCGGCGTACGGAGCGAACGTCACCCACATGGGCCCCGTCGGCAACGGGCAGATCACGAAGTCGTGCAATCAGGCCGTGGTCGCATCGACCGCCGCGCTGTGGGCCGAGGTGATCGCTTACGCGCGGCGCTGCGGGATCGATCCCGCGCAGATGGTCGACGCGCTCGCCGGCGGCTGGGCCGATTCCGCCGTGCGCGCCGCGCACGCTCAGAACATGGTCCAGGGCAAGTTTCGTCCGTCGACCACGAACCTGCTCTTGAAGGACCTCGAGATCATCGGCGACATGGCGAGCGTCACGACCTCGCCGATGCCGGTCACCGGCGCCGTGACGTCGGTCTACCGCATGCTCAGCGCGCAAGGTCACAAGGCGGGCGGTCCCGGCGCCCTCATGCAGCTCTACGACAAGAACGCAACCTCGACGTCAAAGGCATAGTTAGCAACGAGATGGCGATTCCGCAAACGGGGATCTTCGCGCTCGGCGACGCCTCGCACACCTACCTCGAATTCTCGGTCCTCCCCGGGACCGATCCGGCGCGCTTCGTCCAGGCGGTCGTCGACATCCACGAACCGCACACGACGGTCGGCGGCGTGAACCTGGTGATCGGTTTCCGTCCGGAACTCTGGCGCTCGGTCGCCCCCGACGATGTGCCGCCGGAACTCGCCGGGTTCAACGAGCCGCTGCGCGGCGCTCGCGGCTACTCGATGCCCGCGACGCAGGCCGATGCTTGGCTCTGGATCGCCGGGTCGTCGTACGACGTCGTCTTCGACATGGCGCGCGACGCGATCGTCGCCTTGCGTCCGGTCGCGAAGGTCGAACGCGAGATCGTCGGATGGTCGTATCGGCACAGCCGCGATTTGACCGGGTTCGAGGACGGTACGGAAAATCCGAGCCTTCTGGAAGCGCCCACCGTCGCGACCGTCGCGGACGGCGCGCCCGGCGCGGGCGGCAGCGTTCTGCTCTTCCAGCAATGGCGGCACCTCGCGGACGACTGGAGCGCGCTGCCGCAGGAGACGCAAGAACGCGTGATTGGACGGACCAAACCCGACAGCGTCGAGTTGCCCGAAGACGTGATGCCGCTCGACGCGCACGTCCCGCGTACCACCATCGAAGAGAACGGCGAAGAGCTGGATATTTTCCGCCGCAACGTCGCGTACGGCATGGTGCGCGATCACGGAACCGTGTTCGTCGGCTTCGGCGCCGATCGGCATCGTCTGGACCGCATGCTGCGTCGCATGGCCGGCGCCGAGGACGGCGTGCGCGACGCGCTGACTACGTATTCGACGCCGTTGACCGGCGCGTACTACTTCATCCCCTCGCTGCAGGCGCTACGCCGCTTCGCGACTCCGGAAGCCGACTGAGGGCGGCTCGAAGGCTCCGCCACGGCCGGATGCCAACATTCGGCCATGGCTTCCGTGCGACTTCAGTCGGTCACCAAGCGCTTCGGGGAGACGGTCGTCGTCGACGACGTCACGCTCGAGATCGCCGATCGCGAGTTTCTGGTGCTGGTCGGCCCGTCGGGCTGCGGCAAGTCCACCACGCTGCGGATGATCGCGGGCCTCGAGACCAGCAGCGGCGGCGAAATCTTCATCGGCGATCGGCGGGTGAACGACCTCGGCCCCAAAGACCGCGACATCGCGATGGTCTTCCAAAATTACGCGCTCTACCCGCACATGAACGTCTACGACAACATGGCGTTCGGTCTGAAGATGCGCAAGGTTTCCAAGGCCGACATCGACGAGCGCGTCAAGGAAGCCGCGGAGATCCTCGGCCTCGGGCCGCTGCTCGAGCGCAAGCCGAAAGAGATGTCCGGCGGACAGCGGCAGCGCGCCGCGCTCGGACGCGCCATCGTCCGTCACCCGGCGGTGTTCTTGATGGACGAGCCGCTCTCGAACCTCGACGCCAAACTACGCGTGCAGACGCGCTCCGAGATCGTCAAGCTGCAGCAGCGCATCGCGACGACGATGATCTACGTGACCCACGATCAGGTCGAGGCGATGACGATGGGCCACCGCATCGTTGTGATGAAGGACGGCATCGTGCAGCAAGTCGCGCCGCCGAAAGAGGTCTACGACCGGCCGGCCAACCAGTTCGTCGCGGGCTTCATCGGCTCGCCGACGATGAGCTTTCTGCCGTGCCGGCTCGAGGCCGACGGCGACGCGCTGTATGCGCGCGGCACATCGTTCTCGGTGCGGTTGCCCGACGATAAGCGCCACGCCGTGAAGGTGGCGAACGCGACCTCCGTCACGCTCGGCGTGCGGCCCGAAGACATCGAACTGCACGCGAACGAGGCGGGTTCGATTCCGGCTCTGGTCGACGCGGTCGAGCCGCTCGGCTCGGAACAGGTGCTCTACTTCATCTGCGACGGCGCGCAGGTCACCGCACGCGCATCAGCCCAAGCCAGCGTCGCCGTCGGCGACGCGATCGCGCTCGGCATCGACCCTCAGCGCATGCATCTGTTCGATGCGGCGTCGGGGTCCGCCGTGTTCTAGGGTTTAGCGCCAGCGGCGGAATTCGCGCGCTGCGAGTTCGCGTTCCATCTGATCCGTGAGCACCGTGTCGCGATCGTATGCGACCGCCGGAGCGCGGCGTTTCGCCGAGCCGATCAGGCGAGCGAAGGCGGCCTGCAGCCAGTGGGCTGGGTGAGAAAGTGTCTGTTGCATGATGCAACCAGCGTAGACCCGCCGGGCCCATGGCGGAAGCGGGGATAGTCGCTATCGGATTCTCCGATACCGCAAGGTAAGCGGAAGCCGCCGTACTGCAAGGCCCTTGCGGGACAAACGCGGCGGCTTCCACGGGGTCGCCGCGGGGACGGGACCGCAGCCTTCCTAGGTCAGCGGGCTCCGAAGCTCTGCGTTATGGAGAAGCGGACGATCCGCGGGCCGATCACGTTTGCGTTGCTCGCGTAGTATTGGCCGTTGACGAGGGGCTGTTGCGCGCCCGTGTACTCGTTCGTGATCGAGTCGCTATAGATGTTGAAGAGATTGTCGACGCTCAGCTGCAGCGTCGTCTGCTTGCCCGCGGGCACGCGTCCGGTGAGGTTCGCCACCCAGAAGGCAGGGAGCCCCAGCGAGTTGTTCGTGCCGTAGTATGTCTCACCGAACGAGGCCAGCGCGCCGTGCACCAGACGATACCGCACCTCGGCATAGGCCTGACCGTACGGAATCGCTTGGTTCGAGATCGTCTGGTGCGAGCCGAAGTTGATGTTCGGAACGACGCCGAGGTTCGTCGCGACGTTGCCGCCCGACCCTACGTAGAACGATGCCGGGAGGTTGTACGGGAACGCGCGCAGCAGCGCGCCCTGCGCGGTATAACCGAACCCCTGCAACGGATCGCGGCGAACGCCGAACTCGACGCCTTCGTAGCGCGCGTTCG
The DNA here is from genome assembly GCA_937927945.1 of uncultured candidate division WPS-2 bacterium. GTDB lineage: Bacteria > Vulcanimicrobiota > Vulcanimicrobiia > Vulcanimicrobiales > Vulcanimicrobiaceae > Vulcanimicrobium. The sequence goes on along the minus strand of CALEYW010000088.1, from coordinate 44,830 downwards.
AGAGGTTCGTATAGCCGGTGGTATAGAGCGGTAAGGTCTGCATCGTCGGCGGGGTCGTTGACGCATCCGTGACAACCGTCGCCATGCCGTTGAGGTATGTGCTCTTGACCATCTGATTGCGCAGGTTCGTCAGGTAGAGATCCCCGGTCAGCACCGTGCCGTCGCGGAAACGGTGATCGGCGCCAAGGTCGTAGCCGAACGAGGTCTCAGCCTTGAGGTTGGGATTCGCGACAGAATTCGCCGCGACCAGCACTCCGGGCGCAGGACACGGGTTGGGGAAGAACCCTTGGCAGACGCTTGGAGTGGTATTGTTCGCTACGAGTGCACCGAGGTACGGAGGCGCCACGGCCGAGCCGAGCGAGAAACGCACGCTGGTGTCGGCGTCCGCTCGCATCGTGAGGCCGAGGCGGCCGTCGTAGTGCCATAGGTTCTGATCCTCGAAGAGAAGCGTGCCGAAGTTGTTCACGCCGTAGTGCGAGCGGAAGTTCGTGAGGTAGTTCGCCGCGGTGAGGTTGAGCTTACCGATGCTGAAGATTCCGCGCAGCAGATAGGTCGCGGTGTCTTGGGTCGAGCCCGCCGGTACGAATTCGTTGAACCCGCCGCCGGGCGCGAACGCGTACGTGTGCGTGCGGGCGTGGTTCTGGTCGTACGAGAGCGAGATGACGTTGCCGCTCTCGCCGAGGAAATGATCGTACTCGAGCGACGAGCCGGCGAGCTTGTCTTCTTCCGACGAGTCGTAGTACGAGTTGCCGGAGCCCAGATTCTTGCCGTTCAGAACTCCGGCGCTCGGGTTGTTCGGGCCGGGCAGCACGAGCGTGTAGGGCTTGCCGTACTGATCCAAGCCGTTGAACACCGGGTTGCCGTTGCCGCCGCCATAGACGAGGGCCGAGAACGACGCGTCGGCGTTCGGATCGTGCTGCGAGCCGTATGCCAAGCGGCTGATCGACGCCGAATAGAAGCGCCCCAGAATCGTGTCGTTGTGGAGCGACGTCCGTAGTTCCGCTTGGAAAATGGGCTCGTTGTTGATCTCGGACGCGGGCATGCCGAAATTGTCGGGATCGACGATGCGCTGCGTGCCGGGCGTGAGTGAACCGGAGTACCCGGCGCCGGGAGTGAACGCGGTCGTCAATTGGTTCGAATTGTTGCCGTTCTGGTCGGAATACGTCTGGCTGCCGAGGAATCCGGCGGTCAGGGTCGTCACGTCTGAAAGCTTGTAGCGCAGCTTGACGAGTTCGTTCTTGTTCGTGAACGTTGTGTTGAGGTGCTGGCAGCAGAACACCAGCGACGTGGACGCCTCACCGCGCTGGTTGTACTGCGCAGGCGGGGTCGAGGCGTTCACGGCGCCGTTAGGGATCTCGATCTGCTGCCCGTGCGAGTCGTACACGGCGTACACACCCGGGTCGAGCGACATGCGATATTGGGCGTCGTGCAATGGCCCGGGCGTGCCGTTGACCGCGTAGTCCACGAGCACTCCGAGCCGGCCGAAGGTGTTCGAGTATCCGAAGTTCGAGAACACGCCGCCGAAGCTGTCGATCCCGACGGTCGCGGTGCCGCGCAAGCGCGGGCTCGGGTCGAGCGTACGGAAGTTCACTGTCCCGCCGATAGCCCGCGCGATCGTGGGCGACGCCGCGCCGGGACCTTTGATCAGTTCGACGTCCTGCAGGACGAACGAGTTCAGGAACGTCGTCACGTAGTCGCCGTATTGGCCGACCGAGAGCGGGTGACCGTCGACGAGCGCCGCGGTCTCAAAGGAGAGCGCGCCACGAATGTTCGGGAACGTGATCGCACCCGGCGACGCGTTGTTCACGCCGCCGGGCAAGCTGCTGACCACGCCCGGCGTCTGCTCGAGGATGCGCGCGACCTGCGGTTGGCTCTGGTCGAGGAACGTCTGATTGGAGATGATGCTCACGGCGGCCGGCGACGCGTTGAAGCCGCTACGGCCGCCGCTCACGCTAACCCGCCCGATCTCGCGCAGCGAGCTCAATGTCGCGGGGGCGAGAGCGACGTTGAGCACCAGCGGTGCCCCTGCAACGACCGCCACATCGACCTGCGTGGCGGCGGAATACCCGGTTTTCGAAGCCGCGATCGAGTACACGCCGGGCACGAGCCCCGAGAGGGTGTAGGCGCCGTTGGCGGACGTCGTCGCGACGGCGTGCGTCGGTCCGGTCGCGACGATCTGCGCGCCGGCGAGCGGACCGCCGCCGGAATCCGCGGCCACCCCGCTGATCGTGCCGGTCGAGATCGATGCAGCCGCGGCCGGAGCCTGTTGCGCGCTCGCACGCAGCGGCATAACGGCGGCAAGGCCGGCTGCAAACGTGGCGACAGCGGCCATGGCGAAAAGACGACGACGCACAGCATCCTCCAAAAGCGATAAGTGCCACCCGCCCCTTTTAGGTCCGCAGCGTGCTTCGTAATCTCCTCTTAACGTTTGGAGGGTGTGCGCCTGCGGGTCTACTCCTTGACCGAACCCGACAGCCCGGCGACGTAGTATTCGACGAAGAAGAAATAGACGAGGATCGCGGGGAGAACGCCGATCAGAGCGCCCGCCATCAGCTGGCCCCACTGGAAGACGTCGCCGCGGATCAGTTCCGTCGTCATGCCGACCGAGACGGTCTTGTTGCCCGAAGACGACATGTAGACGAGCGCGTAGAGATACTCGTTCCACGACAGGGTGAACGAGAAGATCGCCGCCGAGATCAGGCCGGGGACCGCGATCGGGAAGATGATCCGCCACAGGATCGCGAGGTTGCTGGCGCCGTCGACCCGCGCGGCTTCTTCCAGTTCGCGCGGGATGTTCTTGAGGAACCCGATCAGCAGCCAGGTGCAGAACGGCACCAGGAACGTCGCGTAGATCGGGACGAGGGCCCACAGCTTGTCGAACCAGTGCAGCTGGATGATGATCGTCGCGAGCGGGATGAACAGGATCGCCGGCGGGACGATGTAGGCGAGAAAGATCACCGTGCTGACGACTTCGGAGCCGGGAAACCGAAGCCGGATGATCGCGTACGCCGTGATGTACGAGATGAAGACGCTCACCACGGTCGACGCGACCGAGACGAACAGCGTGTTGGCGAACCACTGCAGGTACGCGGTCTGCGTCAGCAGCTCGATGACGTGGCTGAACGTGAAGTGATAGATCCAGAACGGGTTGGCCGTGTTCAGCAGCTCTTCGCGCGACTTGAACGTGGTCAGCAGCATCCAGTAGAACGGCAGCAAGAGAAAGATGCCGTACAGCGTCAGGGGGCCGTAGATGCGCAAGCCGCGCAGCCGCATCGCTACTTCTCCCGCACCGAGCGGACGACGAAGAACGCGAGGACGACCATGAACACGATCGGCGAGATCGCGATCGCGGCGCCTTCGCCGAGCTGGCCGCCGCTGATCGCCCGCTGGTACGCCAGCGTGGTGAAGACCTGGGTCGCATCGGTCGGGCCGCCGCGCGTGATCGTCCAGATCAGCTGAAAGTCGGTCAGCGTGAAGATCGACGAGAACGCGACGAGGATCGTCGTGATCGGGGCGAGCAGCGGCCACGTGATGCGGCGGAACGCCTGCCAGCCGTCGGCGCCGTCGATCGCGGCCGCTTCATACAAGTCCTTGGAGATGGACTGCAGTCCGGCCAGATAACCGATCGCGAAATACGGCAGCCCCCGCCAGATGTTCACGACGATCAGCGAAAAGCGCGCCGGCCACGGATGGCCGAGAAAATCGACGTTGCTGTGCACGAGATGCAGCTGCACCAGGAGCCAGCTCAGCGCGCTGAACTGCGGGTCGAGCAGCCACAGCCAGGCGAGCGCAGAGAGCACCGTCGGCGCGACCCACGGCAGCAGCATCAGCGCGCGCGCGGCACGGTAGCCGCGGAACTGTTGGTTCAGCACCAGCGCGAGGGCGAGACCGAGGACCAGTTTCCCGACTTCCGAGCACACCGTGTAGAAGACCGAGTACGCGGCGGCGCCGCGGAAGATCGGGTCGGCGAGGATCGTCGCGTAGTTCTGCAGTCCGACGAACTCGCCGGCCTTGCCGAGCGTCGCGCTGGTGAGGCTCAGCCACACGCCGAGAACCAACGGATACGCCAGCAGGCCGAGCAGAATGATCGCCGCGGGTGCGATGAGCAAGTAGCCCAACACCCGCGGCGAATCGAGCCGCGAGATCAGTGAGGAGCGTGAGATCAAGCGCGCTTGTAGATCGTGTTCAGCCGGGTTTCGGCTTTGCGCATCGCGTCTTTGGGGGCCATGTTGTTGACGCACACGTCAGCGAACATGTCGACGAGGACGAACTCATCGAGCGCCTGCGCTGCGGCCTTGCCGGGCTTGCCGTTGTAGCCGTCGTACTTCGCGCCTTGCATCACGTCGCGATACGGCGTGATGTTCGGGTCCTGCGTCCAGATCGGCAGGTCGGCGTAGCCCTTGAGCGCGGGCGTCACGTACCCCAGCATCCCGGTCACCCACGGGCCGGCCTGCGCCTGGTCGAGCATGAACCGCAGGTAGTCCTTCGCCGCGTTCGGATACTTGCTGTACTTGAAGACGTACGCCGAGGTGAAGTTGTTCGCGATCGTGTGCGTCTTGACCGGACCGTACGGCGGAATCGCGTTCGCGCAGTCGGGGAAGATCGCCGGGAACTGCTCTTTCGCGACGTACCAGATGCTGATCCCGTTCATCGTCAGGCCGATCTTGCCGGCAAGGAACGCCTGATTGTTGCTTGCGTCGGTCCAGCCCGAGACGCCGTCGATCATCGTTTCGTACAGCGCCTTCCCGTACTGCAGCGCGCCGTTCGTCTCCGGGGAGTTGATCGCGATCGAGTTGTCCGGATTGGCCTGCTTCCCGCCGAACGCCCACAGGATCCAGTGGGTCCAGCTGTTCGCGTCGCCGACCGCGTGGCCGAGCGCGAATCCCGTCGGATGGCCGTTTTTCTTCATTCCGCGGGCCATCTTGAGCATGCCGTCGAGATCCTTCGGGAACTCGTTGAAACCGGCTTCCCGGGCCCAGCTCTTGCGATAGTTGAGCGCGTTGCCCGTTACGCCGACGGGAAGAGCGACCCAGCGCTTCACGTCCTGGTCAAAGCAATACGACCGCGCGTTGTCGTACCAGCCGCCGTGTGCCTTGCCCAGGTTCTCGACGACGTCGGTCATGTCGACCAGCTTGTCCGGATACACGAACGGGTCGTCGTTCCAGCCCATGACGATGTCGGGGCCGGAGCCGACCTGCGCGGCGAGCGCGGCCTTCGGCGTCACGTCGGGCCAGTTCAGCGACTGGATCTGCACCGGGACCCCGGTGGCGGCGGTGAATTTCTTGGTGTTTTCCGCCCAGATGGTATCGTCGGCCTTGACGAAGCCGGACCATCGCAGCAGCTCGAGCTTCGCGTCCTTCTCCGGCTTGAAGGGCGACGCATCGGCGGCGGATGCGAGCGACGGGAACGCCCCCGTCAGCGCCGCGGCACCGATGCCGGCTGCGGAGGTTGCAAGAAACTCGCGGCGATCCAGATGCTTCATAAACGTCCTCTCAAGTGCGGGCGCGCTGTGGAAAAAATGTCCGTCGAGACGTTCCGATCCCTGCAAGTTCTTCCGCTTTAATGCATTTCCCGGGCGACCGCCGACCCGCTGCCGCCGACCAGGAAGTCGAAATCGGCGCCGCGCTCGGCGCCCAGCACGTGCTCGGTGTAGAGTCGTGCGTAACCGCGCGCGAATGCGGGCGGCTCCGGCCGCCAGGCGGCACGCCGCCGCCCCAACTCCGCATCGTCGACAAGCAGGTGCAAACCTCGGTTCGCCAGGTCCAGGCGGATCGAATCGCCGTTCTGCACCAACGCGAGCGGCCCGCCGGCCGCGGCCTCGGGAGACGTGTGCAGAACGACCGTTCCGTACGCCGTGCCGCTCATCCGCGCATCGGAGATGCGCACCATGTCGGTGATCCCTTGCGCGAGCAGCTTCGGCGGCAACGGCAGGTTGCCGGTCTCCGGCATCCCGGGATAGCCCCGCGGCCCGGCGCCCTTGAGCACGAGAACGCACGATGCGTCGACGTCCAGGTCGGGGTCGTCGATTCGCGCCTTGAAGTCTTCGATGCTCTCGAAGACGACGGCGCGCCCCTCGTGCTGCAGCAGCGCCGGCGTCGCGGCCGACGGTTTGATCACCGCGCCGTTGGGCGCCAGGTTGCCGCGCAGCACGGCGATGCCGGCGTGCTCTTTGAGCGGCTGATCGAACGAACGGATGACCTCGCGATTCCAGCACGGCGCATCGGCGGTCGCTTCGCCCATCGTTTTGCCGCTCACGGTCAGCGCGTCGCGATGGATCCGCTCGCCGAGTTCGCGCACCACTGCCGGGACGCCGCCGGCGTAATAGAAATCCTCCATCAAGAAGCGGCCCGACGGCTGGAGATCGACCAGCAGCGGGAGGTCGTGTGCGAGCCGATCGAAGTCGTCCAGGTCCAGCTCGACGCCGATGCGTCCGGCGATGGCGAGGAGATGCACCACCGCATTCGTCGAGCCGCCGATCGCCGCGTTGACCCGGATCGCATTTTCGAATGCCTCGCGAGTGAGGATCTTCGACATGCGCAGATCCTCGCGCACCATCTCGACGATGCGCCGGCCCGACATCTGCGCCAAGGCGTAGCGGCGCGAGTCGACGGCGGGGATCGCCGCGTTGCCGGTCGGCGCGATCCCGAGCGCTTCGGCCATGCTCGCCATCGTCGACGCGGTGCCCATCGTCATGCAGTGGCCGTTGCTGCGCGACTGACCCGCTTCGGCCTCGAAGAAGTCCGGCCAGGTCATCTTTCCGGCGCGCACCTCTTCGGAGAACTTCCACACCATCGTCCCCGAACCGATGTCGTCGCCGCGATACTTGCCGTTGAGCATCGGGCCGCCGGTGATCATGAGCGCCGGCAGGTCGACGCTGGCCGCGCCCATCAGCTGCGCCGGCGTCGTCTTGTCGCAGCCGCTCAGCAGGATGACGCCGTCGATCGGGTTGGCGCGAATCGACTCCTCGACGTCCATGCTCATCAGGTTGCGAAAGAGCATCGTCGTCGGACGCATGTACGTCTCGCCGAGCGAAATGGTGGGAAACTCGAGCGGAAACCCACCGGCCTCCCACACGCCGCGCTTCACCGATTCGGCGACCCGCCGCAGATGCACGTTGCACGATGTGAGCTCCGACCAGGAGTTGCAGATGCCGATCACCGGCCGGCCGTCGAACACGTCGGGCGCGAAGCCTTCGGCTCGCATCCAGCTGCGGTGGATGAACCCGTCGCGGTCTTGCTTCCCAAACCACTCGGCGCTGCGCAACTTCCCGTTGGTCACCGATTCAGCCAAGATCCTACCCTCCAGAGCACAACGCGTCCGCTCGAAAGAATCTTCGCCCACGCCGGGAAGTCCTGGGCATGAATCGCATCGATCTGCACGACCGCGTCGCGGTGATCACGGGTGGGGCCTCGGGGATCGGCCTCGCGATCGCCCGGCGCTTCGTCGAATCCGGCGCCGCCGTCAGTTTGTGGGATGTGAGCGCCCCGAGCCTCGAACGCGCGAAACCGGAGATCGGAGCGAGCCACACCGCCCTCGTCGACGTGCGGGACTATACGAGCGTCGAGCGTGCCCGCGATGCGACGCTGGCGGAACTCGGACGGATCGACATTCTCGTCAACAGCGCGGGAATCACCGGACCCAACGTGCTGACGTGGGAATACCCGCTCGAGGGCTGGCGCGACGTGCTCGACGTGAACCTCACCGGCACGTTCCATACGTGTCGCGCGCTCGCCGAGCCGATGCGTGCCGCGGACTACGGCCGCATCGTCAACATCGCCTCGGTCGCCGGCAAGGAAGGCAACCCGAACGCCAGCGCCTACAGCGCCTCGAAAGCCGGCGTCATCGCGCTCACGAAATCGCTCGGCAAGGAACTCGCGACGACGGGCGTCCGAGTGAACTGCGTGACGCCCGCCGCGGTCGAGACGCCGATGTTCGCGCAGATGACCGACACGCACATCGCCTACATGAAGTCGAAGATCCCGATGAACCGCTTCGGCACCCCGGACGAGATCGCCGCGCTCATCGCCTGGCTCGCGAGCGAAGAGTGCTCGTTCACCACCGCCGCCGTCTTCGATCTCTCCGGCGGCCGTTCGACGTATTAGTCCATGCCGGCAGAAGTCGAATCAACAAACGATCGACGAGGAAAGCGGCTCTCCCCGACTTTTGGGAGCCCGGTCTCCGCGCCCATGCCACCGCTGGACAAGCCGATGGTAGAATAGAGGCACCATGGCCCGGGAACCTCGCACGAACGTGTTCGATTCGAACCTCCTCGCCCTCATCGCGCGGCGTGAGCCGAAGCTGCGCGCCCTGGGAATCGACCGACTTGCGCTCACCGGTTCCCGCGTCAACGGGACCGCGCGGCCCGATAGCGACGTCGACGTGATCGTCCACTTCCGCGACGGGGAAAGCAGCTACTTCGTGATGGCAGAGGCGAAGACGATACTCGAGGAGGATTTGGGTCTCGAGGTCGACGTGCAACTCGAGGACCAATTCACGCCGGACGCGCCCATCTTGGCCGAGGCCTTGCGTGTCTTCTAGTCCGTACGACCCCAATAGCGCGACGTAGCGCCTTCAAGACATGGTGGAGCGTCTAACGACGATCCACTCCTTCATCGAAGGCATGGACCTGCAAGCATTCGTTGAGGACTATAAGACGCAGCTTGCAGTCACGCGCCTTGTCGAGGAGCTTTGCGAAGCCGCGTTGTGGTTTGCGAAGAATGACAATGGCGTCGAGATCGCCGCGCGCAACGTCGACGTGAATTGGCGGCGCTTCGGTGATGCGGGCAACATCATTAGGCACCAATACGCACGTGTCGATTATGTGACGTTGTGGCGCAATCTCTGGGGTCCAGACGTCGGCGCCCTCGAAGACGCTCTCGAGCGCGAAGTTCCGTTCTACAAGCCGCTCTTTCGCAAGGCCGAACAGAAGGAAACGCCTGACGCGAGCAGCGCGGCTGACTAGTCGAAGACCGGCCGTCTTCGATCTTTCGGACGGCCGCTCGCTGTATTAGTCCGGCCGCGAGACAGCGTTCTGGCGCATCCACGCAACGAACGTTGCGTCGGTCTCATCGCCCCCGGCGAGCGACCACATCATCGTGATCGCCTCGGGATCGTCGATGGGCAGCGTGTACCCATTGAGTTCCAGAAATGTCTCAAGCAAAACATACGCGACGCGCTTGTTTCCGTCGACAAACGGATGATCGCGCGTGATCGCGATGGCATACAGCCCAGCCAATTCGGGCACATCGGGTGCCGGCTCCCCAAACTGTGCGGCGTTGATCGGCCGCGCTAACGCGGACTCGAGAAGCCCGCGCTCCCGGATTCCGGTGCTCCCGCCGTGTTCGGCGACGACCTCTTCGTGGATCGCGAGAACCGTCGCGAGCGCGATCCAAATACGGCTACTTGGCGAGCTCACGGAGGACGGCGCGGCGACGCTTCATGATTCGCTCAGCGACGTCGAATTGTTGCGCGAAATTCGGGTCGTGCGGGGTGAGGCGGAATCCGTCCGGTGAATCAGTCAGGTACACGGTATCACCGGCGTCCAGTTTGAGCCGGGCAAGGGTCTCTTTGGGAAGCACCACGCCGACCGAGTTTCCAACCCGGGTCAACTTCAGAGCAGTCATAGGCTTACGTCATTACAACGGTACTAACGGACGGACCTTCGGAGCTGGTTCTAACGCACGGATCGGCGCATCACCGTCTGGAACGGTCCCGCCGATGACCATCGGAAACCTCGATGCCCAGCCGGCCGCGCAGCGTCCGGATCTTCTCGCACCGTCCGTCACTGCGGCGCTCGCGGCATGGAATGGCCGCACGCCGCCGGGCGACATCGTCGTCGCGGAGATCGATCCGCAGCTCGCGGATACCACTGCGTTCTGCGAGCGCTACGCCGTGCGGCTCGACCGCTCCGCGAACTGCGTGATCCTCGCCGCGCGCCGCGACGGCCGTGCCTGGTACGCCGCGTGCGTCGTGCTCGCGACGACCCGCGCCGACGTGAACGGCCTCGCGAAAAAGCACCTCGGCGCGAGCAAGATCTCGTTTGCCGCAATGGACGCCGCGACGGAAGCCTCGGCGATGGAATTCGGAGGGATCACGCCGATCGGGCTCCCGTCCGACTGGCCGATCCTCGTCGACGAAGCGGTCGTCGCTGCTGCCCGCGTCGTCATCGGCAGCGGTTTGCGCCGCTCGAAGATCGGGGTGCCGGGCGCCGCGCTCGCGGAGCTGCCGAACGCGGTCGTTCTGCCTGGGCTCGGGCGCGCGACGCGCTAAGGCGTCACTCCGGTTTGCCGCCGGCGACCCAGCGCGCGAAGACGTCGACCCGCTCCGGAGGCCACGCCCCGTCGCACGGTATGGTGCCGTTCCGGACGCGTTCGAGGATTGCGTCCGCGTGCGTGCTCACGTCGGCGTACGACCACAAGTCGAACGCGAACTGCATCGACTTCCGATCGCGCGCGCGAAAAAGCGCCTTGACGTGGTTCGCGAATTGGACCGGCTCGCCCGCGCCCGGCAACACCGGCGCCGCATCCTCCGGTTCGTCGTGCGCCAGCGCGGAGATTCGGCTGCCCGGCGCCCCTGCGCTGGTGTGCCAGTCCCAATGCGGCATCGGCATGTGCTGGGGCGGACGCGCTTGCGTCTGCGAATTCTCGACCGCGAGACGCGAGCCGCATTCGATGTAGGCTTGGAACGCGGAGCGGAACTCCGCATCGTTCGGCAGCCCCGCCTCGCCCGCCGACTGCAGCAAGAGCGTGACCCATCGCGCGCGCATTTCCTCGGTGAGGCACTTCCCGAGGTGCTGCGAGAGCATGCGCGGATAACCGCCGTACTCTTCGCTGTAGCACGTCGGGCCGCCGAAAACGTCGCCTAGCCACTTCGCAACCCGCTGCGGATGGTCGGCCGACATGGTCGCGAAGAGCGGCCGAGCAGATCGTCCGCGGGGACGAACTTTTCGTAGAAGAGGGGCATCACTCGCGTGAGCGCCGGCAGCCCGCCCGCCCATTCGAACATCGTCGGCGTCTCCTCCGGCACGCGCACCGGATCGTGAAACTCGACGTACCAGTGCATCCCCGTGCAGAACGGCTTGTTTTGCGCGTGGCCGCAACGGCAAAGCGTGAAGTGTTCCCTCGATGCGCCCGTGTTCCAGGCGACGTCGTCGCCGTTCGCGTCGAGCAGCGCGATCCCGCCGCTCACGCGATACGGTCCGTCCTTGGACACCTCGATGCTGGGCGCTCGCTTTGCGTGATGGTCGACGTCGGCGCGCGCCTCGACGCCGTCGATCGCGTAGCCGAGCGCGCCCGAGGGACAATCGCGCACGGCACGGATGATCTCGTCCATCCGTCCGCCGCTCGGAGCGACGAACGGCTCCTCTTTCACCCGGAATACCGTCGAGAGCCGGTCGGTGCAGAGGCCCGAGTGCTGACACGTCCCGCGGTTGTCGAGAATCGTCACCTGTTGACCGACGTACGTATCGCGCCGATCCGCTACGCGCCAGTCGTGAACGTCGTCGACGTTGGTGACGAGCAACGGACCCTTCGACGCCGTCCTGATCGACGGCGACTGCTCGTTGAGCAGTGCGCGCAACTCCCCGAGACGCGCCGAAGCCGCGCCGCCCCCTTCGGCGGCGCCGGCGCGGGTGGCGTGCTCCTGGAGCGCGGCGGCCGCCTCGATGAGTTCGGTCGGACGGTGTGGACCCGCGCAGAGGGCCGTCGCGCGCAACGCGAGGTCCCACAGCACCACGCCGGTCGCGACGCCGTCCGCGTTGTCGTGCTGCCCGGCATCCGCCCGGTCTTCGCTCTCGTCGAGCAACGCCGCCAAGGGGCGCACGACGGACGCCTGCAGCCGATTCGCGACGCGCACGTTGAGCGAACGGGCCGCAGCGAGCAGGCTGCGCAGTTCGACGGTGGAGATCTCATTGACCGACGCCGTCGTCGAATCGCTCAAGCCGCTACGTCCTCCGTGATGGGTTCATGATTGGTTGGCGAGCGGCACGTTCGCAGCCGTGAAGCCGGCCACTTGCATTCCCGCTGAGGGATCACGGCGTTGTGCGCGCCGCTCCCATCCGTCCCGGCAACGGCACGACGATCGGCGTGCGGCTGCGCACACTGCTCGCGGCGCGCGCAGCTGCAGCCGGCAACGCACCGTTCTGAACGAGCACGACCGCCTCCGCCGGCCCGATCGAACTCGGCACGCCGCCGCTCGCGAGCGAGCCGCCCTCGAGCGCCGAGCCGCCGACCAGCCGCAGCGCGGCGCCGTAGCCGGTCGGGACGGTCGCGGAAGCCGACGACGACGGGTTCACGAACGCCGCGCACGCACCGATCGGCGTCCCGGCGATTGCGCAGGAACCGAAGCGCCGCGGATTGCTTCCCGCCGCGTCCAGCGGATTCGACGGAACGAGCGTCGTCTCCGGATACACCGGCAGCCCGTTGCTCTCGCCGAACGTCTCCTGCAGCATCGCGCGCCCATCGAACGCAAGCAGGAACGACGCGTACGCGTAGAGCCGCTGATCGCGTCCCGCGTCGCTGTTGCCGTCCGCACCGGTGAGCGCGATGCACCAGAACGTGCGCCCGCGCCGTACCGTATCGACGTACGACGCGAGCGCCGACTGCCAGCCGCCGTCGGTCCGTTTGTTCGCGACCTGATGATCGGTCTGGCCGAGGAAACAGAACTCGTAGGCCCCGCCAACGACGGTCGGGTCGCCGAGTGCAGCCTGGATCGCCGACCACGGGGTGCCGTCATCCGGCGCCAGCCCGAGGGCGTTGAGGTACGTCGACGTTCCGCTGAAGGCCGTGCCCAGCAGAGCGGCAAGCTTTCCGCTCGCGGCCGTCGCCGGATCGCTGTAGTTGAAGCCGACCCACGTGTCGCACGGCGGGTTGACGTTCCCCGCATACTCCATGGCGGCCGCGAGCGTGTCGTCGATGAGGAACGCGTCGAAGTGACGGGCCTCGTCGGCGATCGTCGCGCGGACGAGCTGCTGGTACGCGGGCGAACCCAGGTCCATGAACCAGCCCGTCAGCGATCCGTACGACAACGTGGCGCGCGCGCCGCTGCACGCGTGCAAATACGTCGACTCGTCGGACGTGCGCCACAGGGCGACGTCCGGCGGCCCGTACTGCACGGCCGCGTCGGCGTAGCCGATCGTCTTGATTCCCGACGCGTGCCAACGATCGGCGTCGTCCGGCGTGGCCGCGAAGACGTAGTCGACCGCCGCGGCGACCGTGGCGGGAGAGACCGCACCGAAGGCCGCGTGTCCGACGACGGTCGGCACGTGCGGCCCGCCGCCGCCGGGCGCCGGCGGCTGTACCGCCCCTGTGCCGACGACGACGTCGGTCACGTCGATCACGCGATCGGGGCAGCCCGAAGAGATCGCGTCTCCGCGCGCATCGAGCAGCGTGCCGTAGACGGTGACGGTCTGCCCCGCGGTCAGCGGTCCCCCGGCGATCGTGGCGCCGCCCGCGACGAACGTCGCCGGGACGTGTCCGCAGGGGGTCGGGTAGAGCAGGATCGCGTTCGTGGAGATCGCGCTGTCGTACGTCGCGGTGAACGACGGCGAGGAGAGGCTTCGCGCGGCGCGCGTAGCGCCGTCAGGGAGCGATTGCGCGGCGGGCGTAACCGACGCGGTGCGCCCGCCTCCGCAGGCGGCGAGCGCAGCGGCGCAGATCATGAATCCCGTCAACGGAACCGTGCGGCGATGGAGCATCGGGGAGTCCTCGCGAGCAGATGCGATCGACGAAACCCGACGACGACCGCTCGTGTGAAGGTGCGGGCCCGTTCTGCGACGGCTTCCTCAATCCACCCGATCGAACGGCATCGTGAGCGCCCGCACGGCCGCGCGGTACAGCACACGGGGCCGTTCGACACTACGCAGAGGGCCGTGCGTCCCTAGCCGTTCGGCGCCTGCCAAAACACGAGACCGGCGCCGTCGAGATCGAGGGCCGTGAACTCACGGGTGCCCCACGGCTTCTCCTCGAGGTGACCGCTGGGGTGAACGATGCCGGCGCGCGCGCACTGTTCGTACAGCGCGTCGATCTCGCGCGTCTCGATCCTCAGCGCGGTCCACTGCGCGATCTTCCGGTCGTCGCAGGCGAAGAGATGGATCGTCACGTTGCCGCGACGGACGGCACCGCCGTCGGGTGGATCGCCGCTGCGCCAGAGTTCCGTAAAACCCAGCTTCTCGACGTAGAACGCGATGCCCGCGGCAACGTCGCGGGCCGGGATCACCGGAGATATCGCGATGAACGCGCGCTCCACCGGAATGGTGCTCAGCCGACGCTGACTTCCGTCGCGCGCGCGATCGCATACTGCAGCAGCCGTTCGACGAGGGCCTCGTACGAGATACCCGCGTGCAGCGCTTCGTCCGGCAGCAGACTCGTCGGGGTCATCCCCGGCAGCGCGTTGACCTCGAGGATCGTCGGGCGCCCCTCTTTGCTCACGATGAAGTCGGCGCGCGAGTAGTCGCGCAAGCCGAGCAGACGGTGCACCGAGAGCGCCAGCGTCTGCAGGCGCGAAGTAAGGTCGTGATCGATCGGCGCGGGCACGAGGTGACGCGAACCGCCCGGCTTGTACTTCGCGTCGTAGCTGTAGAACTCGTCGCTCGGCAGAATTTCGACGACCGGAAGCGCTTCTTCACCGAGCACGCCGCACGAGAACTCCCGGCCGGCGACGAACTCCTCGGCGAGCACTTCCGGCGTGCGCGACGCGGCATCGAGAATCGCTTTCGACCAGGCTTCGTGCGAGCGCACGATCACGACGCCGGCGCTCGAACCGCTCGCGCGCGGCTTCACGACGAGCGGCAGGTTGAGCGATCCCGGCAGCAGCGGCAGCGTCCCGCCGGTGAGGTCGAAGACGTCCCAGGCGGGCGTCGGCAGCCCTTCGGCGGCGAGCAGCTTCTTGGTGAGATGCTTGTCCATCGCGACCGCACATGCGGCGATCCCGCTGCCGGTGTACGGAATGCCCAACCATTCGAGCACGCCTTGGATCTCGCCGTCCTCGCCGCCCGGTCCGTGCAGCGCGTTGAAGACGACGTCGGGCGCGATGTCGCGGATCGCGTCGACGAAGCGCGAATCGAAATCGAGCGAACGCGCGTCGTGTCCCAGCGCGGCAAGCGCGCGCATGACGCCGTTTCCGCTCTGAATAGAGACCTCGCGCTCCGCGCTCGGGCCTCCCATGACCACCGCGACTTTCAACCCAGGCATCAGTTCGCTGTGAATTCTCCGACGAGGTGGACTTCGAGCTGGAGGTCGACGCCGAAGCGCTCTTCGACCGCGCGCCGCACCCGGGCCAGCAGCGTCGCGACGTCGCGAGCCGATGCCCCGCCCGTGTTGACGATGAAGTTGGCGTGCAAGGGTGACACTTCCGCCCCGCCTTCACGCCAGCCCTTGGCCCCGGCCGCCTCGATCAGCCGGCCGGCGTGGTCGCCCTCGGGGTTGCGGAAGCATGAGCCGGAATTTGGGATCGCGACGGGCTGCGTCGCCTTCCTGCGAACGAGTCGCGACTGCAGCCGTTCCCGGACCGCGGCCGGCTTGCCCTGAGGAAAGCGCAGGGTCGCGCGGGTGACGATCGCGTCCGGCGGGATCGAGGTGCGGCGGTACTTCCACCCGACGTCGATCGCGTGCGGATCGGGCCGAACCGGGGTTTGCACGATCACTTCGATCGCGAATTCTCCGATCTCGCGATCGGTCCCGGCGTTCATCCGGATCGCGCCGCCGAGGGTCGCCGGGATGCCCGCGAGGCCGTCGACGCCGAGCCCCCCCTGCGTCGCCACCTGTGCGCACAAGAGCGGCAGCGAGGCGCTTCCGCCGGCCTCGGCGACCACGGCGCCATCCTCAGCGCGCGTCGCGAGCGCCGAGAATTCCCCGTCGAGCCGCAGCACGATCCCGCGGATCCCGCCGTCGCCGACGAGCAGATTCGAGCCGGATCCGAGCACGAACATCGGCAGCTTCCGCTTGAACACCCGGCGCAGCACCTCCGTCAGCTCCGCCGCGTTCGCGACGTCGATCAGCGCGTCCGCCGGACCGCCGATCCGCCACCAGGTGTACGGCGCGAGCGGTGCATCGAAGCGCGCGCGCTCGCCGAATCGCGCGCGCAGCGCCTCGCGGTCGTCGTCGTTGAGGAGTGAGGCCGTCTTCACCGCACGAGTGGTGCGGCGGCGATCCGTTCGCCGAGCCGGTGCGCGACGCCGGAGATCGAACCGGCGCCGAGCATGAGGACGAACGCGCCGGCCGGAACGTCGCGCGGAACCGCGTCGAGCAGCGCTTCGACGTCGTCGACGTAGGTGACCGGCGTCCCCCCGCCGGCGAGCGGTTCGCCGATCGAACGCGCCGAGACGTCCGGGATCGGTGCCTCCGAGGCCGCGTAGATCGGCGTGAGGAACACGCGGTCCGCGTTCGCCAGCGCGGCCGCGAACGCGTCCTTGAGGTACTGCGTGCGCGTGTAGCGATGCGGCTGAAACGCGACGATCACCGCTGCGCCGTTCGCGAACCCGCGCGCGGCGGCGATCGTTTGCGCGATCGCCGTCGGATGGTGCGCGTAGTCGTTGACGACCGTGAACGCTCCCCGGCCGACGATCTGAAAGCGCCGTTCGACGCCGCGAAACGTCCCGAGTGCCTGGGCTGTCGCTGCGAAGCCGATGCCGGCGGCGCGGGCCGCGCCGATCGCGGCGAGCGCGTTCTGCACGTTGATCTCGCCGGGCACGTTCAGCTCGACGATGCCCAGTTCCGAGCCGATCTCGGAGACGGTGAAGCGCGAGCCGAGATCGGCGTAGACGATGCCGGAGGCGGTGAGCTGCGCGTTCGCGCGGGTCGCGAACGTCGAGACCGCCGCGCGGGCTTCGCCGGCGAGCAGCGCGCTTGCGGGGTTGTCGGTCCCGATCACCGCGCGTCCCTGCGGCGATACTTTGCTGACGAACGTCGCGAACTGCGAGAGCAGGCGCGGCAATTCGGCGTCGGAGGCGATGTGGTCGTTCTCGATGTTGTTCACGACGGCGATCGTCGGCTGCAGATCGAGGAACGAGCCGTCCGATTCGTCGCTCTCCGTGACGAACCACGTTCCGGATCCCGAACGCGCGTTGCTTCCGCTGTCGACCCGAATGCCGCCGACCGCGACCGTCGGATCGAGGCCGGCCGCCTCGAAGATCGTCGCCAGCATCGCCGTCGTCGTCGTCTTTCCGTGCGTCCCCGCGACGGCGACGAGTTTGTGGCCCTCGGCCAGCCGCGCCAGCATCTTTCCTCGGGTCACGACGTCGATCTGCCGCTCGACCGCCGCGGTGAGCTCGGGGTTGTCCAGCGCGATCGCGGACGACACGACGACGACGTCGGCGCCGGCGACGTTCGCGGCGTCGTGACCGATCGCGACGCGCATTCCCTCGCGCTCGAGCTGATCGAGCAGCGGCGTCCGCCGGACGTCGGAACCGCTCACCCGCGCACCGCGAGCGAGGAGCAGCCGCGCGATCGCGCTCATGCCGATCCCGCCGGAACCGACGAGATGGTAAGCCGTGTCCGTCACGGGCGAACCTCGTTCGCGTCCGTGTCGCCGGCCACCCGCGCCGCGGTCGCGCGATCGATCCGCGCGCGAATCGCCGCGGACGCGTCGTTCGGTGAGAGCGACCGTGCGGCCGTCCGCATTTCGGCGCGCCGCTCGCCTGCGAGGATGCCCTGCAGCGCCCACCAGAGCTTGTCGCCGTCGAGACCCGCATCCGCCAGCACGACCGCGGCCCCGCTCTGGGCAAACAGGTCCGCATTGTGCGCCTGATGCTGATCCGCGGCGTGCGGATACGGGATCAAGACCGCCGGCGTCCCGGTCACGGCGAGTTCGGCCAGGGTCGACGCGCCGGAGCGCGCGATCACGACGTCGGCCGCCGCGTAGGCGTCCGCCGGATCCGGCAAGTAGGCGACGAGGCGCACGCGATTGCCGGCGGCAGGGACACGTTCCTCCGCTTCCATGTATGCGAAGTCGCGTTCTCCGCTGACGTGCAGTACCTGCCAATCGGACGGCAGCGTGCGCCGAGTCACCAAGGCGGCGATCGCTTCGTTGATCGACCGCGCCCCTTGACTGCCCCCCATCACCACGACGGTGGTGCCGTCCGGATCGAGTCCCAGGCGAGCCCGCGCGGCGCGCGCGTCGTTCGGTGCGCGAAGCGACGCGCGGACCGGTGCGCCGGTCACCACCGTCTTGCGGCCGAACGACACCGCCGACGCCGCATACGTCGTCCACACTTCATCGACCAGCGGCAGCAGCAGGCGATTCGTCAAGCCCGGCGTCACGTTGATCTCGAGCAGCGCGATGCGGCAGCGGATGACACGCAGCAAGCGCAAGATGCGCGCCGCGACGACGACGGGAAAGCATACGTACCCGCCGGTCGCCACGACCATCGTCGGCTTGAACGCGGCGAGCGCGCCCAGCGCGACGAACACGCCGGCGGCGTTGGCGAGCACGGTGCGCAGCGTTCCGAGCGAGAGTTTGCGCTGCAGCGCGGCGCTCGGAACGAACCGCAGCGGCATCGTGGTGACGAGCGTCGCTTCGAGACCGCCTTTGTTGCCGAAGAATCGCGCCTCGTATTCACCGCCGGGATGGGCGGCGCGCATCGCGTCGTCGATCGCGAGCGCCGGATAGACGTGACCGCCGGTCCCTCCGCCGGTGAACGCGATCCGCAGCGTCACGACGTTAGCGCGCCAACGGCAGCACGCCGCTCGGCGAACCGACGTTGACGATCGTTCCGCGCGGGGTGCCGTCGCGGCCGAACACCGCGATCGAACCGTCCTCGCCGCGGCAACCCGCATTCGCGACGTACACTGCGTCGCTCGCGATGGTCAGGCTCACGGGGTTCGGCAGGTTGGTCCGCAAACGGACAGGCGCCCCCGACGCGGCGGGATCGTCGAACACGTCGACCTCGACGTCGGAGACGAGGCCGCACGCCGGGGTCCCGGTCACGATCCCGATCGAACCATCGGGTCCGGCTGCGAGGGCACGCAACGGCCGGCCGGAGACGCGCAACGTGGCCGTCTGCTGCAGGGCCGCCGT
Source organism: uncultured candidate division WPS-2 bacterium (assembly GCA_937927945.1). Lineage (GTDB taxonomy): Bacteria > Vulcanimicrobiota > Vulcanimicrobiia > Vulcanimicrobiales > Vulcanimicrobiaceae > Vulcanimicrobium. The sequence continues at coordinate 25,819 of CALEYW010000088.1, read as the reverse complement.
ATAGACGCGGATCTCGCCGTCGCGCGTATCGGTGACCGCGAACCGCGCGCCGGGGAGCGCGGCGAGGTCTCCGCCGTCGAGCGGCACGGCATGCTGCAAACGGCCGCGCGTGTCGTAGGTGTCGAGCCGGCCGGGACCGAGCACCACGACCACCTCGCCGATCCCGAGCGCCGCGCGCGCACCGAGCGGCGCGGCCGGAGTCCCGGCGAGCGAACCCTGCGCGTCGTAGCGCCGCAGCAGTTGCGTCGAGGCGTCGTAAACGAGGAAGCCGTCGCTGCTCGGGGCGATGAAGGCGGCCGCAGAGCGCGGGAAAGTCTTCAGCGTACGCGACGCCAGCGACGGCGAGACCGACTCGACGTCGACGAAGCCGGCCTCGTCGAAGGCCACCAGCACGCTCCCGTCGGCGACGGCGCCCAGCAGCCGGTATCCGGTCGTCCCGGGGCCGGCCGACGCGACGCGACGCGCGTCACCATCGACGTACACCAATTCGTAGCGGGAGCTGACGAGCAGCGGCGACGTCGCGCTCGAGCTCGCGCCGAGCAACGCGACGAATGTCCACAGCAGCAAGCGCTTGCCCATCGATTCAGGTCGTGCGGTAGCGGCCGACGTTGGCGATGAGCGCGACCGCGACTAGCGAGACGATCATCGAGGTGCCGCCGAACGAGATGAACGGCAGCGGGACGCCCGTCACCGGCCACGAGCCCGTCACGACGCCGATGTTGATGAACGCCTGAATGACGATCAGGAACGTGCAGCCCATCGCGAGGAGCATCCCGAACCGGTCGGGCGCCTTGATCGCGAGCGTGACCGCGCGGATCGCGAACAGCACGAACAACGCGATCACGACGAGGCCGCCCAGCATGCCGAGCTCTTCACCGAGCACGGCGAAGATGAAATCGTTGTGGGCCTCCGGCAGATAGAAATACTTCTGCCGCGACGCGCCCAGGCCCAGTCCCAAGATCCCGCCGCTGCCGAGCGCCAGCAGCGATTGCACGATGTGGAAGCCGGTATTCTGCGCGTCCTTCCACGGGTTGATGAACGCGAAGATTCGCGCGCGTTTGTACGCCGAGGACCCGACGGCGAGCAGCACGGCGGGGAGCATCGCGAGTGCGCTCAGCACGAGGTGCTCGATCCGCGCGCCGGCCGTGAACAGCATCGCGAACGCGGTGAAGATCATCAGCGACGCGGTGCCCATGTCCGGTTCGAAGAAGACGGGCAGCGCGATCAGCAGCGCGACGAAGAAGATCAGCACGACGCCTCGCGAGAGCGAGCGCACCCCCTCGCCGAGCTGCGCCAGCTTCGCGGCGAGAAACAGCACGAGCACGAGCTTCGCGAACTCCGAGGGCTGAAACGAGATCGCATGAAAGCCCAGCCAGCGGCGCGCGCCGCCCGTCGCGAACCCGACGTGCGGGATCAGGGTGAGCAGCAGCAGGATCATCGCGATCACCACCGCGCCCGGGGCGAGCCGCTTGAGCTTGCGGTAGTCGACGCGGTACGCCGCGTACGCGATGACGAGCCCGACCGCGACGTAGACGAGCTGATGTTTGAGGAAGTACGCGTTGTCGTGGTAGTACGTGTACGCGGTCACGCTCGACGCGCTGAACACCATGACCAAACCCAGCGTCAGCAGGAACGCGACCGCACCCAGCAGCAGCGCGTCCGGCGGCTTGAGTACCGTCTTTTGACGCGTTGCCCGGACGAAGCTCGAACCGCTCGGATTGGGCCGTCTGCGCCCTAACCCGCTAGCGTGCATCGGGTACCGAGCCGCGCAGTGTGCGGACGGCGTCCGCGAACAGCTGCCCGCGATGTTCGGCCGAGCGGAACATGTCGAACGACGCGCAGCCCGGCGACAGCAGCACGACGTCGCCCGGCTCGGCGAACGCGCGCGCCTTCTCGACGGCCTCCTCCATCGACGCCGCGCGGGCGACGGCGGCACGTTTGACGACCGCGGCGATCTCGTCGGCCGCCTCCCCGATCAGCACGACGGCCTTCGCGCGCGAGGAGACGACCTTGCCCATCTCGGCGAACTCCGTGCCCTTCGCCTTGCCGCCCGCGATCAGCACGATCGGACGGTCGAACGAACGCATCGCCGCGATGACCGAACCCGGATTGGTCGCCTTCGAGTCGTCAACGAACTGCACGCCGTCCACCTCGCCGATCGCTTCGAGCCGATGACCGAGCGGGCGGAACGTGCGCACGCCCTCGCGGATCGCGTCGAGCGGCAGGCCAGCCGCGAGCGCGACCAGGATCGCGCCCATCACGTTTTCCACGTTGTGGCGCCCGAGCAGCGGGATGTCGGCGACGTTCATGACATCGACGGGACGCGGATCGCCGGTCGGCGGCGCGTACACGATCTGCGTCCCACCGCGCAGGTACAGCGTCGAATTGCGGCGCGGCTCGGACGCGAACCACTGCGTGCGCGCCTTGATGCGGTTGCCGTCTTCGCCCGGGGCCGTACGGATGATCTCGTCGTCGAAGTTGCCGACGAACGTGTCGTGCGGACCCTGGTTGGTGAAGATGCGGAACTTGGCCTCGGCGTACTCTTCCATCGAGGGGTAGCGGTCGAGGTGGTCGGGCGTGATGTTGGTGATCAGCGAGACGCGCGGTTTGAACGAGCGGATCGACTCGAGCTGAAACGAGCTGACTTCGGCGACGACCCAGTCGCTCGCGGCGGCGAACGCCGTTTCGCCGATCAGCGCGTTGCCGATGTTGCCGCCGACGTGCACGGTCGTGCCGGCGGCGGTGAACAGCGCGCCGACCAGCGCCGTCGTCGTCGACTTCCCTTTCGTCCCGGTCACGGCGACGATCGGCGCCTTGCAGATGCGGTACGCGACCTCGACTTCGCTGAAGACGGGAACGCCGGCGGCTTGGACGCGGCGCACGATCGGCGCGGTGAGCGGAATGCCCGGCGAGAGGACGGCGACCGAGGTCGTGGCGAGCACGTCGCCGAGCGCGTCGGGTGCGATGAACGGCACGCCGCGCGCCTCGAGTTCGGCGAGCGCTTCGGCCAGCTGCTCGGAAGGCGCCTCGTCGGTCGCGGCGAGCGAGCCGACTCGCTCCCGCAGGACCTCGACGCTGGTCCGTCCGCTGCGGCCCAAGCCGATCACCAGGACGTGTTCGTTACGATCGAAACGACCGTCGGCCGGGAAGATGTTCATGCGGACCGCGCGATCAGGGCGAAGCCCAAGAGCGAGAGGACGAGCGAAGCGAGCCAAAAGCGCGCGGTCACCTTCGTCTCCGACCAACCGGCGAGTTCGAAGTGATGGTGCAGCGGACTCATGCGGAAGACGCGGCGCCGCGTCGTCTTGTACGAGGCGACTTGAATGATCACACTCAAGGTTTCGGCGACGAACACGCCGCCGACGAGCAGCAAGAGCAGTTGCGCGCCGCTCAGGATGGCGACGCCGGCAAGCGCTCCGCCGAGTGCGAGCGAGCCCGTGTCGCCCATGAACACCGTCGCCGGATGGCGGTTGTAGACGAAGAATCCGAGCACCGCGCCGATCGTCGCGCACGCGAAGAGCGGGACGCCGAGCGGTGCGACAACGATCGCCGAGACGCACACCAGCACGGCGAGCGGCGGCACGATCGTTCCTGCGGCAAGTCCGTCGAGCCCGTCGGTGAGGTTCACGGCGTGCGTGGTCGCGAGGATCACACACACCGAAAGACCGTACCAGAGCCAAGGCGCGACGGGGCCGATGCCTGCGAAGACCATCGGCTGTGGCCCGGCGACCAGCAGAAACGCGACCGCGGCGAGTCCCGTCAAGCCGAATTTCGGCAGCGCTCGCAAACCTTTGTTCTTGTTTCCGCGAATCTTCGCGAGGTCGTCGATCGCGCCGATCGCCATGCACGAATACGTCAGGACGGCCAGCGCAAGCGTCGCGCGCGAAGGCAGCAGGACCAGCGCGACGACGGGCGCGACGCCGAAGAGCACGCCGCCCATCGTCGGGGTACCCGTCTTGACCTGATGCGTTTCGGGCGCGTCCTCGTAGGCGGTTTGTCTCGCGGAGGCGCGCCGAAGCCGTGCGATCAGCGGCTTGCCGAGGAGCGCCGTCACAATGAACGCCGGCACCGTCCCGAGCAGCGCGCCGACTGCGAGCGCGCCAAAGCCGAACGGCCACGTGACGATCGGGTACATCACGACGAAAAACCACGCCGGATAGCCGGCGAAGACGTTGACGTCGCTCACGGCGCGCTCACCAGCGGGTTCGGTCCGTCGCCGCGCCAGGCCAGCACGACGAGCGGCGTCTGCTCGTCGCCGTTGCCGTGCGGGTTGCCGAGCAGCGCGCACTCGACGGCACCGCGGTCCAGCAGCGGTGAGGCGCCGAGCGCCTTCGCGCGGTGCAGGTCGTTCGCATCGACGATCGCGACGTGCACGCCGAGCGCGGCGGCGAGCTCGGCGGAGACGCGGTCGGGTTCGGCGGGTCCGAGGACGATCGCGCGTTCGTAGGGCGGCAGCGTGCCGGTGTAGCCGTCGATCGCCGCGATCGCCTCACCGAGAATCTCGTAGAAGACCCCGCGCTTCCCGCGCAGCCGGCCCAGCACGTGCGCGATGGTCGCCCACACGACCTTGCGCGGGCCGGCTTGGTCGATCACCAGCTGCATCGACTCGGGCTGGCTGACCGTGGCGAGCGCGCCGGCGCGCCGGGAGAGCGCGAGCGCCAGGCGCGAAGGGCGAATGAATTCGGCCGGGATGAAGCGCGACTGCGCGATCGCCACCGCCGTCTCGGCGATCGCGACGACGTCGCCGGGACGCGCGATCCCGCGGACCGCAGCGCCGACGACGCTCGCGAGATCATCGCCCGGAGCGATCAGCCGCGTCCGCACGGGGATCGCAACGACGCCGTCGGGCAGACCGGCTTCGCGAACGGCGACCGGAATCACGCGAACACCTCGGCGCCCAGCGCCGTCGCGATCTCCTCCATCTTGTACGCGCGCGAACCCTTGAGCAGAACCGCATCGCCGCGCCGTAGGTTTGCGCGCAGCCACGTGACCGCGTCCGAATTCTCGGCGTACGTCACGGCGGTGCCGCCGGCTCGTTCGACGCCGCGCACGGTGTCCTCGGCGAAACGTCCGCCGGCGAGCACGACGTCCGCTCGCTTCGCGGCGATCTCGCCGACTTTTTCGTGCATTACCGGCGAGTCGATGCCGAGCTCCGCCATCCCGCCCAGCACGGCGATGCGCCGTTCCGCTTCTTCGCGTCCGAACGTCGCGAGCGTCGCAAGCGTCCCGGAGAGCGACGCGTTGTACGCGTCGAACACGAGCCGCACGTCCTCGGCGAGCTCGACGACTTCGTACCGCCCGTGCGGGAGCGACAGCGCGCCGACCGCCGCAGCGAGCGCGCCCGGCGCCGCGCCGCACAGCATCGCCGCGGCGAACGCACCGGCGAGGTTGCGCCGGTTGTGGTCGCCGGGAAAACCGATCGCCAACCGGTAGCTCTCGGTCGTCTCGTCCTCCGCGATGCACCAGGCGGCATCCGTCTCGATCACGACGGCGCGTTGGCCGTGCGGCGGCCGCTCCAGATCGATCCCATACCACACCGGCGGCGCGGGAAGTTCGCCCGCGCGCGCGCGGGACGCCTCGTCCTCGAGATTGAGCACCGCGCGCCGCGATCCGGCCGGAAGCGCCCACTTCGTCTCCGCGATTCGCGTGCGGCTGCCCATGATCTCGAGGTGCGCTTCGCCGACGTTGGTCAGCACGCCGACGTCCGGCCGCGCGGCGGCCACCAGCACGTCGAGGTCGCGATACTTGCGCGCGCCCATCTCGACGATCGCGACGCGCGGATCGCCGTCTTCGAGGCCGCACAGAAACTTCGCGACCCCGACTTCATTGTTCTCGTTCTCCGGCGTCGCGGTGACCGGGATGCCGGCCGCGCGCAGGAGCGCGAAGAGGAACCCCTTGGTCGTCGTTTTGCCGGTCGAACCGGTGATGCCGACGACTGTTCCCGCGATCCGCGTGCGCGCGAGCGCGCCGAGATCGAGGTACGCCTGCAGCGTATCGGCCACGACGAGCGCGGGCCTGCCGGGCGGAACCGTCTGGGCGTCGTCCACGATCGCGCACGCCACGCCGCGCGCGTACGCCTGCTCCACGTACCGGTGCCCGTCGAACCGCTCGCCACGCAGCGCCAAGAACGTCGCCCCACGCTCGATCGCCCGCGAATCCGTCTGCACCAACAACGACGCGGGCAACGCGCCATCGTTGATGACCTGTGCGTGAGTCGCAGCGATAGCATCGCCGACGGGCAGCCTCATGTTGAAAGGCGCTCCGCTCTGGCTGCACGCTCTGCTCGGTCCATGACCGTCATCTTCTGACCGCCTCCGCGCGCTTGTTGAAGGCGATGCGGACTTCGTCGCGGTCGTCGAAGGGGCGGGTTTCCTCCCCGACGATCTGGTAGGCTTCGTGGCCCTTGCCGGCTACGACTACGGTGTCTCCGGCTTGCGCCTGCACGATCGCGCGCCGGATCGCAGCCCGGCGGTCGAGCACGATGTCGGTTCGTTCGAACCCGTTGGCGATCGACTTCGCGATCTCCAGCGGATCTTCGGAGCGCGGGTTGTCGGAGGTGACGATGACGCGGTCGGCGAGTCGCGCGGCGATCTCGCCCATCTCCGCGCGCTTTCCCGGATCGCGGTCGCCGCCGCAGCCGAACACGACGATCAAGTCGCCGCGGGTCGTCTCGCGGGCCGCGGAGAGCACGTTCTCCAGCGCGTCCGGCGTGTGCGCATAGTCGACGATCGCATCGATGCCGAAGGCGCCGATGCGCTCCATGCGGCCGGGGACGGCGCGCGTCGCCGCGAGACCGTTCACGATCGTCACGTCGTCGATCCCCAGCGCCCGGCCGATCCCGAACGCGGCCAGCGCGTTGCGCACGTTGAACCGGCCGGGCAACGCGACGCTGACGCGCAGCGCGCCGAGATTGAAGGTCGAGCCGTCGCCGTCCAACTGCACGACGGTCGCGCGCAGTTCCGCCTCCGCGTCGATCGCATACGTCGTCGCGCCGCGGAGCTCGCGCGCGAAGGCCGCGCCGGCGGCATCGTCGACGTTGAGCACGGCGCGCGGCGCAAGATCGAACAGACGGCGCTTCGCCGCCGTGTAGCGTTCGAACGTGCCGTGAAAGTCGAGATGATCGCGGGTGATGTTCGTCAGCGCGGCGACGGCAAACCGCACGTGGTCGACCCGGTTCAGTGCCAACGCGTGCGAGGACACCTCCATGGCGACCGCACGCGCGCCCGCATCGCGCATCGACGCGAGCAGCGCTTGCAGTTCGAGCGCGAGCGGCGTGGTGTTCGAGAGCTCCCAGCGTCGATCGCGAAACGCGCCGCCCAGCGTTCCGACGACGCCGCACGGGATCCCGGCCGCTTCGATCACGTCGCGCACCAAGTGTGTGGTGGTCGTCTTACCGTTCGTGCCGGTCACGCCGACCACCGCGAGCGACTGCGAAGGGTGGTCGTAGAACGCGTCGGCGAGCGCGGACGCCGCCACGCGCGTATCGGGGACGACGACCAACGGTACGCTGCTGTTCAGCTCGCGTTCGGCGACGATGACGGAGGCGCCGCGCGCGATCGCGCCGGTCACGTACGCGTGGCCGTCGACCCGCTCGCCGCGCAGAGCGACGAACATCGTCCCCGGCAGGACCGCGCGCGAATCGGAGGAGATTGCTTCGACCAGCGGCGGAAGTTCGCCGACGACGCGTGCGCCCCGCAGGGCCGCTACGAGTCTCGCCGTCTCTCGCATCAGCGCACACCCTTCGTCGCGGCGCCGTGGGAGACCAAGCGTGGCGGCGCGGACGGCATGATCCCCGCGTGCAGCATCGCGGCACGCGCGAGTTCGGCGAACACCGGCGCGGCGACGGCCGAACCGTAGATCGAACCGTGCGGACGCTCGATCTTCACCAAGATGACGTAGCGCGGACGCTCCGCCGGGATCATTCCGACGAACGACGCAACGTAGGCACCCGGTTCGTAGCGTCCGTTTTCGACGACTTGCGCCGTTCCGGTCTTGCCGGCGGTCGTGTAACCCGCGACCCGAGCGGTCTCTTTGCCCGTGCCTCGGACGACGACCGCGCGCAGATACCGCATCAGCGTCGCCGACGTGCGGGTGGAAATGACGCGGTGCTCGACCTCGGCCGGATAACGATAGAAGACGTTCCCGTCGGCGTCGGCGAGCGCGTGCACGATCCGTGGCCGCAGCAGCATACCGCCGTTGGCGATCGCGGCGTACGCGCGCACGAGCGCCAGCGGCGTGGTCGAGATGCCGTGGCCGAAGGAGATCGTGGCGAGCTGCGAACCGCTCCAGGCCTCGGGCGGATCCAGAATTCCGGGATTCTCGCCGGGCAGCTCGATCTGCGTGGACGAACCGAAGCCGAACGCGCGGATCATGCGGTACATCTGGCGCTTGCCGATCGACAACCCGATCTCCGCCGCGCCGACGTTGTGCGAGTATGCGATGATGTCTTCGATCGATTCGGTTCCGGAGTTGCCGGCCATCAAGCCGTCTTCCGCGTTGCGGATCGTGCGGCCGCCGACGTGCAGCGCGTCGAGCGCCGGAAAGCGTGCCTCGGAACCGACCTTCTTGCTCTCCAGCGCCGCGGCCGCCGTGATCAGCTTGAAGGTGGAACCGGGTTCGTACGCGTCGGCGACCGCGCGGTCGCGCCAGCTGTCGCTCGGAAACGCGTTGAAGCGGGCGGGCTCGAAGTCGGGCATGTTGGCGACGGCGAGCAGTTCGCCGGTCCACGGGTCCATGACGATCGCCGTCCCGCTCTTCGCGCTCCAGCGCTTGACGTCGGCGCGCAGCAGGCGTTCGGCTTCGAACTGCAGGTACGGGTCGAGCGTGGTGACGATCGTGCGTCCTGGGACGGCGCGGTCGACGACGTGAGTCTCGCCGAAGGGTATCGCGCGGCCGAACTGATCGGCCTCGATGCTCATCCGTCCCGGCGTCCCGCGCAGCAGTCCGTCGAACGCGTACTCGAGACCGTCGAGCCCGTTTTCATCCGTCCCGGTGAAACCGACGACGGTCGAAGCAAGGCGGCCCGACGCGACGAAGCGCAGGCCGGTCTCTTCGGCTTTCGTCTCGATCCCGGCGATCCCGAGCGCGTGCACGTGCTCGGCGACTTCGTGCGGAACCTTGCGCGCAAGCCATCGGAACTGCAGCTTCTCGCGCAGCGTTGCGTCGATATCGGCAACCCGCATGTGGAGGACCGGCGCAAGCTTCTGCGCGGCGCGCGGGTCGACGACGTTCGACGGGACGGCATAGATCGACTCGGACGGCAGCGAACGCACGAGCACGCCGCCGTCCCGGTCGAGGATCGCGCCGCGCCGCGCGAACGACTCCACCGTCTCGTCGTGCTGCGCCAGCGCCGCGCGCGCAAGCCGGGGGCCGTCGTGCACCTGAACGACGCCGAGCCGCGTCGCCAGCGCGCAAGCCAGCGCACAGACGAAGACCAGCGAAAGCTTCGCTCGCGTCGGTGCGACGCGAACGAAGGCCCGCGTCGCCATGTCAGCGGGCTCCCATCATGTCACGGATCGTGACGAGCGATCCAGCCGAAGAACGCGATCCCTTGCGCTTTGGGCTGCGCCTTCGGTTCGGGGACTGGGACGACCGCGTAGACGTGCGGATCGGACATCTTCAACTGCGTCGCGAGCTGGGCCAGCCGCTCCGGGGACTTCAGGCGCGCGATGCGATCGTCGAGCCGCTGCGTCTCCTCGATGAGCGTCGCACGTTCGTGCGCGCTGCGCGAGACCGCGTAGTTCAGCGAGGTGATGTTCGACGTGCCGGTGACGTATCCGAGCGCCATCACCAGCAGCAGCACGGCCAGGCTGATCACCGCGAAGACGGGACGATGGACGCGCCGGCGGGTGCGCCGCACGCGGCGAACCGTCGCCGCGCGGACGCGCTCGACGTGACGCGGCGGCGCCGCGATCCGCGGCTGCGCGATCACGATTCCACCTCGGCCCGTTCGGCCACCCGCAGCTTTGCGCTGCGCGAGCGCGGGTTCGCCGCCAGCTCGCCGGCTTGGGCAACGATCGGCTTGCGCGTCACGACGTGCGCGCGCGGGTCTTCGCGGAAGGTATGCTTCACGATGCGGTCCTCGAGCGAGTGAAAGCTGATCGCGGCGACCCGCCCGCCGGGTACGGTTCGATCGAGCGCGGCGGAGAGTCCGTCACGCAGCGCACCGAGCTCGTCGTTGACGACGATACGCAGCGCTTGGAAAGTACGCGTTGCCGGGTGGATCTTGCCGTGGCTGCGCACCGCGCGCGCGACCACGCCGGCCAAGTCGACGGTGTCGCGAACCGGCGTGCCGGCGTCGCGCAGCGCCACGATGGCGCGCGCGATGCGGCGCGACGCGCGCTCTTCGCCGTACTCGTAGATCGCGTCGGCGATCTCCCGTTCGTCGTGCGCGTCGAGCCATTCGGCAGCGGTGAGGCCGCGCGTCGAATCCATCCGCATGTCGAGCGGCGCCGGCGAGCGGAACGAAAAGCCGCGCTCGCCCTCATCGAGCTGCATCGAGCTCACGCCCAAGTCGAAGAGCACGCCGTCAACCGCCGCAATCCCCAGCTCGTCGAGCCGCTCCGCGAGCTCGCGAAAGTTCGCGTGCACGAGGGTGAAGCGCGGGTCGACCGGGGCTCGTGTGCCCGCCGAGGGGTCCACATCGAACGCCACCAGCCGCCCCGCCGTCCCCAAAACATCCAAGATCAGCGCAGAGTGCCCGCCCGCACCGAAAGTCGCGTCGACGTACGTCCCATCGGCTCGCACCGCCAGCGCCGCCACAGCCTCTTCGGCGAGAACCGGAACGTGGTGCACGGGTTCAACGGCCCCCCGGGCCGCGGCCGGCAACACGAAAGGGGGCATCGCTTGATTCCCCGAGTGCCGCGCCTGCATCGTCATCTCGAAAGCGAGCATCTAAAACAGCCCCAGCTCCGAGGCGTAGTCGGGGAGGTCGCCGCGTTCCGCGAGGTGGCGGTCGTAGCGGTCGTGGGCCCAGATCTCGACCCGGCTCAGCGAGCCGATCGAGACGACGTCCTTTTCGATCCCGGCCCACCCGCGAAGGGAGGCCGGAATCACCAGCCGCCCTTGCGCGTCGCAGCTGAGCTCTTCCGTATGGGCGAAGAGGTGGCGGACGAAGGCGCGGTAGCGCGCATCCTTGACCGGCGCGGCTTCGATACGGGCGCACACCTCTGCCCATGTCGGGGCCGGGTACAGCGCCAAGCATGGATCAGGGTCGGAGATGGTGAGGAAGAACCCCGCGCCGAGGCGCTCGCGGAAGCGTGCGGGTACGACCAAGCGACCCTTGTCGTCAAGGCTATGGTCCACCGAGCCCGTAAACAGCGGGCGATCAGCCACAGCGATCTCCACTACGCTCCATTTTGGTCCACCTGGACCCACTATATCCCACCGATTGCCGCACGGCAACCAGGAGCGCCCGCAATGATGAGGACTGTACGTTGACCTCGCGCGTCCACAAGGCCGGGTGCCGGAGGCGGCGAAACGGAGCCCTACCGTGTCCGCGCGCGATCTCTTGACCTCGGCGGCCCTAGCTTTCGCCTTCCTTTCAGGATGCAGCGGCGGCGGCATGCTGCCCGGCGGCTTCCACTCGATGCCCTCGGATCGTCTGAATGCCCTCGTGCGCAGCGCTTCGTCGACCAACGCCGTCGATTCGAAGCTGATCTTCTCGGTGATCGAAGCGGAGTCGCACGGCGACCCGAACGCCGTCTCGCGGGTCGGCGCGCAGGGACTGATGCAGCTCATGCCCGGCACGGCGGCGATGTACCGCATAAGCAACGCGTTCGATCCGTATCAGAACGTGGACGCCGGGACGCGGTACCTGCACGATCTGCTGCACCGGTATAAAGGAAACGTCCGCCTCGCGGTCGCCGCGTACAACGCCGGTCCTGGGGCCGTCGACGCGGCGCACGGGATCCCGCCGTACGCGGAGACCCGTGCCTACGTCGACCGCGTCGTCGCCGGCATCCGATAAAGGGAATGGCCTCGTTCCCCGGGGTGCGCACACCGGTGTATGCCCGTGCTGCACCGCCGAAGGTCGGCTTGCCGATCATGGACGCGTACCTGCTGCGCGAGCTGGCGGGACCGTTCGCGTTCGCCCTGGCGGCCTTCTTTTTGTTTTGGTTCGCGAACATCTTCGTGCTTGCGGCCGACTACATCGTCAACAAGGGCGCGCCGATTTTCCTCGTGCTGCGTTTCCTCGTGTTCCGCATCCCGCAAGCGACGCCGCTGGCCTTTCCGTTCGCCTGTCTCTTCGGCACGCTGCTCGGCTTCGGGCGGCTCATGGCCGACAACGAGATCAACGCGCTGCGCACCTCGGGCGTGTCGTTCACCAGGATCATTCGTCTGCCGATCGTCGCCGGCGCGCTCGTCGCGCTTGCGTCGTTCCTCGTGAACGAGCACGTCGCCCCGGTTGCGACCGATCTCTCGACCCGGAGCTTCTATCAGATTCTCTACAAGTCGCAGACGCTGCCGATCGAGCCGAACATCTTCCGCTCCGACCCCTCGACCGGCTACACGTTCTACATCCAGTCCGTTGCTCCCGACGGCAAGACCATGCAGAACATCATGATCTATGAGCCGGATCGCACGTCGCCGTTCCAACAGATCCTCACGGCCAAATCGGCCCGCATCGACGGGACCGAGATCGTGCTCGACCATGCGGTTCGCACGCAGATCAAGGCAGACGGGCAGATCGGCGCAGTCGACGTCGAAGCGAAAGAAATACGCCTTTCACTTCCGATGGGCGACAACGGCCAGAATTTTCTGAGCAGTTCGTTCAACGATACGTACACGATGGATACGAAGCGCCTCGCGCAGGACATCAAGTTCCGCAAACAGACCGGGCAAGGCGGCACCGACCTCGCCGGGCGCGAGCTCACGCTCGGCTCGAAGTACGCGTATCCGTTCGCTTCATTCATCGCCGTGATCATCGCCGTGCCGCTGGCGGTGCGCTTCGGCAAAAAGGGCCGCACGCTCGGTATCGTGCTCTCGGTCGTCGTGCTGTTCGTCTACTACGCGATCGTCGCCGTGGCCGGCGCATTCGGCCGCAACGGCTCGCTCGATCCGTATCTCGCAGCCTGGCTCCCGAACATCATCATGGCCTCTGCCGGCGCGTACATGATCTGGCGCGAAGACCGGTGAGGGAGGTTCTCCGTCGCGCCGGTGTGAGCTGCATCGCCGTTTCGCTGGTGCTGCTCGCGACTCCATCGCCGGTCGCCGCAGCCGACGACGACGGCGCGCGCGCCGTCTCGATGCTCCAGCTGTGCAGCGGGGGCGCCCCGGCGCAGCAGAGCGCGCAGCACGGCGTGCTGCAGATCGCGCAAGCCGGCGCCTCCGCCGCGCCGTCGCCGTCGCCGGCGGGTTCCGCGACCGACACGCCGAGTCCCACGCCGAGCCCTTCGCCGAGCCCGCTCGTCGGGCCGCCGACGACCTCGGGCGGCCCGCAGGTGCTCGTTCCCCAGCCGCTCCCCACGCCGAAGGGCCCCTCGCCGGTCCCCTTGTCGTCGACGTCGCCCGGACCGTCGGCCTCGCCGCCGGGCCAGGTGATCGAGCAGGTCACCGCGCCGCCGTCGAGCTCGCCGCTCCCCGCACCGACCGTCAGCGCCGGGCTCATCGGATCGCCGACGCCGGTGGCGTCGGCGTCGCCGCAGCCGGCCGAGACGCTCTCGCCGACCGACTACGCGATTCTCGGCGACCACCTCAGCGGCATCGACAAGCCCGGCGAGCCGAAAGACCTCGACGGACACGTCACCATCCTCTACCAGCAGGGCGTCCTGGGCGGCGACCACGCCCACTACGACGGCAAGCGCTACATCGACATCACCGGCCACCCGTTCGTCAAGAACGCGTCCGGCGACACGACGCTGTTCGCCGACTCGGTGCGCTTCGACACGGCCACCCAGAAGGCGACGCTGATCAATGGACGCGGCGAGTCGACCCAAGGCGTCGAGCAAGGCAAACTGCACTTCAAGGGCACGACGATGGTCACCGACCGCGCGGGCGTCACGCACGTCGATCGCGCGAACATCACGACGTGCGAGAACTCGCGCGGCGGCTACCATATCGAGTCGAAGACGCTCGACATCTATCCCGGCGACAAAGCCGTGGCGAAATCGGCCGTGCTGTTCCTCGGCGCGCTGGCGATCCTCTACTTGCCGGTCGTCGTCATCTCGCTGCGCCGGGACGAGGTCGGCACGCGCCGCAACCCGGGCTTCATCCCGCTGATCGGCTACGACGCGGCGGAAGGGTTCTGGGTGAAAGCGCGCCTCGGCTTCTCACCGAGCCAGTACTACTACGGATACTACCGCATCGAGGAGTACACGAAGATCGGCTTGGGCTTAGGCTACGTCGGCACGCTCAAACGCAAGGACGGGCGGCGGCAGACGGACATCAACTTCTTCCGCCAGGCGAACAAGCTGCAGCAGACGACCAACAACAATTTGGCGTTCCAAGACCAGGAGAACTTCTCCAAGAACACGCGCGGGTCGCTCGCGGTGAACTACACCTCCAACTACGGGCCGCTGACGTCGCTGCCGGCGCAGTACACGCTCAACGCCGCACTCGACCACGGCGACGAGCGCGGCGATCGTCAGAACTACAACCTGCAGCGCACGTCGACCGGTTCGATCTCGGCCACCAACAACTACGGCTTCTCCGATCACCTGCAGCTCTCGCAGCAGCTTCAGAACGACGTCTCCGTTTCGTTCACGAACAGCACGTCGGGCACGTACTACGGCGTGGCCGGGCAGAACACGAGCACGCTGCACTACCAGACGCTCACGCATTTCATCGGCCGTTCGTACGACTACAACTTGATCTTCGACCGGTACAACTCGGTGCTGCAGACGAACGTGCAGAAGGAGCCCGAACTCCAGATCCGGCCGCTCACGCCGATCTTCCCGAACTTCCGAGCGGTTCCGATCACCTCGCAGTACACGCTCGGGTTCTACAACGACCCCGCGGCGAACATCGCGACCAGCCGCGGCGAAGCGCGGCTCCAGTTCGGTCCGTCGCAAGCGCACCTCCTGGCGAGCGATTTCAGCGCGACGGTGACCGCCCAGCAAGACTACTATGGCACGGGCGACGAGAAGGCGCAGATCGCGCAGCAGGCGACGCTCTCGACGCCGCTCTTCGGCCACCTCCAGAATACGATCTCGTACAGCGAATCGCACGTGAACGGGCCGCTCGCCCAGCCCTTCACGTTCGATCCGCTCAGCAGCGGCCTCAAGCAGGCGAACGACGTGCTGCGCATCTTCAACGGTGACACGTACACGTTCTCGCTGACGGCGACGACGTTCTTCAACCGCCGGGCGCAAGCCGTCGGGTATCAGCTCCAGTCGCGGCCGTCGTCACGCTCGACGCTGCTGCTCTCGGGCAGCTACCAGCCGGGTCCGGGCCTCGGGTTCGACCGGACGAGCGTGCAAATCGCGACGCCGTTTGGGTACAAGAGCGACCTGCAGATCGCGACCTTCATCGACTGGAAGAACCACGCGCGCCTGGTGAGCAAGAACATCTACTACCGGCACATCGTCGGCGACTGCTACGAACTCCGTGCTTCCTACAACGAAGATCTCAAGCAAGTCTACTTCACGGTGACGTTGCTGGCGTTCCCCTCGCAGACGGCCAACTTCGGGATCGGCCAATCTCCATCGCTCAGTTCGATCATCCCCGGAAATTTCTCGAACGCGGCGTTCACTCAGGGCGCGACGTCGTACAACCCGTAAGGGAGATCATCACCGATGAGCACCCACACCCAACCCTGCGAATACGCGGAGTGCAATTGCACGGTCACCGGCGCGGTCGAGGATGCCGCCTATTGCAGCGACGTCTGCCGCGAGCGCGACTCGACCGACGAAGAGATGGAGACCAACTGCCCCTGCGGCCATCCGCCCTGCGACGCGGAATAGATTCGCGACCGCTACGGCTGGCTCCAGGCTTCGATGCCGGTGACCTGAGCGGCGGGGGCCTGCGGCGTGGTCACGCCGGCCGGCTTGTGATAGGACTGGTCGACGATCATGCCGGCCGTGTTGAGCGTGAAGCCGGGATACGAGGTGTCGCTCGGGCCGTTGCCGAGCGAGTCGACCGCGGTGATCGTGTTGTCGACGGTGAAGATGTTCATCGTCCACGTCGGCGAGGCGATGTAGAAGAACGGGGGGCACAACGATCCCACCGGATGCGGGGACGGCGGCGGCGTCGGGCTGCCCGTGGTGTTGACCGGCGAGGGAAAGTCGAGAATGCACCGGTTGAACCGAATGTCGAATCCGAAGACGTTGCCGTTGCCGTTGACCAGGCTGAAGGTCAGCGTCCCGGTCGGGGGAAAAATCTGTCGATGGTTGACCCCGCCTGCGGCGGAGGGGTCCTGGTAGTACTGCTCGACGTCGGGCGTGTTCACGAAGCCCGGACCGCCGCCGACGAAGAACGCGTACGACCACTCGCGATAGTTCGAGTTGGAGCCCTGTGCGGTCGGCACTTGTCCGTCCCCCGTCGCGTTGATCACGATCAGATACTTCACGTTGTTGAAGTCCGGCACGGTCGCCGTCTCGAACCGAAGCAGCGTCTCACCCGACGCGACGACGTTGCCGCCGTTGGGCTTGCTCAGCCCCGTCACTTGATGCCCGCACCCGGATAGCGCCATCACCACCGCCACCACTACCGCCCAACGAAGCCGCACGCTGTACTCCTCTGTGACCGCCCGGTCGACGGTCGTGGCATTGGTGTGCGCGTTCGGTTTGCACCTTGCCTTCCCGCTAACCGGCTGGTGGTGGCTGGCGCCGTTCGCAATCGCGGGACTGATCGCATCGTGGAGCAGGCTGGAGCCGCGCTCGGCCGCGCTCGTCGGCTTTGCCAGCGGTTTGGTGTTCTTCGCGTTCGGCTTCACATGGATCGGTGAAACCGCCGGCGCGCTGCTGGGCCGGGCCGCGCCGGTCTTGGACCTCGGTCCCGCACTGCTCGAAGCGCCGGCGTTCGCATTCGCCGCATTCGTCACGTCGCAGGCCGCGCGCCGCTGTGACGTGCGCTTCGTGCCGGTCGCCGCCGCGGCGGCGTTCACGCTTGCCGAACTGGTGCGTTCGACCGGCGTGATGGGGGGGCCGCTCGAGCAGATCGGCGTCGCGATGATCGACTCGCCGCTGCGGCCGATCGCGGCGTATCTCGGCGTGTACGGGATCACCTTCGCGACCGCGCTGCTCGGCGCGACGCTCGGCTGGTGGCTGCTCGACGCGCACGATGCGCGCCGGAGCCGCACGGTGCTCGCCGCGTGGCTCGGCATCGCCGCGTGCGCGGCGCTCGCGTGGGCGCTGTGGCCCGCGCGAGGGTACGCACCGCCGACCCGCCGCGTCGCCGCGGTGCAAGGCGGCATCACGCAGACGCTCAAGATGTCGCCGGACGGACTGCGCGTCGCGGTCGAACGCTACACGTCGCTGACCGCGACGCTCGCCGCGCAGCATCCGTCGCTCGTGCTGTGGCCCGAAACGGTCATCACGACGGAGCTGAACGCTCCGCGGCCGGAGACGCACGACATCGCGACGCGCTTCGCGAAGATTTCGCGCGATCTCGACGCGACGCTGTTCGTCGGCGCGCTGGCGCGGGTGCCGAACGGCACCGCCAACGCGATCTTCGTCTACGATCCGCACGGCGAACGCGGATCGCCCGCGAGCGGTGCGAGCGCCGTCTACGCGAAAGAGCAGCTCGTTCCGTTCGCCGAGTACGTGCCGGGGCCGGCCTGGATGCGCGCGCTGCCGTATGCCGACCAGATCGGCATCTACACGCCGGGAACGAATCGGATCCGAACGTTCGCCGGCGCGACGCCGCTGATCTGTTGGGAATCACTTTTCGGCGACATCGCGCACGAGCGCTTGGCCGAGAACCCATCGCTGCTGCTGATCGCCACCGACGACGCCTGGTTCGGCACGACGGAGTTTCCCTACGAGCACGCGCTGGCGGCGACCGTGCGCGCCGTCGAGACCGGACGCTGGGTGCTGCGCGCCGGTGCGACCGGAATCAGCGGGATCGTCGCGCCCGACGGCACTTGGACGCAGCGCACGCAGCTCGGCGGCGCGGCCGTCGTCGTCGGCGACGTCGGCGCGCCGGCGCCCGGCCCGTACGCCGCACTCGGTCCGGCGCCGATCGGCTTGGCGCTCGCGCTCGGCGTCCTGCTCCCGTTCTTGCGCGCGAGCGGACGGCGCCCGTGAAGATCGCCTGGCGTACCCCGGCGATGCTGGTGATCTTCGCATTTCTGGCCTGGGTCGGGTTCGAGATCGGGCGCGCGGGGAGCGACATGGTCGTGCCGCGCGTTCAGCAGCCGTCGCGACTCCTGAACGGAAAAGTCACCGGGAAGCGGGTCGACGGCCGCGCGTGGTCGCTCGACTACGATACGGTCTCGATGAGCGCCGACGGATCGCAGGCCACCATCGGCAAGGTGCGCGAAGGCCGGCTGCACCGCAAGGGCAAGGCTGACGTGCTGATGCAGGGTGACGACGTCACGGTCAATACCTTGACCAACGACCTGTTCATCCGCGGTCCCGTCTCGTTCAAAGAAGACCTCGGCCACGGCCGGATCCGGACGTTCTCCACCAAAGGCGCCCGGTACATCGGCGCCACCCGCGTCCTTCAGCTCGACCATGAGGCGACGATCACCGACGCCGGGGCGACGATCATCGTCGAAAACATGACGGTCGATTTCCGCACCGGCGACGCGAAACTGGGACGGATCGAGGGGACGCGGCCGGGAAGCCTCAAGTAATGGATCGCCGCCGCCTCGCCGTCCTTTGCACGTTCGTCCCGGCGCTCGCGATCGCCGCGGCCCCGGCATGGGCTGAACCGGAGGCGGCGGCCTCCGCGCTCTCGCAGCGGGGCTTCGTCACCGATCGGGCCGCCGCCGAGCGGGCGATCGCGTTTCGGCCTTTCGTCCCCGAACGAGTCCCGCTCGGCGTCGCGCTGCTGCCGCCGTTCCACGGTGGCCAGCTCTCGAAATACGAAGGGATCGCGTACGAATACGGGCGGCACGGCCGCGACTGGATCCTCCAGCAATGGCCGCGCAACGGCGGCGATCTGAACGCGTTCGCCGGCCTGCCGACCTACGGCGCCTGCGGCGACGTGCATGCCGTCGGCGGACGGAAAAAACCGCGCGGGGTCGCTTGGACGACCCCACGTGGTTTCGTGTTTTCACTCACCCCGGACGGGACCGCCGATCCGCGCACGATCGTCACGGAGTTTCGGCGGCTGGTAACCCTCGGCGCGTGCCAATGAGCGGCCCCGAGGCCGGACGCCTAAGACGAAGTTTTCTCGGCGTCCGCAGCGTTCTTCTTGGCCTCGGCGATCAGCTTCTTGACCTTCTGCCCGCCCTTGTGCCCGATCTGCTCGTAAAAGTTCGGGCCGTACTTTTCTTTGACGACCTTGCCACCTTTTTGGCCGATCGACTCGTAGAATTCGGCCCCGTGACGCTCGCGCGTCGCCTGACCGCCCTTCCGGCCGATCTCCTCGTAAAATCCGGACCCGTAACGGTCTCGGACCGTGTCGCCGCCCTTTTTACCGGCCTCCCGTACCGACATTTCGCCGTCGACCTTGTCCGCCTTCGGCGTTGCCTCAGGCTTCTTGGCGTCGGCCATGCGTCAGCCGGCCGTTTTAGTTGTGCGCTTGAGCTTCTGACCACCCTTAGCGCCGATTTCCTCGTAGAACGACGGACCGTACTTGCTCTTCGTCGCCTCGCCGCCCTTGCGGCCGATGGCTTCGTAGAACTCGGAGCCGTACTTCGCTTTGACCCGATCGCCCCCGCGTTTCCCGGCCTCGCGCACGCTCATCCCGCCGCCGTTGCTAGTCACGTTTTCGTTGGTCGCCATGTTGAAATACGTCTCCCTGAGCTATCGGCCCACCGTCTGCCCTGTACCCAGCGAAAGCTAGGTTAAACGCTGCTCTGGACGATCTTCGAGCGTCCCCGCGTCTTCGATGGACGCGGCGGATTGCCGTATACCACGGACGTCGCCGTCGCCGACGGCAGAATTGTTGCAATCGGGGACCTCTCCGATCGCGATGCGCACGAACGCGTCCCCTGCGATGGGTTCGCACTTGCGCCGGGCTTCATCGACGTTCATTCCCATTCTGATGAGCTATGGCTCGTCGACGGACGCTGTGAGGGAAAAATTCGGCAGGGTGTGACGACCGAGATCGGCGGGAACTGTGGTACGTCGGTCGCGCCGCTCGCGGGCGGCGCACTCGAGAAGAAGCGACGCCAGGCGCGCGATTACCGGCTCGACGTGCAGTGGACGACGTTCGACGAGTTCTTCACGCTCGTCGAAGGGGAAGGCGTGACGCTCAACGTCGCGTCGCTGGTCGGACTCGGCACGACGCGCGCGTGTGTCGCGGGCGGTGAAGCACGCGCGCTGGAACGCGACGAACTCGAGGCACAGCGGCGGCTGGTGCGCGAAGCGATCGAGCAAGGCGCGCTCGGCGTCTCGAGCGGTCTGATCTACGAACCGGGGCGCTACGCGCAGCTCGACGAACTCACCGCGTGCGCGGCGGCCGCGCGCGAAGCGGGTGCGCCGCTGTATGCATCGCACGTGCGTAACGAAGGCGACGACCTCGAAGCCGCGATCGCCGAAGCGATTGCGGTCGGCGAACGGGCGGAGGTCGCCGTCCAGTGCTCGCACCACAAGGCGGCGGGCAAACGCAACTGGGGCAAAGTGCACCGCACGCTGCAAGCCATCGATCGCGCGCGCGCGCGCGGCGTCACCGTCGCCTGCGATGCGTATCCGTACGTCGCGTCGTGGACCGAACTCGCCACCGTGCTGCCGCCCTGGGTGCGCAGCGGCGGTGACGCGGCGGCGCTCCAACGTTTGCGCGATCCGGAGCAAGCGCTGGCCGCGGCGCTCGCGATGCAGATCGAGCGCGATCCGCTGCTCGGCGGCGACGGCTGGGACACGATCCAGGTGACCGACGCGGGCAGCGAACGCAACGCGGGCGTCGCGGGCCTGCGGCTCGACGCGCTCGCGCGCCGCTGGCGCTCGAGTCCCGCGCGCGCCGCGATTCGGCTCTTGATCGAGGAAGAAATGCGCGTCGAGTCCGTCTTCTTCTCGATGAGCGAAGACGACGTCGCCGCGGTGCTCAGCGCCGGATTCTGCTGCATCGGCAGCGACGCGTCCGCGCGCGCGTTCGAAGGCATCACCGCGCGCGGCGTGCCGCACCCGCGCACATACGGGACGTTTCCGCGCGTCTTCGGCCGGTACGTGCGCGGGCGGCACGTGTTCGACACGGCGGAAGCAGTGCGGCGCATGACGTCGCTCCCGGCGGCGCTCTTCGGGCTGCGCGACCGCGGAACGATCGCACCCGGCATGCACGCGGACCTCGTCGTCTTCGATCCGGAGCACGTCGTCGACCGGGCGACGTACGAGCAACCCTTCGCCGCACCTGAGGGAATCCGCGACGTCTACGTCAACGGCCGGGCGGCGCTGCGCGATGGCGCGCTGACCGGCGCGCGTCCCGGACGCGTGCTGCGCAACGGCGCCGGCTCGACGTAAACCTCAGCGAATTCCGACCAGGCCCGCCGCAACGCGGGACTCTGGCGGATCGCGCACAAGACATCATCCTCGTGCAGCCGCAAGCCGTTCCGTTGCCCCTTCGGACCCGCAGCCGGACCCCGGCGCATGACGCGAGCTGAGTTCGTCGCGGCGACCCTAGCCGTCACCGCCGCTCCGCTCCCGGCACCGTCGTCGTCCCGCGGCGTATGGGCCGACGTCAGTTTGGAGCGCGAAGGGACGGCGCTGCTCACACCGTTCACCGTCGCGATCGCGCTGCACAACGCAACCGGACACGTCGTGCGGCTGCGCTTCCCGACCGCCGACTTGTTTCGCGTCGACGTGCTGCGTGACGATGCGCCGGTGTGGTCGTCGGTCACCGGACACAAACCGATCCCGATCACCCGCCAGCTCGACGTCCCGCCCGGAATGCTGCGGCTCGCGCAGGTGATCGTCGACTCGACGACCGACGACCGGCGCGCGCTCGCACCAGGACGCTACACGGTGCGCGTGGCGATGCTCGGCACGAATTTCGGGACGGTCGTCGACAAAACGATCGTGTTCGATGCGCCGTACACGATCGCGCAGACGCTCGCCGCGAAACCGGGCACCGTCGTGACGACCGAGGGCACGCCGTACCTCGACGGCGGCACGGCGCGTCTGCGCGATGCGACCGGGACGATGCGCCTCTCGCGCGCGCTCGGAATCGGCCCGCGCGGAACGTACGTCGTGCGCGGCTTCCTCGACGCGGCGGGCGACGAACGCGTCTTCGACGTCGGCCGCAGCGCCGCAGCATTCGAAAACGGCCCTTCGCCGTCTCCATAACGCACGGCGATCATCGGCATTACGCCCAGCGCAGCAGCATTCCGCACTCGACGAGGCCGCCGCCGAAACCGTAGAGCAGCACCGTATCGCCGCGTTTGACCCGTCCGTCGGCGACCGCGGGTGCGAGCGCGAGCGGAATCGATGCCGATGACGTGTTGCCGTGCAGCTCGAAGCTCGTGAGCGTCTTCTCGCGCGGGATCCCGGTGCGCTTACAGATCGATTCGATCATGCGGCCGTTCGCGCTGTGCGGAACGAACCAGTCGACGTCGGCCGCGCGCAGTTCGGCCGAACGGAGCAGCTGGCCGATTCCGGCTGAGACGTTCGTCAGCGCCCATTCGTACACGGCGCGGCCGTTCTGGCGCAAATACGGCTCGGGATCGACGGTGCCGGCGATCTCCTTGCGCAATCCGGTGGCGAAGAGCTCGCGTCCGGACGCACCGTCGCTGTTGACCCGCCGCGCGAGCAACATTCCGTCGCCGCCCGCGCCGTCGGCGGTGACGAGCGCGGCGCCGGCGCCGTCACCAAAGAGGATGCACGTCGAGCGGTCGCGGTAGTCGGTAATCTTCGAGAGCGTCTCTCCAGCGGCGACCAGCACCTTGCGAGCGCGTCCGGTCGACACCAGCGAGTCGGCAAGGTCGAGCCCGTACACGAACCCGGCGCATGCCGCGCCGAGGTCGATCGCGCCGACGTTCTGCAGGCCGAGCACGTCCTGCAGCCGCGCCGCGACGCTCGGAAACTGGTAGTCGGGCGTCACGGTGCACGCGATGACGTAGTCGACGCCGTCGAGCGAACCGCCGCGGCTCTCCAAGTCGCGGACCGCCCCCAGGCAGAGGTCGCTGGTGAACTCGTCCTCGCGGGCGATGCGCCGCTCCCGCATCCCGGTGCGCGAGACGATCCATTCGTCGGTCGTGTCCACGAGTTTCGCGAGATCGTCGTTCGTCAGCCGCTTCTCGGGCGCGTATGTCCCGAGCGCGGCGATTGCCAGCCGCGAACGGACCGCCCGCACGCTTGAGGGATCGACCATAGTCTGCTGCACTGACGGCCCTTCGGCGCCGACCGTACGGACCTCTGTCGGCGGCGCCCCCTAGGCGGGGGGCTCGGGGACCGCGGGCGGCACCATCGGGGCGGCCGCGGCGACCGCCGGCCCCCTCAGGACCGCGGCGTCTTCGACGGAGGCCCGTTCGCGCAGCCACCGGTACAGCCCGACGATCGCCAGCGTGTGATAGCCGGCGAAGGCAAACAGCAGCGCCATCGTAACGAGCAGCACGATCCCCAACAGCACGAGGAGGGGGACGGCGGCGCCCAAGTTCGGCGCAGAGGGGCTTCCGCCCGCAGCCCCAATTCCGAATTCGAGCGGCAGAATTCCGGCGTACATGACCAGCGTGATGAGGTACTGCATCGCGAGCAGGATCAGGACCGCGATCGCGGAGGTCCCGAGATACCGACGAACGAGACGCCACGACTCGCCGAACGCCTCGAAGCCGCCGTACCCGCCGCAGACGACCGCCGGGAAGACGTACATCGTGACGACCGGCAGCGCGAGCATCGCGATCCCGAGGGTTGGAATCAGCAGTATCAGCATGACGATGGCTGCGCCGAAGAATCCGATCGCCGCGACGAAGAGCGCGCCGCTGCGGGTCGCCGCCGCCGCCATGCCGTCGGCGAACGTCGCCGTGCCGCGCTCCCACGCGGCATTCGCCATTCCGTAGGTCGCCGCGGTCGCCGCGAGCGCCGCAACGGCGAAGAGCACCAGACAAATCAGGTAGCCCACCGCCAGCGCGGCCACCCAACCGGGGCTGGGGACGCCCTTTGCCGCCGTCGTCGCCAGGCCGCTTACGGCGGCAACGGCGATGACGACGACGATCGCAACGAAGAAGCCGATCGCGGCGAAGACCATCGGCAGCGCGACGATCCAATTTCGGCGGAACAATTTCCACGATCCGCTCAAGACGGTCTCCAGCGACATCGGCGTGAGCGGAGCGGTCGTCGTCATGCGGACTCCTTTCGGGCGAGATCGCGCAGCAGGCCTGCGTGCACGCGCGCGCTGCGCTCCCGCAGCAGGTGCAGATCTCCGTCGTTCTCGATCACGTAGTCGGCCCGCGTCCGCGCGAACGCCGGCGCGATCTGCGCCGCCATGCGGCGTTCCACGGCTTGACGTTCGACGGTGTCGCGCGCCATGACGCGCGCGATCCGCACGTCGTCCGGCGCGATGACGACGACGATCTTCTCGCACGAGCGCCAGAAATCGCCCTCGAACAGGAGCGGCACGACGTGCACCACCAGGCCGTCGGGCGAGTCGGCCTCGCGCCGCGCGCCGAGCTCGCGCACGCGCGGGTGGGTGATCGCGTTGAGCCGCGCGCGCGCACCCTCATCGGCGAAGACGATCTGCGCGAGCGCCGCCCGATCGAGCGCGCCGTCCGCATCGACGGCCCGCGGCCACGCGACCGCGATCTCGCGCAGGCCGTCCGACCCGGGTGCCACGACCTCGCGCGCCAGCACGTCGGCATCGATCAGCGTCGCGCCGAGCGCGCCGAACGCCTCGGCGACCGTGCTCTTCCCCGATCCGATCCCACCTGTCAGCCCGACGCGCAGCTTCGCCATGACGTGATAGAGCGACACGAACGCTGTGCGAGCCTCCTTCCGGCGTTACGACTCCCTCTCCGGGGTCTGGGAAGCCGCAGCGTCACCGCTCCAGAATCGCCGATAGAACTCATTGTTCTGCTTGCGCCACTCGCCGAAGAATCGCTCGAAATCCTCGTCGGCGAACATGATTGCGCGACGAGTGCTTCGAGATCTCGTTCGCACAGACTCTTGAAACCGCTCGTAGTAGACTTGGGGCTCGAAACCTCTCGCCAGCGTTTCGAGGAGCGCGGTGCCGAATCCGCGCGAACGCCGCGTCTCGAGCGAGCCGGATGATGACGTCATTGGGGCGACGCAATTCGACATCCTGAAGGATGCGCTGATCTTCGATGCGGGAGGCGGCGGCAATCGGCGTCTCCTTGCGTCTCTTTCTCGGCACCGTTTGGGATCGGGCTTTCGACGCGGCCGCCATCACGCGGCGACCGACTTCACGTCGCACTCTGAGCGTCGTCACGGCGAAGGTGCGCATCGAGCGACGCAGGCATTCCGACATCGCGCTAAACGCGCGGTTCGGCCAATTTCGTGAACATCCGTTTCACGTCGATGTCGAATCCAAGCGCGCGCGCAAACGTTCGAAGCGTTCCGATCGCACAACGATCGTAAGCGCCTGCCTCCAACTTCGCGATATAGGGTTGCGACCGCCCCACGCGCTCCGCCAATTGCTCCTGCGTCAAGCGAGCCCGCTTTCGAAGTGCGATAAAGTGAGCCGTGAAGGTAAGACCTGCGCTATAACTGATAGGTTATCTCGCAGGTTGCGCGACCTCCCTTCACGACGCCCAGCTCGAACGACAAGGGGCGGAATCGGGTAGGAGGGGGCGTCACCGCCCCCGTCCTCCCACACCACCGGACGT
>CALEYW010000087.1 GCA_937927945.1 uncultured candidate division WPS-2 bacterium | reverse complement strand
ATCCTGTATGATTCGACACGTGCGACGGGCGAAGGGACCGCCAACGCGATTCAGGCTGCCGCCAGTGACTTTGCCACCAAGTTTAGCCGCCGTTTCAATGTGCGGGCGATGCCGATCGACGTGGTCACAAGTGACGCTCAACAGTTCGACGAAGCGGTACGGACTCACGGTGCATTGATCGGTGCTTCATACGGCGCGGCTTTCCACGTAAAGCGGGATATGAGCAATCAGTATGGTCGGTCGATCACATGGAGCTTCGATCTTCGCGTAGGCGTGCGCGACAGCTATGGGACGCCGTGGGCTGGCGTGACGAAGGACAAGGACGCACTATCCGCTAGAAGCAACTACGACGCGATCCTTAGCTCGCTTGCTGACCTTAACGATCAGGTGATTGAGGAACTCTATCAGCAGCTGATGGCCTCGGCACGAGGTGAAGGCGGGATCACAAACTTATTCAGATACGCGCTTCCGATTGGGAATGGTGACCATCGCACATTTGTGTCTTTGCGACCGTCGACGACAGGTGCGACAGCGGCTTTGCCTGATTTTAGCGTGGCGGCAGAGGCGGGTCTTCAGAACGGAGACGCGGTCATATCAGTGAATGGGGTGCCCACTACCGGTAAGTCTCAGGCCGAGTTGCTCGCGCTTTACGCGCCGACCGGCAACGTTGGGACCGTTGACCTTGTCGTTCAGACCGCGGACGGCAAGCAACAACATATTAAGTTTGAGGGCAAGGATTTGCGTTGGTATGTCGAGCGACGAGCTGCAAAGACTCCATAGGGCGGACACCTGAATCCGCGGCGGGGCGGTTTTCTAACGCGATTCAGCGGGCGAAGTATCGGCACGCGACACGCTGGAGAAGGCGCGCTCCTGCCGATTCTCAACTTGGTTCGGGACACGAGATCATCATAGCGGTCCGGTTTGCCTACGTCCGGCATTCCACAGGTCAGGCTCGCACCGATGGCGGCCACCTTCGCACGGATCTCTTTCGAACACCCGCGCGGCCTTTGTGCATAGAGCGGACCTACGTGCCGAAGCCCCGATCCGGCGCGGACATGACCGCCACGTCCGATGAATGGAGAGCGCTCTCACCATGCGAGATAAGAATATCGAAACAATCATTGAAGGCCGCTTGCTCGATAGCGACATTACGTGGGTGACGTTACGCGGTCATGTGTTTGTCGAAGCGATGCTGAGGAGGGCCGTTCAAAACAAGGTCAGCCGCGCTCAGCACATCGACAAACTGGGGCTCAAGTATCCAAAGCTAGTGCATCTGGCCATTGCGCTCGACGCAATTCCGGAAGACTTTGCGAGCGTGTTCTTTAAGCTGGATTCCCTTCGAAATCGATTGGGACACGAACTGAAGGTCGACATTGGCTGGGACGAAGCTCACGCTATCGCAGAAGCACTGCCTGCTGACTGGTTCGCGTGGCTCAATCGTCGTTATGACGGTGACGAGAAGCTCGTGCACTATATCCGCGACGTCGTGAACCTGCTCGTCCTTATACTACACTTCGGCGCAGAGGACGTCCAAGCAGCTCGGCAGTCGCCGGTACTAGCGGAAATGCGTAATCGCTTCAAAGCAGATGTTCTCGACGCGGTTGCTGTTCGCCAGTGAGCGACAACGGTATTGCTCGAGCGCCCACGGCAAGGTGGCCTGAAATTCGTCTGGAAAGTCGATAAGTGTGAGGATCGTTAAGTGCCGGCGCGGACCGTCCGAAGCATTGAAAGCCCTTGGCCGAGAAATTGAGGCCGAGTACGGCATTACTCCGCTCAAGCCCGGCGAGCGCCGTCCCGACGGGTATTACTTGGTCAATCACTTTACGGGGCGTTCCCCGTATCCGAACGGCGCCGTTGAAGTCGACGGCCACATCCGCACTCCCCCGCCCGCCCGACGCCCGAACTCTCTTCGGAGGCTTACCACATTTCTTTCAGGCCGCCCCACGCAATCTGGCACCTGAGTAGGTCTTCCAGAGCTTGGGGCTGCCGGCGCTCTTGGCGGATACGCGTCGGCCGCGCGACAGAGCGATGCCGATATCTTTGAAGCTAATCCAGGACCTCATTATTCCATTGAATGGCCGGTCCGTGTGCCGTATTAGCTCGCCACTGTCGGCCTAACTCGGAGAACTCGCATCAGCGGGCGATATTCATTGCGAGATCCTTCGCGGTTCGTAGGCATCGTCTATCACTTGGTCCTACGTATCGCTGCGCTGACCTTGCCGACGCGGCGACCCACGCCAACATCGTCAGAGAATGCGGCGAAGCTCGACCACAGCATCTTGATTCTCTGATAAAGGCCCTCATTCCACCGTGAACCAGAGTTCAGTGCGCGGTACGATACGTTGGCGGAAACGTGTCGTGCCGCTGCAAGGCAATCGTGGCTCCGGTCCATCCCGAGCCCGAGTAGTCAACTAAGATTTCGCTCGGCGCAGACTGCGTGTGAACTTGTCCTTGAGCGGACACTTCGATCCGATACGGCCGTAGTAATGTTTCTCCCGGCCCGATCGGATCGATTTTGTCGACAAAATCGGGATAGCTGCCACCCTGCATCTTCACTTGTACGTCCTCAGCAGGACCGAGACCAGCATTACGCAGTTCTATAACCAGTCGCGGTGCATCTGATCGTGGGTGAAGATTGAGCGAAATGCCCTCTTCGCGGGTTACTACGAACGCTTTCGCCGCTAGCAATGGCTTGAGTTCTAGACGTGGCGCTGCCGCGGCATGTCGCGCAACCTGCGCCGCATCGATTCGCCGGCTGAACTCTCCCGACGATATGCTGTTGCGGAAGTGTTCGATGACCTCTTCTTCCGAGACGAACGCAGTCTCATTAAGTTGTAGGAGCGTTCTCAGCCCTTCGCGCGCTACATCCTCGTGGATATAGGCAGCAACGGGCAAGTGCCGTCCATTGCGCTGCAAGAACGCCGCAATCGCGAGCTCTTGCTCGATCCAGACTGATCCGCGAATAAGCGTTCCTTTCGACACATTGACGCTTCCACGTGGATGCATGACGAAGACGAAAGCAACTGCGTTAGCGCACGCGTCAAGAATCGTCTCGTTTAATCCAGCGAGCGAATGCACTTGTTGCGCAAAGTAGGCCGTAAACTCGGTGCCTTCGTCAATTGCCTTTGCGATGGCGTTTCCAAGCGCGATTTCTTTGTCGAGTACCTGGCCACAGCTGACAAATACAAGGGGCTGTTTGGTATCGAGCAAAATTTTAGGCTCGGCCATGACCTCATGTTGCCTGATAAGTCGACCCTTGTCAGTCACGACGAACCATGTTGCGTCTATCGCGTCAAGATAGTCTTTGCCGACCAGCGCCTCGCGCTCCATGAGTCGCAGAGCTTCATCGACGGCCTGCACAACACTGGTGCGCAAAATGCCGTCGTACTCATTGCCAATTGCAGTGCATACATTTTTCGGGTGGTAGCGCGTTACGGCGGGATCCGCGTTTATGCTTTCGAGGAGATACCCAGCGAGTTCTCGAGGCGAAAGCTTCAGGACATCCGCTGCCGTAGGCAATAGCGCCGCAAGTGATTTCACAATGCGCTCAGGTGCCCGGCTTAGATAACGGGTCTTCCAGATCAACCGCCTTGATGGTAAGCGCAACTCCAAAAGGAAGCATCGGCATGGGAAAAGTCTTCACGACGTAATCGATCGTCGCTCGAACAATGTCGTCGGTGAACCCGTTCGCTGAATCCATTGGAATCGAACAACAAGCGTCCTTGAGTCCATGCCACTCTCCGCGATTTGTCTTACTTCGAGCGGGTCGTTCGGCAGAATGGCGTTCACGCCCCTCGCCCTGTCCGTCGCGTCGTTTTCCACATCAGATGAACCGCCGTGCGCGCAGCCCCGCAGAACGTGAAGAGCGCAACGCGGGTAGCGGATGAAGCGCGGGACGACATTTCGGGACGCCCCGATTGCGGATGGACAGAGGCCGTCTCGAGTTTCGACTTCGTTCGGTTTCGGGACACGCGACCGTCGTAGCAGCGCGGTGGGCGCGCTCACTGATCCGCCGGCGATCGAATACTACGCGGAACTGCGCCTTCCGGAAGCGACCCCGCCTTTTTGGGAGCGTTGCTGGCGGTGTACGCGATCTTACCGAACGTCTTCTCGGTCGCGACAGCCGTGTTGAGGCCGCGCCGCGGCGGACGTCGATCGAGACCGTACTTGAACTCGACTTTTTTGAAGTTCACGGTGGCTTCCTCAATCAAGAGTATACCGTGACTGGGCAAGTACGCCCGGGCATTAGCTGAGAGCGCCTATCCCCGAAGTTTCCCGGGTATCTCGGGCCTAAATCCCGGTACAGGGTCGGCGTTCCGCGCGCGCGGCGGCCAAAGGCGCTATTACGAGAAGGTCTTCTTCTCGGAGGCCGTGAGGAGGTCGGCGAGACGGCCACAACCGATGAAGGGCGCCGGGCCTAAAGCGTCGCCCCCCGCGGCACCGCCCCGAGGATTCCCGGCCAAAAAACGATAAATAGCGTCTAACTCGTTGGGGCGACATATCGCATGTGTCGACAGCCGACCGCTGCAACCTAACGAGCACGCTTTGGGCGGCGGCCCGTGGAGCGGTCCCACCTTTCGGCGCGTCGACGGCTGGTCGGCGGGTCGCTTTTTTCTTAGGCTTCGCGACTATGCGCATAAGGGTGTATTATGATTAAGCAAGCCTATAGAAGTGATTGAAGGGACGACGATGCGGAAGGTCGATGTGAGCGAGTTTCTCCCCGGTCGTAAGCAACGGCCTCAGGATCAGTCGGCCTGTCATGCGCCCAAAGGTTCTAGCTATAACGCGTTCCTAGGATTCGCAGTCACCGATGCCACGGCGGTTCTATTGCAGCGCGTTAAGCGGCTTCTGACCGGCACGGACGATCGGTCGCCTCGTCGCAGATATTCTTCACCGCCGGCACCTTCGCCCGGGGTCGTTGTTCACCCGAATCCCGATCCACTGGATCAGAAACCTCATTGCAGCGCGTTCGGTGATCTTCCGGTCGTGTCCGGATCGACGAAAGTCACGTTCCGAAATTGAGTTCGTTCGATTCGCTTCGCTCCTGACGCCTTACCGTCGATAAACGAGGAAGGTTGGCATGATGGATGATCCATCGCTCGATGCCGTACGGATGCAGCCTCCCGAGAATCTACGTTCGTTAGCTGATCTAGTCCCGCTCCTCGAGCGGCTTGTGGACGCATTCGATGCGCATCAAGTTGCGGTGTTGCTGGGTACGGAGACGCGCATAATCGAACAATGCAAGGATAGGCGCCTAGATATCGGTCACGAGCTCGCTAAGCGAGTGATGGCGCTGCACGAGGTTATGACGCGCGCCATGCGGATATTCCAACCGCGCACG
The DNA here is from genome assembly GCA_937927945.1 of uncultured candidate division WPS-2 bacterium. GTDB lineage: Bacteria > Vulcanimicrobiota > Vulcanimicrobiia > Vulcanimicrobiales > Vulcanimicrobiaceae > Vulcanimicrobium. Next base: position 77,737 of record CALEYW010000087.1, on the reverse strand, counting down.
GCGATGGCATGGCTGGTCGGAAGCGAGCCGTACCTCGGCTACGTGAGGCCGATTGACGTGCTCGTCACGCGCGGCTCCGCGCCAGTGATCGAGGCGCTCGACGCGATTGACTCGGGAGGATATCCATGACGATTGGACCCGGCTCGCAAGAAATGATGAGCGACAGCGTTCCTCATCGGGATTCTGGACTTTGAGAGCGGCCATCTGCAGGCCGTGTAGTGACCCACTGGGGATGCCCACCAGGATAAGAACCACTGCGCCTGCGCGGGGGAACAAGCCCGATGTCATCGCAGAACCGCTCGAAACTGCCCCACAATGCATGTATCCGTTTGTAGAGCCCGGCGGTGTGGAGCCGCAACTCCCAGCTTGACGGCGCGCGTCCCAGAGTTTGCATCAGCTCGCGATATTCGTGGCGACAATTGTCACGTCTCGTCGCGTCGTCTATCTTTGAGCTCCGGTGCCGACGCGCCGGATATATCTTGAGATCCTCGCAGAAAGCGGGGAAGCCTCCCCATTGCATTCGAATTCGTTGCGACAGCCAGCCGTCTAATCGATTCAGATCAGCCGTATTTGGAAGGAAGCTAATGTCCCTCGCGAGAGCGAAATACTCGGCAATACAATCTTGACGCAAGCGTGGATTCGGACTCTGTGTCTTTCCAGTCATGACCGGCGGCAGACCAGCTTCCTCACGAAACCCGCGAAACGCCCCCCAGTGTAACCGTATGCTCCGATACAAATTCGAATCAGTGCGATTGACGTCCGCGCTCGATAACGTCCGGCCAGCTTTTCGGGTAAGGGCGTAATAGCGCCCTAGGCACTCGCGCCGGCCGTCGCGTCCGTGAGAGTCACGCGAAACTGGCTCCACGCCATCATCGCCGGCCCACAAGACGCTAAGACCACGGCGGCGGAAATGTTCTTTCGTTCGCGGACTCAGATTGTCAGCCGCCCATCGTACCCGTTGAGCAACGTCAGGCCATGCGTGAGCACAGGCACGAAGCAGTCCGTTCAGCTCGTCGCGAGCTGCAAACGCATCTGCGACCGTCACTAGGCGTACATTAAACCCGGGACCTCGCGGCCTGCATCCTTGTAGAATTCCCTGAAGCTCTAGCGCACGCAACGACTTCTTTACGACAACCCGATCGTGACCGTCTGTGACTGCTACACAGAGCGCTTCGAACGTCCAGCCGAGGACGCCGATGCAGACCAGGATGCTGGTGGCAACCGGTCCACCGAAGAGTGCAGATCGATCTCCACTCCATCCCTTGAGGCTCGGCGGATTTGGAGGGTCGTGCGCGCGCACGAGGTGAGGTAGCGAGTACGTTTCCTCTAGCTTTAAAAGAAGCCGGCGCAGTGGAAGCGCGACCGGATACGTCGGATCTAGTTCCATCGCCGTTCCATGATGATCGCGCCACGACCTCACAAGACCGCCTCTTCCGAAGGGCGCAAAGTCACGGCCTTCGGGACGCTGATCGCTGGCGCCGGCAAGGGCCCTGAGGTCCGTTGCATAGAGAGGACCATGCTTTGCGAGTGCGAGCAGGTTGCGCAGGCGCACGTCGCTCCCAAATAGCAATGGTGCGCCGTCTTCGTTTTGTGAGAAGGCCCCAGCAACAGCCCGAGCGCGGCGTGCTGAAGGCTCGAGCCGCCGATCTCGAAGAGAGAGGATCGAGCCGAGCGCGAGAACCAGTTCACGAAAGGCCGGAGGCACGGACGCCGCGATCGAAATCCCGTCGCGCTCCGTCCTGATAGCACCCGCCTTCAACAATCGCCCCACGGCTCTATCCAACACCTGGGGGTAGCTATCCGCTATGCTGCGTCTCAGTACGTCGCGTGAAACTGCTTCAGGTGCTCTCGCGAGACAAAGTAGTACCCGGAACGCGAGCGTGCTCTGATGTCCGAGCGGGCGAGCCACGTCTGGGGCATACTGCGCTCTTGGCGGCGCGCTAAGCCGCGGCGCCGCGCCGGGTCCGTCGTTTAGGTCCTTCAGAGTCTCGCGCACCGCGTCAATAGCTGGATGCCGGTTGTGGAGGATTAAGACCCGTGAACGCCCTAGGGCTACCTCCGCGACGAGCCCCGACCGCCGTAGCGCGGACGATACGTGAACTGAAGACGGGGCGGCGTATTGACCCTCCCGGAAGATTCGCAGAAGCAATTCCTGGTTTTCAGCGTTCCCGAACAGGATGGGAGGTACAAGGTCACGCATCGTGGCCCAAGACTGTCGCTAGGCGGTGACACACGGCTGGCACAGCGACGCCTTTTCTGGAGATGCCGCGCCGACTTACCAAAGCTAGAGTCTTGCCGACGTCTGCTCGTCAAGGCACGCCGGATTGCTTAGAATGTCGTTGAGATACGCCTGCGCTTCCCTCTCGCGCAGCGCGACGCGCAACTCCTTCGATAAGGATATGCTCCTCGCTCGTACGGCAACCGGCGATTGGGCATCCTTGGCGTCTTGCCAGTGGTCCCATGCCCTCTGCAGCCGGTCGGGATCGAGCTTCGCGGCGCAAGACCATCGCGCCACGAGGCCACGCTCGTCGAATTCATAATGCGCTACATCATCATCCTCGTCTGCGTCAACCGTCTCCCGATCGGCGAGGAATCGCTCTAATGCGAGGAACGATCCGAATCGAATCGGCACCGTACGAATGTATTCGGCAGCAGTCTCGTATTCGGCGGGGTCCAATCGACACTGGCGCGCCAAGTGCACGCTGACACCGACGTAGTCCGAATAGTGGCCTGCGGCGTATAACATGGCGATGCCGGTCCAGGCCCAAGCCCCGCAGTGCTGCAGCGCTTGGCCAATCCTCCACGCTTTTAGCGATTCCGGACGTTGATGCCCGCTGACGACTTCACTGACGTACTTCCGCGGGAACTCGTCCTCACATAGCTTCTGCACGGCTACTGCTAATTGTGCGACAGTAGGCAAGCCGGGCCGTCCGTGGCGACGCGCAGTCGCTGTCCCCAGAAGCGATCGGCATCGCTCACGGAAGCGGCTCTCCTCGGAATCTGAGTCGGATCGGCGCGGCCTACTCAAAATCGAACGCTCGTTTGTCCCACGAATGCTGATTCGTGGGCTTTTGACTTATACACAGCTTTTGTGAGACAGTCTCGACAATTGCGAGCCGATTTAGGCTCGAACGAGGCAATTTGACGTCACAGGAGGTTTTCCCGACTCAATGCGCCGGCTCACGCTGACATTCGCCGAAGTAGCTAAGCTCTACGGAACCGGAATCAAACGGGTCCGCGATGCCGCAACTCGTGGCGAACTGCCGACGACGGAGCTCGGTGGAAAGATATTCGTTCTCAGGCGTGCTGTCGAACAGCGCCTGGGCGCCAGAATAGACTTTTCCGACGATGGCCTAGAGGTGCTGGAAGATCCAAAGGCACCTCAAGACTTCGGCGCAGCCAAAATACAATAGCTCCCAGCAGAAATCTGCCGGGAGCTATTCTTCATCACTGCCGCCCCACTCTGATCGGGGCAAGGCGGCACCGACTACCTCAATCCTAGCACTGCCTGGGTTTGGGGTCAATGGAGCATTTTCTTCATGTCCAAAGAGATCGAAGCGGCCCGGCTGACCGAGCGCGAACTCCGAGGGTACGCGCTATGGGAGCAAGGCCAGCGGTCGAGCACCGCCGTGATCCCCTTCAATGAGAGTACGACATTCTATGTGTCGTCGAGGGCGCAAAGCTTCTACCCTGTCTCTCGGCTTGAGCGGAATCGACGAGGCGCATTCGTGATAGAATACCGCTGCGGCTGCGGTGACTTTCGCAAAAACGGCCGCGTCGATTGCATGCACATTTTCGCGGAACGCCTTCGCCGGGTCGAGGTCGTGGTTCGCGGAAGCCTTACTGGTCCCCAGCGAACGCGAGCGAAGGCGTCTCGTCGAGCAGCCCGCAAACGGGTCGCAGCCGATGGACGTTCGATTCGGACAGTTCAACGCCATGCCAGAATGAAGATGCCAACCCGCGTCCGCGAGCTGCTCGCCCAAGCAATCAAAGCCTACGTCCTACGGCATCCCGAGGTCTTGCTGCGAGATCCGGGAGGGCCGACAGCGCCGGCAATATATCGCGCCGCGGCCTTAATCCATAAGGCCGCAATGGGATGTTCGGCAGATGAGATGGTTTCGGAATACCAGGCGCTTATCGAGTCCGGGCATTTGCCGCTCCTCCAACCGCCGCACCAAAATACGTTGTCGCGATGGATGAACGACGCACAGTTGACGGACACGCTGCGTTGGCTCTTACACGAGAGCGCCAAACCGTTCCGTGCTTGCGAGATCGCCGCGATCGTTGACTCCACGAAGATATCCCAGATGCGAACTGCGCATTCCCGCTGGATCGAATACGGCGACGACACTCGCGACGGCGCGGACTGGATGAAAGCCCATGCTCTCGTGGGCGCCGAGACGATGGTGGTGATGGCGGTCGAGTTTACCGGTAGCCGTGGTGCCGGTACGCACGATGGCAAGTTCGTTCTTCCGCTGGTACAATCCGCGCTTGGAACGTTCTCGCTGAAGTATGTCCTTGGCGACAAAGCATATCTCGCCGAAGCAGTGCTCGGAGAACTGTGGAAACTCGGCGTCAAAGCTGTGATCCCGCTCAAGAAGGGATGGGATTTGGCGACAAAGAGCGTCTACTACGAAGCGTGCGAACACTTAGCGCGCTGGTTCGATGAGCGTCAAGCAGAGTTTCACGAGATGTACCGACTACGCGTAAAAATTGAGTCCTTCTACTCGCATCTCAAACGAGTGGCTGACGGGTACTGCTGGTCGCGGGGACGCTACAATAAAACGGCCCCGAACGCAGAGACACCATGCACCGCGTGGATAAACGAAGCGCTCTGCAAGTTCATTTACGTCAACCTTCGTACGACGATACGCATTGAGGAAGAGACTGGATACGCGATCGATTACTTGTGCCCAAATCGTTTCTTCCCGCCAATTCCGGAGGACAAGAAGCTCATTCGCTGAGGAGGTCGCCGGCAGCGGGAGGGCGCCGACCTTCGGTTTGGCGCCGCTCCCGCTCGCTCGATCGAGCCATGGTGAAAAGCTCGGACAAGGTGCGGTCGATTCTTGGTGAATTCGTGTCGCTCGGACAGCGCATCGCGATCGCATTGACCACCGTGAATCCGAATGAAAAAACGCCGCGGTGGCGCGGCGTTTTCAGCATCCAGTCGTAGCTCCGTGAGTCATTTCACCACGGCGCAGAATTTCACCACGGCGACGCACTTTCGCGTCGCCGTGGTGAGTCAGCCCTAAAACGGAATCTCATCCTCAAGCTGGTCATCGAACGACCCGCCCGAATTCCCGCCGGCACCCGCAGCCGCCGGCGTACGCGGTGCGCGTTCGTAGGTTCCGCCGCCGTCGTCCCCACCCGCGCCGCGATTAGCACGATCCAGCATCTGCATCGTGTTAACCACCACCTCGGTGGCTTTGCGCTTGTTGCCGTCTTTGTCGTCGTACGAGCGGATCGACAGCCGACCGTCGACCAAACACGACATGCCCTTTTTCAGGTACGTGTTGCAGGTCTCGGCGAGTTTGTCCCACGCCACGCAGTCGATGTAGTCGGTCTCTTCTTGCTGCTTGGAACGGCGGTTCACCGCGAGGGTGAACTTGGTGACCGCGGCGCCCGATCCGACGTAGCGGATCTCCGGGTCGCGGGTCAGGTTGCCGACCAACGTAATTCTGTTAAAGCTCCCCGCCATCTCTCGTCTTCCTTTATTTCGCTTGGTGTTGTATGCGGTGCCATGTGAGGGAGAGGGTCACCTCACGGGATGGAGCGTACGCCTGCGGAGTGCCAGGTGCCTGGCACTCCGCGGCGATCAGGTGTCGAGGCGGATGACGAGCGCGCGCAGGATCGTGTCGTTCAGACGCATCCGGCGCTCGAGCTCCTTCGCCTGGTCGGGCTCGCCGCGAAATTTCATCACGACGTAGTAGCCCTCGCGGACATCGTCGATCTCGTACGCCAAGCGACGCTTGCCCATCTTCTCGAGCTCGCCCACCAGCTCTCCGCCGCGGGCCTTCACGTCCTCGGCCAGCGCGTTGGCGCGCTCGTCGACCTCGGTCTCTTCGAGGCTGGGACGCAGGATATAGGTGACTTCGTAATCGGTGACTGCCATGGAACCCTCTCTGGACGCCGGCGGAGCCGGCGGCCCGGCGCTTGGCCGGGCAGCGGGAAACCTCACCAGAGCCTCGGAGACTCCGGGAGAACCCCCGGATAGTATCACGCCCGGCACGAGGCCGGCAAGGGCGGGTACGCAGGTCGGCCCGGCGTCCCTGCGCGTTCTCAGCATTTTCCACGACCCTAGGCGGAGGTTTGCCCGAACGGAGACTTTCCCGAGTGTCAATTGCCGATTTTGCTGTAACACGCCGCGTGACGGTCGCCATGATCGCGACCGCCATCGTCGTATTGGGCCTCTTCGCGATCCCAAGGCTGCCGATCGCCCTGCTGCCCTCGTTCCAGCCGCCGGTGGTCTCGGTCACGGTGAACTACGGCAACGTCTCCCCGGAGACGATGGAAGCGACCGTCACCCGCCCGCTCGAAAACGCGGTCAGCCGCGTCTCCGGGATCGACTTTCTCCAGTCGAACTCGGTCCAGGGACAGTCCAGCGTGCGCGCGACGTTCAAGTACGGCACCGACATCAACGTCGCTGCGACGGACATCCAACAGCAGGTCGCGCGCGCGGCGAACCAGCTGCCGAACGATCCGAACCTGCAGCAGCCGCAGGTCATCAAAGCCGACCCGAACTCGATTCCGGTCGTGCGCCTGGCCGTGACCGACACCAACCGGACGATGCGTGATCTCTACGACCTCTTCAACAACCAGCTCGCCGACGAGTTCGCCGGCGTCGCGGGGGTCGGATCGGTCACCGTCTTCGGCGGCGCGCAGCGCGCGATCATGGTGGAGCCCAATGCCGACGCACTCGCCGGCTACAACCTCGACACGAACGCGATCGTCAACAAGATCAAGAACGAGAACGTCGACGCTCCCGCCGGGCTGATCGCGATCGGACCCAAGGAGTTCACGATCCGTGCTTCGGCGCTCTACAAGAACGCCGCCGAGATCGCGAACACGGTGCTCACCGTCAAGAACGGCGCCCCGGTGTACATCCGCGACGTCGCGAAGGTCACCGACGGCATCGAAGAGCTCCGGTCGTTCTCGCGCCTGGACGGGGTCCCGTCGATCGCCCTCTCCATCACCGCGCAGCCCGATGCGAACGTCATCGCCGTCTCGCAGGGCGCCTATGCCAAGATCGCCGACTTCCAGAAGCGTTATCCGACGATGCATTTCGGGGTCGTCTTCGATCAGCAGGGCTTCATCGATTCGGCGGTCGTCGCACTCGAGCACACCGCCGTGTACGGCGCGATCCTGGCGGTGCTGATCATCCTGCTGTTCCTGCACTCGCTGCGTTCCACGTTGATCGTCGCCGTCTCGCTGCCGATTTCGGTGCTGGGAACGTTCTTCGCAGCCTACATGCTGCACCAGTCGCTCAACATCATGACGCTGGGCGGGCTGGCGCTGGCGGTCGGGCTGATCGTCGACGACGCCGTCGTCGTCATCGAGAACATCTATCGCCACCTCGCGATGGGAGAATCGCCTCGCGAGGCCGCGCGCAATGCGACCTCGCAGATCTTCACAGCGGTTTTGGCCTCGACCGTCACCGTCGTCACCGTGTTCGTGCCGCTGCTGCTCATCCCGGGCCTGCAGGGGCTGATCTTCGGTCCGTTCGCGCTCGTCATCATCGTCGGCGTCGGGATCTCGCTGCTCGTCGCGACGACGACGGTGCCGATGCTCTCCAGCTTCATGCTCGACGCGCAAACCGTGCACGCCGCGGAAGGCCACGGGACGCAACGTAACGCGTATCAGCGTTTCAGCGCCGGCTTCGATGCCGTCTACGGACGCGTCGAGGGCGGCTACCGGCGGCTGCTGGCGGCGTCCATCGATCGACCAGCCCTCGTCTTGGGGATCGGCGTCGTCCTGCTGGGCCTGTCCTTCGCCGCCGTCAAGCTCGGCGTCGTCAAGACGGAAACGTTCCCGGCATCGTCGTCGAGCTACATACGCATCGACTTGCGCGCGCCGAACGGAACGTCGATCGCGGAGACGAACCGGATCGCGATCGTCGTCGAAGACGCGCTGCGCCGCGACAAGCGGGTCGCCAACGTCGCCGACTCGGTTGGTTCCGCGTTCGCCGGCGGCACCACCCGCATCGTGACGAACCAGGCATCGCTGGCGGTCGCGCTCAAACCGAATATCCAGGGGTCCGCGGCCGACGACTTCGTCAACCAGTGGCAGCGCCGTCTCGGCGGGATCCCGCGCGGCCGTGCTGCCTTCGCCTCCGCCTCCGCCTCCGCGGCGGCGCAAAACTTCACGCCGGAGGAGCGCGCGCAGTTCCAGGCGATGCGCCGGGCGCTGGTCGGAACGCAGGCATTCGCGCGCAGCATCGACATCGTGCAGCAAACGGTCAGCCAAGGATCCGACGCGGTCGAGATCCAGCTGTACGGCCCGGACATCATCAAGCTCTACAACCTGGGTCAAGGCGTGGTACGCCAGGTCAAGAAGATCCCGGGCATCACCAACGCCGACACGAACATCACGCCCTCGCAGCCCGAGGTCGACATCAGCGTCGACCGCCGCATCGCCGCCCAGCTCGGCCTCTCGACCGGCGACGTCGCGAACATCATCTCCACCGCGACGAGCGGCACGATCGCATCGTACTGGCAGACGAACGGCACCCAATATCCGATTCTGGTGCAGTTGCCGCCCGCGCAGCGGCGCTCGCTCGACGCGCTCAACTCGCTGCTGATCATCCCGAACGCGGCCGCCGCCACCAGCGGTACTGCGGTCGCGAGCACCGGGAACGGTTCGACGGCGAGCGCGCCGTCGTCGCAATCGCTCAACGCGGTGCCGCTCTCCGGCATCGCCCGGCTGACGCTGGGCACAGGTCCCTCGCAGATTCCGCGTCAGAACAAAGCTCGCCGCGTCGACGTCGATGCGCCGGTCGTCGGCGGCAACCTCGGCGACGTGCTCTCCGCGGTCACGCGGGTCATGAACGCGTATCCGCTCCCGGCGGGCTATCGCTGGCAATACGGACCGTCGGTCACCCAGAACAACGACACCTTCCGCAACCTGACGCTGGTCGTGATCCTGGCGATCGCGCTGATCTACATGCTGCTGGCCTCGCAGTTCGAGTCGTTCCTCGATCCGCTCGTGATCATGATGTCGGTACCGTTCGCGCTCGTCGGCATCATCGCGTCGCTGTGGATCACGCAGCGCGCCTTCGGGCTCACCGCGTTCATCGGCTCGCTGATGCTCGTCGGCATCGCCGTGAAGAACGCCATCCTAGTCGTCGAATTCACCAAGCAGCTGCGGCGCGATGAAGGACTGGACGCGCGCGACGCGCTGATGCATGCCGGCCCGATGCGCCTGCGCCCGATCCTGATGACGACGCTTGCGACGCTCGGCGGCATGCTGCCGATCGCTATCGGCCTCGAGGCCGGATCGCAGACGCAAGCGCCGCTCGGCACAGTCGTGATCGGCGGCTTGCTGACCTCGACGCTGCTCTCGCTCGTCGTCGTGCCGACGATCTACTTGTGGGTCGCCAAGCACATCGAGCCGCGCTTCGCGACGAAGCCGCCGTCGTTCCGGCGGCCGAGCGGCGGTCATCCGCTGCCGGAGGCGCCGCAGGCCGTTCCGACCTCGTAGCGGTTCGCCCGGGCGGGGCCGGGCGGCCGTTGGCCATCTGGCGAACGGAGGTCCGCAATGACTTCTGAACCGCCGGGGATGCGCTCGATCCTCGACCGGTACGCCCCGGCGACGGCCTTCGACGAGTTCGCCGATGCCGACGGACTCCCGCGGCCGTATTATGCGGCGCTCGCCGCGACGCTCGCCGCGATTTCGTCGACCGACTTCCGCCACCGGGTCACGACGGTCAACACGGTGCTGCTGCAGCGCGGCGTCACGTTCACCGTCTACGCCGACGCGCGCGGGACCGAGCGAATCCTGCCGTTCGATTTGATTCCGCGCATCATCCCGGCCGCCGACTGGGCGCTGATCTCGCGCGGCATCACGCAGCGCGTCCGCGCGCTCAACGCGTTTCTGCTCGACGTCTACGGCGAAGGACGCATCCTGCGCGACGGCATCATCCCGCGCGAGCTCGTCTACTCGTCGGAACACTACGAACGCGAAGCGATCGGCGTGCGCCCGCCGCGTGACGTCTACGTGCACGTCTCGGGCATCGACCTCGTCCGGGACGCCGAGGGCAGGTTCCTCGTGCTCGAAGACAACGTCCGCACGCCGTCCGGCATCTCGTACGTCCTCGAGAACCGCGACGTGCTCAAACGCGCCTTTCCACGCTTGTTCGACCGGTACGATCCGTTGCCGGTCGACGATTATCCGCAGCGTCTGCGCGACGCGCTCCTCGCGGCGGCGCCGGCCAACGTCACAGAACCGACGATCGCGATCCTCACCCCCGGCATCTACAACAGCGCCTACTTCGAACACACGCTGCTCGCGCGCCGGATGGGTGTGGAACTCGTCGAGGGGAACGACCTCATCGTACGCGACAACTTCGTCTACATGAAGACGACGCGCGGACCGCGGCGCATCGACGTGATCTACCGCCGGGTCGACGACGACTTCATCGACCCCCTGTACTTCCGCGCGGACTCCTCGCTCGGCGTATCGGGCCTCTTCGACGCGTATCGCGCCGGCAACGTCACCCTGGCGAACGCGGTGGGAACGGGCGTCGCCGACGACAAGGCGGTCTATCCGTACGTCCCCGCGATGATCCGCTACTACCTCGGCGAGGAGCCCGCGCTCGCCAACGTGCCGACGTTCGACTGCTCCGACGCGAAGCAGCGCCAGCACGTTCTGCTCAACCTCGAGTCGCTGGTGGTGAAACGTACGTCGGCGTCCGGCGGCTACGGCATGCTGATGGGACCCCAGAGCACGGCGGCCATGCGGGCCGAGTTCTGCGATGCGATCCGGGCCAACCCGCGCGACTTCATCGCGCAGCCCGTCGTCACGCTCTCGGCGCATCCGACGGTCACCGCCGAGGGGATCGCGCCGCGCCACGTCGACCTGCGCCCCTTCGCGCTGCTCTCCGGCGACCGGGTCGACATCCCGGCCGCGGCGTTCACGCGCGTCGCGCTCACCGAAGGGTCGCTGGTGGTGAACTCCTCGCAAGGCGGCGGTTCGAAAGACACCTGGATTCTGCCCGACTGATGCTCAGCCGTGTCGCCGAATCGCTGTACTGGATGGCGCGCAACGTCGAGCGCGCCGAGGACCTCGCCCGCCTGATCGACGTCACCGCGACGCGCGCGGTCGACCATGCCACCGACGCCGGCGAGCGCTGGCGTTCGGTCTACAACGTCGCGGGTTTCGATCCGCCCGAAGATCACGGGATCTCGCCGCGGGCGACCGCCATCGAGCAGGTCGTGTTCGGAATCGAGTCGCGCCTCTCGGTCGCGGCATGCGTGCGCATCGCCCGGCAGAATGCGATCGGCGTTCGCGCCGAGCTGACGACCGAAGTGTGGGAGTGCGTCAACGGTCTCTACCTCTTCGTCGAAGCCCACTCGCCGCGCGCGGTCGGTCCGGACGGCGCGTCGTCGTTCCTGCGCAGCGTCCGCGACACCGCGCAGGCGTTCGGCGGATTGTGCGACGCGACGCTCGCCCACGACGACGGCTGGGAGTTCTTGCGGATCGGGCGCGCGATCGAGCGCGCGCGGATGACGGCGCGCGTGCTGCGCGAGATCGACGCCGACGACGGTCCGCACGTGTGGCAGCTCGTGCTCGAAGCCTGCTGCGCGAGCGCGCCGTTCGCGCGCGCTCGGCGGCAGTCGTCCGATCCGGCCGACTCGCTCGCCTTCCTCGCGCTCTCGGCGAACTTTCCGCGCTCGCTGCGCTTCTGCGCGCGCGAGGTCGACCACGCACTGCACCGGCTCTCCGGCGCGCCGACCGGCGCCTTCGCCGATTCGGCCGAGCGCATGTCGGGACGCATCTGCGCCTCGCTGGACTTCGCCGGGACCGCCGACCTGACGCGCGAGGGCAGTCATGAGTTCGGCGCGCGCATGTGCGCCGAGCTCGACGAGCTCGGCCACTCGATCGTCTCGACCTACTTCCCGCGCGTCCCGGTCGGCTGATGCGCTACACGATCGCCCACCGCACGCGCTACTACTATCCCGTACCGGTTCACGACAGCCACACGATCGTTCATCTGCAGCCCCGCAGCGACGCTTCGCAGTACTGCACGCGATACGAGCTGAGCGTGTCGCCGCGGACCCGCGTCTTCTCCTACGCGGACCGCTTCGGCAACGACGTCCAGCACTTCGCGATCCTGCCCGAACACGCCATGCTCGAGGTCATCGCCCGCTCGCAGGTCGTGACGGCGCGCGGCGCCGCGACCGCCCCCGAACCGCTGCCGCGCAGCTTGGTCGATGCCGACCCGCAGCGCGACGAGCTTTTCGACTACCTCCACGGCAGCCGCTACATCACCTTCGGCAACGGTCTTGGCGCGTTCGCGGAGCAAGTCGGCACGCCCGGCCCGGACGATGACGTCGTCGGCTGGTTCCAGCACGCCTCGCATACGCTGCACGACGAGTTCACGTACGACAAGACGACGACCAGCGTCCACGCGACCGTCGAGGAGTCCGTTCGGCTGCGCGCCGGCGTGTGCCAGGACTTCGCGCACGTGCTGATCGCGCTCTGCCGCCGCGCGGGCATCCCTGCCCGCTACGTCAGCGGCTACATCCACTCCGGCAGCGGCGAAACGCTCGGCGCCGAAGCATCGCACGCCTGGGCGGAAGCCTATCTCGGGCCGCGCGGCTGGATCGGTATCGACCCGACGAACGACACCTGGATCGGCGACAGCTTCGTGCGCATCGCGACCGGCCGCGACTACCGCGACGTCAGTCCCGTACGCGGCGTCTTCACCGGCGCATCCTCCAGCATCATGTCGGTCGACGTCGCCGTCGACGCCCTCTCGCACGCCCAACAACAATTCCAAGAAAACGAACAGCAGCAGCAATAGCGGGCAGGTTGCCGTTCGGTCCGTGTAACTGATCGCACGGCCGCCTGTCGCTTAGAGAAATGAGCGCATGCGTACTGTGCTTGCAGTTCGCTTGTGTTAGCGTTTGACCACGACGAGCGAACCGTTCGTCGCATCATGGAGCGTGCACACATGCAGAGTCTTCAACTTGTGCGTGCAGCTTGCGTTCTGTCGGCGTTCGCTTTGAGCGCTTGCGGTGGTGGCGGCACTGGTGCCGTCACGCCGACGACGTCCGCACAGGCACCCGGCACGACACAGAGCACCGCATCCACAACCTTCACCACTTCGACGACGTCATCGACGCACGACTTAGCGCCGGCCGGCGGCATCACGGGCGCGATTTCGCTGACCGCCGCATCGGCCACGTCGACGATGACCGCGACGTCCAGCACGACCGCCCCCGATGGTGCGTACGCGCAGAGCTCGCTGCGCAGCCCGCAAAGCGGCACCCTGACGTTCTATTTCTACGTGACACTGGTCACTCCGATCACGATCACCTTCACCGGAATCCCGGGATTCTCGCTGACGCTGCCCGCGACGATCCCGACGACCGGCCGCAGCTTCTTTTACGCGATCTCCGATCCGACGGTCACGAACGTGGCTCAAGAGTTCCGCACGGAAGGACCGGCGGCGGTGTCGGGACAGACCATCACCTTCGCTGCGACCGCGAACCCGATCACGTTGCAAGCCGGCAAGAAGTACGTCGTGACGTTCTACGCGTCATCACCGTCCGGCACGGTCGCGATCGATACGATCGCGGTTCCGAACGTACCGCCGGCGACGGGAAGCTGGAGCTTTGACATCAGCGCAGTCGACCCGTCGAAGCATGCATACTACCTCGCCGACCGCACCGACTTCAGTCTGGATGTCGTCAATACGAACTCCACGAAGCTGGTCGCCCAGATTCCCGGGTTCGTCGGCTTCACCGGAAACAACGCGACGTCCGGACCAGACGGCGTCGTTCCGATTCCCGGAACGAACACCGTCTATGTCGGAGACGGGAAGAGTCAGGTGCAAGTCGTCGACGTCTCGACCCGTGCGATCACCAAGACGATCAGCACCGCGATCGTCCCCGGCGACCTCTTCCGCTCCGACGAGGGATCGTACGATCCCGACGACGGGATCGTCGCTTTCGCAAACAACGCGGATACGCCGCCGTTCGTAACGTTCATCTCGACCGCGACGAACGAGGTGCTCGCGCACTACGTCTTTACCGGCGCAAGCGGCATCGAACAGAGCCAGTACGACCCCATAACGAAACTGTTCTTCGTCAACGTCGTGAGCACGCCGGCGAACCCAGGCGGCGAGGTCGATACGATTGACCCGGCGACGGTGCTCGCCCGGGCTCCCGTGGTCAAGTCGCAGTATCCGCTGACGAACTGCACACCAACCGGCATGGCCGTCGGGCTGAACGATCAGCTCTTGATCGGCTGCGACCCGCCGAGCGGCGCGCTGACGACGATCGTGCTCGATGCCGCGACCGGCGCAGTGGTCAAGACGTTCACGGAAGTCGGCGGCACCGATGAACTGTGGTTCAACCCCGGGAACAATCGGTTCTACACGGCATCGCGCACCTGGACCAAGACGGGAGTCGTCGGCGGCCCGCCGGCGCCGGTCCTCGGCGTGATCGATGCCGCCACGCTGACGTTCATCCAGAACGTCCCGACGGAGACGAATGCCCACTCCGTCGCGGCCGATCCGGTGACCAACCACATCTTCGTCCCACTCCCGACGAAGGGGATCGGCGTCTACTCGGGCTTCTAGCCCGTACCGCTGATTCCAGCCACGGCGGGCGCGCCTCGTGTCACACTGCCTTGGGTGACACTGAGGCGCGCTCGCTACGACGGGGCATCGATGATTCGGCGTTCGAGCGTCGTCGAATAGACGATCGAGGTGGCCGTCGGACCGAACTTTGAGAGCGACGAGGACAACCGCTCCAGATCCGGCATCGTGGCGACGGCGGCTTTGACGATGAAGCAGTCCTCGCCGGTGACGTGGTGGCATTCCAGGATCTCTGGCGACCGCTCGACGAGGCGTTCGAACGCGTCGTACTTTCCGCCGGAGAAACGGACGCGGATGAACGCCAGGAGCGGGCGGCCGGTCTTCTCGAGATCGATCGCGGCGTGATATCCGCGCACGACGCCGGACTCTTCCAGACGCCGCATACGCTCGCCGACGGCCGGCGCCGTCAGCCCGACGCGCCGGCTTGCCTCACTGAGCGTGACCCGCGCGTGCGCCTGGAGCTCGCGCAGCAGCGCCCAATCGGTCGCATCTAAATCCAAAGCTTTGGGCATTGAGTACTTTCGAAAACAAAGTATGTTGCGGCACGAGAACCGTTGAATTGCCCTTCCCGTGGTTCCCCGCTTTGCTTTAGCATTGTAGCACAGCCTTTTACGAGAGCGAGGAAACACCTGATGACGGCACCCACCGCACGCTACAGCGCGGTCAACGATTTCGCCCCGGTCACTGCCGACGACGCGATCCGGCACTTCGAGGGAAAGCTCCGGCTCGAAGTCGATCCCGCCGACGTGCACTTCGACCGCGAGAAAGGCATCGAGGGCTTCGTGGTCGTCGATACGCGGTCGCTCGCCGACTTCGAACGCGAGCACATCCCCGGCGCGATCAGCCTGCCGCATCGGCAGATGAATGCGGAGACGACACGCGATTTGCCCCGCGACCAGATCATCGTGACCTATTGCTGGGGCACGGCATGCAATGCGTCGACCAAGGGTGCGCTCAACCTAGCGCGCCTGGGCTTCAAGGTCAAAGAGATGATCGGCGGGCTCGAAGGTTGGAAATCCGACGGCTTCGACACCGCGGTGAAGTGAAGGTCGCGCTCGTCACGAGCGAACGCTTCGCCGGCCTGACCGAAGACGACGCGCTGCTCCCGCGGAGTTTTGCGGAACACGGCATCGACGCGTCCCCGCAAGTGTGGACGGACGTTGCCGTGGAGTGGTCGCGCTTCGACTGCGCCCTCGTCCGCTCGACCTGGGACTACCACCTGCAGCCCCAACGCTTTTCGCACTGGATTAATTGCGTGTCCTCGCAGACGCGGCTCGTCAACGCGCCCGAGCTGCTGCACTGGAACGTGCACAAGTCATACCTGCTGGAGCTCGGCCGCGCCGGCGTTCCCGTGGTTCCGACCGTCGTCGTGCCTCACCAGCACCCGCGCGCGTTCGACGAAGTGCGCGAACTCCTCGGTGGCGAGGAGTTCGTGATCAAACCAGCCGTCTCGGCGAGCGCCTACCGAACGACCATTCTGGCGCACGGCCACACGGCGCCGGCTGACGCACAAGCACACCTCGACGATCTCGTTCGCGATCGTGACGCATTGGTTCAGCCGTTTCTGCGCGAAGTCTACGACCCCGGAGAGCGTTCGTTGATCTTCTTCCGCGGCGGCTTTTCCCACGCGATGTGGCGGCCGCCGTTCTCCCGCGGCGCGGCCGCCGGCGAACGCCGGGAGCATCGCATCGAGCCATCCGACGAAGAACGCGCCTGCGCAGGCGCCGCGCTCGAGCAGTTGCCGTCCACGCCGGTCTACGCGCGCGTCGATCTCATCCCCCTGCGCTCGGGAGAACTTGCGGTCGCCGAGCTGGAATTGATCGAGCCGGCCCTGTATTTCTCGGCCTGTCCGTCGAGCACCGGCGCGCTCGTCGACGCGATCGCCGCCGCGGCAGTTCGATGATCGAAGAGCGCGTTCCGGTGCATCCCTTGTTGCTGGACGCCTCGACGCGCTCGGAGCTGTGGCAGCACACCGCGACGATCGTCGAGCGGTACGTCGAGGAGGTCGCCGCCCTGCCGGTCGAGCCCGTGCCGGACGTGTCGCGCGCCGGAGCAGCCGTCGCGCAGTTCGATTTCGACGTGCCGCTCGATGCGCGCGTCGCGCTGGAGCGCGTCGTCGAGGCGATGCGCGAGATGCAGACGCACACGGCCCATCCGCGCTACTTCGGGCTGTTCAACCCGGCGCCGACCACGATGGGAATCATCGGCGAGACCCTCGCCGCCGCGTTCAATCCGCAACTGGCAGGCTGGTCTCACAGCCCGTTTGGGGTGCAGGCCGAGCGTCATCTCGTGCGGTCGCTCGGAAGCCGTTTCGGCGAAGCGTTCAGCAACGGCAGCTTCACGTCGGGCGGGGCGGAAGCGAACCTTACCGCGATGATCTGCGCGCTCGTGCACCGCTTCCCCGCATTCGGGCTGGGCGGTATGCGCGCGCTTTCACGATCACCGGTGGCGTACGCAAGCGCCGCCGCGCATCATTCGCTGGTGAAAGCAGCGCGCGTCACCGGGCTCGGCACGGACGGCCTGCGCATCGTGCCGTGCGACGCCTCGCACGGAATGGACGTGCGCGCCCTCGCAGCGATGATCGATCGGGATCGTGCTGCCGGATACGAACCGTTCCTGGTCGCGGCGACCGCTGGTGCCACGACGACCGGCGTGATCGAGCGGCTCGGTGCGATCGGTGCGTTGGCGCGAGCCGAAGGCCTCTGGCTGCACGTCGATGCCGCGTGGGGTGGTTTCGCTGCCTTCGTTCCCGAGCTCGCGGACGCGCTGGCGGGAATCGGCGATGCGGATTCGATCACGTTCGACCCGCACAAGATGCTCTCGGTCCCTTTGGGCGCCGGACTCTTCCTGACGCGGCACCACGACGTGCTCGGCAGCGCGTTCTCCGTGACGGCCGATTACATGCCGGCGCACGACGAAGATGACGAGCGCGCCGATCCCTTCACCCATTCGCTGCAATGGTCACGCCGCTTCATCGGACTCAAAGTGCTGCTTTCGCTCGCCGTCGCGGGATGGGATGGGTACGCGCACGTCCTCCGCCGGCAGACGGCACTTGGGAACGTGCTGCGGCGCGAGTTGCGCGAGGCCGGCTGGCGCATCGTCAACGAGACGCCCTTCCCCGTCGTGTGCTTCACACACCAGGACCGGAGCTTCGATCTCGCGCGTATCGCGGCCGACGTGCAGCGGGCGGGCAAAGTGTGGATCTCTCCCGCGCGTCTGCCCGACGGCACGCCGGTTCTGCGAGCGTGCATCACGAACTATCTGACCACCGAAGACGACGTCCGGGTGCTCGTACGCGAAGTCGATGCCGCGAGGAAGGCGGCCGAGCTCGGCGAACGGCCGGCTTGAGATTGCCCCTCTACGTGAAGCGAGGCCGAGCGACGATGAATCAACGTTCTTTTGCAGTCACCGGCATGGACCTGAGCGGGTACATGGTCAAGGATGCGCGCCGTGCGATCGGCTTCTATCGCGACGTGCTGGGACTCGAACCGGTGAGGGTGTACCCCGACGATAGGGGAGCCGAATACGAGCTCGCCGATGGCACGACGTTCGGGCTGTGGGGCGGCGGCGGCGCCGTGATGCCGTTCCAGCCCAGTAACGGCATCCTGTTTGCGGTCGACGATCTCGATGCCGCGGTTGCGGCGATGAAGGCCCGCGGCATACCGATACACATGGAGCGTGAAACGCCCGTCTGCTTCATGGCAATGATCAGCGATACCGAGGGCAACAGCATCGTCTTGCACAAGCGCAAGCCTTCGGCGTGATGAACGCGCGCTAGTCGCCGAGGTACAGGCCCTCGAACATGGTGTCGGTTTCAAAGGCGAAGCCCGGCATGGACGAGTGCGACACGGTTTCTCCGGGGCCGAAGCGGAGTACGCCGTCGCATGCGTGCGCGACGACGGTGCGGTGCGGCGGATCGACGACGAAGACCACCATCGTTCCAGCGGCGAGATAGGCGCGTACCTTCCACGCGAGGTTCCGCTCGGAGTCTCCGTCCGAGAGAATCTCGACCGCGACTTCCGGCGCGCGGGCCGGCGATTCCGACGCCGCCGGGCCCAGCGCGTCGAGTGATTCTCGCGAGAGGTAAGCGACGTCGGGCACGAGCGACGCGAACGCGTAGCCGCTCGCCTGAAACTCGTGTCGCCACTCATGATAGGCCTCGCCGCGGCCGTCGGCCCAGGCGTTGAGCGCGTTCATCCAGCGGGCTTCCAATGCCTGATGGCGCCGCTTCGGGCTCATCTTTTGCACCAGGCGGCCGTCGATGAGCTCGGTCGCCGGTTTCGTTTCCGGGATCGGGGCGAGCATTGCGTCCTCCTCACGCCATCCTATCACTGCGCACGCGCGCAGCGTCAAGGGTGCGCGGTCAGCCGGAGGGAGCGAGGAGGTCGAAGGCTCCGTGGGCGGCGATGCGTTCGCCGGTGTGGAGACCGCTGGTGACGAGCGTCGTTGCGCCGTCGGCGTTACCGACGACGATCTCGCGCGACACGAACGATTCGGTTCCGTTCGCCGCGCGTTGGCGAACGAACACGACGGCGTGCCCCGTTTGCGGATCTTCGACGATCGCGTCGGTCGGGATCAGCAAGCCGCGCTGACCGCCGGCGTCGATGGTGACGTCCACGGCGTCGCCCGACGCTGCGCCGTTCGGCGCACCGCTCAGTACGACCGTGCTGGTTTGCGTCGTCGGATCGACGCTCGGCACGACCGATCGTACCGTCGCCTGCGAGCGCAGCCCGCGGCCGGAGATCGTGACTGCCGCCGGAGCACCTGGACGGATCGTGCGCGCCGCGTCGCCGGTGACGCTGACGGTGACGTCGTTCGAGCTCGGCGGCCCGACGACGATCGCGGGCTGCGTCGGATCGACCGCTTCACCCGGGCGCTTGAGAATCGCCACCACGACACCGTCACCCGCGGCGCGCAGCACGGCGTTCGCGAGGTTGCGCTGCGCGGCTTGCGCGCGCGCTTGCGCGGAACCCGCCTGGGCGCCGGAGACAGTCGTCTGCGCTTGCGCCGTGCGCACGTCGCTCGCGGCCTGGGCCACGTCGGCGCGCGCCTGCGCGATCGCGCCGCCGACGCCGCTCGAAGCGGAACTCGATTTCGCGCGCGCGGCGTCCGCGTCGGCGCGATCGAGCGCGAGCTGCTGCCGTGCCGCCTCGACGTCCTTTTGCGCGGCGACCCCGCCCGCGAAGAGCGTCTGCTCGCGATCCAGCGTGCGCTGGTCCGCGGCGACCTTTGCGTTCATTTGACGCAGCGTGGCCTGCGCTCCGGTGAAATCACTCTGCGCCGAACCCGTGCCGTGCTGCAGCGCGGCGAGCCGGCTGCGCGCGGCGGCGAGACGCTGCTCGGCGCCGGCCAACGCTTGCGCCGGAACGGTGCCGCCGCCATACGACGCGGCCGCGGCCGCCGCATCTTGGCGCGCCTGTGTCGCGTCGAGCGCGAGCCCGCCGGTCTCGAGTTCCGCGAGCGCTTGTCCCGCCGTGACGTGCTCGCCGACGTGCACGTCGACCTGCGCAATGATCCCCGAACCGGCGAACGAGAGTTTCGCGTC
The DNA here is from genome assembly GCA_937927945.1 of uncultured candidate division WPS-2 bacterium. Taxonomy (GTDB): domain Bacteria; phylum Vulcanimicrobiota; class Vulcanimicrobiia; order Vulcanimicrobiales; family Vulcanimicrobiaceae; genus Vulcanimicrobium. The sequence continues at coordinate 57,371 of CALEYW010000087.1, read as the reverse complement.
GCCGCCGGCCGGCGCGCCGACGCGGCCCTGCGCGCGAACGTGCGTCACCAGCGTGCCGAACCGAGCGACGGCGAGCGGCAGCGACGGCGCCGACGACGGCGGATCCGAGGCGACGGCCGTGTTCTTGCGCATGCCGCTGGCGACCAGCACCACCGCGACGAGCACTACCAGCGCGATCGCTCCGGCGATCGTCGCCTTGCGACGGGTCATTGCGAGACCTCCAGGTCGAGCGCCGTCTGCGCTTGCAGGCGGTCGTAGAGGGCGGAGAGCGCGTCGACCTGCGCTTGCGCGTAGGCCGTGCGTGACGATGCGAGGTCGAGGCTCGTCGAGGCCCCGTTGCGATAGCCGAGCGACGAGGCGTCGAGTTCGGCGCGCGCCGCTTGGTACGCGGCGTCGCTCGCACGCTGCGCTTCGACCGCAGCGGCCGCGTTGCGTGCGGCGGCGCCGACTTCGGTCGCGATCTGACGCGACACCGCGTCGCGTTTCGCGGTCGCAGCCGCGAGCAGCGCGCGCTGCGTCCGCACCTTCGCGCCGAGCGCACCGCCGAGCGGGATCGCCATCTGCGCGCTGACCGTGGGCCCGTGGACCGGGAAGCCGGAGTCGCTGCCCTTGGTGTAGCCGCCGCTGATCGTGATCGGCGGAATCGTGCCCCGCTGCGCCGCCCTCACGCCCGCTTCCGCGGCGCGCACGTTCTCGTCGGCGGAGCGCAGGTCGCCGCGCATCGCAAGCGCGCGCGCGACGGCTTTGTCGGGGGTGAGGATCGGGACGTCGGGGAGCGCTGCGGTCGCCGGCGCGCCGAGCGAACCCGGCGCCGCGCCGACGTCGCGTTCCAATGCGTCGAGCGCGTTCGCGTCGTCGGCCTTCGCGCGCGCGACGTCCGCCTGCGCACGCGAGAGCGCAACCTGCGCGCGCACGACGTCGATGCGCGCGGTGTCGCCCGCGCCGAACCGCGTCTGCGCCGCTTGGACGAACGCCGTGGCGCTCGCGAGCGCGTCGCCGCGCGCACCCGCGATCGCACGCGCCTTCAGTGCGGCGTAATACAAGCCGATGGTACGCACCCGCTGGGCTCGTTCGGCGACGGCTTCGTCCGTCTGCGCGGCGCGCAGCGCGGCCGCCGACTGCGCGACGAGCGGAGCGTACGCGAACACGTCGCCGAGGGTCACCTGCGCGCCCACGGTCGTGAGCCGTTGGGCAATCGTCCCTTCGAGCGCACCTTGCGGTGCCTCGACGTAGCCGGCCGTCGCGGAGAGGCCGTACGCGCCGCGCGCTTGCGTGTAGACCGCTCGCGCGGCGGAAAGGCCGGCGATCGCGGTCCGCACCTCCGGTGAATTCGCCAAGGCATGAGACTCCGCGTCGGCGAGCGAGAGGCCCGAGAACGCGACCGTCGACGCGGCGGCCGTCATGCCGGCGGGCGCTACGGGCGCCCGGGCGCGGGCCGGCTGCACCGTTCCGCCGATGAGCGCGATCGCGAGCGCGCCCGCCGTCGCCGCGACCGCGGCGACGCGGCGCCGTTCGTCGCCGCCGATGAACGCCGCGTAGAGCACCGGAATCAGCACCAGCGTGAACACGGTCGCCGTCGAGAGGCCGCCGATCACCGCGATCGCCAGCGGCTTCTCCATCTCGGCGCCGGATCCGATCCCCAGCGCCAGCGGGATGAGGCCGCCGATCGCCGCCAACGTCGTCATCAGAATCGGGCGCAAGCGGGTCGAGCCCGCGGCGATCAGCGACGTCGTGATGTCGTCGCCGGCCGCGCGCCGGCGGTTCGCCGCGTCGATCAGCAGGATGCCGTTCTTCACCACGATGCCGACGAGCAGCAGCAATCCCATGAACGACGAGACGTTGATCGGGGTCCGCGTGATGCCGAGCGCGAGCGCGACGCCGATGAGCGCGAGCGGGATCGCGGCCAAGATCACCAGCGGCAAGCGGAACGAACCGAACGTCGCGAGCATCACCGCGAAGACCAGCACGATCGCGAGCCCGATGACGCCGGCGAATTCGCGAAACGACGCCTGCTGCGTTTCGTACGCGCCGCCGATCGTCGCGGTGTATCCCGGCGGCAATCCGAGCTGGGAGATGACGGGGCGAATCCCGGCGATCACCGCCGAGAGGCTCGCGCCTTCGATGTTCGCCGTCACCCGCAGCAGCCGCTGACCGTTCTGTTCGTTCACGTCGGTCGTGTGCCCGGCGTTCTGCACGTGCGCGAGCACCGAGAGCGGCGCCGCGCCGGCTTTGGTCACCAGCGCCTGGTCGCCGAGCTTCGCGCCGTCCGCCGTGTTCGAGACGCGCACGCGCACCGGGATCTCGGCGTACTGCCCGGCGACCTGCGTCGCGACGTTCCCTTGCGCGCCGGCACCGAGCGCGTCGGTCAGGTCTGTGCGCCCGACGCCGAGCGCGACGAGACGCGCGGTCTGCGGGACGATCCGCAGCGTCGGATCGTCGTACACGACGCCGTTGAACGCGTCGACGACGCCGTGCACCTTGGAGATCGCGGCCGTCGCGCGGTCGGCCAGCGTGATGAGCGTGGCCTGATCGGGTCCGGCGATCGCGATCTCGATCGGCTGCGGTGCGCCGGAGAGATCGTTGATCTGATCCTCGAGCAATTGATGGAAGTCCAGCGTCGCGGCGGGCACCGCGGCGTTCAATTTCGCGCGCAGCCGTTCAGCGATCACGTCGTAGCCCGCGTCGCGCTTTTCGCGCAGCACGATGCGGATCGTGCCGGTGTTCGCCTGGGTCGGCGAGTACCCGTTCGTGTCGACGCCGGTGAGGCGCCCGTCGTGATCGACGGCCGGATCCGCGCGCACGATCTGCTCCATCCGCAGCGCGGCGGCGTCCGACGTCGCGAGCGACGCGCCGGGCGGCAGCGCGTACTTGATCTCGAATTGTCCCTCATCGAGTTTGGGGAGAAAGTCGCTCGCGGAGGTGCCGAGCAGCAGGAGGGTGACGACCAGAACGACGCCGGATCCCGCGTACACCCACGGCCGGTGACCGAGCGCCCAGCGCAAGATCCCGACGTATCGCTGTTCGAGCCGGTCGTCGGCCGTCGCCACGTGTGACGAGTTCCCCAGGAACCAGCGCGCCAGGATCGGCGTGACGAAGAGCGCGAGTCCCAGCGAGATGATGAGCGACGCGGCCAGCGTGAAGGCCAGCGCGCGAAAGAAGAATCCCGTCACGCCGCTGAGCAAGCCCAGCGGCAGGAACACGACGACCGTGGTGGCGGTCGACGCGATCATCGCGCGGGCGATCCCGCCGCTGGCCTGGGCGATCGCCGCGTCGCGCGAGAGTTCCGGTGCCTCGCCCATCTTGCGCGCGATCGCTTCGATCACGACGATCGCGTCGTCGATGATGAGCCCGACCGCGACGGCCAGCCCACCGACGCTCATTAGATTGAGCGTTTCTCCCGAGCGTTCCATTGCGAAGATCGCGATCGCCATCGCGAGCGGGATCACCGCCGCGGCGACCAGCGTCATGCGCAGGCTGCGCAAAAAGAAGTAGATCACCAGCACGGCGAGCAGCGCGCCGAGCAGGATCGCGTCGCGCAGCGAGCTCTGCGATGCGACGATCAGGCGCGTCTGATCCCAATACTTCACGACCTGCACGTCGGCGGGCAGGCGCGGCTTGATCGCGGCGAAGCGCGCTTCGACCTCGCGGGCGAGCGTCACCGCGTCGGCGCCCTGCAGCGCGAACGTGTTGACGTTCACCGCGTGCTTCCCGTCGACCGCGGCTTGATCCGTCGCCGCCCCCGTCGTGAGCCGGACGGTGCCGAGCGCGCTGACCGGAATCGTGCCGCCCGATTTGAGCGGGACGGCGATCCCGGCGATCGAGCGCGCGTCGTGCGGCGACGCGTCGACCAGCAGCACGTAGCGCTGGTGGTAGCGTTCGACGGTGCCGACCGATTCGACGTTGCCGGCGTCGCCGATCGCGGTCGCCACGTCGCTCGCCCCGAGGCCCGTCGCGGCGAGCGCGCTCGGATCCAGCTCGACGTGATATTCGATCGGCGCGCCGCCGACCGCGATGATGCGGCCCAAGCCGGGCGTCCCGGCAAACGCCGGGATCACGCGCGTCACGACGAATTGCTGCAGCGCCGTCTGCGAGAGCACGCTCGAGGTCAGACCGTATGAGACGACCGGTTCGGCGTTCGGGTTCACCACCACGCCGTTGACGTTCTTCGCCGCCGGAATCGCGCTGCGCACCGTCGCGATCGCCTGGTTCACCGCTTCGAGGTCGACCCGCGGATCGGTGTGCGGGTCGAAGTCGATCACGATCTCGGCCGAACCCTGCGTTGAGGTAGCTCGTACGCGCAGCACCGACGGCAGCGTTTGGAACGCCATCTCGAGCGGGCGGGTGACCGCGACCCGCACCCGGTCGGGCGGGAGGTCGCCCGCCTCCGCCACCACGTCGATGCGTGAGAACGACATGCGGGGGAAAATACTTTGCGGCGCGACCGTATACGCATGAAGGCCGAGCACCGCGAGCACGATCGCCGCGAAGACGATGACCTTGGCATGACGCAGGGCGATAGAAGCGACGGAACGAGAACTCGGCACCGTCCACTATCATACCGCGGCCAAGATTACGGGAACATGAACGGAAACTCCGTGAATGCCGGAAAGGCCGCGACGACGATCGCGCCGCCTTCCGCGCGGTTGCCCAGCACGAGCGTCCCGCCCGCCGAGACGACGATCGCCTCGGCGATCGAGAGGCCGAGGCCGCTGCCACCGTGTGGTTCGTCTCCGTCGTCCGGACGCAGGCGCGCGAGATCGTCGCGCCAGAACCGTTCCGTCGCGTGGAGCAGCGCGTCCGGCGAAAAGCCCGGGCCGTCGTCCGCGACGACGAGCCGTACGACGCCGTCCGTGCGCTCGACGCGCAGGGTGACCGTGCCGCCGTTGCGCGCGTGAACGAGCGCGTTGTGCAGCAGGCAGATCGCGGTCCTGCGCAGCGCGGACTCGCTGCCGCGCACCTCACCGCCGGACGCGAGCTCTCGCCGCATGGCGATGCCGCGCGCGCGACCGAGTGGTTCGAGCTGATCGGCCGCCGCGGCCGCGACCTCCGCGAGATCGACCGGCTCCGTCCCCGCGTCGACGCCGGCCTCACCGCGCGCGGCGGCCAGCAGATCGCTCGTGAGAGACTCGAGCTCGTCCGCTTGGGCCGCGATCGAGCGCAGCGCGCGCTGGTATTCCTGCGGAGTGCGTTCGCGGCGCAGCATCAGGTCGGCTTCGGCCCGAATGACCGAGAGCGGCGCGCGCAGCTCGTGCGACGCGTCGCCGGTGAATCGCTGCTGGCGATCGAACGCATCCTGCAGCCTGTCCAGCATGCGGTCGAACGTCGCGCACAGCCGGCCGAGTTCGTCGTCGCGCGACGGGATGGCGATGCGGCGCGAGAGGTCGTGCGCTTCGATCTCGGAGGCGATCTCGGCGAGGGCAACCAGCGGCCGCAAGCCGCGAACCGCGACGGCACCGCCGCCGAGGACGGCGAGCGCGGCGAGCAACGGGATCGCGAACGCGAAGGCCAGCGCCAGCCGCCGGTCGAGCTCTTCCACGCCGTCCAGGTCGCGCCAGACGAGGACGGCGCCGAGCGGCGCGCGATCGACCGGTACGGGCACACGCGCGACGCGCAGCGAGACGTCGCGCGATTGCACCGTCTCCGCTCCGCCGACCGGGTTCGCGGCGAGCGCGCTCACGGCTTTGGGGATGCGCACGACCGTGCTGGCCACCACGCCGCGCCGGCTATCGAAAATCGCCGCGTCGAGCCGCGTGCCGACGATGTTCGTGAACTGTTCGCGGTCCTTCGCCTCGATGGCGATGCGGCCGTCGTGCGCTTCGACGATCGCCGAGACCGCGCGCGCGGCGGTCTGCAGCCGCTCGTCGAGCGTCGTCCGCTGGATGGCGTCGACCAGCGCGAGCGTCGCGGCGGCAAAGAGGATCAGCACGAGCAGCAGTGCGGCGGCGTAGGCCAGCGCCAACTGCCCGCGCAGGGATCGCGGATCGATCATGCCGATTCTTCCCCGAAGCGGTACCCGGCGCCGCGAACGGTGTGGATCAGCGGCGCTTCGCCCGGCGCGTTGAGTTTCAGCCGCAGCCGCCGCACGTAGACTTCGATCACGTTCGATTCCGTGTCGCGGTCGCGTTCCCACAAGGCATCTTCGAGCATCCGCCGGGTGACGAGGCGTCCCGCGTTGCGCATCAGGTACTCGAGAAACGCCGTCTCGCGCGCGGAGAGCGCGATCGGCCGCGCCCCGCGCGCGACGGTGCGGGTACGCAAGTCCATCACCAGATCGGCGACGCGCAGTTCTTCGCGGGCTGGAACCGGATCGCGCCGCGTGATCGAACGCAGGCGCGCTTCGAGTTCGTCAAAGACGAACGGCTTGCGCAAGTAGTCGTCGGCGCCGGCATCGAGTCCGGCGACCGTGTCGGCCACCGTGTCGCGGGCGGTGAGCATCAGGATCGGGGTGGTGATCCCGGCGTCGCGCAGCGCACGCGCGACCGCGAAGCCGTCCTTGCGGGGCAGCATCACGTCCAGCAACAGCGCATCGTACGTCCCGGCCCGGGCTGCACGCTCGCCCGCGGCGCCGTCGCGCTCGACGTCGACCACGTGGCCGCTCTCCGCCAGGCCCCGGCGCAGCACGTCCGCCAGGGAAGCGTCATCCTCGACGACGAGAATCTTCATCGTCGAACGGGTCGCCCCATGGCATTCATGAACCCGTCATCCGACGCGGCTATCATCGGTCCTGTGCCCGGCCCGAAACGGAGAGTGCGCCTCGTGTTGACCCGCATCGCCTGCCTTGCCTTCGCAGTCCTGCTCTTCTCGAGCCTGTCGACCACCGGCGCAACCGCCGCCGGGCCCCGGACCGAGGGCTTCGGCCGCCTGGCGGCACTGGAGGACCGGGCCGAGGGGATCGCCGGCGGCGAGCAGACCGGCGCGGCCGCCCGGACCGCCGCGGCCCAGATCGTGGCGCGCTGGCCTGCGGTGCGGGCGGACTTCGCCGCCGAGCAAGCCGCCCACTGGTCGCTCAGTGCGGTCGACGGTGAGGTCGCGGCGTTGCGCAGCGCGAGCGATGGCGTAACCTTGCAACGCGCCGCGAACGAGGCGACGGGCGCGCTCGCGCCGCTGTTCGCGTTGGCCGGCGATCCGGTCCCCGTCTCGGTGCGCCTGCTGGACTACCTCGGACGTTCGATCGCGCTGGACGCGCGTGCCGGCGACTGGGGCCGCGCTGCGGAGGACGGCGCGAACGTGGAGCGGACCTGGGTGACGCTGCGTCCACGGGTGCTGGAGCATCACGGGCAGGCCGCGGCGGCCGCGACCGACCGCGCCGTGGCCGCACTAAAGACGGCGCTGCGAGCGCAGAGCGCTACGCGCGTCGCCGCCGGGGCGCACGGCACCGGCATCGCCGTCGACCTGCTGGAAAAAGTCTTCGGCGACTGATGCGCAGCCGGCCGATCAGCTGCTGATGCGGGCTTCCCGTTTCGTCACGCGCCACACGTTGCGCACTTCTTTGATGTGGCTCAGTTTGCGCAGCAGCGTGTGGAGGTGCTCGAGGTCCGAGATCTGCGCGGTGATCGAGATGATTGCGCTCTTGTCGCGCTTCGCGCGCGCGTTGACCGAGCTGATCTGCGTCTTGAGCTCGGCCGCGATTCCGAGCACGTCCTGCAGCAAGCCCGAACGGTCGTTGGCTTCGATCTCGATGTCGACCGCATGCGTCAACGCCGATTTCGTCAGCCACTCGGCTTCGAGAATCCGCTCCGGCGCGGCGTTCATGTAGGCCGTGTTCGGGCAGTCCGCGCGATGCACGGAGACGCCCCGGCCGATCGTGACGAAGCCCATGATCGGATCGCCCGGGACGGGACTGCAGCACTTCGAGAGCCGCACCAGCACGTCGTCGACGCCGGCGATGCGGATGCCGCTGGAGTTGCGCGCGATACGGCGCGTCGTCGCCGGCCGCGGCAGCGCCGCGATCTCGACGACGTTGTCGGTCTTCGACTCTTCGCGCAGCCGCGTAACGACCGTCGCGGCGGTCACGTCACCGAACCCGATCGCCGCGAAGAGATCGGTCACGCTGTTGTAGTTGAGTTTCTTGGCGACCTTCTCGATGACGTCGCCGCGCGCGAGATCGGGGCGGAGCTGGGCGCGCGAGAGCTCTTGCTCGACGTGCTCCTGACCCGCGAGCGTGTTCTCTTCCTTGCGTTCCTTGCGGAACCACTGCTTGATCTTGTGCTTCGCGCCGCCGGTGCGCACGATCGAGAGCCAGTCCAGCGACGGACGCGACGCCTTGTTGGTCAGAATCTCGACGATGTCGCCGTTCTTGAGCTGATACTCGAGCGGAACGATCTTGCCGTTCACCTTCGCGCCGACGCAATGATGGCCGACGTCGGTGTGCACCTGGTACGCGAAGTCGAGCGGCGTCGCCGCGGCCGGCATCGAGAACACGTCGCCCTTGGGCGAGAAGATGAACACCTGCGTCTCGAAGAGATCGAGCTTCAGGTTCTCCATGAACATGCGCGAGTCGCGCATGTCGTTCTGCCATTCCAGCAGCGAGCGCAGCCAGGTCAGCTTCTGCTCGTGGTCGTCCTGCTTGCCGCCCTCTTTGTATCGCCAGTGCGCGGCGATACCGTACTCGCTGGTGCGGTGCATCTCCCAGGTGCGGATCTGCACTTCGAGCGGATCGCCGCCCGGACCGACGACGGTCGTGTGCAGCGATTGGTACATGTTGGGCTTGGGCATCGCGATGTAGTCTTTGAACCGCCCGGGGAGCGGCTTCCACATCGCGTGCACGACGCCCAGCGCACCGTAACAGTCTTTGACCGAATCGACGATGACGCGCACCGCGGTCAGATCGTAGATGGTCGAGAAGTCGCGGCCTTTGAGCATCTTCTTGTGGATCGAATAGAAGTGCTTCGGCCGGCCGGTCGTGTCGGCTTTGAGTCCGACCTTTTCGAAGTCGGCCTTGAGGTCGTCGATCACGCGCGCGACGGCGTCCTCCCGCTCGGCGCGTTTCTTGGCAACGCGCTCGGCGATCTCGCGGTACGCTTCGGGATCGAGGTAGCGCAGGGCGAGATCCTCGAGGTCCCACTTCACCCGCCAGATCCCGAGGCGGTGCGCGATCGGCGCGTAGATCTCGATCGTCTCGCGCGCGATCGCTTGCTGCTTGGCGGGCGGCAGGCTCGAGAGCGTGCGCATGTTGTGCAGCCGGTCGGCCAGCTTGATGATGATGACCCGGATGTCGCGCGCCATCGCCAGGAACATCTTGCGCAGGTTCTCGACCTGCGCGTCTTCCTTCGATTGGTAGGGAATCCGGGTCAGCTTGGTGACGCCGTCGACCAGCGTCGCGATCTCGGCGCCGAACTGCTCGGCGACCTCTTCGTTGGTGAGGACGGTGTCCTCGACCACGTCGTGCAGCAGGGCCGCGGCGATCGTCGCGCTGTCCATCTCGAGGTCGGCCAGGATGTCCGCCACCGCCAACGGGTGCGCGATGTACGACTCGCCCGACGCGCGCCGCTGGCCCTCGTGGGCCCGGTCGGCGACCTCGTACACGCGTTCGAGCCACGCCCCCTGCAGGGAGGGGTCGTACTGTTGAACCTTGGTGACGAGATCTTGAACGGTCATCCGGATATAAGCCCTAGTCTACTAAGGACCGGGTCCCGGATGCAAAGGGTTCGAGCAGGCCGTTAGTACGTGATGAACGACGTGACGTCCGCGCCCGCCAGCGCGGCGCGGCCTTTGAGGGCCTCGAGCTCGATCAGGACGGCCACGCCGACGACTTCCGCGCCGAGTTTCTCCAGTAGGCGCAGCGTCGCGGCGATCGTGCCGCCGGTTGCCAGCAGGTCGTCGACGACGAGGACGCGCTTGCCATGTCCCACGGCATCGGCGTGGATCTCGAGGGTGTTCGTGCCGTATTCGAGTGCGTATTCTTCGCTGAACTTCTCACCCGGCAGCTTGCCCGGCTTGCGGACCGGTACGAAGCCGGCGCGCAGCTGGTACGCCACCGGGGCGCCGAGCATGTAGCCACGGGCCTCGATCCCGACCACGGCGTCGACCCGCGCGTCTCGGAAGCGGTCGACGAAGAGGTCGATCACGGCGCGAAAGCCCGCTTGGTCGCTGAGCAGCGGGGTGATGTCCCGGAAGAGGATCCCGGGAATCGGGAAGTCGGGAATGGCCCGGATGAGCGATTGGATCTCGACGGTCACGGGTCGCCGGGTTCGCGTCAGGTGTGACGGAGCCTGCGGCCCGGCCGGGAACCGCGTCCCGCCGCCAGGCCGTTGCTCCCGTGTATTCATCCCCACTTGGGGAACACTGGAGGAACGATGAAAAAGCTGCTTACAGCGGGGGCCCTCGCCGCCACCATGACCTTCGGGGCGATCGCGCCTGCTCTGGCCGACGGTGCGGCCAGCACCCGCAACATCCTTATCGGCGGCGCCGCAGCTGCGGTGCTGATCACCAACTACAACCACAAAGTCCGCGCGAAGCGCGCGGAGCAACGCGCTCAGGCGCGCCGGCAGGCGGCGTACCGCTCGTATTTCTATCGCAAGCACGGGTACTACCCGCCGAATTGATCTCGAGGGAGAGTTGATGCGGCCACCCCGTCCGGGGTGGCTTTTTCATCTCGGCGAAGTTGCCCGATGGTGATCGATTTCCAGCACCCGCGCACACGCATGGTTGTCGCGTTCGCGCTCGCGATCGCGATTCACGAGGTAGTGCTCGGTTTCGTGCACCTTCCCTCACGGCCGAGCAATACCGAAGAGGTCGCGGTCACGACCAAGATCGTCTTCGAGAAGCCCCTTCCGACGCCGCGGCCGACACCGAAGCCGACCCCTACCCCTGCGGCGACGCAGCCGCCGACGCCCCCGCCGCGCGTCACGCCGCCTCCGCACGCGACCGCTGCGCCCGTGCAGCAGGTCGCCGGCCGCGCGAAAGGCCGCCCGGCGAAGCATCGCGGCGGCGGCGCGCATCGCGCGATCGTGAAAACGAAGACCGGGAGGTACGTGAACCCGCTTGCGGCGGGTTCCGGAACCGGAACGTCGACCGGCGCGGGGAGCGGCAACGCGCCGGGCGCCGGCGGCGGGCTCGGCGGGAACGGGAGCGGGACCGTCGGTAACGGAAACGGCACCGTCAACGCGAACACGCCCTGCGGGTCCGTCGTGTTCACGCCGCGCGACGCGCCGCGCTACAACAACGGGACGGCCTCCGAGACGGTGATCGCAACGGTCACGTATCCCGACGGGCACACCGAGCAGGAACGGTTCCCGTATCCCTGGGTGTATCCCAACGGCGAGGTCAACGATCCGTGGTCGAGTACGAACTTGCGCAAGGCCGATGAAATGGCGAGGGCCGGCGGACCCGACCCGGAGGTGCCCGCGCAGCTTCCGCCGCCCGGGACCGACACCTCGGGGTACCCTACGGTGATCCAGTACATCCTGACGCACACCGACGCGGGCGGCTTCACGAGCCTGCGCCCCTGCCCGAAGCAGGGCTGAGCCGATCCTGCGTATCCCGAGTGACGTCGCCCGTGCCTGATCTGCGGCCGCCGAGCGACTACTACGAGCACGCGCGCGTGGAGCTGCTCGACCTGGTGCCGGCGCCGCCGCGCGGCCTGCTCGACGTCGGCTGCGGATCGGGCGCGACCGCCGCGCTCGCCAAGCGCCGTTGGCCGTCGTCGTATGCGGTCGGCGTCGAGTACGTGCCGGACGCGGCCCGGAGCGCGCGCGAACGCCTGGACCTCGTGGTCGAAGGTTCGATCGAATCGCTCGACCTCGCCGGCTGCCGACCCGATCTGATCGATACGATCCTGCTCGCCGACGTGCTCGAGCACCTCGTCGATCCGTGGACGACGCTGGCGCGGCTGCGCGCAGCGTTTCCCGCGGCGACGGTCGTCGCGTCGATCCCCAACGTGGCGAACCTCTGGTTGATGGAGGAGCTGGCCGCCGGCCGATTCTCCTACGCCGACGAAGGGCTGCTCGACGTCACCCATCTGCGCTTCTTCACTCGCGCGTCGATCGCGCGCATGTTCGAAGATGCGGGGTACCGGATCGAGCGCTGGGAGCGCACGACGGACGGCCGCGTCGACGACCTCACCCGTCACCGTGTGCTCGGGATCATGCTGCCGCCGCGCATCGCCGGCTGGATCACGGGTCGCCGCGTCGCGCTGCGTTCGGTCGACGCCGAGCACCACGACGATCTCCGCACGATCCAGTTTCTACTCGTGGCGCGGCCGGCCGACACGCCCCTGTCGTGATCGCCGTCGACGTCGTGGTGCCCGTTCACGGACACTGGGACCTCACGGAACGGTGCCTCGAGACGCTGCGCTCGCGCGACGCGTGCGTGCGCGCGGTGATCGTGGTCGACGACGCGTCCGCCGACGACACCGCCGCGCGGCTGCGCAAACGCGACGACGTCGTCCCCGTCATCCTCGAGCGCAACGCCGGATTCTCCGCCGCGTGCAACGCGGGCGCGCGCCGCGCGACGGCCGACGCGGTGTTGTTCCTCAACAACGACACGCTCGTTCGACCCGGCGCGATCGCGCGGCTGGCGCAGGAGCTCAGCGGCGACGCGACGATCGGCGCCGCCGGGGCGCGACTGCTCTACGCCGACGGGACGATCCAATCCGCCGGCGGTACGATCACCGCGTCGAGGGGCGAAGCCGCGCGCGCATTCGTCTACCTCGACGGCGACGCACCGCAAGTCAACGTCCCCGGCGACTACGTCGCGCTCTCCGGCGCGGCGCTGCTGGTGCGGCGCGAAGCGTTCGTCGCGGTCGGCGGTTTCGACGAGGCGTATCGAAACGGCTACGAAGACGTCGATCTCGGAATGAAGCTCTGGACGGCCGGCTGGCGCGTGCGGTACGTCCCCGACGCTGCGATCGTGCACCTGGAAGGCGCCTCGCGCGGCCGCGCGCCCGACGAAGACGCCAATCGCAGCGCGTTCGAGCAGCGGTGGGCGCCGTACCTCGACGCGCTCCCGCGCTTCGCGTTCCTCGATCCGCCCTGTCTGCTCGTCGCGTGGACGAACCGCGCGCCGGTCGACGCGCTCGTGCGCGATCACGTCGCCGACACGCTGCGCCGCCATGCCGGCGCACGCGCAACGTTCGGCCGGAGTCCGTTCGCTCGCGGGTATGCCGCCGTCGCGGCAGCGCTCGACCGGCGCGCGCTGGTGCGTATCGCATACGGCGCGGCCGGCGCGCGCGACGTGACGTGGATCGCCCCGCGCGACGCCGCCGACGCACGCGCGCAGTACGTGCCGCTCGAGGGTGCGGTCTGGGTGCCGTCGCAACGAGCGAAGCGGTTTGCGATCGACGCCGGCGTCGATCCGCGTCGTATCGCGATCGTCCACCTGGGCTTCGCCGGCGTCGATCCGCCGGAGCGTTCCGATCGGATCGTCGTCGTGACGACGCGCGATGTGCCGACCGCGCGTCTCGGCGCGATCGAGCGCGCCGTGGCTCCGGCGCGCGTGCTCGTCGTCGACGCGGACGCAGCAGACGCCGCCGCGCGCGACGCCGTACGCAGCGCCCGCACGGTCGTCTTCGCGAGCGCCGGTGACGCCTGGGGCCTGCTCGGCGGTGAGGCGCTCGCGGCCGGCGCGCTCGTCGTCGCCCCCGCGGACGCGCCATTTTTGGAATACCTGCCGGGTGACGTGTTCGCCGGCGCGGAGAGCGCCGACGCCGTCGCCGACCTCGCTGCCGCGGTGCGCGCCGACCCCGACGCCTTCGCGTCACGCGCAACGCGCGCGCGACGCGAGATCGTGCGCCGGCTCCCGCAAGTCTACGCCGGCTGCCGCGTGCGCGAGCTCGCGCGCACCCTCGTCCACGGCGTCCCCGACCCCCACGAGGTGGCGATCACGCCGGAGATCGCGCGTGTGCTGCGGAACGGAACGGCAACGTGATCCCGCATGAAGGCCGCGGTTGACGCCGATTCACGTCGCGGTCGACGCGCACAACCTCGCGCACGACTGGCGCGGAATCGCGCGCTACGTGCGCGCCGTGCTGGCTCGATTCGCGGCGCGCGACGACGTGAAGGTCAGCTTGACGCGCAACGGTCCCTTCGGCCGGCGAGTACCCCGCGGCATCGACGTCGTCTGGCATCCGTGGAACGGCACGTTCTTCTCGTCGCGCGCGCCTTCGGTCGTCACGTTCCACGACGCCGTGCCGTTCCGATTTCCGCCCGGCGATCCGCGCCGGCGGCAGAGCGATCAAGGCCCGTGGATTCGCTCCGCCACCGAAGCGCGGATGTTTCTGGCCAACTCGCGCTTCACCGTCGAGGAAGTATCGCGGTACCTCGGCGTCGCACGGGATCGCCAGACCGTCACCTACTTGGCCGTCGAGCGCGACGTCTTCACGCCTGACGGCGCCGCGGCGCGATTGCCCGACGGACGTCCCTACCTGCTTTTCGTCGGTGCCGACGAGCCGCGCAAGAACCTCCACACGCTGGCCGCGGCGCACGCCCGCGCGTTTCCGCGCGGTGAGGTCGCGCTCGCCGTCGCTGGAAACGCCCAAGCGGGCACCGACGCCGTCGCGCTCGGCACGCTGCAGCCCGACGAGCTCGCGCGGTGGTACCGCGGAGCATTGGCGGTTGCGGTTCCCTCCTATTACGAGGGCTTCGGATTCCCGCTGCTCGAGGCGCTCGCGTGCGGCGCGCCGACGATCGCGTCACGCGTCACCGCGCTGCCGGAAGTCGGCGGCGACGGTTGCGTTTGGATCGACGACCCGCTCGACGTCGATGCGTGGACCGGCGCGCTCCGCGAGGTTGCCGAAGACGGCGCGCTGCGCGACCGCTTGCGCGACGCGGGACTCGCGCGCGCCGCCCGCTTCTCCTGGGAACGCTGCGCCGAGCAGACGCTCACGGTCCTCCGATGCGCCGCTCACGCGCCGGCGTAAAGCGCGCGCAGCCGATCGACGATCGGACCATGCCGATACGCCTCGGCATCGCCGCGCGCGGCCACGCCCAGCCGCGCGCAGGCCGCGCCGATCCCGGCCTCTGCGGGGCCGTCGCGAAGCATCGCGAGCAGTGCGCCGGCGAGGCCGCGTTCGTCGCCGGGCGGAACGAGGATGCCGTTTTGACCGTCCCGGAGCCACCACGAGATCCCGCCGACGTCGTACGCACAGACGGGCCTGCCGCGCGCGAACGCTTCGATCCCGACGTAACCGAACGGCTCGTCCCACAAGGACGGCAGGACGAGGACGCTGGACGCATCGATCGCGGCCCGGACGCCGTTTGCGTCGCACCGGCCGAAGAGCTCGAGAACGACGCCGCGCCGGGCCGCCTCCGCGACGCAGCCCTCCAGATCCGGACCGTCGCCGACGACGCGCAGCGGGATGCGCGAGCCCGCCGGCAGCAGCGCGATCGCTCGCACGAGCGAGCGCAGGCCCTTCTGCGGTTCGACGCGTCCGACGAAGATCGCCGTGCCGTCACCGGCGCGCGGCGGACCGTCGACGTACGCATCGTCGGGCAGCGGGAGCTCGACGGGCAACGCGCCCGTGATCCCCGATCCGGCGGCGCGCCGGGCGACGAACGGCGAGTTCGCGACGACGACGTCGCTCGTCATGATGGCGTCGCGGAGTCGTTCGCGCCGGCGCAGCAGCCCCAGACTGCGCGTTCTCGGGCCGTACATGCATCCGTCGAGCGCACTGTGCAGCAGGCACGACATTCCGAGCGGCGACGAGCATCGGCGTCCGCTGCGCGGATACACCCGGTCGCCGTTCGGACACGTCGGCCGATGGTCGTGAAGGTGGTAGATCATGCGAGACGCGCGGCGCGCCGCAGCGACGACGCCTGCGTCGAGGACGTTGTGCAGCACGACGGCATCCGGTTCGAGCGATTCGATCTCGGCTCGAACCATCGCCGCAGCCTGGACGCTCGGCTCGTCGTGCTCGTCGGACCACGGAACCGCGCGCGCGTCCGAACGCTGGGGCCCGACACTTCGTGCCAACATCACCACGCGATCTCCGCGTGCTCCAAGCGCGGGCGCGACGATGTCCAGGTAGCGCTCCATCCCTCCGCCGCCCCCGATCTGCTCGGCGAGCACCATGAAGGTCAGTGACGTGCGCATCGCGGGCAACCTCCCCGCGCGGCGCGGGGATCTCCTGCGGGTCGCGGTCGACGCGCGCTTCGCGATCCTCGACGACCGAGGGATCGGACGATATACGCGGGCCGTTCTCGAGCAGCTCCTGCGCGCGCGCGACGTCGAGTGGACGTTCGTCGCGCCGGGTCTGTTCGCGCCGCGCAGGCGCATCGCCGCGATGCTCGGCATCCAGCGTCGTCGGCTCGCCGGTGCGGTCCCGGCCGCTGCGCACGTGCTGTGGAGTCCGTCGAACGGAACCGACCTTGCGAGCCGCGCGCCCGCGGTGACGACGGTCCACGACATGGTGCCGTTCGCCTTTCCGTCCGCCGACCTAGGCGTCCGTTTGCGCGAGCAAGCCCCGCTCCGCCGAACGGCCGAACGCGCGCGGCGCATCCTCGTCAATTCC
Organism: uncultured candidate division WPS-2 bacterium; assembly: GCA_937927945.1. Lineage (GTDB taxonomy): Bacteria > Vulcanimicrobiota > Vulcanimicrobiia > Vulcanimicrobiales > Vulcanimicrobiaceae > Vulcanimicrobium. The sequence goes on along the minus strand of CALEYW010000087.1, from coordinate 40,924 downwards.
GCGTTCACCGCGAACGAGCTGACGACGTACTTCGGTATCGGCCCGGAGCGCATCACGATAACGCCGCTCGGGATCGCGCCGGCGTTCTCGCCGCGCGGACCGCTGCATCGCCTCGCGGACGGGCGCCCGTACGTCTTGCACGTCGGAGCGCACGATCCGCGCAAGAACGTAGGAACGCTCGTCGATGCCTGGCGTCTCGCGTTCCCGGACGCACAGGTCGCGCTCGTCTTCACGCGGCGACCGCCGGTCCTGCCGGACGGAGCGCTCACCGTTGATGCGGCGGGCGACGCGGAACTGGCCGCGCTCTATCGGGGGGCGGCGCTGGTAGCGGTGCCCTCGATACACGAAGGGTTCGGCCTGCCGGTGCTCGAGGCGATGGCGTGCGCCGCCCCGATCGTCGCCTCACGCGTCGCGGCGCTGCCGGAGATCGGCGGGGATGCGGTCGCCTGGATCGCTGAACCGCTCGACGCGAACGCCTGGGCCGCCGCGTTGCGCGCGATCCTCGATGCCGGTAGCGACGTCACGGCGCTCGCCGCGCGCGGACCGGCCGGCGCAGCCGGCTATACCTGGGAACGCTGCGCGGCGCTCACGCTCGATGCGCTTCGGGACGCGGCCGGCTGAGCGTCACGCCGCCCCGAGCAGCTTCATCATCTGCGCGACGTGCGAGTCGAGTCTCCATCGCAGCGTCCGCGACGCCCGGCCACACGTCGGCGCGCAACAGGTGTTCGATCGCGCCAGTCGACCGCCACGCCGCGGCGCGCGGCATCGGCGCGCGCCGCCCGCTCTTCCGCTTCGCCTCGACCGGCGAACAGCAAGGCATCCCGTACCGGCCTCCCGACCGGCGTCTCGCGATACGCTCGTTCGTGAGCGGCGGTGCCGTGACGCGGATCCGGTCGGCGGCGATGCCGTTCGTCACGGCCGTCTGGTGCATCGCGTCGCTGGAGACGATGACGCAGTCCGCCTGAGCAAGCGTGTCACGGACTGCGCGTCGCCGGGCGATCGCGTGCCCGGTCGACGGACGCGGACCGTGGACGCAGCCGCGCAGCAGCGCGTTGACGGCGCCCGCTCGACCCATCGGGCCGAGCAGATCGCCGCAAACAGCGGAAAGATCCGATCGCCGGTCGGGCAGAAGGCGCGATGATCGTGGACGCGGGCGACCCAGTACGAAGCGTTGGCGCGAACCGCGCGAAGAGCGGCGGCGTCGAAGACGCTCGCCGTGACGACGGTGCATGCGGCGGAATCCCTGATTGCCGCGGCGACGCGATCGGCGGCATCCTGCGATTCGTCGTGCTCCTCATCCGCCCAACCGATCTCGGTCGCGCTCGAGCCGAAGCGCCGCGGCTGGTCGACGACGCGAGCGAAGAACCGGACGTCGACGCCGGCGGCGATCAAGGCGGGGATCACCGTTTCCCAGTATCGCTCTGCGCCGCCGACGTCGGCGACCCGATCGTACAAGACGACGAGCGGCCCGCGCCGCACGGCAGGTGGCATCTTACGTAGTCATGGTCTCCATCGTCGCCGATCCCTGCCTACTGGAGGAAGGTCGAAGGCCGGCTCGAGGTGGAGGGTGCGCGCATCGTGGTGACATTAATCGCCCGGCTCTCCGTGCACACGCGCCCCCTCGCGTACGTCTTGGCGGCGGTCGTCACGGCCGCGTTCGCGCTGCGGTTGCCGCTCGCACCCGATAGCGCTGCCGACGGATCGTGGCGCTACTTGCTCGCGATCGCGCAGGAGCGGCACCTCGTGTTCGGCCGCGACGTCGTCTTCACGTACGGTCCGCTGGGCTGGATCTCGAGCCGGCTCGACGTGCCGGAACACGCGCTCGCGCTGCGGATCGCGCTCGACGCGATCGCGGTCGCGGCCGGCATCGCGACGGCGCTGTTGGCGTCGCGCGCGCGCACGCCGGCGCGCGCGGCGGTCGCCGTCGCGCTCGTCGCCGCCGCGTTCGCGGTGAGTGGCGCGCCGGCCGTGCCCGGCATCGAGCCGGAGTACGAGGTGCTGTTCATCGCCGTCGCGCTGCTCGTTGCGGCCTCCCCGCGCGCGCGCTGGGCGCCGCTCGCATACGCGGCGGCCGGCGCCTGCGCCGGGTTCGCGCTCGGGATGAAGATCGTGGCGTTCGCGGACGTCGCGTGCGCCGGAACCGTCGCGCTGCTCGTGTCGGCGCTCGCCGACCGGCGCGGCTCACTCGTTGCGGCGGCCGCGTTCTACGGCGCGCTCGCGATCGGCGCCGCCCTCGCGCTGCGCGACACCATCGCGGTAGGAGCGCTCGGGTCGTACCTCGCGCTGTCGGCCGAGATCGCGCGCGAATACGCCTCCGCGATGCCGCTCGCCGGAACCCCGGGCGAGGAACGCGCGACGCTGGCGGCGGCGATCGCCGCGCTCGTCGTCGCCGCACTCTGCCTGCGCGACCGCCGGCCGCGCACGGCCGCGATCGTCGCCGTCATCGCGGTCCTGGGCTGGAAGCATGCCACGATTCGCGAGGACGTCGAACACGCCGCGCCGCTCTACGCGACGATTGCGATGCTGTGCGGCTGCGCGGTCGCCGCGTCGCGCGGACGGATCGCGTTCGGCGCGGCCTCGGCGGTCGGCGCACTGTCGCTCGCTCACCTCTTCACGTTGTACGGGGTGCAGCACCGCGGGGCGCAGCCCCCGCTCGCGGCGGCCCGCGTTCCCGCCTCGGTGCTGCCGGAGCACGGATCGATCGACGCCCTCCCGATCGACGTCGCGACGGCGGCGACGGCGCCGCTGCGCTACGCTCCGCTGCCGATGTTCCAGCTCGCCGCGGCGTACAGCGCGCCGATCGACGCGCTCGACGACGCCGCGCTGCGCGCGCACGGCGCCGACACGATCCTGTTCCGGTTCGCACCGATCGATGACCACTACGTGCCGTCGGAAGCGCCGGCGACATTTCGTGACCTGCTCTGCCGCTACGCGTACCGCGGCACGACCGTTGCCGCAGACGGCCGCCGCTTCACCGTGCTCGCGCGGCGGCCCCTCGACGCGTGCCACGCACTCCGCACGTACGACGTGTCGGGCGAAGATCGCACGACTCGAGTGCTGCCGCTCGCGCACGACGAGTTCGCCGTCGCCCGCATCGCGTTCGCGCTCACGGCGCGCGGGCGCTTGGCGAGCCTCGTCGGGCGCGTCGAGCTGCCGCAGCTCGCGCTGATCTCGCGCGAGGGCCGCACGCTGCGCAAGAAGATCCTTCCGGCGACTGCCGGCGCCGGTATCGTCGTCGCGCCGGCACCGGCCGATGCGGCCGAGCTCGAAGCGCTCTTTCGCAATCTTTCGGCACCCGCAACCGCCGCGCTGCGCGTCGAGCCGGGATCAGGCTATCGCGTCCGGGGGATCACGCTAACGGTGTTCCGGCGAGGGAGCGGCGTCGGACGCAGCACGCCGTGACCGATCACCGCACCGGCGCGATCCGCTCGATCTGCCACTCCGCGCCGTTCCACCCGAAGGTCAACGTCTCGCGCAGCTCGCTCGACGGGACGACGAGGGTCGCAGCGACCGTACGATCGCCGGTCTGGCGCGCGTGCACGTCCGCATTCGCGAATTTCCCGTACCGCCGCTCCAAGGCCGCTTCATCGAACGACGCGCGGAGCGCAGGCGAAAGCATCTGGTCGGCGATCGACCAGTGCTTGCCCTCGATCATCTGGTAGAACCGTTCGGTCACGGGGCTGAAATCCGGGTTCTTCGGCGCGGGCACGCTCGGCGGTGCCGATGCGGAACGCGCGGCAGCGCCGGAATCGTGGCGGCCGCAACCACCCGCCGCCGCGGCGAAAACGACCACGACCACGACCAACGAAAGCACCCGCAGACCGCGCATCGAAGCCGCTGTTGGCCGTGCGCGCGTCTCGCGCCCCCTTTTTCCAGCGGAGCCGCATCCATGCGCACCTTCCTGCTCATCGTTCTCATCGCGTCGGCGTGCACGGCGCGGCCGCAGGCGCAACCGCCGCAAACGTGTACGGCGAACGTCAACGCCCGGCTCGGCGAGTTGATCGCCCGCGGGGAATCGCGCGCACTCGACGGCGTGGCGGTCTGCGGCGTCACGTTCGGACCCTCGCGGCCCCTGCGCGCCGGCGCGTACGGCGGCCACCAGCTCGTCCCCGTGCGGGCGGCGTTGCCCGACGGGAGCAGCGCGCTGGTCGAGGTGGTGACGAACGACGATCTCGACGGCCGCGTCACCGCGCCGCGCGGAGCGACCGTCTTCGCGCTCGGCCAGTACTATCGTACCTCGGCGCGGCAGCGCCCGTTCGTCGCCGGCATCCACGAGGTCCACTGCGCGACGCATCGCGGAGCGGCCGACGGCTACGTCGTGGTGAACGGCCGGCGGTTCGGATGCGGCGCGTGACCTTCAGCGCACGAGCGGAACGCCGCTCGGATAGATCGGCCGGTCCAGCAGCGTTTCGAGCACGTCGGGCCGCGCCGCGAGCACGACCGCGCTGAAGCGCGCGAACGCTTCGCGTTCGGCTTCACCTTCCACGAATCGCTCCGTCGCGGTGAGATCGACCTTCCCGTCGACCGCGAGGAACCGCACGAAGCGGCCGTCGTCGTCGTCGCCGGTTTCGACCAAGCCGGCGTCCGCGAAGATGCGCACTGCCGCCGATATCGTCGACTGATCGACCCGGTCGAGATCGAGCGTCGCCGCGATGTCCACGTACGTCGAGCGCAGCACGTTCTCCGACGTCATCCGCTTCATCGCCGCGTACAAGGCGCGCAGCGTCTCGAGCCGCGGCGCGGCGCGGTCGATGATGTAATCGTTGATGCGGCGATCCTTTTCGCCGAAGAGAAGGTGGATCGACGCGTCGTCCCCATCGCGGCCGGCCCGCCCCGACTGCTGGTTGAACTCGGTGAAGTCGAAGTTGAGGTGGTACAGGAAGACGTGCCGCACGTCGGGGAGATCGATCCCCTCACCGAACGCGGACGTCGCCACGACGACGCGAATGACGCCTTCGCGAAAGTACGACTCGACCTGCGCGCGTTCGGGGCTCGCGACGCCGGCGTGATAGAAGGCGACGACGTCGCCGAGCTGGCGGCGCAGCTTCTCCGCCGTCTTCGTCGCTTCGGTGCGAGAGTTGCAGTAGACGATCGCCTTCTCACCGTCGCGCGCGAAGCGCTCGATGTAGGCGACCTTGTCGGCCGTACCGCGCGCGTCGACGACGTGCAGGTTGTCGCGTACGGTCGGGTCGATCACCCAGGCGTCGATGCGCAGGGCCTCACGAATCTTGGCGAATGCTTCGTCGCCGGCCGTCGCGGTCAGTGCGAGGACCTGCGGTGCGCCGAGCGCGGCGATCGATGCGCCGATGCGCTGATACGCGACGCGGTGGGTCGACTCCGAGAGATGGTGCGCTTCGTCGACGACGACCAGCGACGGTTGCGAGACGAGCGACCGGAAGCGGTCGAGATGGAACTGCACGAACTCCGGCGTCGCGCAGATCAGGTCCCACGCACCGCTTTCGAGCGCCTCGTTGAGCGCGGCGCGCTCGCCCGCGTCGATCGCGCCGTTGGCCCGGTGGATGCGCAGCCCGAGCGGCTCGAGGCGGCGGATCAGCGCTTCGTACTGGTCGTTGGCGAGCGCGCGCAGCGGGTACAGCACGACCGTCTTCTCGCCACGCTCGAGCGCGCGCACCGCGGCGGGATATTGAAAGCATAGCGATTTGCCGCGCCCGGTTCCGAGCACGGCCAGCACGTTGCGCCCGGCGTCGAGGCGTTCGAGCACCGCGCGTTGCGCTTCGCGCAGCGGACGCTCGCCGATCAGCGCGCGCAGCACGTCGTCGCGCCCGACGCCCGCCCGCTCCCGGCCGGCACGCGCGGCCGGCGCGCGCTCGCGCGTGACGTAGATGTTGATGCCGAACGAGCGCGTTCCGCCGCCGGTGACGGCCGTGACTTCAGCCGTGTAGCGCTCGCCGGCGTCGACGTTCGGCGCCAACCGCGCGGCGATCGGCCGTTTCAGGAAGCCGAGCTGGAGCGATCCGTACCAGACGCCGATCGCATTCGGATCGAACGCGTTCCCCGCGTCGCGTCTGAGCTCGACCGTTTCGCCTACCCGCAGCGCGCCGACGGTATCTTGCCGGCCTTCGAAGCTGACGCCGACGACCTTGGTGTTGAAGCCGCTCGCATCGCCGATCGTCGCATACGGATCGCGCGAGAGAAACTCGCCGGCCTTCTCGTACAGCGCGTCGAGAAACGCGCCGGCCTGCGTCGCCTCACCCCGAGCTTGGCGAGGGGGCCCCGTCGCGAAGTCGCGGACGAGCTGCTGGAAGGCGGCTTCCGAGGGGGTGGGCGGAGGGAGGCGCTTGGGGCGCCTCACACCGTCTGCCACGACTCAGGGAGCGGGTTTGGACTCGGGGGCGGTCGGCGCGGCCGGAACGGCGTGCTCGTCGTCGCCGAGGTTGAGCGTGATCTCTTCGTGGCCGAGCGCGTTGGCCTCGTCGTGCAGGCCCATCGCCTGCGCGTCGAGCGGGTCGACGATCTCACGATCGCGCTCGTAGTCGAAGCCTTCGTGTTCGTGCTCGTCGGCGGGCTGCGCCGGCTCGGTCTTCGGGCGTTCGGGGACGCCGAAGTTCCGGTTCTCGAGCTTCTCGAAGTCGATCTGCTCTTGGCGCGTGCGCTTGTAGCGCGGCGGCTGCGCGGTGCGGCGGGATGCCCCGTCGCGGTCGCGTTCGCGCCGCGCACGGCGCAGCGCCGCGATCTCTTCGCGGTCGCGCTGCGCGGCGGCCGAATTCTGCGCGCGCGCTTGCGCCACGGTCTTCGGCTGTTCGAGCGAGGAGCCGCGGAAGACGCGCCGGTTCTTGGCGCGCTTTTGCAGCACCGCGACGAGCGGTGCCGAGTAGAAGATCGAGTGGTAACCGCCCGAGCAGATGCCGACCAGCAGCGCGAAGGCGAAATTCTGCAGCGACGCGCCGCCGAACGCCATCAGCGCGACCAGCGTGATCACGACGGTGGCGAGCGTGTTGACCGAACGGGTCATTGTCTGCAGGATCGAAGTGTTCACGATCTCGTCGAACGGCCGGCCGTCGAGCACCTTCACGTTCTCGCGGATCCGGTCGAGGATGACGATCGTATCCATGACCGAGTACCCGATGACGGTCAGCACCGCGGCGAGGAACGCGTCGTCGACGCGCTTCCCTGCGATCGCGTAGATGCCGATCATCATGAGCGAGTCGCGCACCAGCGCGACGACGATGACCCAGCCGAAGATCAGGTTCCAGCCGAAGCGGAACGCGATGTAGAGGAACTGGATCGAGATCGCGATGACGAGCGCTTTGATCGCGTTGAGCAGATACTCGTGCGAGAGCGACGGTCCGACGGTCGAGATCGCCGAGGCGGAACGATCGACGGGCGCGACCTTGTTCAGGGCGGTCCACAGCGGCGCCGAGTTGTTGCCGAAATCGTGCTGGGTCTCGATCGTCCAGCGCTCGTTCGCCGGTTCACCCGGTTTGGAGAGCGTGTTGACCTGCGCGTCGGTGACGCCGACGGTGTCGAGCGCCGAGGCGAGCGCCGGCTTCTCGACCGGCTGGTTGAATTTCACCGTGACGTCGGTGCCGCCGGTGAACGAGAGGCCCAGGTGCAGCGGTGCGCCGGTCTTCACGTAGTTGAAGGCCATCATCGCGAGGCCGAGGCCGATGATGAGGTACGAGATCGCCGAGACCGTACGGAACCATCCGACGACGTTCCAATTCAGACGACGGAAGAACATCAGGTGCGCGCCTCCACGTGAGCGACCGTACCGGTGCCGCCGGCGCCCCAGGCCGGTTTCGAGGTGACCAGGTCGTTGTCGACGACCAAGTCGACCAGGAAACGAGTGACCACCACCGCCGTGAACAGCGAGAGCGCGGTTCCCCAGAACAGCGTGTACGCGAAGCCCTTCACGGTGCCGGTACCCAGCAAGTAGAGGACGCCGGCGCCGACGATGGTCGTGAAGTGCGAGTCGAAGACCGAACTGAACGCGCGCTGGAAACCGATCTTGACCGCCGCGCGCAGCGACTTGCCGGCCCAGAGCTCTTCTTTGATCCGCTCGAAGATCAGCACGTTCGCGTCGACCGCCATACCGATCGAGAGCACGAAGCCCGCGATGCCGGGCAGGGTCAGGACCGCATGGGCGACCGAGAGTAGCGCGAGCAGCATCAAGACGTACACGAAGAGCGCGATGTCGGCGAGGACGCCGGGGAGGCGGTAGACGAGCGCCATGAAGAGCAGGACGAGGGCGAGGCCGATGATCGAGGCGACCAGCGACTTCTGCAGGTCGTCCTTGCCGAGCGTCGCGCCGACGTCATCCTTCGAGATGATCGTGAGCGGGACGGGCAGCGCGCCGGCGTTGAGCTCGTTGGCGAGCGTCGCGACGGCCTCTTCCGTGAACGAACCGTGGATCATGCCGTCGGTCGAGATGATCCCCTCGATCGTCGCATCGCTCACGAACTGCTTGTCGAGGAAGATGGTGAGCTGTTGGCCCATGTGGTCGCGGGTAAGCGCCGCGAACTTGGTCGGGTTCTTGGTGGTGAAATCGACCTGCGGCTCACCGCCCTGACCGAAGCCCGGGTGCGCGCTGCGCAGCTCGGCGCCGGTGTAGACGATCGGGCCGCAATCCTTGTACGCGCCGGTCGGGCTGTCCGCATATTTCTTGTCGGCCCGGGCTCGCCCAGCGACCGGCGCGGGGCAGATCTTGAAGTCGAGGACCGCCGCCTGCTTCAGGAGCTTCTCCAGCTCGTCGGAGTTCTTGAGCGCCGGCACCTCGACCAGGATCCGATCGGTCGCGACCTTGGTGATGACCGGTTCCGAGACCCCCAGAGAGTTGACGCGCTTGTCGATCACTTGCTCGACCTGGTTCTGGATGTCGGGCGTGATCTGCTTGACGTCGGGCGTCGTCTGGAGTTGAAGCAGGACGCGTGCGCCGCCCTGAAGGTCGAGGCCCAGGTGAATCTTCTGCTGGATCGGCACGATGGCCCAAACGCAGAGACCGACAAGTGCCACAAGGAGCACCGCTTGAAGCGGCCTCTTGAGCTTATTCCACATTACGTAAGATCACGCTCAGCCCGCTCGGCCCCGGGGCTGCTGAGCGTGAACCGCAGGCATCCAGAGCTGGTCGAGGGGCGGGGAAGGGGAGAACCCCCGGATCGTAGCATGGGGGGCGAACAGCGTCAAACGGCGTTGCGGCAGTCCGGACCAGGTGGGGATAGGGGTCCGGACATCGGAGGGCGCGTCAGTGACCGACTCCAAGGGCGTCGATGCAGGACTCCTTCAGACACGCTATCGTCTGACGAAACAGCGGGCAGCGATCCTCCGCGCCCTCGAAGACGGCGCGCATCTGACGGCGGAGGCGATCCACGAACGGGTACGCGCCGCCTTGCCGGCGGTGAGCCTCGGGACGATCTACCGCACGCTCGACATCTTGCGCGCGATCGGTCTGGTGCAGATCTTCGCCCACGGCGGCGCCGCGCGCTACGAAGCCGCGCTCGACAAGCATCACCACCTGGTCTGCTCGAGCTGCGGCGAGATCCAGAACGTCCCCGCCCCGCAGGTCGCCGCGCTGGCGCTCGCGATCGCTCAGGACCACCGCTACTCCGGGGTCGATGCCACCCTGGTCGTCAGCGGCCGCTGCGGCCGCTGCGCGGGCCTCGCCCGCAATGGGTCGACCTCATAGGCTAGGCAACGGGCAGGAGCGGCAGCTGCAGCGGCGCCGCCGCAGGTTTCGGATCGGCCTCGGTGCCCGCCGCGGCGAACGCGCAGAACGCCGCGACCGCGCGCAGCTGTTCCAGCGACGTGCACCGCGTGGCGAAGATGCGCGGCGAGCAGACCAGCACCGCAAGCGCGCGCCCGCGCGAGACCGCGACGTTGAAGCGATTCTCCTCGAGCAAGAAATCGGCCCCGCGCGGCGCGTCCTCGGCGCTCGACGCGGCGAGGCTGTAGATCACGACCGGCGCTTCCTGCCCCTGGAATTTGTCGACGGTGCCGACCCGCACGCCGTCGCCGAAACGCGCGCGCAGCGTGCGACGCAGCAGCGAGACCTGCTGGTTGTAGGGCGAGACGACGAGGATGTCGTCGACGCGCAGCAGACGCGAGGTGCCCTCGCAGGTCGTGAACGTCCCGCCGACCAGGCCGGCGAACAGTTCGCCAACGGCGCCGGCCTCCTCGGGTGACGATTGCGAGTTCCCTTCGTGGGCGACGTCGACCCAGCGCACGCCGGCTCCCGCGAACGCACGCGCATCGATGCGTTGCCGGCCGCACGACGCGGCGGGCTGCAGCCGTCCGTCGTACGCGAGCGCCGAGACGAACGCACAGAGCGCCGGCGCCATCCGAAAGCTGCGGTCGAGAAACACGCCGCGATCCGCGGCGATCGTCGCCTCCGCTCCCAAGAGGTGGGTGAGGACCGAGACGCCCGCATCGTCGGGATGGGCGGCCAGCGAGACGTGCGCCAGCTGCATCGGATCGCCGAGCAGCACGACGGACCGCGCGCTGGTCGCCATCGCGAGCGCGTCCGCGAGCGACACTTGGCCGGCTTCGTCGATGACCAGCACGTCGAGCTGCGCGAGGTCCTCCCGCGAGAACAGCCACGCCGTACCGGCGACGAGATCGTATTCGCCGAACGGCGCGTTCGATTCGACCGACTCGATGAGCGGCTGCGGCAGCGCGGACACAAAGCGCGTGTCGCCCCCGGTGGACTTCTTCACGCCGCGAAACGACGCGCCGCGTTCGGTCACGACGCGTTCGACTTCGTGCAGCAGATTGTGGATCGCGTGGTGTCCCGTCGAGGTGACGCCGACGCGTTTGCCGGCCGCGAGCAGGTCGGCGATGACGTGCGCGCCGGTGAAGGTCTTGCCGCTGCCGGGCGGCCCTTGCACGACGAGCGTCGAGCAGTCGAGCCGGCTCGCGAGCGCGCTGACGTCGGCGGGATCGATCGCCTCCGCGCCCGGCCGCAGGACCGGCTGCACGAAGTCGCCGGGGAGCAAGCCCGCGATGCGCGGCGGCGCCTTGCGCAAGAGATCGTACGCCGCGCCGAAGTCCCGCTCTGCTCGGCCGTCGAGCACCGCGCTCGCCAAACGCATCAGCGCGCCCTGCTGCGGGTCGGTATTGATCGGCCAGCCCGGGATCAGCGTGTGCGGATGCGGGGCGCTTGGGGAACGTTTCAGACGCAGCAGACAGCCGTCATCGTCGATGGAGACGACGTCGCCCGCCCCTTTGCGCGTCACGGCATCGACCGGCTTCCCGCCGAGCTTGTGCTGCTGGCGCGGGAATCGGTAGGTGTAGATCAGATTGCGCGCGCGCGGTTTCTCCGGGTCGGGCGACGGCGGGATCTCTTCGCACAACGTGAGGCCGCCGAGCGCCTCCGTGTCGTCGTTGACGGCGTCGAACCACTCCGCCCGCTCGGAGCGTTCGTAGACGGCCCACTGGACCGGCTTCGCTTCGCGGCGATGGTAGCCGAGCAGGTGCGCGAGCAGATGCTCCGCATCGCCGGCAACCCCGCGCGCGAGCAACGCGTCCTGCAGCGCGGTACGGACCTTCGCCGCGGCGCGCTCTTCTTCGGTCGGTTCCTCGGGATCGATCGCCGCGCGATACGGAATCTCGCGGCCGTACTGCGCTTGCGCCTCGTCGCGCAAGCGGCGCAGCCAACGGTGCAGACCGAAGGTGGAGACGCAGTCTTCCTCGTTGTACGCGACGATGTCCTCACGCGTCGCGGCATCGCGGTCGATCAGATAGCGTTCGAACGCGACGATCGAGTCGTCGCCCTTGCGCACGTCGGTGCTGCGCGTGAAGCCGTAGAGCGGTTCGAGCTTCTTGATCGAGTAGCTCTCCGCCGACTGCGCAACCGCGCCGCCCACGACCGCGTAGAGATCGACCAGCACTTGTCCGCGCAGCAGCGCGTCGACCTCGTCCTCGCGCGTGCCGTGGTACATCGCCAGCCGGCGCAGCGCCGTCTTCTCGTACGGTGCGTAGTGATAGACGTGCGCGCGCGGGTGATCGCGCCGGTGCTGCACGAGCCAGTCGACGAACGCCTCGAACGCCGTCTTCTCCTGCTCCCGGGTCTCGCCCCAGAAGCGCAGATAGCCCGGCTCCGCACCGTGGACGTACGCACCGAAGAGATACTCCAGGCCGACGCCCGGCTCGTACAGCGGGTCGCCCTCCATGTCGAAGTACACGTCGGCGTCGTCCGGCTCGGGCAGCAGCGCGAAACCGGCGCCGTCGTGCGGCTCGAGCAGCACGTACGACGCTGCTCCGCTCGCGCGCTGCGCGAGCTGCAATCCCGCTTGGCGCCGCAGCTTGGTGAAGGTCGTCTCGGCGAGCCGCGCCGGCCGCGCATCGTTCGCCGCCGCAGCCAGCGACGCCAGCGTCGCGATGCCGGCGTCGCGCAGCCGCACCGTTTGCGAGCGGCGCATCCCGGCGACCAGCGAGAGATGGTCGACGCGCCGGCGCGCGTCGTCGCAGCGGTCGGCCCACGCGCACGTGCCGCAGGCCGCGACCCGATCGGGGACGACCGCCGGGTCGAGCGCGTCGACCGCCGCTTCGAAGCGCTCGCGCGCGGCGCGCACGTACGCGACGTACCGCTCGGCGACGTACGGCACGTCGCGACCGTCGCCGAAGAGCGCGTGGATCGTCCGCGGCAGCGTTCCCTGCACCGCCGCGACGAGGTCGGCGTACACGCACAGCTGCACGACGAAGGCGGCCTTCTCGCGCACGGCCAGCTTGGCGTCGGCGACGTCGTACGACCACCCGCCAAGGTCGCTCGGAACGTCGGTTCGCAGCAGGAAGTCGGCCCGGCCCAGCCAGCGACCGTCGATCAGCGTCGCCTGGTAGATCGCCTCGGCGCCCGAACGCATCGCGCGCCGGGTTGCTTCGGCCGCACGTTGGAGGCCGGCCGGGCTGCCGTCGCCCTCGTCGATGCGGACCACCGCAACGCCCGACGCTTCGAGCCGGGCAAGGACGGCGCACTCGTGGAGTTGGCCCTTGCGAGCGATGATCTCGAGCGTGGCATCATCGGCCGGCGGACGCTCGCCGCGCGCGGCCGCCAGCCGGTTCAACGCGACCCGGTGATCGCAGTCCAGAAAATCGTTGAGGTCGGAGGCCGCGTAGACCAGGCGGCCGTCAAGCCGGAGCACGGTTCACCACGAACGGGGTCATGCAGCGATTTTCTCTCCTGACGATGCCAACAGGGTGGCACCCGCCACAGAAACCGCAGCAAGCGGCACGAAACGAATACATGCGGACTCGTTCACGCGTTGCAAGAGCGGCAAGCCAATGCTTCTCCTCTGCTCCAACACCGGACTCCCCTAACGGACCAATATAAAACGCATGACAGATCCAATCACCGCGTTCGACTCGCTTTTTCCCGACCGGTCATCCCCGCACGCCGGGAACCGACGTGATCGCCGACCACGCGCTGTTGAGCGTACCGCCTCCGGCCAGACTGGAGGCTTTGTCCTGTTGCACTGCGCTGATCGAGTACACGTCGGCCGTGGTGCCGGGTCTGACGAGCGCCGAAGCGGCGCGCGAAGTCACCGAGCCGATCTGTTTGAGCTTCGCGCTCTGCTGCAGGCCGACGCTCTGCGTCTGATCGGCGAGGACGAGCACGCCGCTGAGCGAGGCGCCGTCGTAAAGCGTCGTCGCCGGCACCGAGAGCGTGTACGTGTCGGGTGAGAGTGAGACGAAGGAGAATCGCCCGGAGGCGTCCGTCGTCGTGGAGGCCGTTTGCGACGGGCTCGACGTGGTGACGCGTGCGGAAGCGATCGGTTTGGCAGAAGCGGAGTCGACGAGCGTACCACTGAGGCCTCCGGTCGTGCCGGCCGGAACGCTCAACGTTTCCTGGACCACGAACGCGAAGATCAGCAGAACGGCGGCGACGCTCCGCTTCGTCCGAAGCGAGAGTGTCAAGCAGCGGTCCTTTCAGTTTGTGGTTGCGCGTCGTCATGCACTTGCGTGGCAGAAGCGCGCGTTCTCATCATAGGGGCGCGACGGCGCGAAGTCTGTCGCCAAACGGCGTCGGTTGCAGCGGACCAATCGGTACCGCCGAAACGCGTGCGATTGGCGCTTTACGCGCGGAGAATGCGCACGCAGATGCCGAACCGACGGGATACGCGCGCCCGCTCTCACTGTGAGCGCGCGCGTTGCGGCTATGCGTCGTTGACGTTCAGCGTGGGCCGAGCGCCCGCGAGCACGCGGACGTACTCCTCGCGCGCCTGCTCGCCCGTCCCGGCATCCCGCGACTCCACGGCGGCCTCGACCGCGCGCTCACCGAAGAGGTCGAAGAAGCCGCCGAGGAATTCTCCGAATCCGTCCATCGCTAGTCGTTCAGGCCCACCTGGAAGGTGAGCGGGACGGTCTTCGGTTCGCCGCGCTTCTCGACCGACGTGCCGATCGCCATGAACTCGATGACGTGCGGGCTCCAGATGTGCGTCTTCTCGACGATCTGCATCCCGACGATCCCGTCGGCGCCGTGCGCTTCGGCCTCGGCCTGCATCCGCGCCATCGCCAGCTCGCGCGCGTCGTAGATCGCCTCGGTGTAGTTGGTGAGCTCGACGTTGTTCCCGAGCGTGCGCATCGCTTGCATGAAGCCCTGGTGCGCGATGTGATAGACGCAGTTTCCGAGCACGAGCTCGCGCGGAACGTATCCCGTCGAGCTGACGAGCTTGTAGAAATCTTGCACCGAGAAGTCGCTGGTAAACGGCTTGTTGTCGTGCGTGCGCCAGCCTTGCGCGCCCTCCGGCGCCTTGACGGCCGTGCCGACCGCGGTGAATTCGAGCGCGTTCTCGGCCCACGCGTAGCCGCCGACCTCGAGCCGCACGCCGACGATGCCGTCGGCGCCGAGCACATCGGCTTCTTCTTCCATTCGCGACATCGCGAGCTCGCGCGCTTCGTACATCGCGGCGCTGAGGTACGGCAGTTCCTGGTTCTGATAGAAGTTGCCGTACTGGATCCCGACGTGATAGATCGAGCTGCCGAGGACCAGGCCGAGCGGCCGCCATCCCATTTGCTCGAGCAGCACGAATTCGGAGACCGAGAGATCGCTGGTGAAGAGTGGCGCGCCGCCCTCGCCGCGCATCCGCCGCAGACGCGAGACCGCGTCGAGCGGGACGCCGCCTTGCGTCGTGTTTATGCCGGGCTGCTGCTGCTGGGTTCTGCCGCCGCCGAAAAAGCTCATCATTTCTCCCGGAAAAGTCGAGTGAGGATCGCGCGCGCGCCGCGTTCGCGCTCGACGTACGCGGCGAGATCGGCGATGAGACCTTCGGTCCACTCGCCCAGATCGACCGCGAGCGTCTTGTTCCTGATGCCGCGCAGGAAGCGGGTGACGCTGGCCTCGACGCAGCCGTGCTGCGTGCGCGCCAGCGTGTAACGCAGCAGATCGTCGCGACGCGGGACGTCGAGCCACACCGCGTCGACGTCGCCGCGGCCGAGGAACCCGGCGCGATGCACGTTCGCAAGGGCCGGGAACGCCGCGGCAAGCTGCGCCGCCGCTCGGGCGATGAGCGCGCCGGCGTCTCCGCCCGACTGCGCCTCCAGACCCTCGAGCACCCGGCGAACCAACACCGCCGGAGGCGCGCTCGCATCATCGACGTCGAAGGCCGGCGCCTCGGGGAGCGCGTCGGCCGGGCCGAAGCGGGCCGCGAGGAAGCGGCCGTTCGCTCTCTGCGCGGTTTCCGCGCGCTCGGCGAGCGCGGCGAGGCGCTGCGCCGTCGCGCGTTCGAGCAGCCGCAACTGTTCGACGAGCATCGACCCCGCGATCGCGTCGCGCCGCGCCGGCGGGATGTCGAGAAAGGCGTTGACCGTGTCGGGGAGGTAGCGCCGCTGCGTTTCGCGCAGGGCGAAGCCTGCTTCGTCGCCGGTACCACCGGCGAGCAGCGGCTCCGCCTGTTCGAGCAACGTCTCGATGCGCGAGATCAGCATCTCCGCCTCGACCGGCAACGCACTCATTGCGCCATCTACCTTCGCCCTTCGGCTGAGGTTCCACCCGCGGCGCGCATCCGGCCTAGGGAAAATGCGAAAGAACGTCTGCGACGCGGCGAAACACCTGCTGCTGCAAACCGCGTTATGCATACCGTAATGTCTCACAAATTCACGACCGCGGCGTCGGCTGCGGCCATCCTGGCGGCACTCGCCCTGCCGCTGCCTTCAACCGCCGCAACGACGGCGACCGGCTCCTCGCATCGGTACGAGCTGCAAACGCGCATGGTCTCGCAATACGAAGCCGGCGAGTTCGACGGCACGCTCGCACTGACCGTCTATCCCAACGGCATCGTGCAGGGGAATTACCGGCCCCTCGACGGCAACTTTCGGCCGGTCACCGGCGGACTCGACGGTCACAACATCTGGCTCGACATCGGTAACGGCAGGCGAGTCCACCTCATCGGAACCTTCGAACACGGCGTCCTGAAGGCCGTCGTGCAGCATTCGGGACCGAACACCATGACGTTCGACGGCGTGCCGCAAGGGCAGTAATCTCGTCGGAGGCGGCGACGGGTTTCAGCTCGTCCTCAGCGAGCGCGGCGTGAAAGGGGAGCCAGGTTGATCGCGACGCGCGTGTTTTTTCCGATGTTCTGCGCTTCCGTCCGCGCGAGCGACTTCGAAGACCCGACCACGGCCGAGATGGTGAAGTTGCCGCCCGGGAGCGGATCGGCGCCGTGGGCGCCCATGAGGATCCGGCCGGTCATGCCCACGCGGACGCCGGCCCCGGCGCCTTTGTCGATCTGCAACGTCGAGCCTTCGGCTTCGTGATACGCGGAGACGATGCGGGCGAGCAGGATGGTCCGATCCTGCAAGCGGCCGCGTCGTTCGCCACGTGAGAGATCGACATTGCCCGCGATCGCGATCGTCGCATGCGGAACGCGCGGCATGGCAACCGCGGCAAACAACGGTGAAATAGCCGCGGCCACGAACACGGCGCCGCTCAAAAGGAGCATCATCGCAGGGCTTTTCGACAGCGTGGAGGTTCGCACCGCTGGCGAGCCGATGCCGATGTACCCTTCAGGCCGCGATGCTGCGCGGAGCCTCGAGCACGGCGACGGGTTCCAATTCGACCTCGGGCGGCAGTTCCGCATAGGCGTACACGGCGACGCCCGGGGCAGTGCGCTCGAGGAATTCCGCCAAGAGCGGGCGGAGCGGCGCGGTCACCACGATCGCATGCGGTGCGAGCGCATCGTCGGCCAGATGACGCGCGACGGTTTCGCGGACGGAGATCGCCGTCTGCGGGTCGGGCGCGAGCCCGCCGTCCGCCGACCACATGCGCGCGAGTTCCGCTTCGAACGCCGGCGCGAGGATCAGCGGCCGCAGCCGCCGCGTCCCATCGCGTCGCAGCTGTGCCGGGATGACGATCCGGCGCACGGCTTCCGCGAGTTCGCGCGCGTCGCGCGTCGTCGCGGATGCATCGCCGAGCGCCTCGAAGATGGCGACCGGATCGCGCGGCCAAGCCCGCTCGCGCAGCAGGTGCACGAAGGCGCGATGCGCCGCGGTGAGCGGCAGCATCTCGCTGCCGATTTCTTTCACCGCCGCCGGATGCGAGGCGCGCACGTGTTCGACGAGCGTTTGGAACTCTTGGCGCCCGAACAGCTCGGCGGCGTGCGTGCGCACCACTTCGGCCAAATGCGATCCGATGATGGAGATCGGATCGAAGGCCAGCGCGCCGGCCTGCAGCGCGCGCTCGCGCTCATCGAGCGCGATCCGTCGCGCGGGCAGACCGTACACCGGTTCCGTCGTCGGCTCGCCGCCGATTGCGGAGAGCACGCCGGGCGCGCCGACCGCCAGCAACCGGTCGAGCCGCAGCGCGCCTGTGCCGGCGACGCGGTCCCGTACGCGAATCGCATACGTACCGGCGTCGCGCAACGGATCGTCGCGCAGGCGCACGCCGGGGATCACGATTCCGATCTCGACGGCGAGCGCGCGCCGCACGTCGCCGACCCGGTCGAGCAGCGCCTCGCAGTTCGGCTGGGCGAGGAGCGGATAGAGATCGGCGCCGACCTCGATCGCCAGCGCGTCGACGCCGACCAGCGCAAAGGCCGTCTCCGGCCGGCGCACGGCTTCGCGACGGCGGCCTTCCCGGGCCGCACGCAACGCGGCATCGGCCCCGTCGCGTCGGCGCTGCGCCAGCATCGCGCCGCCGAACGCGACGATCCCGAGCGACGCGAAGAGCGGCGCAGGGAACGCCGGGACGAACGCCAGCGCGAACACCAGCACCGCGGCGACGCGCAGCACGTCCGGCCGCGCCAGCAGCTGCGCGGCCAAGTCGACGCCGAGCGCGCCGTCGCCCGCGACCCGAGTGACCATCAGCCCCATCGCCGTCGAGATCAGGAACGCGGGCAACGTGGTCAAGAGCGCGTTGCCGATGGAGAGAATGGCGAACGTCTCGATCGCTTCGAGCGGAGCCATCCCGTGATAGGCCGTTCCGACGACCACCCCGCCGATCAGGTTCAGCACGACGATGACCAGCGCGGCGACCGCGTCGCCCTTCACGAACTTTCCGGCGCCGTCCATCGCCGCGTAGAAATCGGCCTCGCGCTGCACGCGAGCGCGTTTGCGGCGCGCGGCATCGGCGTCGAGCATTCCCGCGTGTAGATCGGCGTCGATCGCCATCTGCTTGCCCGGCATCGCGTCCAACGTGAAGCGCGCGCACACTTCGGCGACCCGCTGCGCGCCGCTGGCGATCACGACGAACTGGATCGTGATGAGGATCGCGAACACGATCAGCCCGACGACCACGTTGCCGCGCACCACGAACTGGCCGAACGCCGGGATCAACGAGCCGACGCCGCCGGGATCGTGGCCCTCGGTGAGAATCAGCCGGGTCGCGCTCACGTCCAGCGCCAGGCGAAACAGCGTCGCCAGCAGCAGCGACGGCGCGAACGCCGAAAATTCCAAAGGCTCTTCGACCCGCAGCGAGATCAGCAGGACGAGCGCTGAACCGAACACGTTGAGCGCAAGCAGCGCGTCGAGCAGCGGCGGCGGCAACGGCACGATCAGGATCGCGACGACGCCGAGCACCGCGACGGCGAACGCGGTGGTGAGACGGGACTTCACGCGAGCATGGTCGCGCTAGCGGCGGTCATCGACCGCATCGTCGTCGAGGCGCGTTGCCGCGGTGTTGTCGCGCGGTTGCCGGCGGCGGCTCGGGCCCCGGCTACCGCGCGCCGGGGCCCGAGCGGGCCGTCAGATGACCTGGATGACCCCCATCATCCCCGCGTCCTCGTGGAACAGCATGTGGCAGTGGTACACGAACGTGCCGCGGTGGATCGGGCCGAAGTTGATCTTGATCCGGGTGATGCTCGGCTGCAGGCACGGGCTGCGGCCGCCGCATTGGCTCGCGGCGACCTCCGCCGCCGCCGGCAGCGCGATGCTGTCGAGGAAGACCGATTCGTGGCCGGCGGTCGGCTCCCACGGGCTGACCACCGCGACGAACGTGAGCTGGTGGATGTGGAACGTGTGCGCTTCAGGCGTCGCGTTGACGAGCGTCCAGACTTCGCTCGGGGTGACGCTCTTGCGGACCGTGATCTCGGGGAGGTAGTGGAAGCTGATCGGCGGTGACGGAACGGGCGGCCGCGGCGGCAACAGCCAGAACGGGCGCTCGGAGAATGCGCTCGGCAGCGGTATCGGCGACGAGCCGGTTTCGGTCACGTAGAAATTGCCCTGCGGGTAACCGACCTCGTCGTTGTACTCGGTAAACGTGATCGCACGGTTCTGCACCGACGGGACGTTGCGCACGAAGCGGTCCGCCGCGGTCGTCGTCAGCTCGCGCGCTGCGGTCGCACCGACGCTCTGTACCGCCTGCGCCGTCGCGACCGGGGCCGATTTGACGGTGAGGATCTGGCGCTCGTACATCGGGGAGCCGCTGTATCCCAAGCAGAACGGGAACGCGTTCCGCGCGGGCACCGGCGTCGGCGCCGCTCCGAAGGCCGCCTCGCTGATGATCGTCTGCTGCGTACCGCGCGCGCCGGTTGCGACCAGCAGGTCGACCCGGTTCGACGGTCCGAGCATCACATTGTCGCGAACGACGAACGGCGCGGTCGATCCGGGAATCATACCCCAATTGACCGGAACACCGTCGCGCGCAAGGACGCGCAGCTTCGCGTAGGTCCCGCCGGCGCGAATGCGGACGTTGACGTAGGAGTCCGACGAGGCGTTGATGATCCGATAACGGCGGTTCGTGCCCGGCGCCTGGTTGTAATACGGCACCGGCAGCGGGCTCGGCGAGGCGCCGGGGATCACGCCGGGGATCGCCTGACCGTTCACCTGCAGCGTCGCAAAGCCGTCGCTGAAGGTGTTGCAGTAGTTCGGGTCGTTGAGCCCGATCCCCGAGACGTCCGGCGGCGGGTTGAAGGGGCTGAACGTCGCGGCGGCCAGCGCCTTGCGCATCGACGGCGAGCGCTTCGGCTGCGGCAGGTGGCGGATGCGTGCGTACTTCCGCATCATCAGCGCGTGCTCGTCGCCGTTGGGCGACGACAAGAAGTTCTTGATGACGAGCGTCGTGTCGGGGAGCGGATCCGGCCGGCCGGACGGGAGGACGATCAGTGCGCCGGCGAGCCCGCCGCCGACCTGACTGGCGGAGATGCCGTGCAGGTGCGCGTGATACCAGTACGTGCCCGGCGGCTGGCTCGTCGGGATCACAAATGCGAACGTGCACGTGCCGTTCGCCGACATCGCGACCGACTTGAACACGTTGTCGACGTCCGGATCGACGTGCCACCCGTGGGTGTGGAAGTTCGTGTCGTTCGGCATCATCTCGTGCGACGGCGTCGCGGCGACGCGCGGGCGGCCGAAGTAGCCGGGCGTCGCGTTTGCGGAGGGCATCGGCGACTCATAGGGGAGCAGCGCGCACTTGTCGGGCGTGGTCGCTTGCGGCGCGGGCGCGTTCCCGGCCAGCGAGGGTGGGATCTGGTCGACGAGCTGCATCGTGAACGTGTCACCGGCGCGAACGCGAATCGACGGCGCCTCGACGTACGGCCGCGTGTCGCCCGCGACCGTGTAGCAGTAGAACAAGCTGTTGGACTGGCCGACGTTCAGCGTGAAAAAGTGCGGTTGGCCGCCCTTGGCGGGATATGTCCACGTGTCCACGGTACGCGGCGTCGGCAGCGGCCCGGGGACGCGCCGCGGAACGCACGAGCCGGCCTCAGGCGAGGTCTGCGCGACCACGGCCGGCGCGTGCTGATCCGACGATGCCGGCCCGCCGGCCGAAACTGCGATCGCCGTCGCGAGGACGCCAAACGCCGAAAAAAGCCCGATGCGACGAGAAAATTTCATCCGATACACCCTCCACCCCTAGGAAACGACAGGACGCTTGTTTCACCATTGTAAGCGGCAGGCCCCTCGTTTGCTGCTCCTCGATTCGGGCAAGGGTGTGAGGGCCGGCCATCTTTTCCTGATGGAGGTATATCAGCTTGCGTATTTTTGCTCTCTCGCTCGCAGCCGCTCTCGTGCTCGGGTCGAACGGCGCCGCATTAGCGGCCGACTCCTCGATGAAGCCCGGGCACGCGATGCACGCGAAGAAGACGATGGCGGCGGTCGCCGTCAGCATCAAAGGCTTCGCATTCGTTCCTAAGGCGGTCTCGGTCGCAGCCGGCACAACGGTGACGTGGACGAATCATGACTCCGCCAACCATACGGCGACGTCCGACACCGGGGTGTGGGACTCGGGAGTCATCGCTCCCGGGAAATCGTATTCGTACACCTTCAAGACCGCGGGCTCGTTTCCGTATCACTGCAAGATTCACAAGAGCATGAAGGGCACGGTCGCGGTCGGCGTCGCCAAGAAGTCGGCGATGTAGGCCCATCGTTCCGGGGTTCGCTCCACTGCGCGGTTCGCGCACGGCGCGATCCCCGGAACGCCATTGCTGCACGAGGCCGTCCTTCACGCGAGCAGGCCTTCGCGCGCGAGCGCGGCGACGATCTGCGCGACGGCGACGTAGGCATCCGGCGGGATCGCGCTGCCGCTGCGCCCGGTCGCAAAGAGCAGGCGCGCCAGCGAGACGTCCTCCACGATCGGGATCGCGTGTTCGCGTGCGATCGCG
The DNA here is from genome assembly GCA_937927945.1 of uncultured candidate division WPS-2 bacterium. GTDB lineage: Bacteria > Vulcanimicrobiota > Vulcanimicrobiia > Vulcanimicrobiales > Vulcanimicrobiaceae > Vulcanimicrobium. The sequence continues at coordinate 18,941 of CALEYW010000087.1, read as the reverse complement.
CGCACCTGCAAGGCGGCCGCGTCGAGCGCGCGCACGAGAATCTCCGGGACGGGGACCTCAGGCGGAGCGTACCGCAACGCAACCGCCACATGCGTCGGGTTCACGACGACGAAAGACGCCTCGCGAACGCGCCCGATTGCGCCGCGAACGATCTCCCGATGCGCACCCGCGCGCCGCGCGCGCGCCTGCGGATCGCCGTCGTTTTCTTTCGCGTCGCGTTTGAGCTCCTCGAACGACATCCGCAAACCGCGCAGCCAGCGCCGCCGAGCCAGCGCGTAGTCCGCAACGGCGAACAACGAGCCTACCGCCAACGCCGTCGCGCACGCGCGCAGTGCCGCCGAGGCCACCAGCGCGGCGGTCGCGCCCGGGGTACCCAGCCGGCTTCCCGCCGCGATGATCTCGGCTCCCAGCGGCACGATCGCCGCGGTGGAAGCAACGAATGCCGCCGTCGCGCGAACGAGCGCGATCACCGCTTCGCCGCCCAGCATGCGCTTGAGGCCGGCCAGGGGATCGAGTCGTTTGAGATCGAGCGAGATCGGCGTGACGTGCAGTCCGCCGCCTTGTGCGAACGCGAGACTGCCCGCCGCGACGCCCGCGGCGAGCGCCGGAGCCAGCGCGGCGAGCGCTACGATCCCGACGGCGGGAGAGGCGCTCGGCGTGAACGGATGCGCCGCCGCGTCGGCGAGCGCGGCGGCGGCTCCCTGCGCAGCGAGTGGAACCGCAGCGCACGCGGCGAGCAGCGAGCCCCCGAATGCCGCGACGCTGCAGACTTCCGCCGAGCGCGCGACGTTGCCGTCGCGCTTCGCCCGGTCGCGCCGCGACGGCGTCGCGGCGAACGGTTTGTCCGCATCGCTCACCGCAGCGGTTCCCACGGCAGCACGAGCCACGGCCGTGCGCCGAGCGGGATCAGCAGCGGCAACGCGGCAATCGTGACGACGAGCGCGGCCGCGAACACCACCGGAAACGCCAAACTGAAGCCGGCGAACCGCGGAACGACCCGCGCGACCGCGGCTAGCGCGAGCTGCAGCGCGGCGGCGACCGCGATGGCCGGCGCGGCGACCACGAACGCAGCCCGCAGGATCGCGGCAGGCAGCGCGAGCCCGAAGCGCAGCCACGCGCCGTCACTCGGGAACGCCGCCGGCCCCACGTGGTCGAACGACGCTGCGAACGCGCGCACGACGGGCACCCAGCCGTCGAGCAGCATGAACGCGATCAGGAACGTGGCGGACCAAAGGCGTCCGAACGCCTGCGCGCTGGTGACGTTCGCACCGGGAACGCTGCCGCGCACACCGAGATAGTCGTCGATCGTACGGCCCGCATAGTACGCGCCGTCGTACAGCAGGGACGCCCCGAAGCCGATCGCCGCGCCGACCGCGACGTCGGCGGCCAGCGCGATCGTAAACGCCGCAAGGTCCAACGGCTGCACCGCCGCGACCGACGGCACGACCGCACACGCAAGGGCGAACGCCAGGCCCGCACGGACGACCGGCGGCACCGACGGATGCGAGAACCCGGGCGCACGCGCGAGCAGGCCGGCCGCTCGCGCGAACACGAGCAGCGCCGTCTGCGTCATCCCCGCACGAGCTGCGGGATGCGCGCGACGATCTCGGAGAACAGCCCCGCGCACAGTCCCAACCCGACCCGTCCGAACACGACGACGAACGCGCCGATCGCAACGATCTTCGGCAACAGCGTCAGCGTCTGTTCCTGCACCTGCGTCGCCGCCTGCACGATCGCGACCGTCGCCCCGACGACCGTCGCAACGATCAGCACCGGCAGCGTCAGCAGCGCAACGACGAGCAGCGCATCGCGCAGGAGCACATCGAAAGCATCCACCCGCACATCATCGCGCGCGAATGTTGCCGCGGGATTACGCCGGGATCACCACGCGCGGCGGGCGGCGAGCAGGGCGGAGACGACGGCGCGCGTTGCCGGCGAACGGTTGAGGGTGTAGAAATGGATTCCCGGTGCGCCGCGCGCGAGCAGGTCGGCGACTTGGAGCGTCGCGTACGCGACGCCGAGGTCGATCACCGCTTGCGGATCGTTGCGCCGGGCCTCGAGCTCGTCGCGCAGGCTCGCGGGGATCGTCGCGCCGCACATGCGCGTGAACCGATCGATCTGTTCGTAGTTGGTGATCGGCATGATCCCCGGCAGGATCGGAACCGTGATGCCCCATTGCCGTGCGCGCTCGACGAACTCGACGTAGCGCGCGTTGTCGAAGAACAGCTGCGTCACCAGAAACTCCGCGCCCGCGCGGACTTTCGCGGAGAGCGCCGCGAGGTCGGCGTCGAAGCTCGCGGCCTCCGGGTGCTTCTCCGGATATGCGGCGCCGCCGACGCAGAACGAGAACTCTTTCTTCACCAGCGTGACCAAGTCGGTCGAGTTCTGCAGCCCCCCCTCGGCCGCCACGAACCCCTTGGTGCCGCGCGGCGGATCGCCGCGCAGGGCTAGGACGTTCTCGATCCCACCGCGGCGCAGCTCACCCAGTACGTCGCGCAATTCGTCGATGCTCGCACCGGTGCACGTGAGGTGCGCCATGACGTCGAGGCCGGCGTCGGCGCGCAGCCGCTTGGCCAGCTCGACGGTCCGGGTGCGGGTCGAACCGCCGGCGCCGTAGGTGATCGAGACGAAGCCGGGGTCGAGCGGCTTGAGTGTTTCGATCGTCGCGAAGAGGTTCTTCTCCGCCGCGTCGTCCTTGGGCGGAAAGAACTCGAACGAAAAGAACGGCCGGCGGCTCCGAATCTTCTCTGCGATACGCACGAGCGGGCCTTTCCCTGCCTCTCCGGCGTCGACCACCGCCGACCTGTCCACAACGGCAGCCATCGAAGGCTTTGGACACTCGGCAGTACCATTCCGCTTGCCGGAAGTTAACTCTAGTGTTACCATGGCACCAGTGGCGATCATTCGGACCAACGATGACCTTGCGGTCGTCGACGGCGCGGTGCTCCTTGGAGTGGTATTGGGCAGCAGACGGTACGATGCCGGGACTCGACGCCTTCGATGCGTTGGACCTCGAGTCGAAGGCCGCCGTGATCGCGACGTTTCGGCATTGGGCGGACCTCGCGCACGGAAAGCGGGCTTCCGAGTCGCGGATCAACGATGAGAATGACGACCCGAAGATACTCGCCGCAAAGGCCGGGAAACACCGCTTCACCATGTTCCATGCAGGCGGTGAGATCTGGGTCGTCCACCGACACTACCCTAAAGGAAAAGCGAAGCTCGACAAAGTCGGGAAGGCGATCGTTAAGACGACCGTCGTAGCGATGGCAGACTACGAGCAGCGCGTGAAGGATGGCAAGTACTATGAACGCGATTGAAGCGCGAAACGCGCGACGTCGGGCCGGCAAAACGACCCTTGAGGAACGTCTTCGGCAAGATCCGGAGATGGCGCAGCGCATCGACAAGCAGTTGGCGCATCTACGGCTCGAACAGCAGATGGCCGACGCCATGCAACGTCAACACGTGAGCGCTGCAGAATTGGCGCGGCGTGTCGCGCGGCAGCCCTCGGCCATATCCCGCGATCTCAAGGGCGGATTGAGCAAAGCGAAGATCGGACGAGTCGAAGACATGGCCGAAGCGGTCGACCACGATTTCGTAGCGCTGGTTCTTCCGCGCGACCCAAAGGAGCGCCGTGAGACGCTCGAGCGACTCACTCGTGAATTGGTTCACTAAGTCCAGTCACTACCGAAAGCTTTGGACAACGCCCTGGCAGACCAGCGCCCAGCCGTCGACCAGGACGAAGAGCAGCACCTTGCACGGCAGCGAGATCACCGGCGGCGAGAGCATCACCATTCCGAGACCCATCAGGATCGCGGCGACGGCGAGGTCGATCGCGACGAACGGGAGATAGAGCGCGACGCCGATCGCGAAGGCCGAACGCAGCTCGCCGACCACGAAGGCGGGGATCAGCACCGTCAGCGGCGTCGCCTCCGCAGGCTCGCCCGGCGGTCGATGCGCGACCTGCGCGAACACCGCGATGTCGCGGCTCTTCGTTTGCCGCAGCATGAACGCGCGCAGCGGGCCGGCGGCGCGATCCAGGAACGCCGACTGCGAGAGCCGGCCTGCAGCGTATGGCCGGATCGCATCGTGCTGAATCGCCTCGAAGGTCGGCGCCATGATCGTGCAGGTCAGCACGAGCGCGAGTCCGGTCAGCACCGTGTTCGGCGGCAGCGTGGAGGCTCCGATCGCCGAGCGCACCAGCGAGAGCACGACGATGATCCGCACGAACGAGGTCGAGAGGACCAGCACGAACGGCGCGACCGAGAGCAGCGTCAGCGCCGCCAGCACGTCGAGCGGCAGCGAGGCGCGCCCGTGGTTCGCGATCTGCAAGAGCGGCTCCATGAGCCGATCCTGCGCCCGCGGCGATGCCGCGATGTTACCGCCGTGCTACGGTTTTTCGATCAATTCCGTGACGCGCACGCCGAAATTCTCGTCGATCGCGACGACTTCGCCGCGTGCGACGAGCCGGTCGTTGACCAGCAAGTCCACCGGTCCGCCCGCCAGCCGGTCGAGCTCGACGATCGAGCCCTGGCCCAGTTTGAGAATGTCGCGCACCAGCATTTTGCACGTGCCGAGTTCCGCCGTGACCTTCAGCGGCACGTTCATCAACAGGTCGAGGTTCTTCCCTTGCTCGGTCATGATCATCGATTGAGGGCTCCGGAGACTCCGCTGACGCAAAATGCGCTGCGCGACGCTATGACGCCGGCGGCGCCGGATGCGACGCGATGACCGTCCACGTTCAAGAATGCCGGAGCGCCGACCTTGGTGTTCAGCTTCACGATGTCTCCTGGACGGATCCGCACGAACGCAGCCGTGTCGATCGTACCTTCGGCAAAAACGGCGCGAAGTTCGAGCGGGACCGCATCGAGGACCGCGGCGGGCAGGCTTCCCGCGGGCCCCGGATCGGGCAGATCGCGCACGATCCCGATCCCCAAAGTCAGCTCGATCGGGGCGTGGACCCGCACGTCGAAGTACGCGACGCAGACCGGGACGTCGCGCGCGGCGACCGGCTGCGAGGCGCCGCGACGCTCGGAACAGAGCGGGTCGAAGGCGGCGGCGCAGCGGGCCGCGATGCGTTCGAGCGCGTGCTCTTCAAGCACGGAGCACGCCGAATCGGGCAACTCCGGACCGTCGCGCGGCGAACGCTCGCCGAAGGCGCGCAGCACGAGCCGGCGCGCGTCGCGCTTGGGCAGGACCAGCACGATGTCGGTCTGCCGCCCGCGGGTGAGGAAGAGCAGCGCGTCGCGGGTCAGCACCGACCACGCTTCCGTGCCGATCGCGGTGGGCTCACCCAACACGACCTCGCAGGCTTCGCCGAGCAGCTCGCGGAGCGTCTCGCGAATCCCGTTGGCGACCACGCATGCGGCGCCGAGCGGGATCGAGCTGCGGCGCACGAAGCGCAGCTGCCGCACCCGCCCGTCGGACGGACCGAACGTCGCCCCGGCGATCACTTGACGAGGTCCAGCGTCGTCTTCTCGACGCTCGCGCGGGAGCGCACCGCGGCGCCGAGGGCCTGAAACTGGCGGTACGATTCGTTGAGCCGCGCGACGCCGGCGTCGAAGTCGACGCTCCCCGCGTCGCGGCTCATCGGCACGACCACGGCGAACGTCCCGTCGGCCGGCGTGCCAAGATGCGGCGCGACGCCCGGCGGCGCCGTAACGTGGGCCGCGTCGAGCCGGGCCGGCTGCGTTCCGGCCGGAAAGCGCGCGAGCGCGATGCGGCCGAGCGTCACGCGCTCGAGCGCGCGTTCGCCGGTGCGCGGGTCGATCGCCGCACGCGCATAGGCAACGGTTCCGTCAGGCTCGATGCGCGCATCGGCGGCACGCCCCAGTACCCGTTCCGCATCGGGAACGCGCAGCGGGACCGGGACCGCGCCGCGCGCGTCGCCGGCCGGATATCCCAACACCTCGGCGCCGTCGCGCGTGCGCAGCAGGCCGTCGTCCAGCCTGAGCGCCGCGTCGCGGACGTACGTTCGGCGGCCGTCGGGACCGCGCGTCACGAGCCACGCGTCCGCCGGCAGCGTCGCGCTGAGCGGGTCGTGCGTAGCGAGCGCGCGCGTCGCGCCCGCCACGTCGTCGTGCAGCGGCACGGCGCCCGGCATGAACGCGTCGCGCAGATCCTGGGCGCGGCCGGCGATCCGGCCGTATGCGTCGACCGCGGATGCGCCGTACATCACGCCGCCTCGCAGGGGACGGCGCGCGCGGCGAGCGCGAACCGCGCGTGCGCCAGCGCCCGCTCGACCCGTTCACGCAGAGCCGGCGCGCAGACGGCGACGACCCGCGTGCGGCTGCCGTCGGCGCGCACGAGCAGATGGACTCGGCCGCCGGCGGCGCTCAGCGCGAACTGCGTTTCGGTCGCGCGCGGAAGCCGCCGCAGCAGCGCGCGCTCGAGACGCCGGCCGAGCTCGCTCTTGGGTGCCCGCCGCTCGGGCACGCCGTCAAGGCGTCCCTCACGACGCTGCGGCCCCGCCGGCAGCCGATGGCGCGGCTGGATGTCGGCCTGTCGGAGCGGCGGCGGTTCGCCGGCCCGCGCCGCCCGCACGGTATGACTATCAGCCGCCGCGACGCGCGCCGCGGCGGCGCATCGCGGTGCGGGCGCGGCGGCGAGGTGCAGGGCGCTGTACCAGGCTTCGGAGAGGGCGCGCCGGTCGGTCGCGGCGAGATGCGTCGCGAGCACGGCGACGCTGGTGGTCTGCTGCATACGGTCAATGCCTCCGCGCCGACCGTATCGCGCGAACGTGAACGCGGCGCTACGTGGGTGTTGCCGCGCGATGCGTGACGCGCCGGCGGCCGTCGTCGAACTGACCGCCGGGCGCCAGGTACAGCGCGGCGTTCCCGAGGTCGAACGTCGCGACGAAGTTGCGCAGCACGCCGAGTCCCACGTTGCCCGCATCGACCCGGTCGGCGAACGCGCCGTTGCTCGCGAGAACGACCTCGACCGAGCGGTGGTACAGCGCGAAACCGCCGAGATCGAGCGCGTCGAGCGTCGTGCGGTAGGTCGCGTTCGAGCCGCCGATGCCGTAGTTGAACGAGCCGCTGCGCGAACGCGGCACGAGTCCGGGATGCGCGTCGACGAACGGGCGGTAGAGGAGCAGTTCCGAGCTGCTGCCGGTGTCGACGATGAACGGCGCCGAGACGTCGTTGGCGCGGAACGTCGCCTCGGCGAGCTCGCGATCGACGTCGAGCCCTACGCGCGTTCCCTGCGGCACGAACGACCCGGGCGGTCCGAAACGCAGCACGTGCTTGGCGAAGTCCATTTCGACGACCGACGAGGCAAAAAACGGATAGCCCAGGATGCCGTCGATATGCAGCGCACCGCCGACGCTCGAGGCGATGTCGAGCGACGACACGACCACGTCCGTCATCGCCGCGCCGTCGATTTCGAGCAGCGGCAGCGTCGCGACGCGCAAACCGCCGCTTCGCGTCGCACCGCGCACCTCCATCGCACCCTGCCCGACGACCCCCGCCGCCTTGAGCACCGCGGTGTCGACCAGGATCGACTGCGCGCCGGTGTCGAGCAGGAAGAACCAGTCGCGTCCCGCGCAGTGCACGGTGACGCCGACGTGTCCGTCGCGCTCGGTCAGCGGCATCGTGTGCACGCGATCCGTCGCGAGCACGCGCGGCCGCAGCGGCGTGAATTCCGCCGGATTCACCGGCTCGTCGATCGTCACCGACGTCGTTTGCTGCACGGTGTCGAAGCGATGGTCGCCGTCGGTCACCACGGTGCGAAACGGAATCTTCCGGCCGCGCACGTCACGCCAGTCGCCGTACTCGACGAACGACGACGCATCGCCGTCGAGATACTCGAGGCGCAGCGGCAGCCCGCTGGTGGAATCGATCCACAACGTTTCGGGCTCGCCGCCGGCTGCGCGCACTTCCAACCGCCATACGCGCGCGCCGCCGAAATCCGCCCAGCCGGCGAATCGGGTCAGCTCCGGATGCTTGACGAAGTCGCCCTCGAGCAGATCTTCGGTCAGCGCGCGGCGGCGCAGGAAACCGCGCAGCTCGCGCACGTTGCCGTTCGCGTTGCGGACGAACAGCCGGTCGCCGAGCCGCAGCGTCGTCTCGCGGCGCGGACCGAGCACGTCGTCCTCGCGCGCGTTCGTTCCGTCACGCACCGTGCGGAACGTGCCGCTCAATCCTTCGCCCGCAAGCGTCCCCTCGGAGGCGAACGTCTTGACGTCGTTCGCGTGCGTCGCGCGATCGTAGGCGGCGAGGATCGTCGCGACCGGGACGTCGGGCTCGCTGCTCGGCGAGGTCGATGCAGCCAGCAAGAAGAGCGCCGCGAATGCGACGCTAGCGGTTGCGATACTTTTCGAACGAAGCCAGGACGTTGGTGACGTAGTTCTGCGTCTCCGCGTAGGGCGGTACGTCGCCGTACTTCGCCACGGCACCCGGGCCGGCATTGTACGCCGCTACCGCTAAACGCTGATCGCCGCCGAAACGATCCAACAGGCCACGCAGATAGCGAGCGCCGCCCGCGACATTTTGCGCCGGATCGTACGCGTCGCGCACGCCGAGCGACGCCGCTGTCTGGGGCATCAGCTGCATCAACCCTTGCGCGCCGACTTTCGAGGTCGCGTTCGCGTTGAAGCCGGACTCGTTGGCGATCACGGCCTTGAGCAGGGCGGGATCGACCTGCCAGGTCGTGGCGTTCTGGTCGACCAGCGCGTCGATCTGCGCCGGCGGGACGGGCGCCGGCGCTTGCGCGGCCTCAGGAGGCAGCATTCCACCGGGGAGCGTACCGGCCGCCGCAAGCGCGCCCGCCGGCGGCGCGGCATTGAGCGCGGTGTTCAGCGCGGCGGCGAAGCCGGGGGGCGCGCTTCCGGGCGCCGGAGCGCCCGTGATCTCGGCGATCCGGCCCTGGACCGCGGAGATCTCAGTGAAGACGTCCATCATCGATCCTATCGGCGAGTCGGACCAGCTCCGTGAGCGTCGACTCGGCGGTCGACGCCGCATCGCCCTGACGCAGGAACCGCTCGATCTCCGCCTCCGTCTCGATGCAGCGGGCAAGGAAGGGATCGCCGGCGGCAGGATCGAGGCCGACCGAGCGGGCGTCACGCGCGCTCTCGAGAGCCGCGACTGCAAAGCGCAGCGTCCTGGCCGCGCGAATGTGTTCGGGAGAAGCCGCGTCGGCGAGCGTCCGGCTCGTGCTCTTGAGCAGGTCGAGGGCGGGAAAGCGCCCCGCTCGCGCCAGGTCGGGACTCAAGACGAGGTGCCCGTCCAGTGCGGCGCGGGCCGCCTCGGAGATGGGGTCGTGCTCGTCGGGACCGTCGGAGAGAACCGTGGCGACCAGGGTCAGGCTCCCCTCGCCGGCCGGTCCCGCGCGCTCGAGCAGTCGCGCCAGCACCCCGAAGACGCTCGGCGGGTAGCCGCCGCGTCCGGCGGACTCGCCGCAGCCGAGCGCGACTTCCCGCGCCGCGCTCGCGATGCGCGCCAGCGAGTCGACCACCAACAGCACGTCGAGACCCCGAGCGCGCAGCGCCGCGGCGTGTTCGAACGCGACCTCGGCGGCGCGCAGGCGCTCCGCCGGCGCGCGGTCGCTCGTCGCGCAGACCAGTGTCGTCCGTGCGTCGAGCGCCGCCAAGCGCCGCTCGGCCTCGCGTCCGCGTTCGCCGATGAGCGCCACCACGACGGCATCGGCGCACGCACCGCGCACGATCGCGTCGAGCAGGGTCGACTTGCCGCTGCCGGGGCCGCCGAAGAGCCCGATGCGCGCGCCGCACGCGAGCGTCAGCGGCCCGTCGATCGCGCGCACGCCGGTCCAGAACGGCGTCGCGCACGGACGCCGGTCCCGCGGCGCCGGCACGCGCGTCTCGCCGGCGACGGCCCGCGCGCGCACCGGGGCGCCGCCGTCGAGCGGTTCTCCGGAGCAATCCACCGCGCGTCCGAGCAGCGCGGTCGGCGGAGGGAACATCAGCGCCTGCGGAGCGGTCTCAACCCGGTCGCCGAGCGCGACGCCGTCGACCGTACCGAACGGTGTCACGACCGCCCGGGCGCCGCGCAGCGCGGCGACTCGCGCCGCGACGGCGCCGTCGCGCGCCCGGATGCGAACGCCGCAGCCGACCCGCGCGAACGGCAGCTCCGCCTCGATCGCGTGGGCGCTGACGGCGACGACGAGGCCGGCGGCCCGCCCCGTCACGCGAACGCCTCCAGCACGGCCGCGAGCCGCACGCCCAGCCGCGCGTCGATCGTTCCGCCCGCAACTTCCACGATCGCATCGCCGGGTTCGAGATCCGCATCGGCCGTAACGGGAACGCCGGCGATGCGCGCGACATCGGCCGGCGCGACCCGGACCCGAACGATCGGCGCGCGCTCCGCGACACGCTGCAGCAACGCTTCGAGATCGCACGGCGCCAGGCGCAGTTCCCGCGCCAGCACGTCGGCGGCCAGATCGCACAGCAGCGTGCCGAACGCCTCGGTCAGCGCGTCGGCGAGCTGCGCGCGAAAGAGTCGCGCTGCGCGCATCGCGGACGCGACGTCGGGCGGAGTTGCTTCCGCGCGCTGCTCGGCGACCGGCTGGGGTTCCGGCTCGGGCCGGGGTGCTTCGGATGGACTCGGCAACAGCCAGTCGGCCAACGAGACGAACTCAGGTGCGCGCACGCAGCAGCTCCTCAGGCGGCGGAAGCAGGGTTGCATTGGCGCGCGCGAGCCGGCGTACGATCGCGCCGCGTTCCTCCGGCGGATACAATTCGAGCACCGCGGCGGCCGTCGCGGTCGGCAACGCCGAGATGATCGCCGCCGCGACGTGCGGCGGTTCTCCGGCTAACGCGCCGTGCACACGAGCGGGGGGAATGCCGGCGACGTCGCGTGCCGCACGCCGCGCGGCGGAGCTCTCGAGCGCGCGCATCGCCAGCGCAGCGAGCGGTTTCACGCCGAACGCGGCGGCGAGCACGACGCCGATCGCCGCGAACGCTTGCGGCAGAATGCCGGCCAATGCCAGCCACCAACCCGGTGCGGGGATCGCGGGTGCGCGCCGCGCGCCCTCGCCGAAGGCGACCGCTTCGACCCGCACGACGTCACCGCGTTCCGAACGAATCCCCACCGTCGCCTCGGCGAGCGCGCGCAATTTCGCCAGGTCGAGCCCGCGCGCCGCGTCGACGAACACCGCCACGGTGAGCCGCGCCGTCGCGCTCGCGTTGGCGACGCGACGTTCCTCGCGCGTGTCGCTGCCGCGATCTTCCGTGCCGGTCGTCTTCGAATACTTCTTCGCGCTCGAGGCGTAGCGCTCGTCGCTCGACGCGCGTCCGATCGCGCCCGGCAACGCCGCGCGGCGCACGTCGCGCACGTCGCGCTGCTCGCCGAGCGGCTCGCGGTGGACGCGCACGATCGTCGCGCCTGCACCGAAGGCTCCGTCGAGCGCGCTCTGCAGAGCCGCCTGCACGTCGCCGGCGTCGTCGCCGCCGCTGCCGTCCGCATCGAGCGCGATTCCGCGATCGTCGACGACCGTCACGTGCTGCGCGTCCAGCCCCGGCACGCCGCTCGCGACGAACGCTTTGATCCCCGCGACGGTGCGCACGGACAAGCGTGCGCCCGGGAAAAGCGTGATGCGAACGCCCGCGCTCGCATCGCGGCGCGCCTCGTCGGCGTACACGCCGGCGCTCGACGGCGCGATGACGACGCGCGCGTCGGCGACGCCGTCGAGACCACGCAAACCCAGCGCGAGGTCGGCCGCGAGTGCCTCGCGCGTCTGCGCTTCGAGCACGGTCTGCGGCGTGAGCGCGCCGACGTGCGCGAGCGCCTCGTCGCTGCCGGCCAAATGCGCGTGCGGGACGCCGGCGAGCGCGAGCCGCAGCAGCAGCCCGCTGCGCTTCCCGGGATCGACGCGGACGTTGTCGTTCGTCGTCGCGTGCGGCACGCTCCAGGCGGCGAGGCGCTGCTCCACTTCGGCGAGCTGATCGGGCCGCAGCGGCGTCGCGAACAGCGCGACCCGCGCGTCGCGCGCGAGCATCGCCGCAAGCGCACCGGCAGCGACGATCGCGACGAGGACGAGCAGCGCCGCGAGCCGCGCGCGCGGCGGCAGCGCGCGCAAGCGCTGCACGAACGGCGCAGTCATCATCGGCTAGATCTGCATCCCGAGCAGCGTCGAGAGTCCCTGCGCCGCACGCTGCGCCGCCGTGGCAGCGATCTGCAGCGCGATGTCGGCGCGCGCGCGCTCCACGACCATCTCCTGCAAACCGCCGCGGTGCGCGATGAAGGCGGACTCGGCGCGTTCGGCGCCGTCGAGCACGCTTGCCGCCGCATCGATCAGCCGTCCGAACGCGCCCGCGTCGCCGGCCGCCGCGGGTCCGAGGCGCGCAGCGGCGACGTCGGGGACGAGAACGTCGACCCGCATCAGGGCCGACCGACGTCGAGCGTGCGCTCCGCCAGCCGCTTTCCGACGTCGAACACCGAGGCGTTGGCTTCATAGGCGCGTTGCGCGTCGAGCACGGCGATCATCTCCGTCAACGCATCGGCCGCGTCGCCGCCGGCCGCCACCCCGGTCAAACGCGTCCCTACGTCTTCCGCATCGTTGCCGTCGGGATCGAACGCGCGATCCAGCGGATCGGCGGTCGCCGCGCCGGCGAACTGCGCGACGAGCCTCGGATACGGATGATCGGGCGTCGACGCCTGAGCGGCGGCGACGTTGCGCGCGGCGACGTCGAGCATCGCGCGCTGCACGCCCATTCCGTCCGCGGCGATCGCGAGCAGATCGAATTCAGCCATGGGAGGATCGTGAGCGCGCGGAATGTCCGGCGAATTGCCGCGATGTGAGCGTTCAGCGCGCGACGGTGCGGAATTCGGCGAAGCGCGCGCGCAGCGCGTTGAGCAGCGCCTCCTCGAAGAGCGCGGCTTGGGCGAGGCGCGCCGAGGCGCGTTCGTCGTGCGCGGCGCCGGGGGCGAGGGCTTCGACGCGATCACGCGCCGCGAGCGACGCGCCGGCGGTCGGAACGGTGGGATCGACGGTCATGAGCCGATCGTACCGCGCCGGTGTGAGCGGAACGTGACCGCGAGGTGAGGAACCACCACGCGTGCTCTTCCGTCTGGACTTGTGAGACCGCTGCGGTGAACGCGTCTGAGACCGGAATGGCGGCGTTCGCGGCGCTGCGCCAGCGCGCGGTGAGCCAAGGCGACGCCGCCCTGGTCGCGGCGATCGACGTCGCCGAGCGCGCCTACGAAACCGTCGCACTCGAGCGAGCCTCCTTGCAGAGCCGCCTCGCCGCGTCGGGGACCAACGCCGACCGCGAGCTCCTCAAACTCCGGACGCTCGGACGGGTGGCCGAGACGGTCAATTCCTCGCTCGAGCTCGACGTCGTGCTGCGCCGCGTCCTCGACACCGCGGTCGAGGTGATGAACGCCGAGCGCGGCTTCTTGATGGTCGCGCACGACGAGGGCCGGCTCGAGCTGACCACGACGTACGGCATCGATCGCGCGACGGTCGAAGGCGTCGAGATGCGCCCCTCGCAGACGATCGTCGGGCGCGTCTTCGAAACCGGCGAACCGATCGTCACGACCGACGCGCAAGCGGACCCGCGCTTCAACGTCAACGTCTCCGTCCGCTCGCTGCGGCTGCGCTCGATCCTGTGCGTGCCGCTCGCGATCAAGGCGCGCACGATCGGCGTCGTCTACCTCGATTCGCGAATCGCGCCGGGGTTGTTCTCGCCGGCCGATCCGGACTTGCTCACCGCGTTCGCGAACCAAGCCGCGCTCGCCATTGAAAACGCGCGGCTCTTCGACGCGCTGCGCGCGCAGGTCGTCGAGATCAGCCGCCTCGAGCAACTGCAGGCGCGCGTGCTGGGCTCGATAGCGAGCGGCGTCATCACCGTCGACAGCCGGGGCACGATCGCGAGCTTCAACGATGCTGCCGCGCAGACGTTCGTCGTGGACCGCGCGGCGATGCTGGGCAGGCCGGCGCGTGCGCTCGAAGCGCTGATCCCCGGCATCACCGCGCTGCTGCGCGAGGGCGACTACGCCGCGGCGCCCGCCGAACTCGAATCGACGCACCCCACCCGCGGCGCGCTGGTGCTCGAAGTGCGTATCGCACCGGTCGATCTTCCCGACGGCACGACGGAAAACGGCTGGGCCATCGCGGTCACCGATCTGACGGTCCGCCGTCAGCTCGAGCGCCTGCACGCCGCCGACGTCGCGCAGCGCCAGGAGATTCGCGACGCCTTCTCACGCTATCTCGCCCCGCACGTCGTCGAGCAGTTGATGCGCGCGCCGGGCGGCGTCGCCCTGGGCGGCGAGCGCGCGACCGCGACCATCCTCTTCGCCGACATCGAAGGCTTCACCGAGCTCGCCGACCGTCTCGACGCCGAACGGGTCGTCGAAATCCTCAATGCGTTCTTCAGCGCGGCGGTCGCGATCGTGTTCGAACACGACGGCCTGCTCGACAAATTCTACGGTGACGGCTTGATGGCGGTCTTTGGCCCGCCGCGCGTGCGGCAGGACGACGCCGCGCGCGCGATCGCGGTCGCGACCGCGCTCCACCACGCGGCCTCGACGATCGCCGGCGACGACAAACCGCTGCGCGTCTCGATCGGTATCGCCACCGGCGACGTGGTCGCGGGCCACATCGGCAGCCCCAAACGCATGGACTACACGGTGATCGGCGATGCGGCCAACCTCGCCAGCCGCCTCCAGGGTGCCGCCCCCGCCGGCCACACCTACGTCGACGACAGCACCTACTCGCGACTCGCAACGAAACCCCAAGCCGACCGCCTCATCGCCAAGATCCGCGGCAAAGCCGAACCCGTCACCGTCCACGACCTGGCCTAGTCCGCCGCACGTTCCGTAGAACTACGGACGGCCGAACCGCTCGCCGGGCGCTATCGTAGCTCCATCATGACGAACGCGCTGCGCAGGATGCGCCGAGAAACGAGACAAAACGGAGCGGCCCTCGCACACGAAGTGCGAGGGCCGCGTCCCGACGATGCAATGTCGCGCTCTCGCGACACCGCCACAATCGATTTTAGCGCTTAGAGAACTGGAACCGCTTCCGAGCCTTCTTACGCCCGTACTTCTTCGATTCTTTTTCACGCGGGTCGCGCGTCAAGAGGCCATTGCGGCGCAACGGCTCGCGCAACGATTCGTCCATTTCCAGGAGCGCGCGAGCGATACCGTGACGCACGGCGCCGGCTTGTCCGGCGACCCCGCCGCCTTCGCACTTCACGTCGACGTTGAAGCGGGTGAGCGACTGGGTGACCTCGAGCGGCTGGCGCACGATCATTTGCAGCGACGGACGCGGGAAGTACTCGTCCACGGCGCGCTTGTTGATGGTGATCACGCCCTGGCCGAGCGAGAGGCGAACGCGGGCGATGCCGCGCTTGCGGCGGCCCGTGCCCAAGAAGTTGTCGTTGGTCTGCATTTAAGCGAGGGGCTCCGGCTGCTGGGCTGCGTGCGGATGCTCCGCACCGGCGTAGACGTTGAGGCGGCCGAGCTGGACGTCGCGCATGCGATTGGTCGCCAGCATTCCCCGCACGGCGCGCTCGATCAAGCGCTCCGGATACTTGTCACGAACCTGCGCGGCCGTTTCCGTCCGCAGTCCGCCCGGGAAGCCCGAGTGCCGGTGGTAGACCTTCTGCGTCCACTTGCGCGGCGCGAGCTCCACCTTCTCGGCGTTGAGCACGATAACGTGATCACCGTCGTCGATGTGGGGGGTCCAAGTCGGCTTCGTGCGGCCCGAAAGGGCGCGCGCGATCCGTACCGCGAGGGTTCCGAGCCGGAGCCCGGTCGCGTCGACGATGAACCAGTCGTGCTTCGTCTCGGCCGTCTTTTGCTGATATGTGCGCATGGGGTCCGTCGGATGGCAAGAACGCCGTGGAGAGCCCACGGCAACCTGAGAAGTATACTTTCTCGGGAGACCGGAAGTCAACCGCGGCCGCCTCGGCCCTCCCCTCGGGGCTCGCGCAGCTAAGCGGCTCGAGCGCGCTCCGGACCCGGGGGTCAGATCGAATTCCTCGCCAACCGATACGACCAACAGTAGACCCAATCGCGTCGAAGGAGCCCTGTGGTGACCGTCCCCTCCAGCCCGCTCGACCTCGTCTTGCTCGCGATCGCCGCCCTCGCGCTCGTCGTCGCCATCGTTGCCGCGATCGCGTACCGCGGTGCCCGCGGCGATGCCGCCGCCCAGCGCGCCACGCTGAGCGGTGCGCTCGAGGTCGCCGGGGTCCGCAGCCTCGAAGACGCGATCGAGGCGGTCGTCAACGCACGGCATACCGCGCAGGCCGTCCACGCGCTCGGACCGGCGGTCGACGAGATCGTCGAGCGCCAGCAACGGGTCGCGACGGCGCTGCGCTCGCAAGACGGCGCCGTCGGCGAAGCGCGCGGCGCCGCGGGCGACGCCGGGAATCAGCTCGGCACCGCCAATGCCGCCGTGACGGAACTCTCACGCGGCGTAGGTGACTCGTCGGCGGCGTTCGAGGAAACCGTTTCGTCGATCCGCACGGTGAGCGGAAACATCGGCGGGCTGGCCGACACGGTCAACGCGGTCAGCTCGGCGATCGGCGAACTCGCCGTCTCGATCAATCAAGTCGCGGGCAGCGCGCGTGAAGCATCGACGCTCTCGCTCGAAGCCGACCGCAAGGCGAAAGACGGCGGCATCGCGGTGGAACGGCTGGTCCAATCGACGCGCGAGATCGCCAACGACATCGGCAGCGTCGCCGCCAAGATGCAAGAACTCGGCGCGGCGTCGGTGCGGATCGGCAACATCGTCGAAGTGATCGACACGATCGCCGACCAGACGAACCTGCTGGCGCTCAACGCCGCGATCGAAGCCGCCCGCGCCGGCGAGCACGGCCGCGGCTTCGCGGTCGTCGCCGACGAAGTGCGCAAGCTCGCCGAGAACTCCGCTCAATCGACGCGTGAGATCGGCACGCTGATCAAAGACATCCAAGCCAAGACGGCCGAGGTCGTCAAGTCGACGACCGCGTCGGGAACCAAAGCGGAGAACGGTCTGCAGATGGCCGACGTCGCCGGTCGCGCGATCGCCGACATCTCGAGCTCGGTCGGCGAGGCGAACCGGCTCATCGAGCAGATCTCGACCGCCGCGCGCGAACAGGCCGCCGGATCGTCGGCGATGGTGAACTCGGTCGAGCAGATGAACCTGCTGATGCGTGAAGCCGCGCGCTCGCTGGAAGAGCAGGACGTCTCCAACCAGCAGATCATTGCGACGATCTCTCAGATGCAGCGCCTGACCGAAACGGTCCATGCCGCCGTCGCGCGCCAGAAGGCCGCCTACGACCGCATCGCCGACGCCGCCAACCGTCTCGCCGCCGCGGGCGATGCGTCGCGCGACGCGAGCGCCGGCGTCGACGGCGTCGCGCAAGCACTGCGGGAGCGGGTTGCGACGCTCGGCGGCAGCGCCCTCAAGAGCGGTCCCGAAATGGCCCGCCTCGCGTCCTAGCCGGCCTCGCCGCGTGCGCCGCTGCCGCTACGGTGAGAGCGTAACGGGCCGATACGTGTCGAGGTCGTCGTAGCGGACGCCGGCGAGGTATAAGCCGTGCGCCGGCGCGGTCGTTCCGGCCGCGCGGCGGTCGCGCGCGTCGAGCGCGCGGGCCGCGAACTGCGGCTCGCGATAGCCGGTCGCGCAGTCGACCAGCGTCCCGACGATCACGCGCACCATGTGGTGGAGAAACCCGCGCCCGCGAACCGTCACTCGCAGCAGATCGCCGCTCCTCTCGAACGCGATCGCGTTGACCGTTCGCACGGTCCCGCCGCGTTCCGGCCGTTCGCCGCAGAACGAGATGAAGTCGTGTTCGCCGATCAGCGGTTCGGCGGCCGCAGCGAACAGCTCCGGATCGATCGGCCGCGGGACGTACCACGTCCGCGCACGCCAGACCGCCGAGGGGAAGCGGCGGTTCAAGATCAGATAGTCGTAGATCCGCTCGCGCGCATCGAACCGCGCCGAGAATCCGTCCGCTACACGTGCGACGTCGCGCACGGCCAGATCGTGCGGGGTGTTGCCGTTGATGGCCAGCGCCAGCCGTTCGATCGGAAACTCGCGCTCCGCGTCGAACGAGATGACTTGTCCCGTCGCGTGCACGCCGGCGTCGGTTCGACCGGCTGCGGTGATCTTCACCGGCTGGTGGTAGATCGCCGAGAGCGCAGCCTCCAGCACGCCCGCGACGGTACGCAACTCCGGTTGAAACTGCAGTCCGTGGAACGCGCCCCCGTCATACTCGACGACCAGACGATACGTCGGCACGGGCGACGGGTTTCACGAGATCGCCGTCGTGGCCTCTCGCGGTTCGAGCGTCGTCACCAATGCCTCGACGGCGTCGGTATCGAACAGGTGGCGCGCGGCGTCGAGCCGCTCGAGCGCCGCATGATGTTCCACCGGCGGCGCATAGGGCCGGCCGGCCCGCAGGCAATCGTATGCGTCGGCCACCGCCAGCAGGCGCGTCGGCCACGGGATCGCCGAACCGCGCAGGCCGTCTGGGTACCCCGACCCGTCGATCCGTTCGTGATGTCCGCGCACGATGCGGGCGAGGTTCGCTGCGCCGCGCGCGCGCAACATCCGTTCGCCGATCTCGGAATGTTCGCGCATGACGTACCACTCGCGCTCGTCGAGCGGACGTGCGGCGCTCAGCAGCGCGGCGTCGATGTGGAGCTTCCCGATATCGTGAAAGAGCGCCGCTTGACCGAGCGCGAGCGCTCCGTCGCGCGTCAGTCCGGCCGTCGCGGCGAGGCGTACGGCGAGCACGCCGACGCCGAGCAGATGCCGATGCGTCTCGTAGTCGTGAACGAGCATGGAGCCGAGCAGAGATACGGTAAACGGCTGCGCGAACATATGTGTCACGACGTTCGGGAGCGGATCTTCAAGCATGGAATACCCTCGCGCCTTACAAACGCTGATCGCGCGAAGCGCGTCTCGTTCCATCCGCTCGGTCGGCCTCAGCAGACTCTCAGAATCGGGTAGGAGGGGGCGTCACCGCCCCCGTCCTCCCACACCACCGGACGTGC
>CALEYW010000086.1 GCA_937927945.1 uncultured candidate division WPS-2 bacterium | reverse complement strand
ATCTGCTTCCACGTCAGCTTTTTCGCCCGTTTCCGGCTCTGAATCGTCAGGGTCAATTCTTCACGCGTCATTCGGCCAAAATAACGCGGTCGCATTCACGACGCCTTTGTGAAAAGAGAACATCTCGGCGAAAGTTTCTTGATTACTGGATGAGAACACGTTCATGGGATTCGACGCTTCCCAGTTATTGTCAACTTCCCAGTAAATCCGGCTTACCGAGAGGGATGAGGTAGCGCAGCCTTCCTCCGGTGGAGTCTTCGACACGCTTCCCGCCGCACTTCTCGATGACAGAAATCGAAGCGGCGTTCGTTGTCGCGCAGGTCAGCAGGGCCTCGGACTCCCCTTTACGTGCTAGGACGTCGAGGCACGCTCGCAAGGCGAACGTCGCGATGCCGCGGCCTCGGTGTCCTGGATGGACGACGTAGCCGATGTGGCCTCCGACGTTCCGCAGGCGCGCTGTAAGCGGATGCCGCACGTCGCATTCGCCGAGGACTTCGTCTCCGTCGACGATCCAGAACGTATCGTTGGGGACCCACCCCTGGGGCAGATTCTCGCCGACGGACCAGTCGTTCAGCATGTGGGCGTACGCGACTGGGTCCGTGTGGGCGATCTGGCTGCGGTCCGCCCAGGGATCTTCACCCTCGGCTAGACAGGCGTCCCTCATTGCAGCGAACGAGGCCGCAAGGGTGGCGCAAGGGCGCTCGAGACGCCAGACAGCACTGGACATCTTCTTACCCGTCTCCCTTGCTAGGTAGCGGCGCGCAGGTAGGAGTTTTGAGAATTGGCGTCTTCATAATCGGTACGAAAAAAAGCGCGCTTGCGCGCGTCTTCCCAATAATTCCAACTTAGAGAGGGAGCACCATCAGGACGACATCCCATACTTCGCCGTTCTGTCGCTTCTTGAAGGCCTTGTAGCGCCCCGTTTCCTCAAACCCATAGCGCTCGTAGAGGGCAATTGCCGCTACATTATGAGGAAAAACGAGTAGGCAAAGCGACGCCTCGTTCCGTTGCCGAGCCCATCGGATTGCTTCACGAAGCAGCGCAGCACCAACCCCTATGCCTCGATGCCCTGGCTTGACCAGCATACCGATCTCGCATCCGTGTTCGGAATCGGGATGGATGCTGAGCGTGCCGACGAGCGCGTCGCCCTCTGAGGCGACCATGAGCGCCCCCGAATTTTCTTCGACGACGCGCGTCCACCCGGAGCGATAGGCGTCTTGGTCGAATCCTGGCTCCGTCCCAATCCATAGACGTTCTTCTGCAACCTCGGTGAAGAGGCACAGAAGTTGGTCGAGGTCATCGGACCTTGCTGGTCGGACGAGGACGTCCTTCGTCATCGCCTATCCGCCAATCTAATGAAACCATCCTCGCCCAGAAGAGGGACAGATAGGCTTTCATCAAGGGCACAAGCAACCTCCACATCTTCAGCATATCCGGCCTCAATCAACTCGCGCCCGGATACCGTTTGCTCGATTTCCGAAACTATGTCTGCTTGGAATTTGAGGAAGCCTTCAGCGACGTAGCGCGCTTCGGGAGACGTCACCACGCCGCCGAGTCCGGCGATGATTGCGCCGGCTCCGAGGTCATCCTCAAGCGCCGGGCGTAGTGTCCCGTCCGGCCAACGCTCACCGGCAGCAATAACGGCAATTGGACCCTCTGCAGCACGTGCGAGGGCAAACGCTGCGACGGACGATGCGTTCCGTAAGCATCCGACAACGATCCGAGCATTCGTCTCGGTTGAAGCCACCTTCGTTAGTGTCGCGCCGTTCGGCGAGGGGAGCACAAGGCGTGCGCCTTTGGGGAGCGTCGCCAAGGTCGGTGGGGACAACGAATACGGGGCATGAGTCGAGCGTTCACTCCTGGGTACTGCCAAGAGTGCATCGAATTGAGTCGCAATCTGAACAGCGTCTTTATCGCTGAAGCGGGTGGGACGGACGAGCGCCTCCCGGGATACATCGACGTCGACCGCTGTTGAGAATGACAAAACATCAACGATGACGATCACCGCAGCGTACCGGGCCAGAGCGCGGAGGCCCACCTCACCGCGCTCAAATTGAACGCCGTAGACCGCTTGCCGGTAGAGGGGCAAAAGTTCCGAGTTCTGTTTCATCCGATCCGTCGAAGCCCTAATAGGAAAAACGCGCTTGCGCGCGTCTTCACAGTTGTTTAGATCGATTTGTTGCGCATCTCCCAATAACCAGCGTTTTCAGCCAATTATTGGGAGAGTGCATCACGTTGGTGGAGCTGCCGGGGAGCCGCCCCCCGGGTCCGAAAAGCCGGACTGCCGCTTTCTCCAGGCTCAGCACCGATTTTGTCTTAGACGCGTCAGCTTCTCGGTACAGGAATCAGACGCGCCGCAGCCCCAGTTGAGTTTCGGATGCATCTCGGGAACAGTCTCCGCATCCTAGCCGGACTTCATGACCGCCTGCGGGGTGGATCCGGCTACCCCCCGCTGACGGTCGCTGTTAAGTGTTTAGCTTAAGCAGCGAGTGCGTATTGATTGTTCGCGTGTAAAACGCTTGTGATCGTTTATGGTGGGCTCACAGCACCGCCTGCTTACGTCAGCCACGGATCTCCCCGTCGAGACTACTCAGCCCCTCGAGGCGAGTCCGAAGTGGACTAGCAACTCACTATAACACGGCCCGCAAAGCGAGGGTTCCGCTCCGCCGCTCGATCGGTGCCGCCCTTACCCGGCACCGGCGGCGGCGGCTTCGGCGACCGAGCCGAACCCGTCCCGGCGCAGCAGCGCGGCGAGCTCGCGCTTGACCCGCGTGACGAGCGCCGTCCCTTCGTAGATCAGCCCCGTATACAGCTGCACGGCGCTCGCTCCCGCGCGAATCTTCGCGTAGGCGTCGGCCCCGCTCGCGATCCCGCCGACCCCGATGAGCGTCACGGCGCCGCCGGTCAGTTCGCGGACCCGCGCGAGCATCGCGGTCGAGGGCGCCATCAGCGGTACCCCGGTCAACCCGCCCGCCTCCGACCCCGCCGGATCCCGCAAGGGAGGTCTCGCGCGCGTGCTGTTGGCCACCATGATGCCGTCGATGCGCGCGTCGAGCAGCACGGCGACGAGCCGCGCGAGCAGCGCGTCGTCGACGTCGGGCGAGAGTTTCGCGACCATCGCCGGCCCAGCCGACACCCACGGAATAGCCGCCAGCTGTGCGAGCAGATCCGCCAGCCGCTCGGGGTCCAAGAACACTTGGCCGTTCGCGGTGTTCGGGCACGATACGTCCAGCGTGAGGTAGTCGGCATATGGCGCGAAGCGCGTTGCCAGCGTGAGGAAGTCGGCCGCCGGATCGGCGCTGTCGGCATTCGAAGCGAGGTTGACGCCGACGCCGAGCGGGCTGCGGCCCTTGCGCTGCATCCGCGCCTCGAGCGCATCGGCGCCGTCGTTCGGAAAACCCATCCGGTTGATCACCGCGCGATCGGCCGGCAAGCGAAACACGCGCGGCCGCGGATTCCCGCGCTGCGGGCGCGGCGTGACGCCGCCGATCTCCGCGAAGCCGAACCCGTGCGCTGCCATCAGGTCGTACACGCGGCCGTTCTTGTCGAATCCCGCGGCGAGTCCGACCGGATTGCGTAGCGCGCGGCCGAACAACTGCACGCCCAAAATCGGATCGTCTTCGCGCGGCTGGCCGGGAACGAGGCCCGTTTCGAGCGCGCAGAGCGTCATCTCGTGCGCGCTCTCCGGGTCGAGAAAGTGCAGGAACGGTTTGGCCAGCAGGAAGGGATCGATCACGTCTTATGCGCGCCGGCGGTCGACGTCGCCCTCGCCGGCGCCGGTCAGCGCGGAGATGATCCAGGAGATGATGGCCGTCGCGATCGCGCCGAAGAACCCGGCCCAGAAGTCGCGCACGATCAGTCCGACGCCTAGCGCCCCGACCAGCCAGAACAAGAACCCGTTGATGACGAACGTGAACAGCCCGAGCGTCAGGATCTCGAGCGGCAGGCTGAGCAGTATGAGGATCGGCCGCAAAATCGCGTTCACGACCCCGAGAATCAGCGCCGCGATCACGGCACCGGTCGGCCCCGTCACCCCGACTCCCGGAATCAGGTGGAAGTAGGCGATGATGAACAGCGCCGCGGCGTTCACCAGGACCCGAATCACAAAGCCCATGCCGGCTCCTTCACGATCCTCCGAGCGCCGCCTTCACCGACGAAGCCAGCGCCGGTGTCATTCCTTTGACCGCGGCGATCTCGTCGACGGACGCACGCTTGATCGCACCGACCGAACCAAAGACCGTCATCAAGCGCTTCTTGCGGACCGGCCCTACGCCGTCGAGCGTGTCGAGCACCGACTTGGTCATCGCCTTGCCGCGTTTATTTCGATGATGCGTGATCGCGAAGCGGTGCGCCTCGTCGCGGATGCGCATGACCAGGTGCAGTCCCGGCGAGTTCGGCGGCAGCACGATCGGCTCGCCGTTTCCCGGCAAGAACAGCCACTCGTGCTCTTTTGCCAGACCCGCGACCGGGATGCCCCACATGTCGAGTTCGCGCATCACCTCGACGACCGCGTTCAGCTGCCCCTTGCCGCCGTCGATCAGCAGCAAGTCGGGCTTCTCGTGAAAGCGCTCGCGCTTGCGCGCCTGCGCTTCGATCGCCTTCGTCGCGACGTCGTTGTCCGCCACCGGCGGCCGGTCCGCGTCCTGGCGCAGATAGCGCAGCCGGCGGCGCAGCGTCTCCGCCATCGAGGCGAAGTCGTCGGGGCCCTCGACCGCTTGGATGTTGAAGTGGCGATAGTCGCTCTTCTTCGGCCGCCCTTCGATGAAGACGACCATCGACGCGACGGAGTTCGTCCCTTGGATGTTCGAGATGTCGTAGCACTCGATGCGGTGCGGCGGACCGGGCAAATCGAGCACCGCGGCCAGTTCGGTGAGCGCGCTCGCCGACGCGCTCTCGGTCGCTTCCTGATGCACCAAGAACGCGCGCAGGTTCTGCTCCGCGTTCTGCTTCACCAGCGCGAGGTACTCGCGGCGCTCGCCGCGCTGCGGAACCAGCACGCGCACGCGCTGGCCCTTGATCTCGGTCAGCCACGCTTCGATCAGTCCCGCGTCGTCCGGCAGCGACTCGACCATGATCTCTTTCGGAACCGCCGCTTCGAACCCGGCGCGCCGGCGCGCGCGCGCTTTCACCGCCACCGGTGCCTGCTGGTCGCGCGCGCCGCGCAACGCCAGCGGCGAGCCGGTCGTCTCTGCGTCGAGCGCACTGCCCATCCCGAAATTTCCAGTTCGCGACGTGTAGAATTGCTTCAGAAACTCGGAGAAGAGCTCGGCGTCGCTCGTGTCGGCGGCGCCCTCGAGGATGAAGTATTCCTGGCCCAGCAGCTTGCCGTCGCGCACGAGAAAGACTTGGACGCACGCTTGACCTTGCGCGCGGGCGACCGCCATCATGTCGACGTCGATCCGCGAGCGCCAGACGACCTTCTGCGCTTCGATCGTGCGGCGGACGGCGATGATGCGATCGCGCAGACGCGCCGCGGCCTCGAAGTTGTAGTGCTCCGCCGCGTCGGTCATCTCGCGCTGCAGCCGGTCCATCAGCGGATCGAAGTGCCCTTCGAGGAACAGCGTCACTTCGTCGACGAGCCGGTCGTAGTCGTCCTCGGACTGATAGCCGACGCACGGCGCGAGACAGCGCTTGATGTGGTACTGCAGGCACGGCCGCTTGCGCTTGCCGTCGATCGGTTCGCGGCAGGTGCGCAGCGGGAAGACGATCCGCACCAGGTCGATCAGCTCGCGCAACCCGTGCGCGTTGGTGTACGGCCCGAAGTAGCGCGCGCCGTCGTCCTTCACCACGCGGGTGAAGACGACGCGCGGGAAGGCCTCGTTCGTGACCTTCAGATACGGGAACCGCTTGTCGTCGCGCAGTCGCACGTTGAACGGGGGCTGGTGGCGCTTGATGAGGTTCGCTTCGAGGATCAGCGCTTCGATTTCGTTCGTGACGACGATCGTGCGCACGTCGGCGACCCGCTCGACCATCTTCTGCGTGAAGTACGTGTGCGCCGCCGAATCCTGAAAGTACGAGCGCACCCGGTTGCGCAGCGAGACGGCCTTCCCGATGTAGAGGATGTGACCGTCCGCCCCGATCATCTGGTAGACGCCGGGCTGGTCGGGAAGCTGGGAGAGCGTGCGTTCGAGCCGCGTCGGTTCAGCGATGGCCATCGTCCCTAAATGATACGGTATTCAGGTGAGGGCGCCGAACCACCGCGAGAGATCGCGCTGCTCGGCCGCCGGGATCTCGTGCCCTGCTCGATAGCCGTGAATTTCGGCTTCGGCACCGCTCGCATCGCGCAGATAGTCGCGCGAGCGCACCACGAGCGCCGGGGGAATGACCGCGTCGCGCTCGCCGTAGCCGTAGAAGACGTGACAGCCGGCCAGCCGGTTCGGTTCGACCGTGACGCCCGCATCGAAGGGTAAGGCACCGTGCAGCATCGCGACGCCGGCATAGCGCCGCGGGTCCCGTAGCAGCAATGCGCCGGCGATCGTCGCGCCGCCCGAGAACCCGGCCAGCCAGATGCCCGACGTTCCGCCCGCCGCGCTCTCGAGCCAGGTCTCGACGTAGGTCATCCCTGCGGCGATCGAAGCAGCGAGCGGGCGACCGATTTCGTGATGGGCGTACCAGCGGAAGCCGCCGTCAGCGGCGATCGGCCCGCGCAGCGCCGCGACCGATGCCGTGCGCGGAAAGAGGTCGGCCAGAGAGAACAGGTCGTTCTCGTCGACGCCGTGGCCGTGCAGCAGCACGACCAACGGTCCCCGCTTCGTCCCGGCCGCCCGGCGCCACAGCGCCGGGGCCGCGACGTCCAGCCGGTCACGCGAGATCGTCGGCTCCAACCTTCTTCGCCCACAGGCGCCACCAGACGACGCCGCCGACCAACGCAAGGACCACGACGATCACGACGGCGAGCGTCACCTTGTGCAGGGCCGGCAGAATCGTGTCGAAATTGTTTCCGGCCGCGTTGCCGAGGTACGCCAAGCCGAAGCAGAAGATCGCCGACCCGAGCGCCGTGTAGCCGATGAAGTACCGCTTCTGCATGCGCGAGATCCCGGCCGGAAACGACGCCACCCCGCGCACGAACGGAATGAAGCGGCACCAGAACACCGTGATCGTGCCGAAGCGCTCGTAGAAATAGTGCACCTTTTCGAGCGCGCTATGTTTGAAGCCGATGTATTTGCCGTACCGCTCGAGGACCGGGACGCCCCCGTAGTAGCCGACCGCGTAGAGCGCCGTCGCGCCGCAGACCTCGGCGATCGTACCGACGATCCCGACCAAGACCCATCCCGGAAGGCCCGGCAGGCTGGGGAAGTGTCCCGTCGCCGCGAGCGCGCCGGCCGTCGGCATGACGAGCTCGGTCCCCGCCGGCGCGCCCATGTTGCCCAAGAACATGACGATGAAGAGCCCGACGTAGCCGAAGTGGACGACGAGATCGTGGAAGACGTTGGTCAGCTGTGCCATGCACGCCTCAAGATGTCGGCCGCGAGCCCGCCGCCCTCGGCGCGGATCGCCGCAAAGAGATCGATGGGCTCCACCAGGCGATCCCCGGCCAGCCGTTCAGCGATCTCTACAATCTTTCGGACGCGAGGTGTCACCAAGATTCCCTCCCAGGTCCGGCCTTCGCCGGTGCCCAGCGCACGCTTGATCTCCGCGTGCACCTGCGAGGGCTCGATACCGTCCGCGGCGAGGAGCGTGTCGACGCTCGCGTCGTGCTCCTCGAGCAATGCGGACAGCATGTGCTCGGCGCCCACGTAATAGTGGTTGTGATTCCGGCACTCTTGCTCCGCTGCTCGGAGCACGCGTCGGGCGGCTGGGCTGAATCGAGAGAACAACGGCGGCCCGCAGGGATAAGGAAATGGTCGGGGCGGCAGGATTTGAACCTGTGACCTCTGCGTCCCGAACGCAGCGCTCTACCAAGCTGAGCTACGCCCCGTAACCGCTTGGAACCAAAACACCCGAATTCTGAAAGCGGAACCCCTCTCCTGCCAGCGCGGGAACAACGCTTTCGACAACGAATCCGATAAAAGCCCCATGAGATACCTGATCGTCGGTTGCGGACGCGTGGGTTCGACCCTCGCCAAACTGCTCGTCGCCGACAAGCACGACGTCGTTGTCGTGGACGAGAACCCCGCTGCGTTCAAGCGGCTGGGCAACCGCTTCGGTGGTCAAGTCGAGGTCGGGACGGGAATCGACTACGACGTGCTCAAGCGCGCCGGCGCCGAGCGGGCGGACGGCTTCGTTGCCGTCACCGACGGCGACAACCGCAACGTGATGGCGGCACTGATCGCGCAGAAGATGTTTCGCATCCCCAAGATCGTCGCGCGCATCTACGATCCCCCGCGGGGCCAGCTCTACCGCGAACTCGGGATCGAGACGTTCTCGCCGACGACGATCGGCGCGCAGATCATCCGCGACCGGCTGCAAGACGTTGCGTACGCTAGCGTACCATCATTCGATTTCGGCAAACTGAGCTCGCTGGTCGCGACGGTGACCCGGGCGCAAGCCGGCAAACGGGTCGAGGACGTTGAGGTGGACGGGAAGATCCGCATCGCCGCCATCCGCCGGCTCGGCAGCGTCAGCATCGCCTCGCCCAGCGACGTGCTGGTGGAGGGCGACGAGATCAACGCGATCGTCGCGCCCGACGCGCTCTCGCAGTTCGCCTCGGCCTTCTCGGCCGCCCGGGCCGAAGCACGGCTGACGGCGTAAACGGTGTTCATTCTCATCGTCGGCGGCGGCAAGGTCGGCACGTATCTTGCACGCGGGCTGATCAAGCAGCAGCACGAGGTCGTGGTCATCGAAAAGGATGCGCGCAAAGCGCAGATGATGACCAACTTGCTCGAGAGCGACGTTGCGATCGTCGGCGACGGCTGCGATCCGAACATCTTGATGCAGGCCGGCGTGCAGCGCGCCGACGTCGTCGTCGCCGACACGGGTGACGACGAAGACAATCTGGTGGTCTGCATCATCACCAAGAAGCACTCCTCGGCCCGCTGCATCGCGCGGGTGAACAACCCGAAGAACAAGCTGATCTTCGAATCGCTGGACGCGGACAAACCGGTATCGGTGATCTCGTCGACCGAGATCATCCTCGAGATGATCGATGAGCGGGTCAACGTGAACGCGGCGCATCTCGAGCACCTCGCCAAGATCGGCCACGGCGATCTGGAGCTGGTGCAATTGCGCATCGCCGAGGACAGCCCCGCGCGCGGTAAGCGCATCGCCGACGTTGCGCTCCCGCGCGGCAGCGTGATCGTCGCGGTCGATCGCGGCGGCGGCGACGTCGTCGTTCCCAACGGAGAGACGACCCTGCAGCGCGGCGACGACGTGATCGCGATGATCAAGCGCGAGACCCGGCCCGGCGTCTGCTCGGCGATCGTCGGCGCGTAAAGCACTAGCCGAACGCGGCGCGCGGCGTGAGGGGAGGGCGCACCCCTTCCTTGGAGACGACGCCAGCGATGATCCAGCCGCAATGGCCGGGCTTCGGCCCGATTCTTTCGTCCTTGAACCTCGGGCGCTCGCCGGCTGACGGCGGGATCGCCGGATCGCTGCCGGCAGCAGCTTCCGACGGCGTGAGCTCGTCATGGTGGCGATCCACCGCCGTCCCCACCGGCAGCCCGGGCAGCGCCGATCCCTCCGCCACGATGTGGACGCTGCTGCAATCGATCGTCGGACTGCTCGGCCAGCTCTTCGGCGCGTTCACCAACGGGCTCGGCACGCCGGCGGGCACGACGCCGGGAACGCAGCCGCCGCCCGGAACGGGCGGTCCGCAGCAGCGCTTCGCCGACGTCGACATCAGTTCGACCGGCGATCCGCATCTGGCCGAGACCGGGACGCGCGAAACCGCCGCCGGTACGCAAAACGTCGACGAGCACTACGACAGCATGACCGCGCACGACGACCTGGTGAGCTCCCGGGCGATCGCGGGCGGGTATCGCGTCTCAACCACCGTGACGCAGCCGAGCACAAACGGCGTGACCTACAACGATTCGGCGACCGTGCACGCGAACTTCGGCAGCGACAGCATCACGATGCAGCGCGACGGTTCGTTCGCGATCACCAGCGGCGGTCAATCGGTCGCGCTGGCCAAGGGCCAAACGGTGACGCTCTCCGGCGGCGAGACGGTCGGCGAAAATGCCGACGGTTCGGTCGTGGTGAGCGCGTCGAACCAGAACGGCGGCTCGATCGCGACGACGCTGCGCGCCAGCGGCAACGGCGTCGACGTGACGACGCACGCGCACGAACTGGCCGTCGGCGGCGACGTCGTGCAGCACGGCCGTCACGCGCACCACGGCGGCCACCATCCGCACCAGCCGGTCGCGACGCCGGTCACCGGGCCCGTCGAGACGCCCACGCCCTAACAAAGGCGGATGAGAGCGCTCGCTAAGCAGGCATCCTCGGCGCGCGTGCTGGGAGAAGTCGCGACGTACCAAAGGCGGTTACGATTATGGACACGCACACGTCAACCCAAAACGCCGCTCGCACCATCGTTTTGATCCACGGTCTGTTCTTGACCTGGTCCAGCTGGGACAAATGGGTGGACCGGTACTCGGCTCGAGGCTTCAACGTGCTCGCGCCGGGATGGCCGGGGCTGGAAGGCAGCGTTGAAGACCTGCGCAGTGACCCAACGCCGTTGACGAGACTCAATATCAAGACGGTACTCGATCACTTCGAGGCGTTGATTCGCGCGCTCGATTCCCCGCCGATCATCATGGGTCACTCGTTCGGTGGATTGTTCGCCCAGCTCTTGGCATACCGCGGTTTGGGATCGGCCGCGGTGGGAATCGATCCTGGTGCTCCGGTGGGTGTGCTCACCCTGCCGTTGTCCACGCTCAAGGCAGGAGCTCCCGTCCTGGCTAACCCGTTCAACTTCGGCAAGGCGACGATGCTCACCCCGGAGCAATTTCAATACGCCTTCACGAACACGGTTTCCGACGAAACATCAAGGGAACTGTATGACCGCTACGCGGTTCCATGTGCAGACCGCATCTTTTTCGAGGGCGCGTTCGAAAACTTCGTCCCGCATTCGGCTGCCAAAGTCGACGTGAAAAGCAACCGGCCTCCGATACTGCTGATCGCCGGCGGCGCAGATCACCTGGTCCCGCCCGATTATACCAGGTCCAACTTCGAGCTCATCAGCCAATCCCCGGGGATCACTGCATTCCGGGAGTTCCCAGGACGGCCGCACTTCACCGGAGCCGTGGACGGTTGGGAAGCCGTCGCGGACTACGCGCTCGATTGGGCGCTGAACCCGACCGCGACGAACGAGGTCACCGAAGGCGTGCCGGCGCCGGCGTAGCCTTCCCTAGTGGGTGTGGGTGAAGTTGCCCACGCCGACGCCGAGCCGTTCGATCCGCTGCAGGGCTTCGCGCATCCCTTGCGGATCGACGGGCCGGCCGACCGACGCGAAATAGCGCTCCGGATCGATGTTGAGCGTGCGGGTCTGGACCATCGTCACCGGATGCGCGCGCAGGACGCGTTCGAGCGCCTCGAGCTCGGCGCGTTCGTCGGTGACGCCGGGGTGCGTCAGCAGGTTCAGCGAGACCCGCAGCCCGCTCGCGACCGCGAGCGCCATCGATTCGATGACGTCGTCGAGAGCGTAGCCGGCCGGCCGGTAATACGCCGCGTACACGTTCGGGCGGAACGAGTTCAGGCTGATCCGCACGGCCTGCAGCCCGGCGTCGATGAGGCGGCGCAGGCTATTCGGCAGCGATCCGTTCGTGTTCAGGTTGACGATTCCGTTCGAGCGCGCGGTGCGAATCTTCGCGATCGTTCGCTCGATCGTCGTCACGCGCAGGAGCGGCTCGCCCTCGCAGCCTTGGCCGAACGAGACGATGCCGTCGGGGACGCGTTCGAGGTGGCGAATCGCGATGCGGGCGACGTCGTCGACGTCGGCCTCGAAGGCGACCCGCCGCTGCGGTGAGGGCATCCCCGCATCGGGCTCGAGTTCGGAGATGCAGCCCACGCAGGCGGCGTTGCACTTCGGCGAGACCGGCAGCGCCGCTTCGCCGCGTTCCAAGAAGACGTTCTGCGCGGTGAAGCACCCGTACTCGCGCGAGCAAATCGCCAGCTGCGCGAGCGTGCGGTTGCGGGGGTCTTCCGCCTGACGGCGCGCGAGGATCGCGTCGAGCTCACCTTCGCCGAAATACCGCGGCGTCCAATCCTCGCTCTCATCGGTGCGCGTGGCGGCGACGTACAGCTCATCGTCGACGACGCACGCGAACGTGTAGCCGAAGAGCGGCAGCGGCGGCGCGTCCGGCCGGTGCCGGTACGCCGGCAGCAGCAGGCGCGTGTATCCCGCCGGGAGCAGCGCGGCGAGCGCCGTGCGCCGCTCAGCGACGCGGCCGCCCGCGAGCAGCGGCGAGCGGCCCGGCAGCATAGTCGTGACGGTGCCGCGCGGCGCGGGGATCAGCTCGTCGCGCAGCGCTGCCCGTTCGATTCCGCCGTCGGCCAGCGGCGTGCGCGTCTCATCGAAGTAGATCCGCCCGCGCGCGTCGGTGTACGCGAGTCCGATCACGAGACGGTCCGCTCGAACTCCCGCACCGCGTCGCCGACCAGCGTCGCGCGTTCGCCGGCGGTCCAGCGCACCTCGAGCGTTCCGCCGGGGACGCGCAACGACACCGGTGAGGCCGCCTCGCCCGCCGCGATCAGCACCGCCGCTACCGCGACCGCGCCCGTCCCGCAGGCCTGCGTCGCGCCGGCTCCGCGCTCCCAATGGCGCACGCGCCAGCCGTCACCGTCGCGTGCGACGAAGTGGACGTTCGTTCCGTGCGGATACTGCGGATCGCGTTCGATCCGCGGGCCCGCGGCACCGAGGTCGATCCGATCGAGGTCGGCGACGCGGATCACGACATGCGGGTTGCCGAGGTCGACCGGCGTCGCGCGGAAGCCGGCGACGTCGTGCGCGGCGCCGATCCGCGGCTCGCCCATCTCGACCGCAACGCGATACGGGTCGTGCGAGAGGATGCGCGTGCCGATCGGTCCGGCGAGCGTCTCGACCGTCGCGATCTCGAGCCCGTCGTGCTCGCTGAGGTAGCGCGCCACGCAGCGCATTCCGTTCCCGCACATCTCCGCTTCCGACCCGTCGGCGTTGATGACGCGCATGCGGGCGTCGGCGCTCGTCGAGGCGCCGACCAGCAGAACGCCGTCGGCGCCGACGCCGTGGACCCGATCGCACACCCGCCGCGCGAACGCGACGGCGTCGCCGAGCGGCGCGATCCGTTCGTCGACCAAGATGAAATCGTTGCCGGTCCCGTTCGTTTTCACGACCGGGACGGTTGCGGTCACGGGAGTGCGAGCTCCGTTTCGTCGGGAATCAGCGGTGCGGAGACGGCCCCCTGCGGGGAGATCGTCGAGACCGCGTGCTTGTAGATGAGGTGCGCCTTCTTCTCGTACTCGAGCACGATCGTGAACGGATCGAACCCTTTCACGACGCCGCGCAATTGAAAGCCGTTGACGAGGTAAATCGTTACCGGTACGGCCTGACGCTTGACCTCCGTGAGGTATGCATCCTGGAGCGGCTGGGGACGGGCGTTGGCCATGGTTACCTGCTTAGGCCCAACCAGGGAGTGCTCCCGCCTGCTCGACCGCGCTTGCGAACGCGCCACCCGCGGGAAGCGCTTCGAGATCCGGTTCGGTACGAAACCACGTTGCTTGACGTTTGGCATAACGCCGCGTGTTGCGGAAAAGCTGCGCGCGCAGTTCGGGCAACGTCGACCATCCGGCGAGGTAGGCTAGCGCTTCCCGATAGCCGACGGCATCGGCCGCCACGGCGTCGGCACCGATCCGCTCCGCCTCGTCCAGCAGCCCCTCGGTCAGCATCGCGTCGACCCGTCGCGCGATGTTCGACTCCAACTGCTCCGGCGGTACGGTCAGCAACAGCTTGCGATAGTCGATACCACGCGCGCGCAGACTCTGCCCGGCGACCGCGTCTGCCCGCTGCGCGCCGCTGCGTGACGTCAGCACGACTTCGAGCGCGCGCGCGACGCGATAGGGATCGTTGGGAGCGATGGCTGCCGCCCGCGGCGGCGCGATGGCGGCCAGCCAGTCGTGCAGCACGTCGGGCGGATGCAGTCGCGCTTCCCGTGCCAGCCGATCGCGCACGCCGGGATCGTAACCACTCGAGAGCGTGACGTCTCCGGTGAGCGCCCGAACGTAGAAGCCGGTCCCTCCGGCGACGATCGCCCGCTTTCCGCGCGCATGGATCTCCTCGATGGCGAGCAGCGCGTCGGCGACGAACCGAGCGGCGGAGTAGCGCTCGCGCGGATCGAGGAACGCGACCAGATGGTGCGGGACGCGCGCGCGAGCGATCGCGTCGGGCGCAGCCGTTCCGATCGGCATGCCGCGATAGATCTGGCGCGAGTCCGCCCCGACGATTTCGGCGTCGAACCGTTCGGCCAGCGCGAGCGCCAGCGCGCTCTTTCCCGACGCCGTCGGACCGGTGAGAACGAGAACGCCGGGCGTCACATCCGTTTGAAAAGCCGCGCGATGCGGTCGGGGTCGAGCCGCACGATCGTCGGCCGGCCATGCGGGCAGTGCATCGGGTTTTCGCAGCGCTGCAGCCGCTCCACGAGACTGATCATCTCCGCATACGCCAGCGTCTCGCCCGCCCGCGTGACCGAGTGGCAGGCGAGCGACGCCCACACCCGCTGGTCGGCGTCGAGTCCGCGCGCCTCGTCGCCCAGGCATTCGACGAAATCCTCGACGTCGAAGGGACGGCTACGCCCGGCATGGACAAGGCGCGCCGGCGTCGCGGTGACGCGATACGCGCGTTCGCCGAAGTGCTCGACGTGCAGGCCGCCGGCGGCGAGCGCCTCGAGCGTCGCGTCGAGCCGCTCCGCATCTTCGCCGCGAACCTCGAACGTATACGGAATCAGCAGCGGCTCGGCGGCGACGTGCGCCTGCGCGTTCGCGCACAGCTGCTCGAACACGACGCGCTCGTGCGCGGCGTGCTGGTCGATCAGGACGACCGCGTCGCCGTCGGTCGCCAGGATGTAGGTGCGGTCGACCTGCGCGAGCACGCGCAACGGCGCGGCTCCGTCGCCGTCCGCGCTCGGCTCCGGCACGAACGAGTCCGCCCAGGCGGCTGCGACGCCGCGTTCGCCGAACCCGCCGGTCGGCGGCGCGAGAGAGATCGAGCGCTCCAGCCGATCGACCGCACCGCGGCGCAGCGCGGTCGCGATTGCTTCTTTCACGACGCCGACGACCCGATCGCCGTAGCGCAGCCGTACGTCGCTCTTGGTGGGATGGACGTTCGGGTCGACTTCGTCCGGCGGAACGCTGAGGTAGAGCACGCCGTACGGATGCCGGCCGACCATCGAGAACGTGCGGTACGCAGCCGACCACGCGCCGCTGACCAGCGTGCTGCGCAGCAGCCGGCCGTTGACGAAGAGGATCTGATTCCGGCGGTCGGGGCGGTCGTCGCCCGGCGAGCTGACCCAACCGCTGACACCGGCGCGCGCATCGGAGGAGCGCACCGGGACCATCGTGGAGGCGGGCGTTCCGAACACGTGGCGCAAGCGCGGCGCGAGATCCTCGCCCGGCGCGAACGCGAACGCCGTCTTGCCGTCGTGTTCCAGCGTGAAGCCGATCCGCGGATACGCGAGCGCCAGCGTCGCCAGCCACGAGGCGATGCGCGCGAACTCCGCGGCGGGCGAACGCAGGTATTCGCGCCGCACCGGGACGTTCGCGAACAGCTCCCGCACGACGGCGCGTGTCCCGGGCGGACCGGCGGCGGCGTGCGGTTCACCGACCGCTTCCGCATGCGCGTCGACGGCGGTCGCCAGCTCGGCCTGCGCGGTCCGCGAAACGATGGTGATCTTCGCGACCGAGGCAATCGACGCCAAGCCTTCACCGCGGAAGCCGAGCGTGTCGACGTGCGTCAGGCCCGCCGCGTCGCCGAGCTTCGACGTCGCGTGACGCCGCAGCGCGAGCGCGAGCTCGTCCGGCGCGATCCCGACGCCGTCGTCGGCGACCTCGATCTCGACGAGCCCGCCGCCGCGCACCCGCACGGCGATCCGCGTCGCGTCGGCGTCGAGCGCGTTCTCGACCAGCTCTTTGACGACCGAAATCGGCCGTTCGATGACCTCACCCGCGGCGATCTGCCCGATCGTCTCGGGATCGAGAACCCGGATCACCGGACGTGGTCGAACGCAAGAAACGGCACCGTCACGATCCCCCCTTCGACGCAGGCTCGCCCGCTACCGCGCTCCTACGTGGTCCGCCGCCGTCAGGCGAGAATGTCGTCGACCGCGATCGAAACGTCGGGAAAGGCGCGCGGGCTGACCGACTCGCCGCGTGCGGCCGTGCGTTGGTTGCGGTAGAAGTCGCCGTCGGGCTCGGTATACACCGCGATCCGGTCGTGCAGGAGGTCGACGATCCAATACTCGGCAACGCCGGCGAGCGCGTATGCCCGGAGCTTTTCTCCCGCGTCGTGACGCAGCGTTGTTTCCGAAACTTCGACAACAAGGGGGCAGTCCGCGGGGAGGGGATGCACACGAGCGTAGGTCTTGGCGGGCAAGCGGGCGAGCAGGACGTCCGGCTGCGGCTGCGACGCCGGGTCTAAGTCCAGCGGGAGTTGTACGCTCACGACAGCGCGATCCGAGAGCAGCCGCTCAAACGTATGGGTCAAGGTACGAACAGCCTGCGCGTGGCGCGGCCCGATCGGCGGCATCGTGATGATCCGCCCGTTCAGCAGCTCGACCCGCTCGTCGGGGCCCAAGATGCCCACTTCGCCCATCCGGTAGTACTCGGCGGCGCTAATCGGACGAGGACGGACTTGCGCAGCTGTATATCCCATATCACCCACGGATTCTGCGGCCTCCTTACGTCCGATTCGTGACGAGGCGATGACCGCCCCGCGCGCTACGGTCTCGTGCTGATCGGGGCTTGGTTCTCGGCCGCTGCGACGGCATTTGCGGCGCGTTCTGCAGCCTTCGCGCCATTCGGGGCGGGCTCGGCTTGCGGTGGCAGCTCGACGCGTGTGCGGGGAAATGCTTCCGGCTGGTTCTCTCGGATGAACGCCACGATCTCTTCGCGCACGAAACAGCGCAGGTCCCACAGGTCGCTGGAATTGCGCGCCGTGACGAGCGCCCGAATCTGCATCCCCCGGTCGGTCGCGTCGGTGACTTGCAGGTTCGCGAACTGCTTGTCCCAGAGCTGCGTGCGCGCGACCATTTTCGGAATCTCGGCACGAAGCGCTTCGACGTCGAGCGTCCAATCGGCGAACACGAACACCTCGCCCATCAGATTCGCCGTCTTGCGCGTCCAGTTCTCGAAGGGAGTCTGGATGAAGTAGGTGAGCGGCACGACGAGCCGACGCAGATCCCACACCCGCACGACGACGTAGGTCGAGTGGATCTCCTCGATGCGCCCGTACTGCTTCTCGACGATCACCACGTCGTCGAGCCGAATCGGCTGCGTCAGCGCCAGCTGAATCCCGGCGACGAGGTTTTCGAACAGCGGGCGCGCGGCAAGGCCGGCGACGATGCCGACGACGCCGGCCGACGCGAGCAGGGTCGTCCCCAAGGCACGGATCGCCGGGAACGTCATCAGCACCATGCCGAGCGCGACGATCGTGGTCAGGATGATCATGACGCGGGCGAGGATGTCGACGCGCGTCCCGAGCTGCCGCGCCAGCAGGTTGTCCTCGACGTCGACCCGATGCCGCGTGACGACGACGTCGGCCCACAACCGAATCGTCGCGATGGTCGTCCAGGCGACCGCTGCGATGGTCAGAATCGCCGTCACGCGGACGGTCTCGAGCGTCCAGCGCTCCGGCAGATCCAGGTTCGGTATGACGGTCAAAATCGCGACGAGCGGAAAGATGTACGCCGCGGGCCGACTGGTTCGGCGCACGACGGCGGCCGCGAAGCCGTCGCTCCGCTCCTTGGCCCAGCGCCGAAAACCCCAGTAGACGAGCCGGTGGACGGCGACGCCGATCAGAATGGCGATCGCGATCCAGACGGCCGCCACGATCGCCTCAACCTGGGTCGGCGTCACCCAGACGG
Organism: uncultured candidate division WPS-2 bacterium; assembly: GCA_937927945.1. GTDB lineage: Bacteria > Vulcanimicrobiota > Vulcanimicrobiia > Vulcanimicrobiales > Vulcanimicrobiaceae > Vulcanimicrobium. Next base: position 64,898 of record CALEYW010000086.1, on the reverse strand, counting down.
TTCGGTTCATCCCGACGACTGTACCCTACGCGTCAAACCTCGAACAGTAACGGTTGTTCGATGATGGCGGGCTTGGCAAGCTTGCCTCGCAGCGGAACGGACACTTCCAAGGTCGGGCGGCCCTCGAGAACCGCGGCGATCTCCCTCGCGCGCGCGACGACGGCCGGCGGCAGCCCGGCCATGCGGGCGACCTCGATGCCGAAGGAACGCGAGGAAGAGCCCGGCAGCACGCGGTGCGAGAAGACCGGCGCTCCGCCGCGGGTGCTCTCCACCGCCGTGATGTGGAAGTTCGCCACCAGTGCCCAGCGGTCGGCGAGCGCCACGAGTTCGTGAAAGTGCGTCGCGAACAGCGCCATCGGGGCACGCGACTCGCGTTCGAGCAGGTACTCGCTGATCGACTGCGCGATCGCGAGCCCGTCGACCGTCCCGGTGCCGCGACCGATCTCGTCGATCAGCAGCAAACTGCGATCGGTCGCGCGGCGCAGGATGTTCGCCGCCTCCGACATCTCGATGTAGAATGTCGACTGTCCCGAGGCGAGATCGTCGCCCGCGCCGATGCGCGTGAAGATCCGATCCACGATTCCCATCCGCGCGGCGCGCGCGGGAACGAACGAGCCGATCTGCGCGAGTACCACCAGCAGTGCCGTCTGCCGCAGGTAGGTCGACTTGCCGCCCATGTTCGGCCCGGTGAGCAAGATGAAGCGCGCCTGCGTCCCGAGCCGCAAGTCGTTGGGGACGAACGACGATCCCAGCAGCGCTTCCATGACGGGATGGCGCCCGTCGACGACCTCGACCACGCTCTCGTCGACGAACACGGGCCGCACGTAGCCGCGCTCACCGGCGATCTGCGCGAGCGAGCAGTAGGCATCGAGTTCGGCCAGCGCGTCGGCGGTCGCCAGCAAGTCGTCGACCCGCTCCCCGAGCCGGTCAAGCAATGCTTCGAACAGCGCGCCCTCCAAGCGCAGCTGCCGCGATTCGGCCGACGAGATCGCAACGTCGAGCTCCCGCAGTTCGGGCGTCACGTACCGCTCGCCGTTCGCCAGCGTCTGCTTGCGCGTGTATTCGGAGGGCACGTTGGCCAATTGCGCCTTCGCCACTTCGATCGCGTATCCGAACGCCGACGCGTACTTGACCTTGAGCGACTTGATGCCGGTCCGCTCGCGTTCGCGCTCTTCGAGCGCCGCGATGCGGGAACGCGCGTCACCGCGCAGCGCCACGCACTCGGCCAGCTCCGGCGCGCGCTCGGGACGAACCACGTTGCCGTCGGCGAGCGTCGCGGGGAGGTCGTCCAGCAGCGTCGCTTCGAGATCGGCTCGGACGTCCTCGAACGCCCCGATGCGCGTCGCGATCGACTGCAGCCCGGCTGGAAGCGTAGCCTCGCGCAGCGCGTCGCCGATCGGATCGAGCAGCGCCAGCGTGCGGCGCAGCGAACCCAGATCGCGCGGCAGCGCGCGGCGGAAGCGCACCTTCTGCGCGATCCGTTCCAGGTCGAAGCAGCCGTGCAGCACGTCTTGCAGTGCGAGCCGGCGGGCGGCGTCGAGGGAGAGCGCCTCGACGCAGTCGGCGCGCGCCGCGATCCCGTCGATCGAGACGAGCGGCGCGAGCACCCAGCGGCCGAGCAGCCGCGAGCCCATCGCCGTGCGCGTGCGGTCGATCGTGGCGAGCAGCGTCGCGCGGGCGTTCGCGCCGAGCGCCCGGGTGAGTTCGAGGTGCTTGCGCGTGTTCGGGTCGAGCGCGAGAAAGGTCGCCTGCCGATAGTAGTGCGTCTCGCGAAACGCTTCGCGGCCGCCCTGCTGCACGCTGACCCGCCGCACGAAGGCACCAAGCACGTCGAGCGCGCGGTGCATCGCGAGGGACGCGTCGAGCGAGAACCCGTCCACCGGATCGCGCTGGCGCGACTCGACCGCCGCGAGCGCCGGCGCGGCGATGCGCGTCCGTCCGTTCTCGAGCGCGTCGTCGAGCGCGGCACGCACTTGCGCCGGGACGTCGGCAACCAGTTCGGCCGGGTCGAGCCGCGCGATCTCGGCTAGCGCGTCCTCGAGCGCCGATTCTCCGTCGAACGCCGTCGCGCCGACGTGACCGGTCGAGATGTCGGCGTGAGCGACCGCGATCACATCGTCGATCGTGGTGATCGCGGCGAGGTAGTTGTGCGCGGAGCGATCGAGGATGTGCTCCTCGAGCAGCGTCCCCGGCGTGATGACCCGCACGACGTCGCGCCGCACGAGTTTGTTCGGAACGGGTGCCTCGAGCTGTTCCGCGAGCGCGACGACGCGCCGTTGTGCGACCAGCTTTGCGAGATAGCCATCGAGCGCGTGATAGGGCACCCCCGCCATTGCGATCTTACGGCCCGAGCCGGCGTCCTTCGAGGTCAGCGCGATCGAGAGAGCGCGCGCGATCGTCTCGGCGTCGTCTCCGTACGCTTCGTAGAAGTCGCCGACCCGCGACAGCAAAATCGCCTCGGGGTAGCGATGCTTCATCCCAAAGTACTGCTCGAGCATCGGCGACCAGGCCGTGGTCGTCGTCATCCGAGCCCAGACCGCATGCGCGGCGTTTCCCGCAGCGAGGGCAACCCTCCCTGTGGATAGGGAAACGGCGATCCAGGTGTTTTGGCAAACGGTCGCATAACCGGCCTTATGAAGAGTCCGACGACCCGACGCTTCTTCTGCGCCCTGGCGGCATTGGCCGTCGCCGCGCTTCCGCTCCCCATCCGCGCCGACGCGTCGAGCGACGTGCTCGCCGCCGGCAAGAACTTCGCGGCCCTAAAGTCGTGGCATGCGGACGAAACCTTCAACAAGAGCTCGATCGGCGTCGACTTCGCGGCTCCGGACCGATTCCGCCTCCAAATGCCGACCGGAACGCAGTACGTGATCGGCTCGGACATCTACGTCACGGTCGGCGGACACACGATGAAGCTGCCGGTGCCGCAGGTCGGCTCGATGATCGCACAGTTGCGTTCGCCCGGTCAGGCCGCGACGTTCGCCAAGACGCATGCCGTGAAAGACCTGGGCGCCTCGTCGGTCGGCGGCGTTCCGACCCACGCGTACGGGTTCGACGACACGACCGAGGGGATCAGCACGCACAACGTCCTCGACGTCGGCCCAAAACAGCTCCCCTATCGGATGACCGTTAATTCCAACCGCGGCAAGGTCGTCATCACCTACAGCAAATTCAACGTCCCGGTTACGATCGAGCCGCCGGCGTAAGGGCGGCTACACCGCCAGCAGGTCGACGATGGGCGGCGCAACCGGCTCCGCCGCACCGGCGTAGGAAGCGGCGCGGCCCACGCAGGTGCCGCGCACGCCCCAGACCGAGGCGGCGTCGACACGCACGTCCACCCACGGGTGTGCGACGTCGGGTTCGGATTCGATCATCGGGAAGTTGACCGTGACGTTGTCGAGCGTCTTGGCGCTGATTCGGGTGCGGTCTTTGCGCGAGACGCCGTGGACGAGCGCGCGCACGGTCGTCCCGATCTTGCGGTCGTGATAGGTGCGGCAGGCGAGATCCTGCGCTTCCGTCATGCGCAGGAAACGGTCTTGCGCGACGTCGTGCGGGACGGGATCCTTTTCGTGCCAGACCGCGGCCGGCGTACCGCGGCGCGGCGAGTACACGAACATGTACGCCTGCGCGAAGATCCCGGTGCGCACCACGTCGAGCGTGTGCGCGAAGTCGGCTTCGGTCTCGCCCGGGAAGCCGGCGATCAGGTCGGTCGTGATCGCCCAGTTCGGGTTGTGGCTCTTGAAGGTGGCGATGCGCCCGAGGAACTCTTCGATCGTGTACTTGCGGTTCATCCGGCGCAGCATCACGTTGGAACCCGACTGCATCGCGAGGTGGAAGCGCGGGTTCATCTTCGGCAGCGTCGCGCAGACGCGCGCGAGCTTCTCGTTGAGGTCCTTCGGGTGTGACGAGATGAACGTCACCCGCTCGACGCTCTCGAGCGCGCAGACTTCCTCGAGCAGATCGGCGAAATCAGCGCCTGTTGCGGGCTCTTTGTACGCGTTGACGGTCTGGCCGACGAGCGTGATCTCGCGCGCCCCACCGTCGGTCTTCGCGCGGATCTCCGCGAGGATCTCGCCGATCGGGCGATGATCGAAGCGGCCGCGCACGTGCGGGACGATGCAGAACGTGCAGTAGTACGAGCAGCCGCGCTGTACGTTGACGTAGCCGCGCAGGAAGTCGTACGGGCCGGCGATCCCTTCGCCCGCGCCGCCCATGATCGTCTCGATCTCGCGGTCGACCGAGAAGTCGTCCTCGGGATAGTCCGCCCGCCACGTCGCGAGCGCATCGCCGAGCGCGCCGAGTTCGCGCGTCCCGAAGACCCCGTCCACGTGCGGGACGAGCTTCTTCATGCGGTCCTTGTCCTGCTCGGCCAAGCACCCGGTCACGATCACTTTGACGGTCGGGTCGGCGTTCTTGACCGCTTTCCAGTGGCCGATCCGTCCGTATGCGCGCCGTTCGGCCCCCTCGCGCACGGTGCACGTGTTGAGGATCAGCACGGAGGCGTCTTCGGGCCGCTCGGCCAGCGTGAAGCCGGCACTGATCGCGCGCCGCGCGATGTCCTGCGAATCGGCTTCATTCATCTGGCAGCCGTGCGTCTCGATGTAGATCTGCGCCATCAGCCGCTAGGGTTTCGAGTGCGAGGGCCGGCGCCCCGCTCAGCGGTCGGTCGATCCGCCAACGGCGGTGAGCAGCGCGATCGGGAGGTAGAGGCGGGATCCGATCAGCGTCGGCGCCGAGTCGTACTCGACGTATCGTCCGTCGACCCGGTAGGCGGTGGAGCCCAAGCGGCCGGTCGCCGTGTGTCCGTCGAACTTGATCACGACCCGCTCGCCGTCGATGCGGATGGCGCTCGACGGAAAGTAGTCGTCGGCCGGCGCGATGACGCTCGGCCGGGCGCTGTCGGCGTCCGGCTGGACGACCACGTCGGTGCGGGTTTGCGGCCAGACCGTCACGAGGCGCGTGACCTTACCGGCGGCGGTCCGGACGGCGACCTCGTGTGTGCCGGCCGCCGCCGGGAACGTGCCGTCCTTACCCGGCCGGACGGGGACGCCGTCGATGTAGGTCGCCTCGACCTGCGCGCCGTGCAGCGCGATCGAGCCGGGCGGCGCGGCCAATTGGGCCTTGGCCCGCGGCAGCCGGACCGAGCTCAACGTCGTCTGCGCCGAGACGATGCTGACGTCGAGCTGCTGCGGCGTCCAGCCGGCCTTGGCGATGCCGACCGTATGGTGTCCGCTCGCCAAGGCGTCCAGCACGACCGGAGTCCGTCCGACGTACGTGCCGTCGATCCAGACGTCGGCAGCGCTCGGCAGTGTCGTTATGTAGAGCGAGCCCGTTGAGGCGGCGCCGAGAAATATGAGGCAGGCGGCGGCCGCCGCGAGGCGACGGAGCATATCTTTGGGAACCTTGAACGGTCATGTCCGAAGCCCTCGCTCCCTCTTTACGCGTGCGCCCGGCGACCGTCGCGGTCGTCGGTCGCCCCAACGTGGGGAAGAGCGCCCTGTTCAACCGCCTGGTCGGGCAGCGCCTCGCGATCGTCGAGGACACCCCCGGCGTCACGCGCGACCGCTTGTACGCCCTCACCGAATGGAATGGGCGCACCTTCACGCTGGTCGACACCGGTGGGATCGAAACGGAGATCGATCCGCACGACCCGATCGCGCAGGGGACGCAGGCGCAGGCCGAGTCGGCCGCGCGCGACGCCGACGCGATCGTGTTCGTCGTCGACGCGATCGACGGTCTGCTCCCGGTCGATCAAGACGTCGCCGGAATCTTGCGCCGCACGCGCAAGCCGGTGCTGCTGGTCGCGAACAAGGTCGAATCACCGAAAGCGCTCGCGTCGGTGCACGCTGAGTTCAGCGGCCTGGGTTTCGGCGAACCGCACGCGGTCTCGGCGATGCACGGCGAGGGCACGGGCGATTTGCTCGACGCGATCGTCGCCGTCTTGCCGCCCGACGACCCGAACCGGCTCGAAGCGCCGGAGCTCGCGATCGCGCTGATCGGTCAGCCCAACGTCGGCAAGTCGTCGCTGCTCAACGCGCTGCTCGATGAGGAGCGCGCGATCGTCTCGGACGTGCCGGGAACGACGCGCGACGCGATCGACACGCTGTTCACCTGGAAGCAGCGCACGTTCCGCCTGATCGATACCGCCGGCGTGCGCAAGAAAGCGAATCATCACGGCTCGATCGAATACTACTCGTCGCTGCGCTCGCTCAAAGCGATCGCGCGCTGCGACGTCGCGGTGCTGCTGATCGACGCGCTCAAAGGCCCGACCAATCAGGATCGGCGGCTGGCCGGGATCGCGCTCGAAGAGCGTAAGGCGCTGATCATCGTCGGCAACAAGTACGACCTCGTGCGCGAACTGGGCGAGTACAGTCAGAACGACCTCGCCGCGGAGATCCACGCGCAGCTGACGTTCGCATCGTTCGCACCGGTGACGTTCCTCTCGGCGCTGACGAAACGGCGGCTGCAGAGTCTCATGCCCATCGTCGAGCGCGTGGCGGAGAACCTCGACCGCCGCATCCCGACGGCGAAGCTCAACGCGGTCGTCCGCGACGCGGTCGTCGCGCATCCGCCGCCGATCCAATCCGGCAAGCCGCTCAAGATGCTGTTCTGCTCGCAGCCGCAGACGCATCCGCCGCTCTTCGTGTTTCACGTCAACGATCCGGATCTGGTCCCGGCGTCGTACAAACGGTTCATCGAAAACACCCTGCGCGCGGAGTTCGACTTCGAAGGCGTTCCGTTGACGTTCGAGTTTCGCGAACGGTCCGGCCGTCACGAGGGCAAAGAGTGAGCGAACCGCTCGCGGTCGCAATCTCGGTCATCGTGGGGTTCGCGGTCGGCTCGGTGCCGTTCGGCGTTTTCGTCTCGCGCGCGTTCTACGGTACCGACATCCGCGCGGCCGGCAGCGGCAACATCGGTGCGGCGAACGCGCTGCGCACGCTCGGGCGACGTGGCGCGGCGCTCGTGCTCGCGCTCGACGCGCTCAAGGGCTTCGCACCGGCGCTTGCGGCCGGCGCGCTCGGCGGCCCGCTCGCCGCATCGGCCGCGGCACTCGCCGCCGTCGTCGGCCACTGCTGGTCGCCGTTCCTCGGCTTCAAGGGCGGAAAGGGGGTCGCAACCGCGTTCGGCGCGCTCTTCGCGCTGTGGTGGCCGGCCGGACTGGCGTTCGTCGTGGTCTGGATCGCCGCCGTCGTCGCCACGGGTTACTCCTCGGTCGGCTCGATGCTGGGGTCGATCGCGATGGCGCCGGTGCTGTGGTTCGGGTTGGGTCCGATCGGGCTCGCCTACGGCATCCTCTCCGCGATCCTCATCGTCATCCGCCATCGCGAGAACGTCGAGCGGCTGCGGCGCGGGACGGAAAACCGGCTTTCCCTGCTGAAAGCGAAGCGCACCTAGGCGCGGCGCGTCTCTTCCTGGAGCACATCTCGAACCTTCATGATTTCATCCAACGATTTCCGTAACGGCGTCACGATCGTCATCGAGGGCCAGTTATGGACCGTCATCGAGTTTCTGCACGTCAAGCCCGGTAAGGGCTCGGCCTTCGTTCGCACGCGTCTCAAGAACGTCAAGACCGGCGCCACCGTCGAGCGGACGTTCCGCGCCGGTGAAAAGCTGGAACGCGCGACGGTCGACAACCGCGCGATGCAGATGCTCTACAACGACGCCGACGGCTACCATTTCATGGACACCGAGTCGTACGAGAACTTCACCCTGCAGAAAGACCTGATCGGTGATCCCGCCGACTTTCTGAGCGACGGCATGAAGATCGACGTGCAGTTCCACGACGGTGTGCCGATCGGCGCCGACCTCCCGGCGCACGTCGAGCTGAAGGTGGAAGAGACCGATCCCGGCTTCAAGGGCGACACGGCGCAAGGGACGACCAAACCGGCAAAGCTGGAGACCGGCGCCACGGTCAACGTTCCGCTTTTCGTGAACCCGGGCGACGTGATCCGCATCGACACGCGCGATCGCCGTTACATCGGGCGCGTCCAGAGCTAATCGCCCCGCGCAATGCGCATCCGACGGCTCCGTATCCTCGGCGTCGCGATGGTTCTCTCAGGCCTCGCGGCGCTCGTCGGCGTCGTCTGTTATCTCCTGCCGAAAGAGCAGTTCGCGACCCTCAACCGGCTCGCCGACTTCGTCGTCATCAACGACACGATGTTCTGGCTGCGCGACGGCCCGCTGGGCACGCTCGTCCGCTTTCCGAACTACGATAGCGAGAACGAGCACCTGCGCCTCATCGCGATCGACGAAGTCTCGTTGCAGGACGCCGCGGACGGCGGGCTCGGCGCATGGCCGTGGCCGCGTTCCGTCTACGGGACGCTGCTCGCGCGCCTTCACCAGGCAGGCGCGAGCGTCGTCGCGTTCGACGTCACGTTTCCCGATCCGTCGGCGCCGGCCCAGGATCGCGCGTTCGCCGCAGGGCTCAAGCTGCAGCGCGCGGTCGACGGGTTCAGCATCACGACGCCGGGCGCCCACGTGTACGCGGAATTGCCGATCCCGGCGGTGCGCGACAACGCCGCGATCGGCTTCACCACCGTCGACACGCCCGGGGGCTGGACGGTCGGGCAGCCGCTGGTCGACGGACCGTACGAGTCGCTCGCCGCGAAAACGATCGAGGGACACACCGGGCAGCCGATCCGCGCGCGCGATGACTGGCACGCAAGCCTCGGCCGGACCGACGTGCCGCTCGACGGCGAGAGCAAGTTTCTCATGCTGCCGTTCGAGGTGCACGAGAACACGGAGATCAGCAGCGAGAACGGCGCCCGGTTCGGGTCGTCGAGCCTGACGGTCCCCTTCTTCCAGGCGATCCCGGCCGTCACGGCGCTCACGATGAGCGCTGAGGACTTGCGGGCTTTTGCGGGCGGCAACGTCATCGTCATCGGAACGACCGCGCAGGCGCTGGGCGACTTCGTCGTCACCCCGAACGGCCGGTACCCCGGAGTGTTCACCAACCTCCGGCTGATGGACCAGCTGCTGCGCTCGACGTTCATCCGGCGCGTTCCGCCGGCGCTGGACCTCGCGCTGATCGTCGTGTTCCCGCTACTGGTCGGCTTTCTCGTGACGCAGTTGCGCCCGATCGTCGGGATCGTGCTCGGCGCCGGCGTCGTCGTCGCCTACTCGATCTTCGCCGTGCTCGCCTACGGGTTGACGCTGCATTGGATCAACCTCGTTCACGTCGACGCTTCGATCGCGCTGGCAGCGCTCTTCGTCGCGCTGTACCGAATGGTGACTGAGGGCGCGGACAAGCGAGTGATCACCGAGATGTTCGGCAAACACGTCTCGCCCGCGATCGTGGAGCACATGCTCGCGCATGACGACCCGCTCAAGGCGCTGGACCTCTCGGGCAAGCGGGTGAAGGTCACGATCTTCTATTCCGACATCCGCGGCTTCACCGCGATGTCGGAGAAGATGTCGCCTGAGGAGATCTACGGCGCGCTCAACGAGTACTTCGAAGAGATGTGCCGGATCGTGTTCCAGTACGGCGGGTTCGTCGACAAGTTCATCGGCGACTGCTTGATGGCCGTGTTCTCGGCGCCGAATCCCCAACCCGACGACGCGTACAACGCCGTGCGCTCCGCCTGGGAGCAGCAGCAAAAGATTCTGACGATGATGACCGAGTGGGCCACGCAAGGCCGGCCGATCTTCACCGTCGGGATGGGTTTGAACACGGGCGAGGTCGTCATGGGCAACCTCGGCTCGGCCGACCGGCTGAACTACACGGTCATCGGCGACAACGTCAACACCGCCGCGCGCCTGTACAACGTCGCGAAGGGCGGCCAGACCATCATCAGCGCGTCGACGTACGAGGAAGTGAAAAATCGCTTCATCGTCAACGAACTCACGCCGGTGTTCGTGAAAGGCAAGGCCCTGCCGCTGCGCAACTTCGAGATCGTCGGCCTGCTCGAGCCCGGTCACACGAACACGTCGACGCTGCTCGACCCCGCGAATTTCCCGCAAGCGGCCGTCGCGGCGGATCGCTGACGTGCACAGCAGGTGACGCCGCTCGGCGCGCTCGGGCTGTTCTTGATCGGAGCGGCAGCCAGCGTTTTCGGCTCGCTGGTCGGACTCGGCGGCGGCTTCGTCGTGATCCCCGTCCTGCGGCTCGCATTCGGCATTCCGCCCGCCGAAGTCGCCGGCACGTCGCTCGTGTTCGTGCTCGCGAACACGGCGAGTTCCACCGTCGGTTTCTGGCGTCACAAGAGGATCGACTTTCCGCTCGCGCTGCCGTTCACGCTGGCCGCGGTGCCGGCGTCGATCCTCGGCGTGCTGGCCGTGCGGCACTTCACCCCGGCCGGCTTCGACATCGCCTACGGGACGATGCAGGTCACGATCGCGATCCTCGTCATTCGGCGGCGGGGAATCGAGAGCCTCACCGAGGGAGAACGCAGTTTCGCGCACGACTGGCGGGTCGGCGTCGCCGGCGGCCTGGCGATGGGCTTCTTCTCCTCGGCGTTCGGGATCGGCGGGGGGTTCGTCATGGTCCCGCTGCTGCTGATCGCGGCCCGCATGCCGCCGCACGTGGTCGCCGCGACGACCGCCTTCGTCGTGACGATGACCGCGCCCATCGGCGTCGCCGCGCACGCGCTCGCCGGCGACGTCGACTGGGCGGTCACGACGCCGCTCGTTCTCGGCGGCATCGCGGGCGGGGGCGTCGCACCGAGCATCGCAAAACGCGTCTCCTCGCCGGCCCTCATCACGATGCTCGCGGTCGGCCTGATCGGCGCGGCCTGCAGCCTCGCGCTGCGCCACCTTCCGATCTGGTCTCGCTAGGTGTTGATGAGCGCTTGCGCGGTGTAGTAGACGTCTTTGAGGACGTAGTCCGCCGTGACGAGCCCCATCGGGTCCGTGTACGGAGGATTCGGCCCCGCTGTGCCGTCGCGGAACTCGCACCACACCAGCGCCGGCAAACCCAGGTAGCGATGCACGTTCCACATATCCCGGAAGAACGAGGGCTGGCCGCTGGAAGTAACGACGCATGCTTCGGTGGTGTAGATCGCGATGCCCGGCGGCATCAAGCTGACGGCCTGAAGATATTCGTTCAAGGCCTTCGCCGGCTTCTGGTAGCTGTGGACCGCGCAACCAGTAACGGCGTCAAAGACGCCGTGAATTCGCAAATCGTAGAGCCAATTCACATCGACGCCGCTCGTCCCGCCGGAAAGGATTTCGCGCGCGCCCGCGTTGCGCAACGCCGTCGCCGTGGCGATCGCCAGCTTGGCGTAGGCGACGCGGTCGGGCGGCGCGCCCCAATACTGCGCGAGGTTCGGCTCGTTCCACAACTCCCAGATCGGATCGTACGTCGCATATCGCTCGTGAAACGTCACGGCGTTTGCCGCATATGCGGTGAGATCGACGGGTTGGGCAGCATATTGCGAGATGACGACCACCCGCATGCCGTGCTGGGCTGCCGCGGCGAAGAGCGTGTCGAAGTACGGAAAGTTGTCGTTGTTCGCCGTGATGCGAAGCAGTTTGCTTCCGCACGCCGCAAGAAGCGGGATGACTTGCCCGAGGTCATCAGACGGATAGACTTGGCAACCGAACGCCGTCGGACGAAGCGGCGAGCCCTTTGTCGCGACGACGCCGCTGAGGGTCTGAGCACAAGCCGCCAACGCGGCAAGCGGCGTCAGCGCGATCCCGGCGAGCGCCTCGGAGCGCCTCACGGCTTCGCCATCGCGTCAGTCGGTGCGTTTCATCATCGAAGGGCCTTGCGGTCGGCTGGGACGGTAGGCGTAGTTCCGCATCGCCAGGAGCGATGGCTGCCGGGACGTCGAGCGCCTGGCAAGTCCCTCCGACGAGGACGACGACGTCGGTCCGCCGCCGCGGGGGCCGCTAACGAGGACGACGCGAAGCCGCTCGGCCGAGCTCGACGGACCGCATCTCAACGACTTCGAACGCCGTGAGGGGTTTGCGGCAGCGCGCGCACACCAGGTTCTCCGACGGCTTGCGCTTGCGCAAGACTTCCATCGTGCACGTTTCGCAGCGCAGGATGTAGCGCTTCGTCGACTCTTTGAGCGGGGCGGCGCGACCGAGGTCGTGGTAGATGGAGCGCAAGCCCAGCTCCTTCATCTTCGCCTTGAAGCGCGGCGTGTGGCCCGGATTCTCGCCGCGCGCGTGCAGCCACGCGTGAATCATCTCGTGCAGCAGCGTGTCGCGCAGCTCCTGGAGTTGCCCTTTGAGATGCTTGGGCGAGAGTTCGATGACCGGCTTGGGTTTGTACGTGATGCGTCCTGCGCTGTTCGAGAAGCGCGCGTTGTAGGCGATCCGGTACGTCGGAATCTCGCCGTTGAAATACATGAAGTTGTATTGCGCGAAGAGGAGCTGCAGCTCGGCGACGTCCGGCAGACCGGGGACCATGTGACGTGCTTCGCCAAGAGGGCTCCGTGGGCTTGCCTGGACGTATCGCGATTCCGATCCTCGCCGTGTTCGCGCTGCTGTTCCTCGGCGTGACCGGCTATTTCCTGAGGATCGGCTTCGGCACGACCGGCTCGGCCTTCGGACCGAGCGGAGCTGTCGCGCAGCAAGGGGACGCGAACATCCGCGCCACGCCGGCGCCGATCGCGACCGACCCGCCGGGAACTTTCACCGTGCCGCAGACCGGGACCGGACCGGTCGCGAACTCCGGCAACGCGCTGCCCGGCCAGCAGGTCGGCGGCGGCACGCCCGGCGGCCCGCCCGCTCCGGTGATGCACGCCATCACCGAATTGCGAGCGCGCCTCGCACGCAACCCCAAGGACGTCGCCGCGCTCGTCGCCCTGGCCAACATGGAGTTCGACGCGCAGAAGTTCGACAAGGCGGACGCGTACTACCGCCGCGCTCTCGCGCTCGACCCGACCAATCCCGACGTGCGCACCGACGACGCGGTCGCGCTGCACCAAACCGGCCACGACTTGGAAGCGCTCGCGAACCTCGACCGCGTGCTCAAAGAGCGGCCCGATTTCCCGACCGCCGTGTTCAATCGCGGCGTGGTCTTGCAGGCAGTCGGCCGGCGCAGCGACGCGACCACGGCGTTCAACCACTACCTCAAGCTCGTCGGACCCAACGACCCTCGCGCCGCGGATGCCCGCGCCGCACTCCAACAACTCGGCGGTTGATGAACGCTTCGATGACGGCAGCACCTCGGCTCTACATCTCGTGCGACATGGAAGGGACCGCCGCAGTCTGCGCCTGGACCCAGTGCGATCCGAGCAACACCACGGAGTATCCGTACTACCGGCGCCTGATGTCGCAGGAAGTACGCGCGGCGATCGACGGGGCACGCGAGGGCGGTGCCGGCGACGTCCTGATCAACGACTCGCATTCGTCGATGCGCAACATCCTGTGGGACGAACTCCCCGAAGACGTGCGTATGATCTCCGGAAACCGCAAGCCGTTCTCGATGGCCGAGGGCATCGACGGTTCGTTCGACGCGGCGTTCTTCACCGGCTACCACGGCGCGTGCGGCACCCAGGACGCGGCGCTCGACCACACCTACACGAGCGAAACGTTGCGCGATACGCGCGTCAACGGAATTCGCTGCAGCGAGGCGACGCTCAACGCCGCGGTGCTCGGCCTCGCCGGCGTCCCGGTCGTCCTGGTGACCGGCGACCGAGCCTGCATCGAAGAGCAGCAGGCGGTGATGCCGTGGATCACCGGCGTCGTGGTGAAAGATTCGATCGGCCGCTACGCCACAAACTCCGTCTCGCCGGCCCGCGCGCGCGAACTGATCCGAGCCGGCGCGAAGGAGGCGATCGGGCGCATCGCCGAGGCCAAGCCGTTCGTCTTCGAGCCGCCGATCAAACTCGAGTTGGACCTGATGTGGACGCACAACGCCGACTTCGTCGAGATGATGCCGGGATTCGAGCGGATCGGCGGCCGCACCGTGCGTTTCGTCCACGACAATTACCGCGTGGTGTTCAAAGCGTACATCGCGGCGTTTCGGCTCGGCGCCGCCGCGAACGCGCACGTGTAGATGCCGACGGTCGCGTACCAAGGCCACGAAGGCGCGTTCAGTGACGTCGCGGCGCGCGAGCTCGTGCCGGGCGCGACGACGCGCGGGTATCCGTCGTTCGACGCCGTCGTGCAGGCCCTCGACGCGGGCGAGACCGACTACGGCGTGCTCCCGGTGGAGAACGCGATCGCCGGACCGGTGCCGCGCAACTACGAGCTGCTGTGGGAGCGTCCGGCGCTGGGCATCTGCGGCGAGACGACGCTTGCGGTCGAGATGTGCCTGGTCGGCGCGCCGGGCGCCGACGCGGCGGCAATTCGGCAGATCCGCTCGCATCCGGTCGCGCTCGAGCAGGTTCACAAGTATGCCGAAGCGCGCGGCTGGACGCGCTCGACCGCAACCGATACCGCGGGCGCGGTGCGCGAGATCGTCGCGCTGGCCGACCCGTCGATCGCCGCGGTCGGCCCGGCGCTGGCCGCGGAGATCTACGGCGGAACGATCCTCGCGCGCGGAATCCAAGACGAACCCGAAAACTACACGCGCTTCTTCCTCGTCGCGCGCGACGCTGCGGCGCAGACGAACGCGGCGACGGCCGGCGCGACGGGCGACCGCGCGTGCGTCGGAATCGCCGTGCAAGACCGGCCGGGCTCGCTGCGCGACGCGCTGAGCGCCTTCGCCGACCGCAGCATCGACTTGCGCTTCCTCATCGCACGGCCGGACCGGCGGGTCCCGTTCCGCTACCGCTTCTTCGTCGAGCTCGCCAACGTCGACGACGCTCGCCTCGCATCCGCGCTCGCCGCGATCGGCGGCGAACAACGTATCCTCGGCCGCTATTAATCTAGGTCGAGATTGCTCACGTACGCTTCCTTACGTGGCTGCCGATCGCCTGAGGCTACTTCGTACTCGTTGCCGTCGGCCGGCGTGACGCTCAGCTTCACGTCGATGTTGTCGCGCGTCGCGTTCGAATAGGGGCAAATCATGTCGGCTCCACGCACTACGTCCTTTGCTGCCTCGGCGCCCGCTCCCGGTAGGATCACATGCAGGTCGGCGGCCAGCATGAAACCAGGACGGTTGTCATTCGGACCGAGCCCGACATGCGCTTCGACCGTCGAGTTGCCGATCGCGACCTTCTTGTCGGCGGCGACGCGCTTCACCGCACTGTGGAAGCACGCGGCGTAGCCCGCCGCAAAGAGCTCCTCCGGATTCGTCTTGCCGCCAGGGCCGCCCATCTCTTTCGGGAGCGCCACCTGCAGATCGACGAGACCGTCGGCGCTGCGAACGCTGCCATCGCGTCCGCCGATGGATGTGACGGTCGGGGTGCGATAGACGATGGGCACGTTCGGGCTCCTTTTTACATCGGGTGAACGTCGGCCGGGTCTTGCGGCGGCGTCTTCAGCGAGACCCATTTCAGGTGGCCTGACGTTTCCGTGAACGCGGCGTGCGCGGTCCCTTGGGGAATCACGACCATCGTTCCGGGTTTCAGGTTCACCTGATGGTCACCGAGCCATTCGGTGCCCGAGCCTTCCAGAATGATCTGGATCTCGTTGGCGTTGGCGTGAAAGTGCTTCGGCGCGGTCCCGGTTTGAATCGCCGCCGTCATCCCGTCGGCGACAACGACGGTTTTCGAGAGGAGCTTCGGGAGCGCAGGTGACGGCGGCGGGTAGCTGTCGGCAGTCATCGCGGCGAAGTCGATGGTCTGAGGTTGGAGCGCGGCGGCCGCGCCTTGGGCGGGTACCGGCAAGCGTGCCACGGCGACGCCGGCCGCGAACGCCAACGTCGCTACGATGCCGATTCGAACGTCGTACATCATGCATGGCGCTACGTCGCTAGCGCTGCCCGCACCTACTCGCGGATCGCCACGCGGCACGTCGAACATGATACAGCAAAGAATCGCTTGCTGTGACACCCAGAGTTTCTTTAGACGTCACGCTTCGTCGATTGTCAGAGCGGCCGCCAGCCCGCTGAGGTCCTGGACGTCCGGGAGCGACGGCGCGCGCAGCGTGCATGACGCCGCGTGATCGGGGAGCGCCTCGCGGCCGAACGTCGTGCGGACGCGCGCGATCCAGGGCTCGCCCAGGTACGTCGCGAGGCTGCCCAAGACGATCACGTCGAGGACGAGGAGGTCGGCGAGCAGCGCGCAGGCAGCGCCGACGGCGTCGGCATTGTCGTCGATCGCGGCTTGCGCGACCCGGTCGCCCGCAGCGGCACGCCGCGCGACGTCGGCGCCCGATTCCG
Organism: uncultured candidate division WPS-2 bacterium; assembly: GCA_937927945.1. Lineage (GTDB taxonomy): Bacteria > Vulcanimicrobiota > Vulcanimicrobiia > Vulcanimicrobiales > Vulcanimicrobiaceae > Vulcanimicrobium. Next base: position 48,742 of record CALEYW010000086.1, on the reverse strand, counting down.
CGTCGTACGCCGGGTCGTAGCCCCGCGCGATCTTCGGCAGCGCGCTGGCCGCGCCGTACGACTCGAACGAGCCGGGTTTCCCGAACACGTCGGGACCGTCGTCGCGATACCGCACGTGCCCGATCTCCGGCGAGAAGCCGCGCGAGCCGTAGCGCGCGCGGCCGTCGATCACGATCCCCGCGCCGAATCCCGTTCCGCACGTCAAATACGCGAGGCCTCGAACGTCGCGGTCCGCTCCCCAGCGAACTTCCGCGAGCGCGCACGCGGCCGCGTCGTGGTGCACGATGACGGGACGCGCGAGGTCGGCGCGCAGCCGCTCACCGAGCGGGAAACCGTGCATCCCGGGCAGATGCGGCGCGGAGAGCACGACGCCGCGATGCGCGTCCATCGGGCCGCCGATCGCCACGCCGATCGCGCGCGCGCCGCCTGCGATGTCGCGTAGGGCCGCGACGATCGCCGCGTAGAGCGCCTCGCCGTCGCTCGCCTGCGTCGGCCACGCGCGCCGTTCGACGATCGTGCCGTCGGGCGCGCCAAGCACGACGCTCGTCGACGTTCCGCCGACGTTCACGCCGGCGAGGAGGGTGTGCTTCAGCTGACCGCGCCGTCGAGCACGGTTCCCTTGATGCGGTAGCACACACCGCGAAACAGCGCGACGAGCTCGTCGTCGCCGCGCGTGACCCGGACGTCGTACACGCCGGTGCGTCCCTTCGACGACTGCTCCTGCGCTTCGGCCACCAGCCGGTCGCCGAGCTGGACCGCACCGATGAACGAGATCGACGCCTGCAGCGCGACGTTGGGCTCGTTGCGCGAGTTGCAGGCGAACGCGAATGCCGAGTCGGCCAGCGTGAACGTCACGCCGCCGTGCGCGATCGCGTGGCCGTTCACCATCGCCGCGGTGATCGTGAGCGAGACGCGCGCCCATCCCGGACGCGCGCCCTCGAGCGCCATGCCGAGCGCGTTCGACGCGGCGTCGCGCTCGAGCATCCGCGCCGCGCAGGCTTGGGCGAGCTCGACGTCGCTGAGTTCCTCGACGCTCACGAGAGCGGCGTACGCGTTTCGACGATGCGGAACCGGTTCGCGACGAACGCCGCGTCGGTCAGCGAGGCGTTCCCCGCCGGGTTGCCGCCGGTGACGTGGTAGTCGCTGAACGCCGCCGACTGGTTCACCAGCAGTGAGCCGGTGAGGTTGACCGCGAGGCTCACCTTCGCGTCGCGCGCCCAGCGCTGCGCTTTCTCGAGCACCGCCGGATCGGTCGAGTGGACGATCGCCGTGATCGCACCTTTGCTCTTCGCCTCTTCGGTCGCGAGGCGCAGCGACTCGTCCGTGTCGGCCGTCTTCACCACGAACGCGATCGGACCGAACGCTTCGCGTGAGAACCGGTCGCGTTCGCTCGCGTCGACCGCCGCGATCAGCGGCGTACGAATCCGCGCGCCGGGAAACTTCGGGTGCTCGAGCGTCGCGCTCGGCCGCACGACGCCCGGCTTGGCGTTCTCTTCATCGATGCGCGCAAGCGTCGCGTCGCTCGCGATCGCGCCGAGGATTTCCACCGCCTTCTCCGGCGCCGCGGTGAACGCATCGAGCGCCGTGACCAGCGCCCGGACGACGTCGTCGAAGGCCACGTGCTCGCCGCCCGCGGCGATGCCGCCGGCCGGGACGAACAGGTTCTGCGGCGTCGTGCACATCTGCCCGGAATACAAGGTCAAGGACATCGCGAGGTTGCGTATCATCCCGGCGAGATCGGCGGTCGAGTCGATCACGACGCTGTTGACGCCGGCCTTCTCGGTGTACACGAGCGCGCCGGCGTTGCGCTCGAGCCACGTCCCGAACTCGCTCGAGCCGGTGTAGTCGATCAGCGCGATCTCGGGGCGCTGCGCGAGCACCTTGGCGAGCGGCTTCCCCGGCGCGTCGACGGCGAGCACGACGACCTCCGGCGCGAAACCCGCCTCGCGCAGCGTCGCCTGGAGCACCTCGACCGTGATCGCGAGCGGCAGGACGGCCAGCGGATGCGGCTTGACGACGACGGCGTTGCCGGTCACCAGGCTCGCGAAGATCCCCGGATACGCGTTCCAGGTCGGGAACGTCGAGCAGCCGATCGTCAGATCGACGCCGCGCGGTACGATGCGGAACGTCTTCTCGATGCGCAGCGGCTCGGGCTTCGCCGGCTTCTCCCAGATGACGTGCGCCGGAATGCGCGACATCTCGTCGTACGCGTAGGCGACCGCTTCGAGCGCGCGATCCTGCGCGTGCGGGCCACCCGCCTGAAACGCCATCATGTAGGCTTGGCCGGTCGTGTGCATGACCGCGTGCGCCAGCTCGAAGGAGCGCGCGTTGATACGCGCGAGCGCTTCGAGCGCGACGCCGACGCGCGTTTCGAACGCAGCGGCACCCCAGGCTTCGCCGGCCTGCGAAGCGGCGGCGAGCAACGCGTCCACGTCGGCGAGGGGATACTGGACGCCGAGATCGATCCCGTAGGGCGAGCGCTCGGTCGCGACGTTTGCTCCGCTCGCGGGCTGCTGGAGCGCGAACGGCTTGCCGAGGCGCGCATCGAACGCCGCCTTGCCGTCCGCCATCGCGCTCTCGCCGTAGGCCCGCGCGCTTTCGGGATACGCGCTGTAGTACGCGCGGCTGCGGATCGCCTCGCGCGCCCGATCAAGCGTTTCGCGGTGGCGCTCGAAGAGATCGGCGCCCGAGGCCAGAGTCGTCGTCATAGCAGGCGCTTCGGCGCGCTCTGGGCGCGCCCTCGCCGGTAAGGGTCTGAAGTCAAGAGCGCGCGAGCGCGTCGGTCAACGAGGCGCCCGTTTCGGTCGAGAACGCACCGGCCGCGCGCCACATGACCTGCCCCGTCTCGTCGAGGAGGAAGACCGCGAGGTGCGTGCGATCGGCGATGCCGAGCGCGCGGCAGAATGCGTCGACGTCCGTGAAGAGCACGATCGTCGAGGCGCGCTGTTCCGGCGCCTTGACCGCCTTGCGCAGCGCCGCGAGCAGCATCGCGCGCACCACTTTCGGCTTCGGCCGCAGCACGGCGAACAACCGTCCGCGCAGATCCGTGCGCGAGCGCATCAGCGGATCGAGATACGGAACCCAGCTTTCGAGTTCGGGCCGATGCTCGATCGCGAAGCCGGCGAACGCGATCGTCCGTTTCCCGGCGAGATTGCCCGCGGCGAACGGCGTCCCGTCGACCGCCTCGCCGGTCACTGCAGGGAAACGTGCGCCGTTCATCTCGAACAGCATACCCGATATGCTCTCGTTGCCGTTCTCGGTCGCCTGGATCGGAGCCGCGATCGCCGTCGCGCAAACCGCGTTGCTCGTCTGGCACCTGTGGCGGCGGTTCCCTGCGATCCCAAAACGCGTCCCGCTCGGCCTGCGCCTGGACGGCCGCCCGCGCGCGGCAGCCGCGAAGCGCTGGCTGTGGTCCGCTCCGGTCGTCGTGGCGGCGGTGGTCGTCGTCCAGTGCGCGGCGATGATCCTCACCCCGCCTCCGGACGAGACGCACCTGACGCTGCTCTTCGTCTTCCTGGTCATCGCCGAAGTTGCGTGGTTCGTCGGCTGGAGCATCGACCGCCAAATCGAACTCGCCCGCGGCATGACGCATCGAATCGCACCGACGCGCATGCTGCTGATGGCCCTCCCGATCCTCGCGACGATCGCCATCACCGTCGCGCTCGCGATCACCCAGACGCTGTGAGGCGCGCGATCGTCACGTTGAGCGGCCGCGTGCAGGCGGTCGGCTTCCGCGACGCGGTCCAGCGGATTGCGAGCGGTTATGACGTCGCGGGCACGGTGCGCAACGTACGGGACGGCGAGCGGGTGGAGATCGACGTCGAGGGAGTCGACGACGACGTGCGCGCGTTCCTCGACGACGTCCTCGCGCACCCGCCGCGCTACGCGCACGTCGAGCGCGTCGAGCGCCGCGACGCCGAGCCGCTCGGCCGGCACGGCTTCTCGGTCGCGCCGACGGCGTAACGTGGAAACGATACGACGCGGCCTCGCGACCCTCGCGCTCTTCGCCGCCATGTCGATGCTCGTCGCTGCACCCGTGGCGGCGCTCGGGCAGGACGACGACATCGGGGCGATCGCGCGCGACGGATACGTCTACGGCTATCCCCTCGTGCTGATGGAGCTCACCCGCGAGATTTCGACGGCCGCAACCGGAACTGGGCGATTCGTCCACATGCTCTCAGGGCCGACACCGCCGTTCCGCATCGTCGTCGCGCCGAACGGCGACACCCGCTACTCCTCCGCCTGGGTCGACCTCTCAGCGGAGCCGCAGATCCTGCACGTTCCGGCCTCCGGCGGCCGCTATTTCGTCGCGCAGGTGCTGGACGCGTGGACGGACGTCATCGCCGATCCGACGCCGCGGATACCGAATTCTGCGCCCGCCGACTACGCGCTGGTCGGACCGAGCTGGACGGCACCGTTTCCGCCCGGCGTGCGCGTCGTGCGTTCGTCGACGAACGACGTCTGGATTCTGGCGCGCACGCGGGCGCGCCCCGACGACGCCGCCGATGCCATCACCGCGATCCAGAAGCAGTACACCATCACACCGCTGCGCCGGCTGGGCGACGCGTCGTATCGGCCGCCGACCGCGGTCCTGCGCGATCCGAACGTGCCGACCGGCCCGACGCCGCCGTCGTTGGTCGCGGCGATGAGCGCCGCGACGTTCTTCGGCCGGCTCGCCGACGCGCTCGGAAAAAATCCGCCGCGATCGATCGATCGGCCGATCGTCGAGCGGCTCGCACGGATCGGCGTCGTACCGGGCAAGCCATTCGATTCGAGCGCGGTCGATGCCGGCCGGCGCGATGCTCGACGACGGGCTCCACGAGGCGCGTGCGGTGCTCGACCACTACGATCCGCCGTCCGTACCGCACGTCAACGGATGGCGGTGGACGAGGAACACGGGGCGCTTCGCGCGGGACTACCCGTACCGCGCGTTCATCGCGCAGACGCTGCTCGCCGCGAACCTGCCCGAGGACGCCGTCTATCCGGAGACGAGCGTCGATAAAAACGGCGCGCCGCTGACCGGCGAGCGGCGCTATACGTTGCACTTCGATGGTGCGCACCTTCCGCCCGCTCGCGCCTTCTGGTCGCTGACGCTGTACTCGCCCGACCATTACTTGGTGCCGAATTCGATCGACCGCTATACGTTGCGCGACGCGGGCCTGCGGCGCAACGCGGACGGCTCGATCGACGTCGCATCCAGCCCGACGCGCCGAGCGGCGATCGGACGAACTGGATCCCCGCACCAGCCGGCCCCTTCGTGGTCACGCTGCGCATGTATTGGCCGCTTGCGAGCGGCATCGACGGCACGTACACGATACCGGCGATTCAGCCGCAGTAGGCGCCCTAAAAAACGGGGATGATGTCTTCTGGGCCGATGTGGCCGACGTCGACGCCGTCGAGGTCGAGTTCCGGGATCGCGGGGAATTCGATGCCCCACTCACCGACGATCGCGCGCACGCGCGCCAGCGACGTGCGCCAGTTCTCCGCCTGCTCGTCGAAGGTCAGGACGCCGAGCCCGGCGTCGCGCGCGTGCTGCACGAGCACGCGATGGTTCGGCAAGAAGTAGTCTGGGATGTCCCAGAACTGATTCGGCGGCTCCCACAGGATCATGCTCAGGAACACGAAGCCCGCGCGCAGCTGCTTCGTGATCATGTGCTTGTACTCGTCGGTCAGTCCCGGCCAATCGCGCTCGAGCACCGTCAGACAGATCGCGAGGTGGCGTGCTTCGTCCTGACCGACCTTCTTGAAGATCTCCTTGAAGAGCGGATGCGTGGCCTTCTTCGACATGCCGAAGAACAGCGTCGACGATGCGACCTCGCCCATCATGAACGACGTGAAGAGCACGCTGAGCGGATACTTCGCAAGCGACGCACTGTAACCGCTCCAATAACGGCCGCCGTTGTGGTAGAGCCAGCCGATGTTGTTCTGCGCGGCCCGCGCGAGATCGCTCGTCGCGGTGAAATCCATCGGACCGCCGGGGACCAGCGCTTGGATCGCGCGCTGACAGACTTCTTCGTGGTTCATCTCGTCGTGTGTGATCGAGAAGAAGCACTTGCGGATCGGGTCTTCCTGATGCGTCTCGAACGCGTGGATCGTCGCTTTGGCGAAGACCGCCGGTCCGGAACCGTCGAAATTCGCCAGCACCGCGTACCAGTACATGATCCCCAGCCGCTGCTCTTCGGTGAAGTCCTCGGCGCGCAGGGTGTCCCAGGCAAAGTCCGAGGGGTTCCACACGTGCCGCTTCGAGCGCTCGTACAGCTCGGCGAGCTTGGGGGTCTCCACTCGCCACTCCATCGGGAAGATGTTCGGCTGCGGGACCTCGGGATACGGCGTGAAGCCGGCGCTCGGGACGACGAGCTGCGGGTTCGCGTGCGTGGTCATGGCCATGAGCGTCGGACTCTCCCTACCGAATGGTTGGTCAGAACCGAGTATACCCTGCCGCCCCCCCGACGGCAACGGGGCCCGGACCTCAGTCCAGGAATTTCTCCGCCACCCGGGCGAGCAGCTCGCTCATGGTGGGGTGCAGGTGCGGCATCTCGGCGATCTCGCGGGCCGTCGCTCCGCGATCGATCAGGGCGATCGCTTCGCCGGCGAGATCGATCGCGTCGCCCGCGACCAGGGCGATTCCGACCACCCGGCCGTCGTCGCGGCGCGCCAGCATCTTCACGAAGCCCTCGGCCTCGCTCGCGACCAGCGCCTCGCCGACCTCGCTCGCCGGAATCCTCGCTACCCGCACGTCGATGCCGCGCGCCCGGCAGACGCGCTCAGTCAGCCCCGCGATCGCGACTTGCGGCGTCGTGTAGAGCGCGTGCGACTCCCAGCGATCCCACTGCGCGGCGACCGGTTCGTCGGCGAAGGCGTTGCGCGCCGCGAGCCGTCCGCCGTACTCTGCCGTGTGCACGAGATTGCGGCGGCCCAGGACGTCGCCCGCCGCGAACACGCGCCGGTTCGAGCGGCTGCGCAGCACCTCATCGACGACGATTCCGCGCGCGTGGTCGCCGTCGATCCCACCGGCGGCGAGATCGAGGCCGTCGACGTTCGGCCGGCGGTCGGTGGCGATCAGTACCGTCTCGCAGCGCGCGCCGTGCGCGCCGTCGGGCGTGTCGGCGACGATCACCGTCACGTCCCCGTCGCGGAAGACGCGCCGCACGTCGGCAGCGGTCACCACGTCGACGCCGTCGCGCAACAGCGACGCGCGCACGGCGCTGCCGACGTCCGGATCGTCGGCGCGCAGCAGCTCCGGCGCGTCCTGGAAGAGCGTGACCGGCGTTCCGAGCCGCGCGAAGAACTGCGCGAACGCGCAGCCGATCGGACCGCCGCCGAGCACCGCGATGCTGCGTGGCGCGCGGGTCATTTCGAGCACGTCGCTGCTCGTGATCGTCGGCACTTCCGCCAAGCCGTCGATGCGCGGGAGCATCGTCTTCGCGCCGGTCGCGACGACGAACCGCTCCGCCGCGATGCGCCGCTCGCCGACGACGACGATATCGGGCGCGACGAAACGCGCATCGCCGCGCACGAGCGGATACGTTTCCAATTCGTGCATGCGGTCGGCCGCGAAGTAGTCGACCAGGGCCCGCTTGCGCCGAACGATCGCGGGGAGATCGACGTGCGTCGGGCCCGTCTCGACGCCGACGTCGTGCGCTCGCTCGACCTCGTGCTCCAGCTCCGTGGCCGCGAGCAGCGTCTTCGCCGGCATGCAGCCGCGCAAGATGCACGTCCCGCCGAGCTCCTCCTCGCCCACGACCAACACGACGTCGCGACCGGCCGCCCGCGCCGTCTCGGCTGCGGCAAAACCCGCCGTCCCGGCACCGATCACGCACAACTCGTGCCGCTCGTCGCGCATCCGCAGGGTGATACCCGCTCACGCGAGCGATCACCGCGTCAGGTTTTGGTGACGATCCCTTCGAAGGCGAGCGCGACGATAGCGCCCGCGATCGCTTCGCTGGTCAGCGCGCCGCTGCGGTACCATTCGACGACGGAGTTCGACATGCCGAAGACCAGCCGCGCGACGAGCCGCGGCTCGAGCTCGGGCCGCACGTCGCCGTCACGCTGCGCCTGCGCGATCAACTCGGTGACGACCCGGTCGAAGGACCGCCGCCGCTCGAGCGCCGCGCGCTCGCTCTTGGAACTCCCGCGCACGTGCACGAGCACGGTCAGTTCCGGGAGCATGCGCAAGGTGATCTCGGCGACCCGGCCCGTTATGTGCCGCAGCCGCGCGAGCGCGCGGCCTTCGATTGCCGGCGGCTCGTCGAGGACGGCGAAGAGGGCGTCGAGCGCGCGAGTCAGACCGCGATCGAGCAGCGCCTCCTTGCCGGCAACGTGGTGATAGATCGACGCCTTGGTGATGCCGGCCGCGCGCGCGACGTCGTCCATCGAGGCGCCGTCGTAGCCGCGCTCGGCGAAGACCCGCAGCGCGACGTCGGTCAGCGTGTCGATGTCGTACGGCCTGCGCGCCTCGCCGCTCACGGCGATGGAGGGCCCATCGTCACGAAGCCCGCGCCGAGCACCGCATCGATGTCGCGGTAGGCGGCCGTAACGTCGGGGACGAGGGCGCGCAGGGCCTCGCGATGCTGGTCGAAGGGCGGCTGCAGCGCCCCGCCCAGTGCACCCGCCAAACCGCCGATCCGCTCCCGCATGCGGTCGGGCTTGCCGATCGAGTCCTCGTCGTACTTCGCGTTCGAGGTCAGCTCGTCGCGCAGCGCGACGAGGCGCCCCCGCTCGGCGGGCGTCGCCTTCTTCATCCGTGCGTCGATCGCGTTGAGCGCGCGATCGATCCCGTCGTACCAGCCGAATAGGGTCGCCACGAACGCATGGCGCGCGGCGCGCTCGTCGGTGGTCCAGGTGACCTGCGGGTCGTCGGTCAGCCGGAACGTCTGCTCGGCGATGTACGCGTCGACGTGCAGCCGCGCGACGTACGCGCCCGGCAACGCTTCGGCGCCGGTCAGCGGACCTGCGTTCTGAAGGCTCGTCCCGTTCCAGCGCGTCGGACCGTCCTCGTTTCCGTCCCACACGACCCGGTTGATTCCGGCGTCGTTGGTGACGAACCATTTCTTCCCCTCATCGGTCCGGTACGAGCCGCGCAGCGTCCGCACGGCTTTGCCCTGCGCGTCGAGGATCTCGATCCACGGCCGCACCTTGGCCTTCTTCTTCTGGAAGAACGTCAGCAACGCGCCGCTCGGCGCGTTCGGCGCAACGTAGAAGTTTGCCGGCAGCGCGTTGCCGTCGCCGGTCTCGATCGACGGCCAGCCCGACCACACCGTCGCTTCGCGCACCGGAAAGAACAGCGTTCCGGCGGCGCGCGCCGCGGCGAGCTGCTGCAGCGGCGCGGCATCGTCGAGAACGTAGAAGCCGCGGCCGTGCGTCGCGAGCAGCAGGTCGTTCGTGACGGGGTGGACGTGGATGTCGTAGACGGCAACGCGCGGCAGGTTGGCGTGGACGCGCTCCCAGCGCAGGCCGCGATCGGCCGAGATCCACAAGCCGTTCTCGGTCCCGGCGTACAGCAACGTTTGAATGCGCGGGTCTTGGCGCAGCACGCGCACCGGCGCGTCGAGCGGCAGGTTCGCGGCGATCGAACGCCACGTCGCGCCGAAGTCGTCGGTGACGTACGCGTACGGGCGCCGGTCGCCGAGATCGTGACGGTCGAGGATCGCGAACGCCGTTCCGGCCGCATATGGGCTGGCCTCGATCGTCTCGACGCGGCCGTAGCGCGGCCATCCCTTCGGCGTCACGTTCGACCAGTGCGCGCCCTCGTCGCGGGTGAGGTGCACCAGCCCGTCGTCGGTTCCGACCCAGATCGTTGCAGCGTCCTTCGGCGACGGCGCGATCGCCAAGGTGGTGTCGTACGTCTCGGCGCCGGAGACGTCGAGCGAAACGGGGCCGCCCGACTCCTGCTGGTGATCCTTCTCGTTGCGAGTGAGATCGGGACTGATCGCGGTCCAGTGCCGGCCGCGGTCGACGGTCTTGAACACGACGTTGCCGCCGAAGTACGCCACGTGTCCGTCTTGCGGTGAGAACGCCAGCGGCGCGTTCCAATTGAAGCGGTACGGCGCTTGCGCCAGCGCCTGCAGCGAGGTGAACGCGTCGCGCGGATACGGCGAGACGTCGATGCTATGGCGCGCTTTCGTGTCGTAGATTCCGAGCACGCCGTCCTGGGTGTTCGTCCAGATCAGCGAGGCGTCGAGCGGATCGGGGATCGCGTACATCCCGTCGCCGCCGGCGATCGCGAACCAATCGCGATCGGTCAAGCCGATCCCGTTGCGCGACGTGACCGGCCCGCACCACGAGCTGTTGTCCTGCAGCCCGCCGCACAGCGTGTACGGTTTGCCGTTGTCGTAGCCGACGTGGTAGATCTCCGCCAGCGGGAGCGTGTTGACGAACGCCCATCCCACGCCGCGGTTGCGGCTGAGGATGACGCCGCCGTCGTTCCCTTCGATGAGACGCCGGCCGTCGGCCGACCACCAGATCGCATGATTGTCGACGTGCACCGAGGGGACGAGATGCTTCCACGTCGTCCCGCCGTCTTTCGAGACGGTCAGATACATCGAGACGGAGATCACGCGATTGCGATTTTGCGGATCGACGGCGAGATGACTGAAGTAGAACGGGCGCTGTTCGGGTCGCGTGTCGTCGGAGGTCTTGCGCCAGCTGGTGCCGCCGTCGTCGGAGCGCCAGACCGTCCCCTGCCGTGACTGCACGACCGCGTACACGCGCCGGCCGTCGCTCGGCGCGACGGCGACGCCGATGCGCCCGAGCGTGCCGGTCGGGAACCCGCGTCCCTGCACTTTCGTCCAGGTGACGCCGCCGTCGCGCGAGCGGTACAGCCCGTCAGCCGGGCCGCCGCTCGTCGCGATCCAGGGTTGACGGCGGAATTGCCAGATCGACGCGAAGATCGTGCGCGGGTCGTGCGGGTTCCAGGCGAGATCGGCAGCGCCGCTCGCCGGGCCGACGTACAGCGTGTGCGCCCACGTCTTGCCGCCGTCGACGGTGCGATAGACACCGCGCGCCGGACTGTCCTTCCACGGGTCGCCGAGTGCCGCCACGATCGCGCGCCGCGGGTCGTGCGGGTCGACCAGGATCTTCGCGATCTGCGAGGTGTCGGCGAGACCGGCGTGCGTCCAATGCTTCGCGCCGTCGCGCGAGACCCACATGCCGTCGCCGTACGAAACGTCGTTGCGCGGGTTCGCTTCGCCCGTCCCGGCCCACACGACGTTGGGCGCGCTCGGGGCGATCGCGAGCGCCCCGATCGCTCCGAACGGCGGCCCGTTCCAGGCGGGCGCGAACGAGACGCCGCCGTCGGTCGACTTGAAGACGCCCCCGCCTGCACCGCCGACGTAGTAGAGGGCCGGATCCGCATCGCTGCCGGCTACGGCAGTTACGCGGCCGCCCGAGGCAGCCGGGCCGATCGCGCGAAACTTCAGGCCGGCGGTGTCGGGCGCCGGCGTCGCGGTCGGTCGCGGCTCGGCGGCGCGCGTGGGTCCGGCGAAGGCCGGGCAGAACGAAAATGAGAGCCCCGCCGCGACGAACACGGCGGCAGCAAGAAGACGGCTGGTACGCATCGCTACCGTGCTTGGCCAGAAGCGGAGACGCTCCCCCGCCCAAACGTTTGGTAGGGAGCAGGCAGACCGAGCGGAGAACGGTCGGAGGTGATGGCGATGGCGAGCTCGGCGACCACCCAGACCGGCAGTCGGCCCCCTGCGGCGCTCTCGCGCGAGCAGCTGCGAACGCTGCTGCGCGACATGCTGACCCAGCGCGCGGTCGACACGCGCGGCTTTCAGCTCAACCGCCAAGGGAAGATCGGAATCGCAATGGGTTCGGAAGGGCACGAAGCGGTTCAAGCCGGGACCGGCCTCGCGTTCCAGCGCGGACGCGATCTGCTCTATCCGTACTACCGCAACACCGGCCTGATCCTCGCCTGCGGCTTTCCGCTCGCCGACCTGTTCCGCTCGCAGCTCGCGCGAGCGAAAGACCGGACCGGCGGACGCTCGATCATCAACCACGTCACCGCTCGCGATCTCGGCATCGCGTCGATCTCCTCGATCATCGCGGCGCAGTGCACGCACGCGGTCGGCGCGGCATGGTCGATCAAACGCAGCGGCGCCAAGGATCGCGTCGTGTTCTGTCAGTTCGGCGAAGGTGCGACCTCACAAGGCGAATGGCACGAAGCGATGAACTTCGCGGCCGTCCACGCGCTGCCGGTCGTCTTCCTGTGCGAAAACAACCAATGGGCGATCTCGACGCACATCTCCAAGCAGATGCGCGTTCCGAGCATCGCCGCGCGCGCGGCCGGCTACGGCATGCATGCCCTCACGGCCGACGGATTCGATCCGACCGCGGTGTACGCCGCGGTGAGCGAAGCGCGCGAGCGCGCCGTGTCGGGCGTGGGGCCCGTGCTGGTCGAGTCGCACTGCTACCGCTTCCTCTCGCACACGACCGACGACGACGACCGCACCTATCGCACCCGCGACGAAGTCGCGGAACAGCGCTCGAACGATCCCGTGCCGCGCTTCGAGAAGTACGCGCTCGAACACGCCGTCGTGACGCGCGACGAACTCAAGGCGCTCAAACGCGAGATCGCCGACGCCGTGAACCACGCCACCGACAGCGTCGAAGCCGAACCGTATCCGGACGCGGCTTCCCTCCACGGCAACACCTACGCCGGCCCGGACGACGCCTGGATCTAAACCCTCACGTCACCCGAGCAGTCGAGGGTCATGACGGACCGTGCAGGGCGATCGAACCGTTGACGGTGGAGAGCGAGAGACGTGCGGTGCCGTCACCGAGCGTGCCGCGGGCCGTGGCACCGGGACCGTATTGCGGACGATCGACGGTGAGGCCGGCCGCGTCGATTCCGCCGGTCATCGTGTGGGCCTGCACGTCGACGCCGCTGCCCGGCGGCAGCGAGATCGTGATGGACCCGTTGACGGTGTTCGCTTTGAGCGAACCGCTCGGACGGTCGAGCAGGCGCAGCTCGATCGAGCCGTTCACCGTCGTGAGGGTGTGCGCTTCGCGGCCTTCAACGTGGATGCGGCCGTTGACGGTCGACGCATCGACCGTGCCGTTCGTCTGCGCGTCGATCGAGCCGTTGACGGTCCCGGCGTCGAGCGCGACGCCGCGCGGCAACGTCACGTCGAAATCCACCTTCGTGTCGTTGTCGTTGCTGTCGTGGCCGGTCCGCGCGCGGCACCCATCGCCGGCGTTCGGCGGATAGCGCACGCACACGACCAAACCCCTCTTTGCGGTTTGCTCCACATGGATGGCGACGGCGTTCGGATCGCCCCGCTCGGCGGTCTTCGTCGCGCGTATCAACAGCCGGTCTCCGGCACGCACGCGCACGCTCCCGTTGATGTCGCGGACCGCGAGCGTCCCTCCCGCGGCAAGCTTGCCGTCGTAGACGAACGGGGTTCCGACGAGCGCCAAAACTAAAAACATAGTTGCAGAATAGGGCCTTCTGCCGTGCCTGTCAAGCCGGCGGCCGGTGTGTCTCCGAACGGCCGCGCTCGGTGTAGAGGCGCATCTCGGCGATGTCGCGTGGAAACAGTACGCCCAGCGTCCAGTCCAGCATGACGCGAAAGCGCCGGTCGAGGCCGGGCAGCCGCGCGAGATAGTACGTGCGCCACAATGCCCACGCCGGAAAGCCGGTCAGCACGAAATCGCCCGGCAGCAGTGCGACGCCGCGCCGCGCGCCGAGCGATGCCATCGTGCCCATCGACGTGTAGCGGAACGGTTTGGTCGGCTCGTTGCGCAGCGTCGCGACGAGATTGTCGGCGAGCGCCGGGCCTTCGCGAATCGCGTGCTGCGCGGTCGCGGGGTACCACGCGTTCTTGTCGGCCAAGTCGGCAGCGGTCTTCATCGGCACCCACGCGCAGTCGCCGAGCGCCCACACCCCGCTGCGCCCGACGACCGACATGTCGGGGTGGACGACGAGCCCGCCGTTGCGCGCGTGTTCGACTCCCGGCAAGTCTTTGAGGACAGGGCTCGGACGCACGCCGGCGCTCCACACGATGGTCGCGCACGGAATGATCGCGCCCGATTGCAGCGCGATGCCGCGTTCGTCGATGCGCGTCACGCCGTCGCCGATCACGAGCTCGACCTTGCGCCGGCGCAGGTTGCGCTCCGTGTAGGCGCCCATCTGCGGGGGCAGGTCCGGTAAGAGCGCCCGGCCGGCCTCGATCACGACCATCCGTACGTCACTCAAGCGCAACGGGCGGTAGAACGGCACGACCGACCGGAACAGGTCGACGAGTTCCCCCGCGACCTCGCACCCCGTGTAGCCGCCGCCGACGACCGAGAAGGTCAGCAGACGGTCGCGCTCCGGCCCCGGTTTCGTCACGACCACCTGCTCGAGCGCGGCGATGATGCGGTTGCGCAGCGTCTCGGCGTCCTCGATCGTCTTGAGCGGCAGCGTGTGCTCCGTGACGCCCGGGATGCCGAAGGTCGACGTCACGCTGCCGAGCGCGAGCACGAGCTGATCGTACTGCAGCTTTGCGACGTCGCCCGTGATCGGATGCTGCGCGTCGACCTCACGCAGGTCGAGGTCGATGCGCACGATCTCGCCGAGCACGAACGTCGTGTGCCGCAGCTGCGCGCGCACCGGCGTCACGATGTGCCGCGTTTCGATGCCGCCGGAACTGACCTCGGGCAGCATCGGGGTGAACAGCGTGAAGTTGTCGCGGCTGACGATCGTCACGTCGGCCTCGTCGGGCCGCAAGCGGCGTTCCAAGCGTCGCGCGACCGCGACGCCGGCGAACCCTCCGCCCAGGATCACGATCCGCTGCTTGCTCACCGCGGGCAGGTTCGACACCCCAGCGGCGATACCGGTCAGCGAGGCGGACGTCCTGTCCACGGCGTCAGCCACGGGTGCCACGTCATCACGACGACGACGAGGACGGCGCCGATCAGCCCGATCCACAACAGCACCCGTACGACGCGCGTCATTCGGCCGCGCTGCGAATCGCGTCGACGTTGGCGGCGATCTCCGCGACCCGCGCGGCGTAGCGGCCGGCGCTGCCGATGTCGCCCGGAATACGCTCGCCGTGCCGGGTCGCGACGTACCAGGCGAGCGTCGCGGCGTGGCGCAGCAGCGCGTCCGGTAAGGTCGCGCGCTCGGTTGCGCTCAGCGGTGCCTCGCCGGCGTAAGCCGCGACCAGCGGCGAGACGAGCGCGAGATCGAGCGCGGCGTCGTCGCCGGGACGCGCAAACTCGTCGATCAGGGCGCCGACGTCGTAGACGCGCTCGGTCTCGTGGACGAAGTCGAAATCGATCAGACCGCGCACGACACCCGGTTCGACGCAGACGACGTTGCCCGGGTTCGGATCTCCGTGGACGATCACGCTCGGTAAGTCCCCTGCCCGCGGCGCGACGCGTGCCGCGGCGGCCGTGGTGGCGGTGACGAGTGCGGTCCAATCGAGCTTTCGCCCGACCAGCGGATCGGCGGCATTGCGCAGGAACCGCTCGCGCAACCAGGGGAGCGTGCCGAGAAAGCGTGCGGTCCGCAGTCCGGAGACGACGTGCACGTCGCGTACCGCGCGGTGGAAGCGCGCGAGCACGCGCGCGGCGGCGCAAGCGGTCGCGAGATCGCGCCGCCCCGTCTCTCCGGCGACGTACGGTGAAACGGACGCGAGGCCGCCGCCCGCGGGTGCGACGATCGTCTCGCCGTCGGCGGTGCGCAGCGGCGCGACGATCTCGTCCATGCGGCGGGCGGCGTGCGCGATCACGACGTGCTCGAAGGCGATCGCGCCGCGGCTCACGTGGAGCCGGCCGTAGCGGCGCGCGACGTAGCTGCCCGCCGCCGCGTCGATCCGCATGCTCTCGTTCGAGTACCCTCCGGCGAGCGGTCTCACCGCCGCGCCGCGCACGTCGATGCCGAACAGCACCGCGAGCGCCAGCGCGTCGCCGGCGGTCACGGCGCGATCGTCCCGCGACGCTCGCGGAGCGAGACGCCCCGACCGAGAAGCACCCCAGGATGCACGATCAGGATCCGCCCCAGCCGCCCTTGGACGCACCGGCGGAACGACCGAGCCCCGGGCGGCGCGCCAGGACCGCCGGCGGCGTGCTCGTCGGGCTGGGACTGCTGATCGCGAAGTTCAAGACCGCGCTGTTGCTCCTGTTGAACTTCAAGTGGATCTTCCTCGGGTCCAAAGTGCTCCTGAGCTTCGGGTCGATGTTCTTCTCGGTGGTGCTGTACGCGGCGCTCTTCGGCGGGTGGAAGATCGCGATCGTCTTCGTGCTGATGATCCTCGTGCACGAGCTCGGGCACTACCTGACCTGGCGCAATTTCGGCGTCCCGGTGAACCTGCCGATGTTCATCCCGGGCCTGGGCGCGTTCGTCTCCAGCCACGGCGGAACCCCGGCGCAGAACCTGGCGGCCGCGATCGCGGGACCGCTGTTCGGCATCGCGGCCGCCACGACGTGCTGGGTCTACGGTCTGCAAACGGGCCAGCACTTTTGGATCGCCTGCGCCTACATCGGCTTCTTCATCAACTTCTTCAACCTGATGCCGATCCCGATGCTCGACGGCGGCGCGATCGCCGGCGCGCTCGACGCACGGCTGTGGTTTCTCGGCATCCCGATCTTCCTGGCGTACATGTTCCTCGTCGGCTTCTCGCCGTTCGGCCTGATCATCTTGCTGCTGATCGCGTTCAACGCGGTGCCGCGCTGGATCGCTCTGTGGCGCGGCGAGATCGATCCGCGCGCGGTGCGGCTGACCGGGTTCCAGCGTGCGATCGGCGGCCTCGCGTATCTCGGACTCATCCTGCTCGGCATCGCCGGAGCGGCGGCGACCAACGTGGCCCAGCGCGGGTGAGCGACGACGATCGCGCGCCGGATTTCGCGATGCAGCGCGCCGTCGAGATCCTGGCGAAGGTGCACGAAGCGAACCGCGCGCGCCGCAACGTTCCGCCCGCGCCGCTCGACCGGCCGGTGGTGCTGTCGAACGAACGGCTCGTGTTCGAGCTCGGCACGACGACGCGGACCGACGTCGAACGCGCCTTCGGCGTCGCGTTCTCGTATCCGATGCGCGGCTGGCACACCTACGCGTCGCGCGAGGGCGGCGGGCGCAATTTCCTGAGCCTGTTCTATCGCGACGCGATCCTGATCGCGCTCGAGTACTACCTGCCCAAAGCCGATCGCGCACAGGGACTCGCAGCGCGCGACTACGGCCCGTTCCGGCTCTCGCCCGGCGACGTCGCGCTCGCCGCTGCGACCAGCGGCCTCGATGCCCGCTACACGACCGCGGTCGGCGGACCGGCGCCGGTCGTCTACGCCGAAGCATATGAAGCGCGCTTTCCGGGCGGTGTCGCCTACGTGATGGGCAACGACGGCCGCGTCGAGCGCCTCGGGCTGTACGCTGCCACGTAGCCTCGGCATCGCCGGCGCGCTGATCGCGATCGCGCTGGCGTTCACGCTGTTCCGTCCGCCGCCGACCCAAGGCCCGTTCGCGCGCGATTTCGAGGCGTACTACGCGGCCGGCGCGACCTGGAACGCCGGGGGCGACCCGTGGTCGCGCGCCATCTGGGCCGTCGAGCGCACGATCGACGGCGTCGATCCGTCGCGCGACGAATTGCTGCCGTACGTCGGCCCCGCCGCGGCGTTACCGCTGTTCGGCGCGCTGGCGCGGCTGCCGCACCCGCTCGCGGTGCGCTGGTGGACGGTGCTGACCATCGGCGCGCTCGCCGCGCTGGTCCTCGCTTCGCTCGCGCTGGCCGGCGCGCGGCGCGGTCGGCCGCTCTTGGGCGGTGCGCTCTTCGCGCTCGGCGCCGGACCGGCGACGAGTGCGATCGCGCTCGGACAGGTCGCGATGCTCGCTGCAGCCGGGATCGCCTGCGCGCTGGTCGCCTACGAGCGCGGCTCGATCGCCGCCGGCGCGCTGGGAACGCTGCTCGCCGGACTCCAGCCGAATCTCGCCCTGACGCTCGTCGCGCGCATGCGCGATCGCACGGCGTGGATCGGTGCGCTCGCCGGGGCAACGGCGTTCGCACTCCTCACGCTTGCGGCCGGCGGCGGCGTCGCCGGCCTGGCCGCATATCTGCATCGGCTGGGCGAACACGGGCGCGCCGAGGCGTTGGTCGCGATCCAGCACACGCCCGCCGCGATCCTCTGGTCGCTCGGCGTCGCGCCGCAACTCGCCTCCGCGCTCGGCACCGCGATCGCGCTGGCGACGGTGGCCGCCGTCGCGGCCGCAACGGTGCGTCTGCGGCTCGACGCGCTCGACGGCACGCTGCTGGCGATCGCGGCGCTGCCCTGGGCCGTCCCGTTCTTCCACGAGCACGATTTCGTCATCGAAGCGATCCCGCTGCTCGTCCTCGCGGTGCGCACGGGCGGCATCACGCGCGCGTGCGCCGGAAGTGCCGCCGCGCTCGTCCTCGTCGACTGGTTCGGCCTGGCGCAGCGCGGCGCGGCGAACCCGCAGATCCTCGCGCAGGGGATCGCGGTCGCCTGCGCGTTCGCGGCGCTCGGGGCCGGCCCGCGGATGCGCCGCGCCGACCTGGCCCCGTTCGTCACGCTCGCACTCGCCGCGTGCATCGCGATCCCGCTCGCGCACGCCGTCTCTGCGCCGACGTGGCCCGACGGCCTGCCCGCCGGGTATCGCGCGCCGGCCGCCGCCGACGCGAGCGCGGTCTGGGCGGACGAGCAGCGCGCCGCGGGGCTCGACGCTCGAGAGCCTGCGTGGGGCGCGCTGCGCGCGCTGCCGCTCGCGGGCTGCATCGTCTTGGCCGCGGCGATCGGCCTGGCCGGCCGCCGCGACCGCGCCGTCCCTGGCTAGATGTCGACGTTCATGAAGTCGTCGAACGGGGTCGTGTTGTTCGGGTGCCAACCGGTGAGATCGCGGTTGTATGCGTGCACGTCTTCAGAGATGTTGATCACCGCGTACGGGACGTTGTCGGCGATCAGCGGTACGGCCTTGGCGACGATCGCCTTCCGCCCGGCGACGCTGTACGTCGCCTTCTGCTGTTCGAGCAGCGGCTGCAGCGCCGGAATGCACAAGCGCGTCACGTTCTGCCCGTTCGGCGGGATCAGCGTACAGGAGTTCTCGGGATTCAGATCCGCGTCCGGCGTCAGCTGCCACTGGAACAGCGTAACGTCCCATTTGCCTGCGTAGAGTATGCCGCCGGTGTTCTGGAAGAACAGCCCGGAGTTGTAGTGTTTCGGCGTCAGCGCTACGCCGATGCGGCTCCAATTCGAGCGGATCAACTCGATCCGGGAATCCGTGTCGGGGCTGCCGGAGATCGCGCCGAAATCGAGGTTGAGCTTCACGCCGTTCTTGGCGCGAATCCCATCCGGACCACGCTTCCAGCCGGCCGCGTCGAGGATCTGATTGGCCTTGGCGACGTTCGTCTCGACGTACGGCACGTGCGTCGCGAACGGGCTCGCCGGCGTGATCATGCTCTCCTGGATGATGCCGATGCCGTGATTGATCTTTGCGACGAGCGCGCGGCGGTCGAGTGCGAGCCGAAGGGCCTGGCGCACGGCGAGCTCGTGCAGCACCGGATGGCTCGTATTGAAGTCGAGATGCGCGTACAGGTAGCTCGGTCCGCGGAAATATGACACGTTCGGGAGCGCCATCGCGCGCGTCGCGAACGCCGTCGGGAGATACGTCCACAGGTCGACCTCGCCCGTCTGGAGCTGGGTCAGCAGCGTGTTGCGATCGGGGATGATCTTGTAGATGACCTTCTGGATCTTCGGCTGCCCGCGCCAGTAGTACGGGTTCGCCTCCAGCGTGACGTGATCGCCGCGAATCCACTCGGCATAGCGGAATGGCCCGATCCCGACCGGCTTGCTGTTGTACGGCGCCGTGTTGATGTTCGGCAAGCTTCCGAGGATGTGCTTCGGCAAGATGCACGGGTTGGCGCCGGCGGAGCCGAAGAACGACGGCAGGTACCCCGAGTACTTCTTCTTGAGATGGAAGACGACCGTGTACTTGTCGGGCTCGTCGATCTTGGTGATCAGATCCCAGCCGTCGCGGCCGATCTCGTTGTTGGCCGGATTGTTCACCGCGTTCGTCGAGAACACGACGTCGTCGCCGTCGAACGGCTCGCCGTCCGACCATCTCACGCCCTTGCGGAGGTGCCAGGTGATCGCCAGACCGTCCTTGCTGATGCCGCCGTTCTCCTGGGTCGGCACCTCGGTCGCGAGTTCGGGCGTCGGCTCGTTGTGCTTGTCGTAGCGCACCAAGTACGCCATCGTGAGTTGGCTGAGGTTGCCGAGCAGCAGCGCGGTGGCGAGGTGAGGGTTGAGGTTGTCGAAGTCCTGGATGTCTCCGATCCGCAGCGTGTGCGGAACGGTGTAGCTGTTCTTGCGCACCACGCCGCTCGCCGCGGAAGCGCCGGCCGCCGGCGTCGACGCGGCGCCCGTCCCGCTCGCGGTCGTCGCGGTATCGGTCTTGGTGCAGCCGGCCAGGAGCAGCGCCGCGGCGGAGATGGCGAGGAGTCGATTCACGAGAGGCACCTCAGATGTCGGCGTCGACGAGGTCGTCGAACAGGGTGACTTGATTCGGATGGAAGTTGCGCAGATCGTCGTTGAACGCGTAGAGGTCCTCGCGCGCGTCGGTGACGATCGTCGGAACGTCGCGGACGAGGCTCTCCTGCACGACGCGCGAGGCGGCGTACTGCTCACTCGGGACGTAGGTCGAGAGCTGCCGCTGCATCGCCGCGTCGGCGGCGCGGTTGCAATAGCGCGGGACGTTCTGCCCCTTGGGCGCGATGCGATCGCAGCCGAAGAGGTTCGTGAGATCGCCGTTCGGCGAGGTGTACCAGGCGTAAAACGCCACGTCGAACCTCCCCGAGTAGATGATGCCGCCCGAGGCGAAGGTCCCGAAGTAGACCGGCGATGGATAGTGCTTCACGAAGAAACGCGCGCCGATCCGGCCCCACGACAGGCGCAACTGTTCCACCATCGCGTCGGTGTCCGGCAGCCCCGTGCCGATGGCGATGGTGAATTCGAGCCGCTGCCCGTTCTTGACCCGGATCCCGTCCGGGCCGCGCCGCCAGCCCGCTCGCTCGAGCGTGTCGTTCGCGGCCGGCAGGTCGAACGGCACGCGCGGTTCCTGCACGTACAGCGGGTGCCCGGGCGCGAACGGCGTCTCTTGCAGCACGCCGACGCCGTGGCGAATCTTCGCCAGGATCGTCGCCCGATCGACTGCGAGCCGCAACGCCCGTCGGACCGCAATGTCGCGCATCACCGGGTGCTCGAGCTCGAAATCCAGGTGGTTGTAGGCGTACGACGGCTGCTGGATCACTTTGATCGACGGCAGCGTGCGCACGCGGTCGGCGAACGCGGCCGGGACCGGCAGCCAGAGGTCGATCTCGTGCGTCGTCAACTGGGTGAGCGTCGTGTTGCGATCCGGGATGATCTTGAAGACGACGCGCTGCAGCTTCGGCTTACGCCCGAAGTAGAGCGGGTCCGGCACCATCACAACGCTGTCGGCGCGTTTCCACGACTCGTACTTGAACGGGCCGATCCCGACCGGCAGCGCGTTGTACGGCGCGTCGTTGATCGTTTTCACGCCGGCGAGGATGTGCTTGGGCAGGATGCACGGGTTCGCCCCGCCCGAGCTGAAGAAGTTGACGTAGAAGCCGCTGTACGGACGAATCAGATGGAAGACGACGGTGTACGCGTCCGGCGTGTCGACGTGGTCGATCAGATCGAAGCCGAGGTGCGTCAGCTCGTTGTTGGCCGGATTGCGCACGACGTCGACCGAGAACCGCACGTCGTCGCTGGTGAACGGCACGCCGTCCGACCACTTCGCGTCGCGACGCAAATGGTAGGTGATCGTCTTGCCGTCGTGCGAGACGCCGCCGTTCGCGAGCGACGGCACCTCGGTCGCGAGCTCCGGGATGGGACGGTTGTGGCGATCGTAGCGCACGAGCCACGCCATCGTCAGCGAGCTCATGAATGAGACGGTGAGCTGCGAGACGAGGTGCGGGTTCAGGCCCGCGATGTCTTCACCGGTCGCGTAGCGCAGAACGTGCGGCGTGGTCCAAGCGTGGCGGCCGTACGGCGACGCGGTGCCGGTCTGTTGGGCGGCGCACCCGGAGATGGTCGCGACGGCAAGCGCGAGCGCGAGCGCGCGTTGCAGTACCTGGTTAATACGTATACTCCCAGGGGTTCCAGAACGGCGTCGTGATGACCGGGGTCGCCGAGAAGTTCTTGAGGTCGCTCGGGTACGTCATGACGTACTTGCGGAACCACAGGATCACCGAGGGATCGTCCCGGGCGAACTCTTGCTGCACGATCTTGTAGTCGGCGATCCGGCGCTGCGGATCGATGCTGGCGTTCGCGTCGTCCATCGCCGCGGTCGCCTTCGTATTCTGCCAGTGCGGATAGTTCTGCCCATGCGGCGGCATGAAGTGGCCCGAGTAGATCGCGCTCTGGTCGATGTCGGCCGCGCCGACCCAGGCGTAGAGCGCGACGTCGTACTTGCCGCCCGCAAGCACGCCGTTCATGGTCTGGTCGAAAAACAAGCTCCCCGGATAGTTCTTGATGACCGCCTCGGCACCGATCGCATGCCAAAACACCTGTGCCTGGGTCTGCACGAGGTGCCCTGTCGTCGATTCGATTTGGGTCGAGAGTTCGAAGCTCAACCGCTGACCGTTCTTCACGCGGATCCCGTCCTTTCCGACCTTCCAGCCGGCCCCGTCGAGCAACGCGCGCGCTCTCGCAGGATCGTAGGGATACTTCATGACCGTCGGGTCGTAGGCGTCGGGGTAGAGCGTGGGGTCCATGAACGTCGGCGAGAGCTCGCCGAGATTGTGCTGGACCTTCTCCAACATCCCGGCCCGGTCGAGCGCGTACGTCAGCGCGCGCCGGACGCGGACATCCGCGAAGAGCGGGCGGGTCAAGTTGAAGTCGAAGTGATCGTAGATGTAGACGACGGGTGCGATGGCTTTGACCCCGGCGACGTCCTTCACGCGCGCGTACTGGCTCGCCGGAAGATTCCAGGCGACCGCAATCTCGTGCGTCTGCACCTGGGTCGCGAGCGTGTTACCGTCGGGGATGATCTTATAGACGATCTCCGCGATCTTCGGCTTGCCCAGGAAGTACTTCGGGTTCGCTTCGAACCGGATCTGGTTGCCGCGCTCCCACGAGACGAACTTGTACGGACCGCTCCCCACCGGCGCCGAGTTGAACGGCGCCTGGTTCATGCTGCCCTGGTTGTCGTTGTACTTGTCGATGATGTGCGCGGGGAGGATCGGCGAGTTGCCGTTCTCCCCCCACAACTGCTGCAAGAACCAGGCGTAGACGTGCTTCATGTGCACGACGGCGACGTAGGGATCGCGGCAGTCGACGTCCTTGATCGCATCCCAGCCGACGGTCGTGTCGATGAGGTTCTTCGGGTTCACCATCATCTTCCAGGTCGAACGCATGTCGGCGCAGGTCAGCTCGCCGATGCCGTCGTGCCACACGATCCCGTGGCGCAATTTGTACTTGATCGTGAGACCGTCTTTGGAGACGTCGCCGTTCGCGAGCGTCGGCACCTCACTGACCGCGTCGGGGACCGGCCTCGCGTGGTTGTCGTAGCGCACCGCGTAACTGAACAGCAAGGCCGAGAGTTCGAGGGTCGGCGTCGCGGAGGCGAAGGCGGGGTTGAGGTTCTTCGGATCGGCGATCGTCCCGACAACGAGCCGATCGTTGGAGCCGTGCGTCCCCGACGAAGCGCCGGGCGCCCCACCCGGTTCGCCGACCTTCGCGCATGCGGAAAGAGCGAGCGCTAGAAGCGCCCCCGCGGCCACCCTGTTCAGTCTCATCTCAGCGCATCGTCTCCGGATCGATTCCGTGGCGGGAGCAGAAGTCCACGAACGCCTGCGGCGCGATCTCGGAAGGTTTGATCTCGCTTCGTCCACCCCAGAACACGTTGGTGTAGTCGAACGCGATCCCGGCCTCGCGAAGGTGATCGTCGATCGCCGCTTTGTGGGCGAGGACCGTGGCCTTGTCGGTGCCGTGAGCGACGCCCATGATGTTGACGCCTTTGAACTGCGGGCCACCTTCTCGCCAGTAGGCGTGCGTCATGATGTAGTGCCGTCCGACTTCGCGGCCCGCGTCCACTTCACG
Organism: uncultured candidate division WPS-2 bacterium; assembly: GCA_937927945.1. Taxonomy (GTDB): domain Bacteria; phylum Vulcanimicrobiota; class Vulcanimicrobiia; order Vulcanimicrobiales; family Vulcanimicrobiaceae; genus Vulcanimicrobium. The sequence continues at coordinate 24,697 of CALEYW010000086.1, read as the reverse complement.
GCCCACCGGGACCTTCCAGTGGAACAGCGCGTTGTAGCGGGTCACCTGCGCGCCGCCCGCCGCGGCGTTCGGCTTGACGTGCTCGAGGAAGGTCGAGAAGCGGCCGATCACACCGCGCCGGTTGAGGTCGGTGCCGACGCGCGCGAACTCCTCGAGCGACACGCCGGCCTCGGACGCGCGCGCGCGCCACAGGTCACGCACGAGCTCGTCCGGGGAGAATTCGCGCTTGAGGGCGGTCAGCACGCGCCACTCGAGCTCGCTCAGCTGCGCGATGTTCGTGTCCTTCACGACCGCCGGTTCCGGCGCGCGACCGCCGGGCTCGAGCCCCTGGCGCCGAACGTGTCCCACGCCGAGCGCAAAGAGCATCTCGGCCGGCATCAGCCGGTAGGCCTCGGCGCCGATCTGCCGGGCCAGGAACGCCGCGTACTTCGCGATGTCGTAGCCCTGCGGGACCTTGAGCGTCGTCCACAGCCGGTAGTTGGAACCCGCCGTCGCGCTGTCGGTGCTCCGAATCACGACGTGTCCGGAGAACGGATCTTCCCGGAACAGCCAGTCGAAGGCCGTTTCGAGCTTCTCCGGCGGCACCTGCCATGCGCACAGACTGCCCTTGGCCAGATTGGTCGCCATCAGGGTCTGCCTCACGCGGCGGATCGTCCCGGAACGCAGCATCGCGACGATCCGCTCGAGGACCGTCGCGACGTCGAGGGCACTCCGCTCGGCGATCGCCCCGAAGGGGTCGAGCTGGAAGCCCGTGAGGCGATCCTCGCTCACCGCGAGGATCGCCGCGTTGGTCGGATCGTCGATCCAGACCGGTTTCGTCGGATTCATGCCAACGGGGACTTCACCCGGCGGCGTTCGCGCCCTCCGCGTAGAGCAACGCTTGCTCCGCCAGGCGGATCGTGTAGGCCGCGTTGACTTCGTCGGTGAGGGCCGTCGTGATCCCGGTCTGCGCGTTGAGGAGCAACGGAAGCGTCGTCACGCCGGCCCGGTATTGCGCTTCGGTCGCGCGCAGCACTTCTTGCGCCGTGGCGAGTTCGGCGCTCGTTTGCCCGAGCGCGGCGTAGGCGGAGATCAGGTTGACCAGCGCGGTGCGCACGTTGAGCTGCAGCCCCGACTGCGTGTTCTGAAGCAGCGCGATCGCGTTGTCGAGCTGTCCTTGGGCCTGCGCCGTCTGCGAACGCGTCACGCCGCGGTCGTAGATCGGCACCGTCAACGCTACTCCGAGCGAGCCTGCGTTGCGATAATCGCTGCCGCCGACACCGGTCGAGGTCGTGGCGTACGAACCCGTCGCGTTGATGCTGGGGAAGTTCCCCAAGCGCGCAAACTTCAGGTTCTGCTGGAACGAGGCGACGTTCTGCTGGGCGGCGGCGAGATCCGGGCGCAGCGCGACAGCGCGGGTCAGCGCCTGATCGTACCCAGGCGTCGCGAACGCCGGGGTGACGACCAGTGTGCCGGACACGGCGTTCAGCGCGGGAACGTCGTCCTTGGGCTTCACTGACGTGTCGGCATCGAGGCCGAGCGTGTTGGCGAACGTCGCCAGCGCGACGCGTTCGGCGGCTTGCGCGCGGATAACGGCGACGCGCGCTTGCGCGGTCGGCAGCTGCGCGGTCGCGAGTTCGGAGCGCGCGGCGGTGCCGGTGCGAATCTGCGCCGCGACGAGATTTTCCTGAACTTGGTCGAGCTGCACGGTGGTCAGCGAGACCTGGGTCAGACGCTGCGCGGAGAGCGCGTTGTAGTATGCGGTCGCGACGTTGAACGCGATCGTCTGCAGCTCACGCTGATAGGTCGCGATCGACGCCGACTGCGTCGCGCGCGCGGCGCGAATCTCTGCGGCGACCCGGCCGCCGTCGAAGATCAGCTGGGTGAGGCTCGCGCTGAGGCTGTTGCTCGTGACGTTCGGACTGGTGACATTGCCGATGATGCCGGTAGTCGACGTGACGTTCGTTGTGCCGGAGGGTTCGCGATGCGTGTGCGTCGTCGACGCGGTGCCGGTGAGTGCCGGGAACAGCGCGCTCTGTGCCAGCGAGACCGGGGCGGTCGCGATCTCGACCTGGGCGCGCGCCGCCGCCAACAGCGGCGAGCGTGCGTAACCGATCAGGATCGCCTGCTGGAGGGTGATGATTTGCGGGACGCCGGGGACGACGCGCGGCGCAGACGCCGGCGCGGGCGTTCCGTACGCGGGGTACGGCAGCGGTGACGTCTGGTCGGCCGGCAAAAGCGTCGGTATCTTCGATGCATCGATCACGCCGCTGCCGCCGGATATCGGGACGGCGGCGGGGGATGCCGAGCTGCCCGGGGCCGGAATCGGCGTCGCGAACGGAAACGGCGTCGCGAGCGGACGCGGCGTCGCGAGCGGAACCGGCGTCGCGGCCGGAGCCATCGTAGGGATGGCGGCCGGAGTCTGCGCGAACGCCGATTGAGTGGCGAGGGCAAGCGCGCTCAGCACGCCCCCCAGCAGCGTGCGCAGGATCGCGGGTCGATGCATCTACTGCGCTCCGCGCGCGCCGCCGGCCGGCGGTGTGATGGCGACCAGGCTGTCGGGGCGCAGCGCGTCGGGACGCGTGGTGATCACGGTGGTCCCCGCGCCGATCTTCGGGCTCCGAATCTCCGCGTCGGTATCGGTCTGCAGGCCGATGGTGACCGGCACTTGGACCGCCTTCATGATCTTGGGTGCCGGACCGCCGGGCCCGCCGCCCGCACCCTTCGCCGCGCCGCCGCCCGCGGGCGGGGCACCGCCCGCCGGAGCTCCGCCGGGCGGCGCCGGCGCTGCCGCGACCGTATAGACGCTCGCGCCGGTATCGCTCTGGAACACCGCGGTGCGCGGCACCACGATCGCGCCCGGATGGAACTCCTTGCGCACGACGACGCTGACCAGCATGCCGCCGCGCAGCGCGTCGCCCTGATTCGGCACGCGCACGCGTGCCCGGTACGACAGCGTGCCGGACGTCGGCGTCGCGTTGACGTCCATCACCGCGGCCTTGAACGTGCGGTTGGGCAGGCTCGAGCTGGTGAAGGTGATCGGCGTTCCCGCGTGCACGTACGCGAGATCGTCATCGGGGACGTTGACGTTCACGTAGACGGCGGCGACTTGCGAAACGCGTGCCACCGGCTGATTCGGCGAGGCGAACGCGCCGGGATCGAGCAGACGCTGCGTGACGACGCCGTCGTAGGGCGCGAGAATGCTGGTCTGCGCGATCTGCGTCTGGAGCATTCGCACTTGCGCCTGCGCGGCGGCCAATTGACCGCGATTGACCTCGACCTGCTGCCGCTGGATCGGCACGGCGTTGCCGCCTTGCGTGCGAGCGTATTGCAATGCGGTTTCGGTTTGGCGCAGCGATTCGCGAGCGTTGTTCAGCGCCTGTTCGGCCTGCACGTACTGCGAGCGCGCCTGTTCGAACGCCGTTTGCGCGACGTAGCCTTGGGCGACGAGCTTCTGGTCGGCGTCGTAGGTTGACTTCGCACTCCGAAATGCGGCTTGCGCGGTCGCGACGTTGTTGCGCGCCGAGGCGAGTTGCTGCTGCGCGGTGACCACGGTGTTCGAAGCTTGCGCCGCGGTGACCGGTACCTGCAGGTTCGACGAGCCGAGCGAGGCCGACTGCTGCTGCACGATCGCCTGCTCCTGCGAGAGCGTCGCGCGCAGCGTCGAGTCGTCGAGCTTGGCGATCGTCTGCCCCGCGGCGACGTGCTGACCTTCGTTGACGTACACCGCGACGACGTTGCCGGATTGCGGCGAACTGAGCGTCGATTCCTGAAGCGGTGCGATCTGGCCGTCCAGCGTCACATAGGTCGCGATATCCCCGCGGTGCGCCTGCGCGACGTCGACCGCGAGCGGCATTTCGGCTCGCTGCGGGGCTCCGCCCTTACCGCAACCGGCGAGGACCGCGACGGCAAGCGCCGCGGCCAGCCACACGCGCTGACTCGGTTTCATGGTGCTCCTTATACTTCATAAATACTTCGAACGGGCTCGGAAACGCGCTATACGACGTTACCGTCCGTCGGTACTACCGGCTGGAACGTGAAAATGATTCGCCCGGTTGCCAGTCGTAAGGTCCCCCGGGATGCGCGGGAAGATCGAAGTGGGGAGGACCTATCAGAGCCAGACCCGGGTCGAGGAGTGGATGACGGCGGAAAAAGCCGGCAACCGGGGGGTTGACGTCCTCTCCACGCCGATGCTCCTTCAGCTCGTGGAGGAGGCGGCGATGCAATGTATCGCCCCGATGCTCTCCGAGGACGAGGTGAGCCTGGGCACCCACGTCGACCTGACCCACCTCTCGGCCACCCCCGTCGGACTGATCGTCCGAACCGAGGTCGAGATCCTGAAGGTCGACGGCCGCCGGGTAGAGTTCGCCTTCACGGCCTTCGACGAGCGCGAGAAGATCGCCGAAGGGACCCACGAGCGGTACGTCACCTCGCGAGCGACCTTTCGCGAGCGCCTCAACGAAAAACTGGGCTGAGCTCGCCGGGCTGAGCTCGCTCGGCTTCTTTACCTGCCGTGAGCCAGGACACACGGGTCGTGGAACCACGGAGTGTAAAGGTCGCGTTACGCGACTGGTCCAGCGTTTGGTCGCGCTCGAGCGGAACCTCGGGCAATCGACCGGCGTTGGAGTCACAAGAAGTGGGGCCGGAGGCCTCGCCTCCGTGATTGACGGCACCGCGAGGTGGGTAGGTCCGTTACGGCTGAGCAAGCGAGTATCTCGCTCCGCTCCCGTTCGCGGGCCGGCCACGCCGGCGCCAACGCCCTTCTCTTCCACAACACCTTAGCTAGGGAGTATTACGTGAAACGACTGAGCACCGGGCTTCTAGCCGCGCTTGTCGCGGTCGGAATCGGTACTACGTCGGTCTCGGCCGCAAATTCGGCGCAGGCGAAAGGCAACATTGGAACCTTCGCCCCGACGCAGATTGCGCAAGCCGGGCCGGCCATGCCGCCCGCTGACTTCGGCACGCCGCCTTCCGGCGAGGTCCCGATCCTCTTCAACGACCGGCATGTCTATTCGAAGCCGGATCGCCTGAAGGCGAACCGCGTCCTCGCTGCGCTGGTGCGCGGCAACACCATCCTCATCCCGCTGCGCTCGATGTTCGAGCAGATGGGCGCCACGGTCTCGTACGATCCGGCTTCAAAGACGGTCGACGTCTCGAAGCCCGGCTCTGACGTCAAAGTGACCGTCGGCCGTCCGGAAGTGGTCATCAACGGCGAGAGCCGTCCGCTCGACGTTCCTCCGGAGATCTACAAGGGCGCGGTCGTCGTGCCCGTACGCGTAGTCTCCGAAGGCATGGGCGCCTACGTTCAGTGGGTCCCCGATCGTCGCATCGTCGTCGTCCGCTACGTCGCGGCGGTCGTTCCGACGCCCGCACCGACGCCGGTCGCGACGCCGACGCCGATCGTCACCGCCCCCCCGACCCTCAAACCGACCCCGACGCCGACCCCGGTCGCGAAGAATCCCTACGAGCACTTCATCGTCGGCGACTACATCTTCAGCCCGAAGGTGTACAACGAGTTCTCGCCCGGCAACACCGGTAAGGGCGGCTCGTACGCTGCTCGCGGCGCCGTCGAGTTCCCGGCGTTCGGTCTCCCCTGGATGCTCGAGGGCGACTATCGCTCGTACAGCTATCCGCACAACAACGGCTTCACCTCGGCGCAAGTCACCGGAACACCCGGCCTCACCGCTCCGGCTTGCACCGGCAACGGCGCGACCGGTCCAGGCTGCGTGACCGTCATCGGAGCCTATGGTCAGACCAACGTGCCGTCGTTCACGGCGCGTGACACCGACTTCGACGGGCGCCTCGGCCTCAAGATCGCCGAACCGCGCATCTACATCGGCGTCGGCTACCTCCATCGCGAAGAAAACTACGGCTATCCGAAGCAGAACGGCTTCGGCTTCGGCGCCGAGAAGCTCCCCGACCTCGATCAGCCGATCTCCGTCTACGGCAGCGTCTGGTACTACCCGAGCATCTCGGGGGACTTCACCTTCCCGCTGGGCGCGCCGCCCTCGCTCGTCGGCACCACCGACAAGTTCCAGCAGCGCTTCCTGAAGTACCAAATCGGCGGCACCTTCAACCTCGGCGGCTCGGGGCTGTTCCTCGACGCCGGGTTCCTGGGCGACACCATCCGCGGCAAGAACCTCTCGCCGTCCGATGCGTCGCACGCCGGCGGGTACGTCGGTCTCGGACTCAAGTTCTAGTCTTTCGGCAGGCCCACCACGGGCGTGCCTAGGGAACGAACAACGGAGAAAGCTCCCGGCTCGCGCCGGGAGCTTTTTTTCTTGCTCAAGAGAGGTGACCGTGCGCCCCCTCCCCAAAGGGAGCGACCAATCGCAGAAAGGGAGGGTCCTCACCTGAAACGCTATGCACTCCGCCTCTCGGCCGTTCTGGTGACGATCGGCATCGCAACCACCGTCGCCTCGGCCCAGCAATCCTCACCGGTCAAGGTTCCGGCGCAAATTGCGCAGGCCGGCTCGCCGCCCGCCGATTTCGGCACGCCGCCTTCCGGCGAAGTTCCGATCCTTTACAACGACCATCACGTCTACGCGAAGCCGGACCGCCTCAAAGCGAACCGCGTCCTCGCGGCGCTGGTGCGCGGCAACACCATCCTCATCCCGCTGCGCTCGATGTTCGAGCAGATGGGCGCCACGGTCTCGTACGATCCGGCTTCAAAGACGGTCGACGTCTCGAAGCCCGGCTCTGACGTCAAAGTGACCGTCGGCCGTCCGGAAGTGGTCATCAACGGCGAGAGCCGTCCGCTCGACGTTCCTCCGGAGATCTACAAGGGCGCGGTCGTCGTGCCCGTACGCGTAGTCTCCGAAGGCATGGGCGCCTACGTTCAGTGGGTCCCCGATCGTCGCATCGTCGTCGTCCGCTACGTCGCGGCGGTCGTTCCGACGCCCGCACCGACGCCGGTCGCGACGCCGACGCCGATCGTCACCGCCCCCCCGACCCTCAAACCGACCCCGACGCCGACCCCGGTCGCGAAGAATCCCTACGAGCACTTCATCGTCGGCGACTACATCTTCAGCCCGAAGGTGTACAACGAGTTCTCGCCCGGCAACACCGGTAAGGGCGGCTCGTACGCTGCTCGCGGCGCCGTCGAGTTCCCGGCGTTCGGTCTCCCCTGGATGCTCGAGGGCGACTATCGCTCGTACAGCTATCCGCACAACAACGGCTTCACCTCGGCGCAAGTCACCGGAACACCCGGCCTCACCGCTCCGGCTTGCACCGGCAACGGCGCGACCGGTCCAGGCTGCGTGACCGTCATCGGAGCCTATGGTCAGACCAACGTGCCGTCGTTCACGGCGCGTGACACCGACTTCGACGGGCGCCTCGGCCTCAAGATCGCCGAACCGCGCATCTACATCGGCGTCGGCTACCTCCATCGCGAAGAAAACTACGGCTATCCGAAGCAGAACGGCTTCGGCTTCGGCGCCGAGAAGCTCCCCGACCTCGATCAGCCGATCTCCGTCTACGGCAGCGTCTGGTACTACCCGAGCATCTCGGGGGACTTCACCTTCCCGCTGGGCGCGCCGCCCTCGCTCGTCGGCACCACCGACAAGTTCCAGCAGCGCTTCCTGAAGTACCAAATCGGCGGCACCTTCAACCTCGGCGGCTCGGGGCTGTTCCTCGACGCCGGGTTCCTGGGCGACACCATCCGCGGCAAGAACCTCTCGCCGTCCGATGCGTCGCATGCCGGCGGCTACGTGGGTCTGGGCATCAAGTTCTAGACGCGCGGCGCACTGCAAAAAGCCCCCGGCTCACGCCGGGGGCTTTTTCGTTTTGCATTGAGAGATAACCGTGCCCGTGCTCCCCAAGGGACCACCCAAATCGCCGACAAGGAGGACCCTCCCTGAAACCCGTCGCTCTTCGCCTCGCCGCCCTGCTGGCCACGGTCGGCCTCGCAACGACGCTTGCGTCGGCGCAAACCTCCATGCCGGCGCCCGACTTCGGTACGCCGCCGTCCGGCGAGGTTCCGATCCTCTACAACGACCATCACGTCTACGCGAAGCCGGATCGCCTCAAAGCGAACCGCGTCCTCGCGGCGCTGGTGCGCGGCAACACTATCCTCATCCCGCTCCGCTCGATGTTCGAGCAGATGGGCGCCACGGTTTCGTACGATTCGGCTTCCAAGACGGTCGACGTCTCGAAGCCGGGTTCCGACCTCAAAGTGACCGTCGGTCAGCGGGAAGTGGTCATCAACGGCGAGAGCCGTCCGCTCGACGTTCCTCCGGAGATCTACAAGGGCGCGGTCGTCGTGCCCATTCGCGTGGTCTCCGAGGGCATGGGCGCCTACGTGCAGTGGGTTCCCGATCGTCGCATCGTCGTCGTCCGCTACGTCCCGGCGATCGTTACGACGCCCGCGCCGCCAATCGCGACGCCGGCGCCGATCGTCACGGCCCCGCCGAGCCTCAAACCAACCCCGAGGCCGACCCCAACCCCGGTCGCGAAGAATCCCTACGAGCACTACGTCGTCGGCGACTACGTGTTCTCGCCGCGGGTCTACAACGAATTCTCGCCCGGCAACTACGGCGTCGGATCGTTCGCCGCTCGCGGTGCCGTCGAGTTTCCGGCGTTCGGATTGCCGTGGATGCTCGCGGGCGACTATCGCTGGTACAACTATCCGCACAACAGCGGAATCACCGCTCCGGTCTTGCTCGGGCCGAACCCGTGCCCGAATCCGAGCGGTAAGGGACCGTTCATCGCCGCCGGCAACGAGGGTTGTGTAACGGTGATCGGCGCGTACGGCCAGACTCCGGTCGACTCATTCCAGGCGCACGACACCGACTTCGACGCGCGATTGGGGCTGAAGATCGCCGAACCGCGAATCTACATCGGCGTCGGCTACCTCCATCGTGAGGAAAACTACGGCTATCCGAAACAGATTGGCGTGGGTTTCGGCGCCGAGAAACTTCCCGACCTCGATCAGCGCCTCTCGCCGTACGGCAGCGTGTGGTATTACCCGAGCATCTCGGGCAACTTCACTTTTCCGCCAGGCGCGCCGCCCGCACTCGTCGGTACGACCGACGAGTTCCAGCAGCGTTTCCTGAAGTATCAGGTCGGGGGAACGCTCAAACTCGGCGACTCGGGGCTGTTCCTCGACGCCGGGTTCCTCGGCGACACCATCCGCGGCAAGAACCTCGCGCCGTCCGATGCCTCGCACAATGCCGGGTACGCTGGTCTGGGCATCAAGTTCTAGCACGGAGCGGACCGAATCGGAAGTCCCGGCTACGCCGGGGGTTTCTTCGTGCGCCGGATCAGTTGCTGGCCGACGGCGAGCCCGACGGCACGGGTGAGGGCGAACCGTCGGTGGCGACCGGCGGACCCGGGCTCGGCAGCGCGGCTGCGCCGTCTTCCTTGAGCGCCACCACCACGAGGCGGCTCTTGGGGTAGTCGTGGCGCAGCCACGCGAACGCGGCGTGGACGTGCTTAACCCCGGCGCTGGTATGGATCTTGCCGTAGAAGTGTTCGATGGCGTAGATCGTCCCAGGGAGCCAGCTGTCGCACGGATATTTGTGCTGCCAGTCGTGCACGGCGTCTTCCGCCAGCGCGATGGAATTCAGCGTCGAATCGGCCTTCTCCGGATACACGTCGATCTTGAGACCCTGGTCCTTGATGACGTTGCGGATGCCGAGGATGCTCATCTTCAGCTTGCCGAAATACTCGTCGGCCGGCGCGACCTTACATTTCGGGGCTTTGGCGTGGGCGACCGGTTTGGCCGCGGCGTGCGGCTTGGGTGGGGAGGCCGGCGCTCTCGCCGATGCGGCCGCAGTTGCGGTGGCCGCCACGAGCGAAACACAGGCGATCAGTCGTTTCAAGCGACGTCCCTCATCGTAATTGAGAGTGTATTTCCTTGAGTGCTCGCCCGACACCCGTCGCAGCCGTGCAGCCGCGGGCGCACGACCGTGCCGCGTTCCCGGAACGCTGGCCGTCACTGCTCGTGCGGATCGCCGCTGCCGCCGACGCGGGCGCGCGGTTGATCGTTGTCCCCGAAGGGACCGTTCCCGCTTACGTTATCGGCTCGGACCCCGTCGACCCGCAACAACTCGAGGACGCTGCGCGCGACGTGATCGGCGTCGCATCCCGCAGCGGCGCGACGATCGTGTACGGTGCCGCGCGGGCGCACGAAGGCGGCACTGCAAACAGCGCGTACGTCGTCACGCGCGGCGGCATCGCCGGCTTCGCCGACAAGTGCTTCCTGTGGCACTTCGACCGCCGCTGGTTCAGCACCGGTGCGTCGCTCGAGCCGATCGACACACCGCTGGGAAAACTCGGCGTGTTCATTTGCGCCGACGGGCGCATCCCCACGATCGCCAGCACGCTCGTGGAGCGCGGCGCCGAGGTGCTCGTCGTCCCTACCGCGTGGGTCAGCAGCGGGCGCGATCCGCTTGTGCTGGAGAACGTGCAAGCGGATCTGATGATCCCCGTGCGGGCGCGCGAGAACGGCGTTCCGCTCGTCGCCGCCAACAAGATCGGCGTCGAAGCGCGCAGCGTGGCGTATTGCGGCAAGAGTCAGATCGTCGCCGCCGACGGCACGATCGTCGCCATCGCTCCGCAGGACGAAGAGATGACGCTGCACGGAACGATCGCGCTGGGACCCCCGATCGTGCGGCTCCGCGCGGAACCATCCGGCGTCCTGCGGCTCTCCGGCGACCGGCTTCCCGATGCCGCCCGCATCGGGCTGGCCGCGCATGCCGATCCGGCACTTCACGAGCTGGCCTCGGTCGCCGACGCCGATTTCACGATCGATCCGCATTCGCATCCGGCCAGCGACGACGTCGCGCTGGTCGACGACGAAGCGATGCTCGATCCGCGCGCCCTCGTCGCGCCGCGGCTCGCCGGCGTGAGGCTGTTCGTCTGGAACACGTCGATCGACGGCGGCTGGGCGGTACGGTACGCGCGCACGCGCGCTGCCGAGCTGCGCTGCTACGTGGCCGTCCTCGACACACCGCGGCGCCGCGCCTTCGCGGCCGATCCCGACGGTACGCTCGTGTGCGGAACGTTCGGGGAGTTCGAATTGACCGCGTTCGCGTTCGATCGCAAACGCACCGACGTGTGGAGGGTTGCGCCGCAGACCGACGTACGAGAAGCCCTCGTGCGGATTGCAGAACTCACCTCGGGCGCGCGCCGATGACGACGCCGGCGAACGCGTTCGAAGAGGCGCGCGAGCGTCACGCCCACGGGTCCGAAGGACCGCGCTGGGTGCCGGTCGCTGCGGCGGCGCTGGCCGTCCTCGCGGCGCTCAGCGGGTACTTGTCGAACTTGCGCTCGACCGGCGCGCTGATCGCCAAGAACGACTCGATCGTCGCCATCACCCGCACCTCGGACACGTACAACGAGTTCCAGGCCGGCCGGCTCAAGTTCTACGTCTCGCAATCCGCCATCGATGCGGGCGTCGGTCCGGGCGGAAACCTCCGGCGGCTGAAGGCGAACGCCAAACGCGAGTCGGCCAAAGGGGCGCCCCTCCTCGAGAAGGCCGCGCGGTTCGAGCGCGAAGCGGAACGCGACAACGCGCGTTCGGAACACCTGCTCGCGCAGCACGAGACGATCGAGGTCGCGACCACCTTGTTCGAAGTGTCGATCGTGCTCGTTTCGATCACGGCGCTGGTCGGATCGCGTTTGCTTCCCATCGTCGCCGGCGCCGCATCGGGCCTCGGCCTGCTGATCTTCGCCTACGGGCTGTTGCGTTAGCAGCAACCTGCTAGGGCGTCGAGGGTTCCGGTTTCTTCGTGAACACCGAGTCCTGCACGTCGACGTTGAGCGCATAGTTCGAGATGCGCGAGTTGACGAATGCATGCAGGGGCGGCAGGCGGATGTCGGTGTCCTGTGCGACGACCAGATCGTGGCCTTCCACCTGCGCGAAACGCTGACGCAGTTCGATGCGCCCGTTGCCGTAGCGCCACACGATACGGCCCGGCAGCGCCGAGGCCGGATCGACGTAGACGTCGACCTCGCGCAGACGATGGTCCGCGTTGCGCGGCGTGAGCACGAGATACGTGACCGCGCGGCCGTCGATGCGCTCCTGCGCCGAGCCGATGACGAACTTCTTCTCCCAGTCGCTCGGCGTCCCGAGACCCACGTAGAGGTTGCTGAAGCCGCGCGCGTACGACGGCAGATCGGTGAACACGACCTCCATGCGCGCCGGGCGCTTGAAGTACGCGTTCCCGTGCACGGTCTTGCGCAAGAACGGGAAGGTCCTCAGCCCGACGTCGAACGCGACGTCGGCGCGATACGTTTGCAAGCCGGGGTCCGCAGCGGCGAGCTTGGCAAGCAGCATCGAGGTCTCGTCCTGCGCGCGCAGCGGCGTGGCCGCGCCAAACGACGCGACGACCACGACAAGCACAGCGACGGCGAGGAGACGCACCGGTGAACTCTACCACACGGCATCCTCATCGAGCGCAGACCAAAGCTAGCCGCATGCGTCACATGTATCGAAGGCTGTGCGCGCTGGCATTCGCCGCAGCGCTCGCTTGCCCAGCCGGGGCGGCAATCCCGGACGCCGCACCTGCGCTCGCGCCGCTTGCACCGTTCCCGCTGGTCACCGGCGCGAGCGTCGAGCGCGAGAGCGTCGCACCGGGCGTCAGCCGCGCGATCTATCGCCTGATCACGTCGGCCGGCCCGCTCGTCGTCTCGCTGGTGACGGCCGACCTCAAGGAGCCCTCGGTCCGACTCGGCGCCGTCCTCGCGCACGACACGATCGTCTCCAAAGACGAACCCGTCTCGTCGATGGCGCACCGCACCGGCGCAGTCGCCGGGATCAACGGCGACTACTTCGACATCAACGCCAGCGGTGCGCCGGTCGGCGTTCTGGTGCGCGACGGCACGCTCGATCGCTCGCCGAGCGCGCGCCCTGCGCTCACGGTGACGACGGACCGCCGGATCCGTTTCGAGCCCTACCGGTTCGCCGGATCGGTCGACTTCGGCGCGGTGCGCGTGCCCTTGACGGCTGTCAACAGATGGCCGCCCGAAGCCGGAGCGACGGTGCTCACGCGCGCGTTCGGCGTGCCGCCGCCGGCGCCGGCCACCTCGGTACTGGAGCTTGCGCCGTTCGCTTCCGCAAGCGCGAGCGCGCCGCGCTATCGCGTCACGTCGGTCACGCAGGGCGGCCCGTTTCCCGGCGGTCCCGCGCTACGTCTCGCATATGGTCCCTCCGCGCAACCGTTCGGCGCGCTCCCCGACGTCGGCGACGTCGTGACGCTGTCGTACGACACCGATCCGCCGCTGGCTTCAGTCGCGATCGCGATCGGCGGCGGGCCGATGCTGCTGCGCGACGGCGTCCCGGTCGACGATCCCGGTTCTCCCAATTACGCGGAGCGGGATCGCCGCATCCCGGCCGCGGCCGTCGCGCGCTTTCCCGACGGAACGGTCGGCCTGATCGTCGTCGACGGGCGGCATCCGGCGACGTCGATCGGCGTGAGTCGCGCCGAGCTGATCGCGCTGCTGCAGGCGCTCGGCGCGACCGACGCGATGCTGTTCGACAGCGGCGGTTCGGCGACGCTCGTCGCGCGCGTCCTCGGCGACGCGGCGCCGAGCGTCGTCAACGAGCCCTCGGACGGAATCGAACGCGCCGTCGCCGACGGACTCTTCGTGTACAGCGACGCTCCGGTCGGGCCACCGTCGCGACTGGTCGTTCGGCCGGAACGGGTAGTGGCGCTCGCCGGCGCGCATCTGCCGCTCCGCTCGCGGATGGTCGATGTGAACGGCCACGGCCTCGGCGACGCGGCCGGTCCGTGGCACGTCGACGCCGCACCGGACGTGGCCTCGATCGGCGCCGACGACGTTCTGCACGTGGGGTCGCGCAGCGGAACGTATCTGCTGCACGTCGCTCGCGGGGGAACCTCGACCGACGTGCCGCTGGAGATCGTCGGGCGCGTCGCGCGCTTGGCGATCGGACCGCCCCGCGCCGAAGCGGAACCGCACGGCAGCGTTGCGCTGACCCTCGAGGCCTTCGACGGACGCGATCGTCCGGTCGCGGTCGGCGGAACCGCGCATTGGAGTGCGACCGGCGCGACGATCGACGAACGCGGGCGGCTGAGCGCGGGCGACCGCGACGCGGTCGTCACCGCCGCGGCCGGCGGTGCCGTCGTGAGCGCGACGATACCGGTCGGCCACCACGACGTTTCGCTCGCACTCTTCGACGCGGCGCACGAAGCGGCATGGAAGCTCGCGACCGTGCCGGCGAACGGGAGCGGCGCCGTCGCCGTCGATGCCGGCCGTCTGACCCTCAACTACGATTTCACCAGCGGCGTACGCGCGGCATACGCGGTCGCGACCGGAGACCTGCCACTCGGCGACGTGACCGCGCTGTCGTGCGCGATCGACGCCGACGGCGCGGGTGCCGCGCTGCGCGCGACGCTCTCCGATCGCTACGGCGATCGCGCGACGATCACGTTCGCGCGCGCGCTCGATTTCCGCGACACGCGCCGTTTGAGCGCGAGCGTCCCGCGCGCGCTCGCGCCGCCGATCGCGCTGCACGCGCTGTACGCGGTCGGCACGCTGGCGAACCCGCCGCTGACGGTCGCGGGCTCGGCCGTCGTGCACGACTGCACGGCGACCGTTCCCGGCACTCAGACTCCTTGAGCCTGCGGTTCTCGCGGCGTGCCGCGTGCGGTGCGCCGGCTCGCGCTCCAGCCGATCCCGGCGACGAAGAGCGCGATGCCGGTCACGAGCGCCCACGCCGGCGGCGCGGCGGCGATCGCAAGCGCGGGGTACGTCCCGAGCGTCGCGCGCACGCGCACGCCGGCGATCGTGACGTCTTTGCCCGACGGCGCGAACGTGATGCCGAGCTGCGCGCCGCGGTCGTCGGCGGCGTAGAGGATCACGGCGGGGTGCGTCTTGTCCTCGACGGCACGCGGAAACGCGGCCAAGTCGCGCGGCGTGAAGTACAGCGCGCGGAAGACGCGGTGCAGCGAGGGCGTCGCGAACGTGTCGTACGGCACGTCGAACTCGCCGATGCGCTGCTGCTGACGGAACGCCAGCACCGGAGACAAGAACGACGCGCTCGTCGGCTGCGTGACGGTAAGGTGCGCGCCGTGCTCGTCCCACGCCTCGATGTAGGCGGCCGGTCGCGGGTCGAGGTACAGCAATGATTCGCCGAGCGGACGTCCGCGCGCACCGACCTCGAGTGCGGCACCCTCGCGCCGGCGCAGCGTGACGATCGCATCGCCGCGAGCGACGGCCGCAGCATCGGCGGGCGCGAAGAACGCCGCCGCGCCGAGCGCCGGGATCGGTACGACCGTTCCCGGGGTGCCGACCACGCTTGCGGTGTCCGGGCCGAGCAAGCCGGCCGCGAGTCCGCCGCAGATCACCACGGCTGCGCCCGCCACTGCGACGAGCAGCCGCTTCCCCACGACGCCGTCGTCACCGCGGCGAACGCCGTTGGCGTACGCGAGGAGCACGGCGAGCGCGATCGCGAGCGAGAGCGCGTACTGCCAGGTGTGGTACAGCGGCGTGCGCGGCGCGAGATCTTGCGCGAGCACGAGCCCGATCGCGATCGCCCCGACGACCAGCGCCGCGATGCGCGAGTTCACCGCGAGACCGCGCGCGGCCCGGGCGGCGCGAGCGCGGGTGCGACCGCGGCGCGCATCTGCTCCAAGGTCATCGCGCCGTCGATGCCGCGCACGACGTGGCCGTCGCGTCCGACGATCACCGTCGTGGGCAAGCCGACGCCCTGGTACGTGCGGCCGTATTGCTGGTTCTCATCGACGAGGATCGGAAACGTCACGCCGCGCTCGCGCGCGAACGCCGCCGCCACCGACGCCGCCTCACCTTGGTCGACGCTGAGCACGACCACGCGCCCCGCGTAGGCGCGCGCGAATCCTTCGAGCGCCGGCATCTCCTCACGACACGGGGGACACCACGTGGCCCACAAATTCATCAGCACGACCTGCCCGCGATGCGCCGCGAGCGAATCGACGCGTCCGTCGGTGCGGCGCAGATCGAACGATTGGGCCGGTGCGCCGGCGAGCGTGCTCGGCCCGCCGCTGCCGGCAGCCTTCGGGTCGGGCGCCGAATAGCAGCCCCCAAGGAGCACGACCAGCGCGATGACGAGAGACCTCCGCACGCGAAGTCCCTTCGGGGTGAAACGGACCGCTCCGCCCGCATGGCGAGCGACGACGGTGCGCGCCGCGGGCGTGCAGCTCGCCGCGTTCGAGGCCGGCAGCACTTCGCCCGACGCTGCCGCAGTCGTCCTCTTGCACGGCTTGGGGCACTGGAGCGAGGGAGCGTGGAGCAGGCTCGTCCCGCAGCTCGACCCATCCTGCCGCTACGTCGCGTTCGACTTGCCCGGCTTCGGGGCGAGCGAAAAGCCCGACGCGCGGTACGATCTGCCGTTTTTCACCGCGACGCTCGAGGCCGCCGTCCTGCAACGCGGTCTGGACCGATTCGCGCTGGTCGGTCATTCGCTCGGCGGCTGCATCGCCGCGGAGTACGCCGGCGCTCATCCCGAACGCGTTCGGCGGCTCGGCTTGCTCGCGCCGGCCGGCTTCGCGCATCCGGCGCGCTATCTCGTGTATGCGCTGGCCGGCGGCTGGGCTCGCTGGGCGTTCACCCGGCGCCCGTCGCGCCGGTTCGTGACCGGCATGCTGCGGCGCAGCGTCGTCGATCCCAAGGCGCTCGATCCGGCGACGATCGAACGCACCTTCGAACTCTCGCAGGACGTTCGCGTGCGCCGCGCGTTCGCCGCGGTGTACGCCGGCGCGATCGCCGCGTTCGCCAACCGGCGCGACGTGGCCGCCGGCTTCGCTCGCTACGCCGGACCGGTCTTCTGCGCGTGGGGCGCGCACGATCGGTTCATCCGCGTCGCGGCGCTGCGCGAGGTCGTGCGCGTGTACCCGCGCGCGCAGACGCTCGTGCTGGAACGCAGCGGACACTTGGGCATCATCGAGCAGCCCGAGGAACTCGGTGCCGCCCTGCGAGCATTCTTGGCTTGACGTGTCGAAGGACGCGCCGATGCACTACCGTTCGTTGCTTGCGGTCGCGGCCGCGCTCACGCTGCTCGGGGCGGCGCCGCGCGCCCCCAAACCCGTCGACGTCGCGATCGAGACCAGCGCCGGGACGATCGTCGTGCGCGTGGAGACGGCGAAGGCGCCGCTGACCAGCGCCAACTTCCTGCGCTACGTCGACGCGCACAAGTACGACGGGTCGTCGTTCTATCGCACGGTGCGGCCGGTGTTCGGTCAGCCGATGCCGCGCATTCAAGTGGTCCAAGGCGGGCTGGAGCAAACGC
Organism: uncultured candidate division WPS-2 bacterium; assembly: GCA_937927945.1. Classification (GTDB taxonomy): domain Bacteria; phylum Vulcanimicrobiota; class Vulcanimicrobiia; order Vulcanimicrobiales; family Vulcanimicrobiaceae; genus Vulcanimicrobium. The sequence goes on along the minus strand of CALEYW010000086.1, from coordinate 7,488 downwards.
CCGCCGCGAAGCCGTTCGCTCCGATTCCGGTGGAGAGCACGCGCACGACAGGCTTGCACAACACGGCAGGGACGCTCGCGATGGCGCGCACCAGCGAGCCGAATTCCGCCACGGCGGAGTTCTTCATCAACGCCGCCGACGATCGCTGGCTCGACGGCGATCAGTTCGCCGATCACCAAGGGTACGCGGTGTTCGCGAAAGTCGTCCGCGGCGGCGACGTGGTCGCGAAGATCCACACCGCGCCGGCGAACGGCGAGGTGCTCGCGCCGCCGATCCGGATCGTTCGCATGCATCGCGTCTGACGCGCTACCAGTCTCCCATCCGCTCTTCGTCGACCTCGCCTTCGAAGACGATCGTTCCCGGCGCGAGGATCGCCGAGACGACCGGCAAGCCGTCGTAGCGCATGTCGCGGCGGAGCGCATCGTCGGACGAGCGTTCCATCAGCGCGGCGAAACGTCCGAGCACGTCGGGCGCACACAGGACCCGTTCGGGCGCGACGTTGTAAAGCCGCCGAAAGCCCGCCAATGCCCGCTCGAACGCGGGTTCGTCGAAGGCGGTGCCGAGCGTCACGGTCCAGCGCACGCGTTCCAGGGCTCGTGCCCTACCCGAACGAACGGGCCGGTCGATGCCGGCTGACATATTGGACGGACGCGCGCTCGCGGCCGAATTGCGCGGCGAAGTCGCGGCGCGGGCCGCGAGCTTGCGCGAGCGCGGGGTCGTTCCGCGGCTGGTCGTCACGATCGTCGGCGAAGACGCGGCGAGCCATGCCTACGTCCGCAGCATCGAACGGGTCGCGGCGAAAGTCGGCGTCGACGTCGGCGTCGAGACGCTGGAGGCCGGCGTCGGCGAGGAAGACCTGCGCGCCCGGCTGCGCGCGCTCGGCGACGATCCGCTCGTTCACGGTGTGATCCTGCAACAACCGCTCCCCGCGCACCTGGCGATTCGGCGCATCGCCGAAGCGCTGCCGCCGCACAAAGACGTCGACGGCGGCAACCCGGTCAATCTGGGCCGGCTCGCGTTCGCCAGCGGTACCGAGTTCGTTCCGGCGACGCCGCTCGCGGTGATGCTGCTGCTGGAGCGCAGCAGCCGGTGGCCGCCGACCGGCGTCCGCTGCTGCGTGATCGGCCGCTCCAACGTCGTCGGCCTTCCCGTCTCCCTGCTGCTGATGGCGCGCAACGCCACGGTCACCGTCGTCCACCGCGAGACGCGCGACCTTGCGCACCACACGCGCGACGCCGAGGTGATCGTCGCCGCGGCCGGCGTGCCGGGCTTGGTGCGCGCGGACATGGTCGCGCCGGGCGCCACCGTGATCGACGTCGGCACGACGTTCGTCGACGGCAAGCTCGCCGGCGACGTCGCCTACGACGAGGTCGCCGCGATCGCCGGCGGGATCACGCCCGTCCCCGGCGGCGTCGGCCCGGTCACCAACGTCGCGCTCCTGCGCAACGTCGTGCTCGCCGCGGAGCGTCTTTCCGCCCCCGCGTGACGTTAGTTCTGCGAGAAGTGTTTGCCGAAGTAGCGCTCTTGGTGCGCGCGCGACTCGCCGCCGGGGGCGTCGTCGCGCACGACGTCGTGCTGCTGCTTCTTGCGCTCCAGCAGCGCACGCATCTGCGGCAAGAGGCGGCGTAAGAAGCCGAGTTCGGCGCCGAGGCGCGCTTCGGCCGAGCGCAGCTCCAGCAATCGCTGCTTGAGGTTGTCGGCGACCTGCAATGCGTCGCCGACGACGTAGCTCGCGTCGACCGGGTCGTGCGGCACGTCGACCTCGTGCGCGGCGCCCGAAAACGCGATCAGCAGGCGCACGTATTCGCGAAACTCGCCGAGCACTCGATGGGTCAGCTCGCAGGCGCGTTCGTCGTCGTCCTCGACCTCCTCGTCGTCGATGAACTCGACCTCGGCGAGAAGATACGGTTCGCGGCTGACGATGCGCTCGATGCGGAAGCGCCGCTTCCCCGTGGTGCTGATGTAGTAGCGTCCCGCGGGCAGCGGGGTGACCTCCGAGATCTCCGCGGTGGTGCCGATCTCATGCGGCATCACGTCGGGATCACCGGCTTCCGCACCGTCCCGGATCAGGACGACGCCGAATGCCTCGTGCGCATCGAGGCATTCGGCGATCATCGTGCGATAGCGCTCTTCGAAAACGTGGAGGTTGAGCACCGCGCCGGGAAACAGCACGGTGTTGAGCGGGAAGAGCCGCAGCACTCCCGTGTCCCCCACGTCAGACGCCCATCAGACCGTGCGTCCGGCCTTGGCCGCGGTGAGGCGCGCGTTCACGACGTTCCAGTCGACGTTGGCGAAGAAGGACTCGATGTACTTCGGGCGCTCGGCCGGCTTGTAGTCGAGCAGGAACGCGTGTTCCCACACGTCCATGACCAGCAGCGGCACGAAGCCTGCGACGTTGCCGTCTTCGTGCAGCGTGATCCAATGGTTGGAGATACGTCCGGTGTTCGGATCGAAGTACGCGATCGCCCAACCGACGCCGCGCATGCCGCCGACGGCCGAGAAGTCCTTCTTCCAGGTTTCGAAGTCCCCGTACGTCCCGCCGACCGCGTCTTGGACTGCAGACGTCGGCTGCGCACTGGCGCTCTTGGTCATGTTTCCGAAATAGTATTCGTGCAGCACCATCCCGTTGTACTCGAAGCCGAGCCGGCGGGTCAGTTCTGCGAAGCCCGGATTGGCGCCGGCAGCCTTGCCCTCGGCGATCAGTCCGGCGATCTGCTCGTTGAGCAGGTTGGTGTTCTTGACGTAGCCCTCGTAGAGTCCGAAGTGGACCTGCAAGGTGTTGTCCGAGATTCCTTGCAGTCCGGCGAGATCGAACTTCTTCGGCGCATACGATTGTTGGGCGAGCGTTGCCAACGGAAGCCTCCTACGGTGTCATTCTGGAAGAGCCAATGCTTCGACGACGCACATGATGCCCCCGTCCCGCGTGCCTTCCGGATGAGGGCTTCAACGAGCATGCGAGGTATCGGCAGGTTCCCGCCTGCGACGGGCGGCAAACATCGTCCATCGTGCGCGATCTGGCTTACCTCACACGGCTCCACCGGGAGCCGTCGCCGTTGCTCCTTGAGCTTGAACAGCACGGCCTCCGCGAAGGGATTCCCATCGTGGACCGGGCGGCTGGGCGCTTCCTCTCCGTCCTCGTCCACTGCATGCAGGCCAACCGGATCCTAGAACTGGGGACGGCCTACGGCTACTCCACGCTTTGGATGGCGATGGCGTTGCCGCCCGCGGGACGGATCTGGACGATCGACCCCGACATGGAGCGGACCGCGATCGCCTCGAGCTACTTCCGGCGGGCCGGGGTCGAAGACCGCATCGAGATCATCAACCATTCGGCGCTCGAGGTGCTCGACTGGTTCCCGCAGCGCAACCTCGACATCGTCTTCATCGATGCGGTGAAGACCGAGTACGAAGCCTACCTCGAGCTGGTCGTTCCGATGCTCAAACGGTCCGGGATCGTGGTCGTGGACAATCTGCTGTGGCACGGTGAGGCCGCCGAGCCGCCGCGCAGCACCGACAGCCCTGACGTCAAGGCGATTCGCGCCTTCAACAAAGCATTCTTGAACCATCCGGATTTGGACGCGACCATCGTACCGATCGGCGACGGGATCGGCATCGGTGCACGCGTCGACTGATGACTTCCTGGCCGCGATGCGCCGCTTCGCGACCGGCGTCGCGATCGTCACGACGGAGCACGAGGGGCGCATCCACGGCTTCACCGTCAACGCCTTCGCGAGCGTTTCGGCCGCGCCGCCGACCGTGCTGATCTGCGTCAACCGCGAGGCGACCGCGCACCCGCTGATCGCGGAATCGCAGCGGTTTTGCGTCAACATCCTTTCGCTCGAGCAGCGCGAGCTCGCGGTGCGCTTCGCGGGGGGCGAACCGCGCTCGCGCTTCGACGGCGTTCGATACCGCATCGGGCGCAGCGGGTCGCCGATTCTCGACGGCACGCTCGCGCACGTCGATTGCGCGCTGGCCGAGGAATTGACGGCGTCGACGCACACGATCTTTCTCGGCACCGTCGTCGACGCCGGCTGGCGCGACGGCGAGCCGCTGGGATACTTCAACCGCGCCTATCGAGACTTCGCGCTACGACCGCCGCAGGGTGACGACGACACGCGCCTTGGTGAGGACTCATGATCGTCGAGACGTTCGCCGTCGGGATGCTGCAATGCAACTGCACGATCCTCGGCGATCCCGCAAGCGGGGAGGCGATCGTGATCGACGGCGGCGACGACGTGCCGGAGATCGCGCGACGGCTGGACGCGCACGGATTGCGCGCGCGCTATCTGGTGCACACGCACGCGCACATCGACCACATCGGCGCGCTCGGACCCTTGCGCGAACGGGTCGGCGGCCACGCTTTGCTGCACCCCGGCGACCTGCCGCTGTACGGGACGCTCAGCGAGCAGGCGCTGTGGCTGGGGATGGTTCGCCCGCCGCAGATCGTTGCGCTCGACGGCGACCTCGTCGACGGCGACGTCCTGCGCGCCGGCGCGCTCGCGCTGCGCTGCCTGCACACACCCGGCCACACGCCGGGCTCGACGTCGTTCGCGCTCGAAGACCCGGGCGGGACGCTGCTGTTCACCGGCGATACGCTCTTTGCCGGCGCGGTGGGCCGCTGGGATCTCGGCGGGACGTCGCTCGCCGACATCGTTCGGTCCATTCGGACCAAGCTGCTCGACCATGACGATGCGGCGGTGGTCGTTCCCGGTCATGGGCCGGCGACCACCATCGGCATCGAGCGACGGACGAACCCGTACCTTCTCTAGTCAAGCAAAGATTCGTCGTGCGTGCCCTCACGCCGCGCGCGCTGTCCCTATTCGCGCTCGCGACGCTTGCGGTCGTTTGCGTGAATCGCCTTTTCGATCGTGTCGGCGATCTCGGCTTTGGTCATGTGCGAGGTGACGTGCGCCCCGTTGCGGCGGGCCTCTTCGATCAACTGCTCCTTGGTCTGCCCCTCGACGTCGACGCCGCCGAACGAACGGCCCGACGCGTTCGGGCCGCCCTGCTCGGCGCGCGGGTCCGAGGGGCCCCGCTGCTCTTTGGGTTCCCAGTGATCGCCCGTGCGTTCGAACGAATGTTTCACCGCCGACCAGGCTACCCGATGCGCCCGCTCCTCGTCGCCGCCGTACTCTTCTTCGGCGTGTTCTAGCGTCTGTTCGTAGGTGTCTTGAGCTTTTTTCGGCGAGCGTTCGAGCGTCGAAGGCAGCGGCGCGAACTCGCGATTTTTTCCCCGTGGCATGGACCGATCGTACCCAGCCCGGGGAGACGAACACGCATGAAGGACGGCCGAACCGGACCCTTCAGTCCGGGAGCACCTTGCCGTCGTCGTCGGCCCCCAGCAGCAGCGGACGCAACAGCGGCAGCGCGGGGTCGCCGTACTGCAAGAGATCGTGGTGGAACCGGGCGAGGGTGAACTCCTTGCCCAGCTTCTTCTTGTAGTCGTCGCGCAATTTGAGGATTTCGAGTTTGCCGAGCGTGTAGTAGCCGTAGGTGGCGTCCTGCGTTCCGCGTTTGGCTTCGGCCCGTGCGCTCGCGGGATCCAGGAACGCCTGCGTCCGGAAGAATGCCTCGGCTTGGGCGACGGTCATCCCTTGCGTGTGCATCTTCACGCCGACGACGTAGCGCGCGTTGCGCCAGATCGCCTCGCGCAACTGCATCAGGCGCACGCGCGGGTCGCCGTTGCCCCAGCCTTCGTCGACCATCATCTGCTCGTCGTAGTGCGCCCAGCCTTCGACGAACGAGGTCGCGCTGACCAATTTTTCGGTCAGCGTGAGCGGCAGATGCTTGTCGATGGTGAAGTTGACGAAATGACCCGGATACACTTCATGCGCCGAGATGATCGGGCGCTCGAAGTCGTTGAAGGCCTCGAGATACTGCTCCTGGACCGCCGGCGGGTCGTGCGGATCGACCGGGGTGACGTTGTAGTAGGCCTTCGTCGCGACGCGCTCCAGCGGACCCGGCGCGTCCATCGACGCTTCGGTCGTGGCGCGCAAGAACTCGGGTGTCGGTGTGACGGTGATGTCGGCGTCGGGCGGCAGGTCGATGATGTGGCGGGCGATGACGAACGCGCGCAGCTTCACCAGGTCCGCTTGCGCCGCCGCGAGCAGATGCGCCGACGACGGGTGGATCCGGTAGAGCCGCGCGAGGACGGCTTCCGTCGAGGCGTGCGGGTCGATCAGCTTCGCCGTCGCGACCATCTGCGCGTGCGTCTTTGCGAGCGCTTTCTCGCCGATCGCGAGATAGCGGTCGAGCGGGATGTCGATCCCCTCTTCGTACTTCAGCCGCGCGCTGTAGTTCGCGGCGCCGATCGCATACGCGCCGGACGGATGCGCTACCCAGCGCGTCTTCAGATACGTCGCGAACGCCTTCGTCGCCGCAACGGCCGTCGCGGTCGAGCGACGGAAACGTACGCGGGTGCGCGCATCGCCGACGCCGGCGAACGCCTTCGGAACGGTCTGCCGCAGCAGCTCGACGGTGCCGGCGGCGTCCTCGACGGCGATCGAAGCGGTGTCGCGGTCGACCGCGCTCAGGTTCGCGCGCGCTTGCGCGAACAAGCGCGGGATCTGCGCTTCGCGGGCGATTGCGTCGTTCAGCCGCACGACCGGCGGCGCGAACTTCCGCGAGACGAGCAGGAAGACCGCGTTGCTCGCCGTCTGCACGTAGCCGTCGGGCTGGTGGCGCCACAGCTGCATCGATTCGTTCAGCAGCACGTCGTCGCGCAGCGAGTTCTCGAGCATCCGGCGGTCGAGCGCGATCCGCGGCGAGAGCGTGGCGGGATCGAGCGCGGCGAGCCGGTCGAGATAACGGTGGTCGCGGGCGATCTGCGCCGCGTAGTCCGCGCTTCCGTACGAGCCCAGCCGCGCGTCGTACTCGTGTATTCCCGCCTGCGTCGCGTTGACCGGATTGGCCCGGAACGTTTCGCCGAAGTAGGCCTGTGCGAGGGCACCGTAGGCCGCGTCCGGCCCCGCCGTCGAGCCGCCCGCGCTCGGCTCGGCCGACGGAACGGGTGATGCACCCAGCAGAGCGGCGAGCGCTGCGACGGCGAAGAAGCGGCAGTTCGAAGACACCGAACGCCGCTTCCCTGCAATTGCTTGCGCTCCTCGCGCGTTGTCCGTCAGACTTCTTTCACGAGCGCCGCATACGATCGGCGCGCGCGCTCACTTCCCGGAGGCTCTGCTTTGCTTCGCTCACTCTTTGTCGCCGCGCTCGTTGCAGCGTGCACCGTCCCGGCTCTCGCCGCCGACTATGCGATCGACCCGAACCACACGCAGGCCACGTTCACGGTGACGCACCTCGCGATCTCGCGCGTCACGGGGAAAGTTCCGCTGACCGCAGGCACCGTCGCGCTCGGCGAGAGCGGCCTCCCGACGTCGATCAACACCACGCTGAGCGTCAAGGACATCGACACGCAGAGCGCCGATCGCGACCGGGACCTGCGCTCGCCGGACTGGTTCGAGGTCGACAAGTACCCGACGATGACGTTCG
>CALEYW010000085.1 GCA_937927945.1 uncultured candidate division WPS-2 bacterium | reverse complement strand
CTAACCGCCTACCGCCCGGGGATCGATGACTGGGTCTCGTACCTCGCGGTCGAATACAACGGAGAACCTTCGGGTTCGAGTGCCAACGAAGATCAGCGGTGAGGACCCGCAATGAACCGAAAGCGAGGAACGCGTGATACCGGACGGTTGGCATAACGTCACTGCTCGGCTCGTGGTTCGCGATCCGGCCGCGCTCGTCCGGTTCCTCAGGGATGCGTTCGGCGCGAGCGGCGAGTATCGCGTCGACGCACCGTCTCAAATGAGGATCGGCGACTCGATCGTCATGGTGAGCGGCGTCGGTCCGCGCGCCGCGACGGCGTCCTTTCTCTACCTTTATGTCGATGATGCCGATGCGACGTATCGGCGTGCGTTGGAAGCCGGTGCCACCTCGCTCGAGGAACCGCAGGATACGCCGTATGGTGACCGGCGGGCAATGGTAACCGACCCGTGCGGCAACGACTGGCAAATCGCGACGTACCGCCCGCCGGCGCCGAACGCTTGAGGTTTCCGCACGCTTTGCGAAGCACCAATCACGCGTTCGACGGTTCCTTTTGACTGCGAACAACGCGAGCGCCGTCCTCAGATCGATCCGGCAACGTAGGAGTAGCTGCGAAGATCGGCGCGAAGAGCGGCCGATACTTCATCGCGAGGACGAGCCATAGCGCGAGCACGAACACCGGCGCCCACAGCGAGCTTTGCGCCATCGTAATGTGAAACGCAAAGCTGTTGTAGAGAAACGCCGCGAGCACGATCAGAGCGACCGGGACGAAACGGTTGATCAGCATGAGCACGCCAAGAGTCAGCTGGGCGGCGCTAACGAAGAGCACCCAGTGCGACTTGAAAAAGACGTCATTGAATGCGCCAGCAAGTCCGGGCTCCGGCGGCGGGCTGCTGATGAAGAACGCACTCGCCCCGGCGAAGATAAAGCCGACGCCTAAAAGAAGCCGTGCGGCCGTGGTAGCGATTTTCATGGGATCCTCCAGAAAACAGGTCTGAATTCGTCACGCGCGGTTAGGGCGAAAACTCCACTTCGTGAAGGTGACACGTTCCGTTCCCGATGAGATCGAGAAACCGATTCGTCACGGCGATCGCTTCGTCGCGGTCTTTCACTTCCAGCAGCGCGAAACCGCCGACGACTTCCTTCGCTTCGGTGAACGGCCCGGTCGGTAATCGTGGTGTTGCCGTTCTTGCGCGCTACCGTCAGTTCGAGCATATTCGGCATGCGGCCGCCGGTGTCGATGAGGACGCCGCTGCTCCTCATCTCTGCGATGAACGAGCCCATGCTCTCCATCTCCTTTTGGGTCGGGGGCTCAGAAGCAGCCGTCGGAGCGATCGTCACGATGGAAAGAATCCTCATTTGACGACCTCCCGGAGACGCTTGTTCGCTTTGACCAGGACCACAAATCGCATGGATCACTCTCCTCTGGTGGGTACTCTACGCATACGTCGAACGAGCGGCTGCACGATCGACAGGACGCCGCAAGATCTTTTGCACCGGTTCCTTTCGGCCGGCCTGGCCCCGCGCGCTCGCCAAATCGCCGGCTGGTGTCCTCATCGGGCTATGCCGGCGAACGGAAACACGCGCCCACCGACGGAACCATCGTCTTCGAGAGGGCGATGTCCCATGACAGTCGAGAGCATGGTCTGGATCGCGGGCGGCGAGTTTCTCATGGGTTCGGATTCGTTCTATCCCGAGGAACGGCCGGTTCGCCGTATCCCCGTCGACGGTTTTTGGATCGATCGGTATCAAGTCACGAACGACGAGTTTCGGCGGTTCGTCGACGCGACGGGGTATGTGACCGTCGCGGAGCGGCTGCTGGATTTCGCGGGAGTCCCCGGCGCACCGGTCGAGACCTATCCGGCCGGGTCACTCGTGTTTCACCAAACGGCCGGCCCCGTCGACTTGGGCGATTCGCGCAACTGGTGGTTCTACGTGCTCGGCGCGCAGTGGCGTCACCCGCTCGGCCCGGAGTGTTCGCTCGACGGCCGCGGCGATCATCCGGTGGTGCACATCGCCTACGAAGATGCCGAGGCGTACGCCACGTGGGCCGGCAAAGCGTTGCCGACGGAGGCGGAATGGGAGTTTGCCGCGCGCGGCGGTCTCGAGGGCGCGCCGTTCACGTGGGGCGACGAGATGGAGCCCGGCGGCAGAATCATGGCCAACACGTGGCAAGGCGAATTCCCGTGGTGGAATTCGAAGCGTGTCGGGTACGAACGCACGTCGCCCGTCGGTTCATTCCCGCCGAACGGCTACGGCTTGTACGACATGGCCGGCAACGTCTGGGAGTGGACGATGGATTGGTATCAGGCGCGTTCGGGCCAGACGCCGGCGAAAGCGTGCTGCGCGCCGGAAGAGAGCTACGATGCGGCGGAGCCCGAACTGCGGATCCCGCGCAAAGTTCTCAAGGGCGGTTCACACCTGTGCGCGCCGAACTACTGCCTGCGCTTCCGTCCCGCGGCGCGCATGCCGCAAATGGTCGACACGGGGATGAGCCATCTCGGCTTCCGCTGCGTGCAGCGAACCTAACCGCGGGGCGCCGCGTCAGAGCCGGATATGGAGCGTACCGCCTCCGATGCCGCCCCCCAGCAGCGAGTGAATGATGATCCCGAGCCGGCCACCCTGCGGGGTGCACGGATCGACCGGCCCGCCGACCGGGACGGGAGCCGGCCCCGAGCCGTAGATCGGGATCGGCGGACGTTCGGTCCAGCCGCCGTTCGGCGCCGCCGGCGGCGGCTTCGTTCCGGCGTGCGGCACCGGCGCATCGACCGGCGCGCTCGCGGTCGAGACCGACGGATCCGCCGAACTGGCCGGCGCATAGACGCCGGCGGCAGGCTGGGTGCGCGGCTGCGGTAACGGCGCCGGCGCGGTTCGTGTCGCGGAACCGTGGTGCGCGGCAGCGATCGCGGCGCTCGCACGTGCGTGCGCCGCGCGCGCCGCGGCCTCTTCGAGCGCTGCTCTCTTGCGCAGCGCTGCGATCTCGGCTTCTTGCGCCTGCACCTTCGCGCGAAGTGCGATCGCCTCGCGGTTCGGATGCCGGAACACGGCCGGCGAGTGGACGATCGCCGCGCGATGCACGATCGGGTGCGGCGGCGCGACCTGCACGTGCACCGGCGTCGTCGGGACGAGCGCGCTGCGGTGCGCGACCCGCGCCGGCGCGGCTTTCTTGACGATGTGCCGATGCGCGGCCGGCCGTGACGGTGCTGGGACCGAAGTCTTCGACCGCGGCGCGGGCTGCGCCGGCGAGCTGCGATGCGTGACCAGCGGGGTCAGGATGTAGCCGGCGGCAACGGAGACTGCCGCCGTGACGGCGAGCGCAACCGTGCCGAAGCGGCGCGTCGTCCATGCGAGAACCGCGCGCTCCGTCTGCGGCGGCTCGTTCGCATAGAGAGTGGGGTGTCCGAGGAAGAGGCGCTCGGCGAGGATCGGATCCTCGAGCGACGCTAAGCGATCCTCGAAAACGCCCGGATT
>CALEYW010000084.1 GCA_937927945.1 uncultured candidate division WPS-2 bacterium | reverse complement strand
CGGCCAGCGCTTCGGCGAAATGGAAGTCTGGGCGCTCGAAGCCTACGGCGCGGCATACACGCTGCAGGAACTGCTCACGGTCAAGTCCGACGACGTCGTTGGTCGCGTGAAGACGTACGAAGCGATCGTCAAGGGCGAGAACGTGATGGAACCGGGCGTTCCGGAATCGTTCAAGGTCCTGATCAAGGAACTCCAATCGCTCGCGCTCGACGTCAAGGTCTTGACGGAACAGCGCGAAGAGGTCGAGATCCGCATCCAGGACGACGACATGGCGGAGCGCGCTCAGGAGATCGGTCTCCTGATGGGCGACGAAGATCCGCGTCTCTCGCAGACGGCACTCGCGGAACGCGAAGCCGAACGCGAGCGCCTCTCGCAGGCAGCTGCGACGGCGGTCGGCCTCCCGGTAGAAGGTGAAGATGGCGAAGGCGAAGCCGCCGGCGTCATCGAGGAAGAACCCGAAGAGGAAGAAGAGGAACTCGACGACTCGGCTCCGCTCGTCAGCGCATCGCCGACACGCGGCGGACGTCCGGCCGACGACGACCTCATCCCGACCTCACCGCTCGGCGGCCTCCGCGCCACGATGACCGACGACGGCGAAATCGTCGTCGACGAAGTGGCCGAAGAAGAGATCCCGGCCGTGACTGAAGAGGAAGACGAAGACGTCGGCTACGTCCTCGAAGAAGAAGACGAAGACTACAAGGAAGAGGAAGAAGAGGACGAAGGTCCTCTGGCCCACTCGACCGACGACGACTACTGATCCGTCGGGATTGGTGAGATCGCGAAAGCCCTGGACTGCGAGGTCTGGGGCTTTTTCGATTGTGGCATCGGCGGGGGGCGGGTGTGGTGCTGTGCCGGGGACGCTCCTTCCGCGCATCCTGCGCTCCAATCGCTCGGTTCTCCGTCGCTCTCGGCCCTCCAGGCCTCCGCGACTCCGAAACGCCCCGTCACAGCACCACACCCGCCCCCCACCTCCGGCACGCTCGCTTCGCTCCGTGCGGCGCGATGGTGGTGGGGACGTTCCGTCAATAAAAAAATTGCAAACTCTAGCAGGGCGGCGCGCTGAAGCGCGCCGTCTCCACCGCCACGATGCTGCGCTCGCTACCATCGTGTCCGCCACGATCCTGCATGGATTCGCGCAGGGAGCGTCCCCGCCAGCGCACCCCACCGCCCGCCCAACCCCGCCACAACCGAAGAAGCAACCGGAGACGAGAAAGAGCCGTGCACACCCGCGCACGGCTCTTTCTCGGCCCACACCCAGTCGGGGCTACCCTCGCGCTGCTTGCCTTCCCCGGTTGGTTCGCGGCGCTTCCAGCATTTTGAGCATTGCGTCGACGACGGAAGCGTCCCATTGGGTGCCCCGGCCGTCGCGGAGGATCGCCATGGCGTCGCGCTGGGCGATGGCCGGGCGATACGGGCGGTCCGAGATCATCGCGTGGAATGCGTCGGCGACGGCGACCACACGTGCTTCGAAGGGGATCTGGTCGCCCTTGAGCATGTCGGGATAGCCGGTGCCGTCCCAGCGTTCGTGGTGCGCGCGCACGATCGGCGCGTATTGCGCCAGAGCCGGCAGCTCCGAGAGGATCTCGGCGCCGAACGCGGAGTGGCGCTGCATCGTCGCCCATTCGGCCTCGGTGAGCGGGCCGGGCTTGAAGAGGATTGCGTCGGGCGTCCCGATCTTGCCGATGTCGTGGAGGATGCCGGCCTTCACGATGAAGTCGGTCTGGGCCGCCGACAAGTTCATCGATTCCGAGAGCCGCCGGCACCAGGCGCCGGTCGCGTGCGAGTGGGCGCAGGTGGCCTCGTCGCGGGCCTTGAGCATCGCCAACACACCGTCGACGACACCGTTCGCCGTGCGCTGTGGCGCGTCGAAACGGGGGCCGGGCGCAAGTGGGAACGCCTCCGCGACGTTGGCTTTGACGATCTCGAGAAAGACCAGCAGGGCCGAAAAATCCAGGTGAAGCGATTCGCCCGCTTCAGCCGTGACATCGCACGTGGCGATGACGACGTCGCGGATCGCGGAGGCCGTGTAGGCGCCGTGCGCCATACGGGCCCAGGAGACGACGGGTTCCGGACTTGCGGCCTCGGCGGCTTGCGCCAGGGCCGCGACGAGCGAGCGGATCAGCAGTGAGGAAACCGAGGTCAAACCGCGCGTTCCAAGCCGCTCGAGTACCAGATCCGCGACCGCGGTACGGTTCTCGACCAGATGACGCGTCAAGGCACCCCGGCCTTCCACTGTTTGGTCCAACACCCGCTTTGCTCCGATTAAGGAGACGTGGGCGGAATGGAGAGGATGATGGTGAGGGCGGTGATGGCTGTGGTAATCAAGGCAGTGCTCCAAGGAAACGCTGAGTGGGAACACCACAACGCTAACAGGGAGTGAGGCCGACCACACTCGTCCGAAAGGACGAGCCCGTTACACGGCTAGACGAGGTCTTTCTGGCGCGCCAGCGCGACCGCTTCGCCTCGGCTGGCGGCGCCGAGCTTGCGCAGGATCGCCGAGACGTGCGTCCGGACGGTATTCACCGTGCGGTGCTGTTCGTCGGCGATCGCTTGATTCGTAAGCCCGAGGGCCATGCTCCTGAGAATTTGGGCTTCCGCCGCGGTCAGGCTGACGCGGTCGTCAGCCGCTGCCTCGTCGCGCCGCGCGGGGGAGACGGCCTCGATGAACTGGGCCAAGCCAGCCAGACCGGCGAGACGCATTTCGCGAAGAGCGCCTGCCACGGCGTCCGGCGCCCGGTCCTGGAGTCCGTTCAGCACTGCGTCGAAGTTTGCCAACTCGTCCCGCCGATAGCGAATCGCCCGCAGCATCCGGTGGGCGGCGGTGTTCTTCCCGATTAGCGCAGTAGCGAGGATCGCAAACCGCTCGGCGAGTGCACGCGGTCGATCGAACAGCGGGTTGGGGTCGGCCTCTCGCGCCATCGCCCTCTCGTATTCCGCGAGCGCCGCAGACGCTGTGGCGGCCTCACCTCCGGCCGCGGCAACGATGGCCAGGAGTGTCAGCCGAACGAGATTCTGCGAGGGCAGCAACTCGGATTCTGCGGTCATTGCCGCGACTGATTTCGCTTCCTGGAATCGACCCTGCCAGCCGAGGGAGATCAGTCTTCCGAACAAGAGACCGTAGAGTGCGACCGGCCCGCGGTAGGAAATCGTGGCGAGTTCGCGCTCGATTTCGACAAGACGCTCGGCGTTGCCGCGCTCCGCCTCCTGCATCATGAGCACCCGCAGACCGAATGCGCGCATGTACGGGTCGCCGGCTTTTTCCGCGTTGGCCGCAGCCTGGGTCGCGAACCAGATGGCGCCGGGAGCGCGGCCGGCCGCCAAGTGCATGGCGCACAGTATGCCGCACGTCCGTGCGGCCACTCCGAAGGCGCCGATTTCGGTCGCGAGACGGATCGCCTCGCGCGCGTGCGCTTCGAGCAGCTCGTCGTCGGAGTCGTAATATGCGACGACGGCGGCCCGGCCCAACGTGCGGGCGCGCAGCTCGTCGTCGCCGTAATCGGCGATTTCCAGCGCGAGCCGGATCGCATCCCGAGACTGCACCATCCGGCCGACGGCTGCGTATGTAATTGCCAAGATACTGAGAACGTGCGCACGTTGCGTCGAGTCGATCTCGTCGTGTTTGAGCAACTCTTCGAGCGGTTGGATCGCGTCGGTGCGCATTCGGTGCTGCATGAATAGCCCGTAACGCGCGATGACTTTGACGCGAAAATCGAAATCGTGTGCGCGTTCGATTGAGGCCGCGTACCATTTCGCGGCTTGTTCGACCCGACCGTGAGTATCTTCGAGTGCCGCGCGCACCGCGAGAATCTCCGCGCTGGCGGCTAATCGAGGAGGCGGAATTGCGCGCAGCGCGCGCTCGACCGTGTCGGTGTGGCCGCGTTCGAGGAGATCGAAGTTTGTTGTGAGCAGCACGCGCTCGACGTCGCTCTCCGAACCGGCTTCGATATACCGTTCGAGCGCGGTGCCTTCGAGGTGAACGGCCTCGAGAATGCGTCCGGCCCGGATCCGCGCTTTGCGCAGCGCGTCGTCGCCTTCGAGCGCCACTTGGCGTTCCACGAAGTCTCGAAACAAATCGTGCAGCTTGTAGACGTTCGGCCCGAGGACGGTGATGAAGGCGACGCGCTCGCGCAGCGTCTCGATGATGGAGCTGGCCTCGTCGAAACCGGCTGCGACCGCGAGCTTGACTTCGAGCCGCGGCAAGAACGCGGCCATGCACAAAAAGTCGCGAATCGTCCCGTCGAGAGAATTCCATACCTGTTCCGCCAGGTAGCGGTACACCATCTCGCGCGTTCCGGCGGACACCGCTCGCAGGTCGCTGGCGCGCGTCGACGTGCGCAACGCGAAGGTGAGCGCCGCGGGCCATCCGTCGGTGAGTTCCAGGATCGCGGTGAGTTCGTCTTCGCGAACCGCGATGCGCGTCGAGCGCGCGCTCCGCTTCGCTTCATCGAGGTCGAACCGCAGATCGACGGCGTCGACCACGAGATCGGATTCACCATACGCGAGCCACGATGCGATCGGCAGTTGCAGCGGGCTGCGGGAGACGAAGAGCCAGCGCGGTCCTTCACGGGTCCGCTCGACGAGTGCGAGCAGAAATTTCGAGATCTCGGGATCGCCCTCACCAACGTGCAGATCGTCGATCACGATCAGCGTGTGCGTCGATCGGACGTGCGTCGCGACCCACGCCGCGATGTCCCGGCCGGGCGTTTCGGAGGCGCGGATGCCCTCGATCGCCGTCGAGAGCGAGAGACGCAGACCGGAAGCCACGCCCTCCAACGCCTCGGCGAAACCACGCACGAATGGGACCAGCGTCGTTGCGTCGGAGGGCACGTCGTAGACGACCGACGAGGGGACGGTTGCCAAGAACTGGCGGACAGCGACCGTTTTTCCGAAGCCCGCCGGCGCGATGATCGTCGCGATCCGGTATTGCGCGGCGGTCGCCAAGCGGTCGAGAACGCGCGGTCGATCGATCGGCTGGAAAACTCCGCCGAGATCGGGACGTCCGTCGGGCGCGATACTCCGGATCACGTCTCCGTACGGTACTCTGGGGGTAGAGGATGCACCTCGTCCTAGGACCTTCGGTTACCTGTTTTTTCGCCGCCGGACGACGATCCGCGCTGGGTACGAGGAAACCATGACCACTGCCGACACCTGCGCGCACATGGCGTGCTTGTGCACGAGGCCGTATCCGCCGCAGGCGCAGGCGACGTCGACGGCGCGTATGGATCCGAACGGCGAGTTTTGCAGCCGGCGCTGCAGCGAGCAAGAGGCCGCTGCACTGGGCGACGGTGGATGCGAGTGCGGGCATCCCAAGTGCAACGCGGACGCCGACTACGGCATGCCGCCGCTCTAGCAGACGAGGAAGGTCGAGGAAGCGTTAGCCGCGCTCGCGCGAGACGAGGCGCAAGTAACGGCGCGGCTCGAACGAGCCGTCGCCGTCGATGCGGCGAAAGGCTTCTTCACGAATCTGACCGGCGAGTTCGCGCCGTTGGCGCATCGCCGTCTCGAGCTCGCGGAAGGCGCGCTCGAAATCGTCGCCATCGAGCGTCGCGATCTGTTTCTTGAGCCGGTCGATCTGGCTGCCGAGATGGCCCTGCAGCTCCTGGCTCACCTCGCGCTCCGTGTGCTGGATGCGGGTGAGGAGTGCGTTCAGCTCCTCGACGGTCGGCAGGCCGAAGGCCGCTCGAGCCGGCTCTTGGTGGTGCGGCGTCGCGGAGCGGATCGAGCGCGGCTTGTTCGTCGGACGCGGCGCGTCGAAGTCGGGATAGAGGCGGATGATCGACTTGATCCGCTGCGGGCCCTTCGGTGACTGGAGGCCCTCGGCGATCCCCGCCATGATCAGGCGCGAGCGCAGGGCCGTATCGTTGATGACGCGCAGGTGCTGCGGGTCGATGCCGACCGGACGGCGGTTACTTCCGAAGAAGTCCTCGTCCCGAGCTAAAGGCAGGCTCATGGCCTTTTGCCACAGACTTGCGCGTGCGCTACGGGTTCCGTTCACAAGTAACCGGGTTACCGTTCAGGTTACACGTTACCTTCGTCGAGCGCCTCGTGCAACTCGGCCTCCGTGATGAGGTGCTCCGCAGCGACCATCCCCGTCGCGTCCGCGGCGATGACGGCGTCGTCGAGGTCGTCGTTCTCGAAGAGCTCCTCGATCTTGGACTTGGGCTCGGAACCGGCAGCGGGGTCGGTTTCGGTGCGATCGTCGTTCATGCTGTTCTCTACCCGTCCGGAACGAACACGATAGGGGACGGTTCCGGCCATCCGGAACTCCGCGCGCCATGCTGCTTCGTTTGAAACGCTGCGTTTTTACGGTTGCGTTGCTGTGTTCGGTGTGCGTCCCGGCGGGTGCCGTGGCGCCGTTCGATTTCGACACGACCCCTGGGCGATTGCCGAAGACGGTGGTCCCGACGGACTATCAGATCGCCATCGTACCGAACGTGAATGCCCGCAAGCTCGCCGGTGCCGAAACGGTGACGCTGCGGGTGCGGCGTGCGACCGATCGCATCGTCTTCAACACGCTGGGAATGACGCTGCGCGACGTGCGCCTCGACGGAGTTGCGGTCGCGCACGTGAAGACCGAGAATGCGAAGCAGCTCACGACGCTCACGCTGGCGCGGCCGGTGCGGGCCGGGATCCACCGGTTGACGCTCGCCTTCGACGGTACGATCACCGATTCGCCGGCCGGGTTGTTCGCGCAAGATTATCGCAAACCCGACGGTTCGACCGGCACGATGCTCTCGACGCAATTCGAATCGACCGACGCGCGGCGGATGTTTCCGTCTTGGGACGAGCCCGCGTTCCGTTCGACGTTCGCACTGAGCGTTACGGTGCCGAAGGCGTGGAGCGCGATCTCCAACATGCCGATCGTCTCGCGGACCGTGCGCGGGACGCTGGCGACGACGACCTTCGCGCGCACGCCGCGCATGCCGACGTACCTCGTCGTCCTCGCGGCCGGCGACCTGCACGCGATCGGCGGCGTCGGACCAGACGGCGTCAAGCAGAACGTGTGGGCGGTCAACGGCGACGAGGTGAACGGACGCTACACGCTGGCGAGCGCGGAGCAGATTCTGAGCTACTACGACGAGTATTTCGGCGTGCGCTTTCCGCTCCCGAAGCTCGATCACATCGCGATCCCCGGCGGCTTCGGCGGCGCGATGGAAAACTGGGGCGGGATCACCTACAACGAGAGGATCATCATTCATCCGCCCAGCAGCACGCTCGCGCAGCGGCAGAGCGGCTACAGCGTCGTCGCGCACGAGATGGCGCACCAGTGGAACGGTGATCTGGTGACGATGGGTTGGTGGGACGACATCTGGCTCAACGAAAGCTTCGCGTCATGGATGGCGGCGAAGGCGACCAACCGGTTCAACCCGGCGTGGCAGTGGTGGCAAGGTGAGGACCAAACCAAAGAACGTGCGATGGACGCCGACGCGCTCACCACCTCGCACGCTATCCAGCAGCACGTGACGGACGAACTGCAAGCCGATGCGTCGTTCGACCCGGAGATCACCTACGACAAGGGTCAGGCCTTCTTGCGCATGCTCGAGGCGTACCTCGGTGAGGACACCTTCCGGGCCGGCATTCGCGCGTACATGAAACAGCACGAATACTCGAACGCGACCACGGCGGATCTCTGGAATGCTCTGGGCGCGGCGAGCCGCAAGGACGTCGGCGCATTCGCCAAGACGTGGACCGAACAGCCTGGTTTCCCGGTCGTTTCTGTAACCGCGGCGTGCGACGCGGCCGGCAATCGAACGGTCGCGCTTGCGCAGAAACGGTTCCTGCTGGCCGGCAGCGACGCTGCGAACGCGCGCTGGAACGTGCCGGTCGAGCTGGCCTCCGGTGCCACGGGGCAACCGGCTCTGGTGCTGCTGACGAAGCCCGTGCAGAGGGGGATCCCGGCCGGAAAATGCGGCGAGCCGCTGCGCGCGAACGCCGGCGGCATCGGCTACTATCGCGTTGCGTACGACGCCGCGACGTTCGAAGCGAATCGCAAAGCCTTCGCGGCGTTGCCGGCCGAGGACAAGATCGCGATGCTGGACGACCAGTGGGCGCTGGTGCGAGCCGGCAGCGCGCAGCTGTCGTCCTACCTTGCGCTCGCCAATGCGATGGGCGGCGAGCGGAACGCGCGCGCCTGGGAGCAGATCGCCGGCGCGCTGGCGACGCTCGAGCACGACGCGCGCGGTAGCGCGCAGCACGATGCGGTCGCCGCGTACGCGCGCAACCTCGTCGCGCCGGTCGCGACGTCGCTGGGATGGGACGCGAAGCAGAACGAGACCGCTTCGACCGGCAAACTTCGTCGCGCACTGTTGGCGGCGCTGGGTCAGTGGGGCGACGCGGCGACGGTGGCGGAAGCGCGGCGCCGGTTCGACGACGCCGCAGTGCGGAACGCGATGAGCCCGGACGTTCAGGAACTCGTGCTCGGTATCGTTGGCGTGAACGCCGATGCGGCGACCTTCGATCGGCTGCATGCGCTCGCACTTGCAGCGAAGGATCCGACGCTGGCGGAGCGCTATCGTGCTGCGCTGATGGGCGTCCGGGACCCGGCGCTCGCCGCGCGTGCGCTCAGCATCGCCGTCTCGCCCGAGGTTCCCCCGCAACTCGAATCGCGGCGCGGGCGCATGGTCGGCTGGGTCGCCGACTGGAACCCGACGCTCGCGTGGACCTTCTACCAGGCGCACGCCGATTTGCTGACCCGCCGGCTCTCGATGTTCGAGAAGATCCTCGATCTGGCGACCGGACTGCCGCGCACGTATTCGGATGCGGCGCCGCTCGAACAGATCGACGCCTGGCTGAAGAGCTACCTGCCGGCGGCCGCCGCACCGTACATCGCACGCGGCATCGACCGCGCGCACACCGCGGTGGCGATCAAAGCGCGGCTCAATGCCGAGATGACCGCCGTCGTCGGCGGCCTGAAGCACGCCGGCACCTGAACGAGGATCGCGACGCAGCGAGATCGAACGTATGTTCGTCTCGTTATGTCACGCCAAATCGCGCTCTTCGCTTCGGCCTCGTCTCCGACGATACTGGTCGGAGACCACGGCGACGTCACGTTCGTGCCGGAATTTCTCGACCGCGCGCTGGCCGACGCGCTGGTGCGCGAGCTCAACGCCGACACGCAGTGGCAGGCCGACTCGCGCATGATGTACGGGAAGCGCGTCCTCGTGCCG
Organism: uncultured candidate division WPS-2 bacterium; assembly: GCA_937927945.1. Classification (GTDB taxonomy): domain Bacteria; phylum Vulcanimicrobiota; class Vulcanimicrobiia; order Vulcanimicrobiales; family Vulcanimicrobiaceae; genus Vulcanimicrobium. The sequence goes on along the minus strand of CALEYW010000084.1, from coordinate 12,684 downwards.
CGCGAAACCGCCGGCCGCGGCGACCGGATGCGGCAACCGTGGACGCCGGCGCTCGAGGTGGTGCGCGGGATGGTCGAACGTCACACGGGCACGACGTTCGACTACTGCTTCCTCAATCGGTATCGCAACGGCAACGACGCCGTCGCGTGGCACGGGGATCGCGACGGGACGCGCGACGCGCGGCTCGTCGTCGCGTCGCTGTCGCTCGGCGCGACTCGCAGCTTCCAACTGCGTCCCAAAAAAGACAGCGGCCTGCGCCACGACCCGATCTCGGTCGACGTCGAACACGGCGACCTCGTCGTGATGGCCGGCGACACCCAACTCTACTGGGATCACCGCGTACCGCGCGATCCCCGAGTCGCGGAACAGCGCCTCAACGTAACCTTCCGGCAGCACATCGCCAAGGAATCACTCTCACCCTGAGCGTGCCATCGTCACCGTGACAACGATCGACCCGTTACGCCGAAACCGCTGAACTCCGCCTCTTCGGTCGGGCCGGTGAGCGCCGTTGTCGACAACGTTCCGTTGAACTGCGCCTCTTCGGTCGATCCGGTGAGGGCGGTTGTCGATGACGTGCCGCCGCTGACGATCTTCGCGATCTCGTCGAAGTAGCCGGTGCCGACTTCGCGCTGGTGCCGCGTGGCGGTGTAGCCTTTCGATTCGCTCGCGAACTCGCGCTGCTGGAAGTCGGCGTAGGCCGACATGCCGCGCTGGTTGTAGTCGTACGCCAGCTCGAACATCGAATGGTTGAGCGCGTGCCAGCCGGCCAGCGTGATGAACTGGAAGCGGTAGCCGTACTCGGCCAGCTTCTGGCGATACTGGGCGATCGTCGCTTCGTCGATCTTGAGCTTCCAGTTGAACGAAGGCGAGCAGTTGTAGGCGAGCATCTTGCCGGGGAACTTCGCGTGGATGCCGTCGGCGAACGCCTTCGCTTCCACGAGCGACGGATGCGACGTCTCGCACCAGATGAGGTCGCAGTACGGCGCGTAGGCGAGGCCGCGCGCGATCGCCTGATCGATGCCCGGGTTCACGCGGTAGAATCCCTCGGGCGTGCGTTCGCCGGTCAGGAACGGTTTGTCGCGATCGTCGATGTCGGAGAGCAGCAGGTTCGCCGCGTCGGCGTCGGTGCGCGCGCAGATCACCGTCGGCACGTCGAGGACGTCGGCCGCGAGCCGCGCGGCGATCAGGTTGCGAATCGCCTGCTGCGTCGGGATGAGCACCTTGCCGCCGAGATGGCCGCACTTCTTTTCCGACGCGAGCTGATCTTCGAGATGGACGCCGGCCGCGCCGGCCTGGATCATCGACTTCGTCAGCTCGTAGACGTTGAGCGGTCCGCCGAAGCCGGCTTCCATGTCGGCGACGATCGGCGCGAACCAATCGTTGCCGGTCTTGCCTTCAACGCTGTCGATCTGATCGGCGCGCTGGAACGCGTTGTTGATGCGTTCGACGACCTTCGGTACGGAGTCGTACGGATAGAGCGACTGGTCGGGATAGATTTGGCCGGCGGTGTTCGCGTCGGCGGCAACTTGCCAGCCGGAGAGGTAGATGGCCTTGAGTCCCGCTTTGACCGCCTCGACGGCTTGACCGCCGGTGAGACATCCGAGCGCCGCGACCGGCTCGTCTTGCGCGAGCAGTTCGCGCAGCTTCTCGGCGCCGCGGCGCGCGAGCGTGTGCTCGATGTGGAGCGATCCGCGTAAGCGGGCAACGTCCTCGGTGGTGTACGGCCGACTCGGATCGGTCGCGTGGGCGACGTGTCCGTTGGTGTGTCCGTTGGTCGTGGACGTGGGGAACTCCGGCACTGGGTCCTCCTCGAAAGTCGCTGTGATGACGCGGCTCGTCCGATCTGGACAACCTGCCCCGGGAGTATATCCAGACGGTGCGCGTGGCGTACCAAGCACTGCGTAAGAGGTCGCGCGGCATGCGTGAAGTGCGGGATTTCGCCCCTGAACTGCGAGCGCGGTGCGGCGGGCATTCGTGCTGAGGGAGGAGCGGCGGTCAGTCCGCACGGAACGGACGCCGCCAAGCGAGGACGCGTCGGCGTGCTGCGTCCCCGTTCGAGTTCCCGGGTGTGATCGAACGAAAGGCTCTCCGATGCAGCGTGTACCATCGCCCGCCGCTCTCGCGCTCGCCGCGTGCGCCGCTCTCGCCGCGTGCGGCGGAGGGGGAGGCAGCGGTCCCGGTTCCGGGCCGCCGCCGACCGCAGTGCCCACTCCGACCGCGACGGTGGTCGTGACGCCGAGTCCGTCACCGACGCCGGTGGTGCCGCAGTACACGGGCCGCGTCGTCGACTCCGATCACGGCGGCGCGCCGGTTGCCGGCGCGACGGTGTCCGTCGGGACGGGATTCGCGTACGACGGCACGGGCTACGTCATCAGCGGTGTCACGGCCACCACGACGACGAAGGCGGACGGGACGTTCTCGATCAGCATCGCCGGCGCGCAGTACGTGCAGGTGACGGCGGCCGGTCTCGTTGCTGCGCACCGGCCGATTCTGACGGCACCAAACCAGTGGGGCTTCCAACCGCCGGCCGGCACGATCGGCACGTTCCAACTACCGACGGCGAACGCCGACGAACTCGCCGGCCTGCGCGAAATGAACAAGAACCGCGCGAGCGGCGGCAGCGGGCAAGGCGCGCAGCCGCTAACGCTCGACGCCGACGTGATGCTCTCGGCACGCGCGCACGCCAACGACGAAGCGACGCAGGGGTACTACGCGCACGTTGCGCCCGGTACGAACTACGAGTTCTCTGGGCATTACATCTGCACGCCTCTTGGCGGATTCTGTGCCAATCCACTCTTCGAGCAGGAGAATCTCGACGGATATCCGGCCTCCTCCGGCTCACTTGCCCAAGCAGACGATGTTTACTTTGCTTATGGCCCGGGAGAAGGACATCACGACAACGTTGTCTCGAAAACGAACCTCTGGGTTGGATTCGGCGCTGCCTATGGCGGTAAGCCAGACCCTGGTTCTGTCGGCAACGGCACCGAAAGTTACTTCGTCGAGAACTTCATCACATCGACCTCGAACCCGTCGCCGTAGGCAAGTCTTCGTCGCCGCGTACTCGGCGCTCACAGCTGCCGTTACTGTGTCCCCGTAAAACTGTACGGCTGGTTCCGAAATTCGTACACGCCGCCGACGTAACCGGATCCGTCTGTGAGGCAATCGACGCTGCCAATGTCCTGCACCTGGCCGACGTAGTACGTACCGGCGGCGGGGGGTGTCCACACGTTGCCGGTCCAGCTTCCGGCGTCGACAAAAGAGCCGGGCACAAATTCTCGCGTTCTCGGATCCGTCGAGACTGCCCAGCCAGCGGAATCGAAGGTCACGGCCGATGTCGAGGAGAGCGTCATCGTCGCGAGCGGCGCGTACGCCTCCATGCCCGGCGATATCGTGATGCGTCGTCCTCCGATGTACCAAATCGAGGCGCCTTGGCTGTATCCGCCAGTCACGAGCTTCTTGCAAAATACCTCAAGGCTTTGCTTCCCGGTCCCTTGCGTGACTATTCGTGAGCTCGGCGTGGGCGGGGCGGTCGGCGCGGCGCAAGTCGTCCCGTTAGAGAAGTCTTCGTGTATACCGTCTGGATCCGGCCCGATGTCGGTTCCGAGCGGCCGTGCGGGACTCTGCGGATCGCATACGCGTTGTGGCAGAAGCCCGACGCGACTACCCGTCGCAACCGACACGGTCCCCGTGTTTCCGCGATCGTCTGCTACCGTGATCGCACACGTCTTGTTCCCAACGAAAGATATTACCGTGTAAATCGAGTCGGTACCGTTGCCGCCGCCGGTGGTGTTTGTGTCGCTAATGGCTCCCGAGCAGTTGTCGGAGACGTGGAACGCGCCGAGGTAGTAGTCCTCGTGGACGGTGTAGGACAAGCTTGCGGGAACGCCTACCGCTGTGAACGTCAAAGTCGCCGGCCTTACGACGAGCGGCGGATTGACGCACGTTGTTGCGTTCTCGGCGAAATAGTGGGGCGGACAGGTGGCTTGCGGGTTTGGTGAGGTCGGAATGCTGACGCAGCCGGTGCCGACGCAGGGTGAAACTGTCGGCGATGATGCCGGCGTGGCGGGTGGGCTCGTCGACAGCGTTGCGGGGCCGGTGGTAGCGAGGTTGATGCGGCATGGGAGCGTGCGCTCTGCGCGCGCGCCGGCGTAGCTGAAGACGAGGTGATACGCTCCGCTCGCGGGACACGGCGTCTCCGCGCCGGCGCTGCCGCCCGTGACCGGTCCGATGATGCCCGCAACCGCGCCGCCGGCGTGGAGTGCGATCGCGAACGCCGGACTTCCCAAGGCCTCGGTTTCGTTGAGCGGCACGCGCGCTTCGACGGCCGGAATCGTCGAGGCTTCGAGCGGTGCCGTGCCGGGGCGGTTGTGGTAGAGGCGGGCGACGAAACCGTCACCGTAGGCGTCGGGGGTGAACGCGATCGTGGCGCCGTTCGGAAACTCGCGGGCCGTCGTGCGCGCGGCGTCGAGAAGGCTGTCGAAGCCGGCCGCGGCGGTCGTGACCGCCATCGAGCGCGACGACAGCGTCGCACCGACGGCACCGGCCGCGAGGAGGGCGACGAGACCGACAGCGATGAGGACTTCGATCAGCGTGAAGCCGCGGTCCGTGGACATCTCGCGTTCTGCGGTGCCCTGCCGCTGACCGCACTATTCGTTCAGCCGCGCTTGACGAGCTCGTCCCGACGAGCCTGCCCGGACTATCGGGTCAGGGTTTGGGTCGTTTTGGTGGCGTTGCGGACGGCGGTGTCGGAGAAGGGGAGCGTTGTGCGCGTGAAGCGGGCCCAGCCGGTGGATTGATCGCTGTAGTGGGGCGAGGCGGGTTCGCCGGATTCGCCGGCGTCGATGTCGATCGTGCCGGCGTCCCAGTCGCCGGCGATCCACACGGCGCGGAACGACTGCGCGTGGCCGTTCCATTGCACGGCGGGGGCGAAGCTGCCGCCGCGTCCCGGGAACGTGGGGCCGTTCCATTGCCGCATGCCGAACGCTGCGAGGGCGTGCTTCAGCGGCTGCGCGGCGTACGTTCCGAAGTTCGGGATCTCGGCGCCGAGCTGCGTCTGCACGCGGTGCAGCGACGCGACGACGAACGCGTCGTAGTCGTCGTGCGACACCCATCCCGCCGGCTTCTCGCGCAACGCGCGCAGCACGATTTCGAAGCCCGGGCCGCTGCCCGGATAGCGGTCGCGCAGCGACGCGGGGAGATGCGCCGCTGCGATCGCGGCGAGCATGTCGAGACGCAGTGCCACGACCGCCGTCGCTCCGCGCGACTCCGAAACGAGCGTTCCGTCGAACGAACGCACCGCGTTGAGGATCGGCACGAGCGATGCGTCCGCGCCCGCATTTTTCCGCTCGGCCGAGGCGAGGACGAGCATCGCGAACTCGCGCTCGGCGGGCGACGTCACGTCGCGCTGCTCGGCCGCGATCGCGTCGGGCGAGAGCAGGCCGCGTGCATCGGTCGAGGCGCGCAACGCTCGGCGCACTTCGAATGCGCGGTAGGGCGGCGGCCAGAACGGTGCGAGCCGTTGCGAGCCGGCGCCGTCGGCGCGGTTGTTGCTGGTGACGACGAGCGCCGTTCGCGACGGGTCGATGTGCGGCGAATCGTCGTACGTGAGATACTTGGGCTCGGCGTCGTCGCCGCTGTCGAGCCAGCGGCCCCACGACGGCTCGAGCGGCACGCCGCCGGCGAAATGATACGCGACCTTGCCGGTATCGTCGGCGAAGAGCACGTTGAGCGCCGGTTCCGGCACTTGCCGCATCGCCGCGACGCCGTCGGCCGCGGTGCGCGCGTGCAGCAGCTGCACGTACGGCGTGAGCGGCGAGACGGGATGGCTCATCATCCGCCAATCGAGGACGTAGGCGAATTCGCCGTTCGCGGAGCGACCGATCACGACGCCGAGCGGCGTCGTGTGATACACCGCGTCGGTGACGCCGCCGAAGCGCACGTGAATCGCTTCGTGCCGGCTTGCCGGCGTGATCCAGTGCCGCTGTTCGTAGAGTTTGTCGCCCGTGACGGGCTCGCGCAGCACGCGCATCGCGGCCGTTTCGCCGGCGGTGACGCCCCACGCGAGGTGCTCGTTGTGACCCAGCGTGACGCCCGGCGTTCCCGCCAGCGCCGCGCCGCCGATGTGCAGTCCTGGCGCGCTGCCCTCGAACAGGTACCAGATCGTCGGAATGCCGAGGTCGAGGTGCGGGTCGTTCGCCAGCACCGCCTTGCCGACGGTCGTGCGGTCTGCTCCGACCACCCAGCTGTTGCTGCCGATCGGCGGGCGATCTTCGGCCGGCGCGGTCGCCGCGACGTCGGCGGCGCCCTGCAGTGCCGGCAGCTTGGCGATCTCGCCCGCCGGCCGGCCGTTCGTCGGCACGTCGTAGCGCGGGTCGCTCAACGGATAGAACGCCTCGATGCCGGCGTCACCGACGACCTGGTGGACCGCGTCGCGAATGATCACGTCGTCGGGGCGATCGTCGAGGTCGAGCACCGTCGCGAACCCGACCACGATCGCGTCTTCCGGCTTCCACGGCTCAAAGCCGAAGAAGAGGGCGCGGTACTCCGCCGGCGTCGGCTGGTGCGCTGCGGCGGCGTTCACGCCGTCGGCGAACGCTTCGAGCTCCGCCCGCTCCTCGGCGCTGGCGGCGGCATACACGGTCGCCGCGATCCGGCGAATCTCGTAGCGCCGCATGCGCCGATCGACGCCAGCCACCGGCGGCCCCAGCACTTCGGCCAGGCGGCCACCGACGTAGCGCCGGGTGAGGTCCATCTGGAACAGCCGGTCGCTGGCCATCGCGAAGCCTTCGGCGACGAACAGGTCGTGAACCGAGCCGGCCCGCACGTGCGGCACGCCGCGCGCGTCGCGGGCGATCGTCACCGGCCCGTCAACGGGGATCCCGGTCTGCGTTCCCGAGACTTCGGCGACGCCGGCGTTCGTCGCGTAGAAGACCCACGCGACGTACGCGAGCGCGAGCAGCGCGAGAAGGGCGGCCACCCAAACGAGGGCGACCGCTCCGCGCACGATCCATCGACGAGCCACGGGTCGTCTTTAGACCGTGCGCCCCCTCGCCCCCGCGCCCGGTACGGCCGGTTGGGTGACTACGCTGCCGCCGCGTACTTCGCGTACAGCTCGAGCAGGCCGTTCCAGCCGCCATCGCTTGTGAAGATGTTGTGCATCTGCTGGGCGTGCTCGCCGTACGCCTCGAGCCCGCGATGCTCGAGCACGACGCGCGTGCTGGTCGGCGACACCTCGGCGAACGTCACCTCGACCTCGGTCTGCAGCGACGGATCGGATTTGAAGTCGTGGCTGACTTCCCACGAGAGCACCAGGCGCGCCGGCGGCTCGTAGGCGAGGACGCGGCCGATGCCGTGCTCGTCGCCGTCGGCGTCGATACCGTACCAGCGGCCGCCCTCATGCGGTTCTACTATCGAGGCGCGCCCAGGCGCCTTGCCGAGCGTGTGGGTCGCCAGCGGCCACCAGGCCGTCACGTTGATGAAGATCTCGAAGGCGCGTGCGCGCGGCGCGCTCACCACGATCTCGCGGGTCAGGGAAATGCTTGTCGTCGGGGTCATCGTTCCTCCTCGGGGACAGGTTCCGCAGGGGGCTGCTCGGCGACGTCCTTGAACGCCACCAGCGCGTCGCGCCAAAATTGCTCGACCGACGCCCGCAAGAGCGCGATCCCGTCGGGATCGGCCGCGTAGAGCCGACGGCTGCCGTCACGGCGCACGGTCAGGAGGCCGGCGTCGACGAGCACGCGGAGGTGCTGCGAGACGGCCGGACGGCTGATCGGAAAGTGTGTCGCGAGCTCGCCGACCGCTTGTTCCTCGCGGGTCAGCAGCTCGAAAATCGCGCGACGGGTAGGTTCGCCCAGGGCATCCAATTGGGCGGCGTGGTCAGTTTTCACTTACGGTAAGTCTACGCTAACGAATATCGGCCGTCAAGCGGCTGCCGTGGACATTCTGGCGTGTCTGTGCTAAGATACGCGTCTATGCCCTTCGGCCGATAACGCGGGCCCAAGGAACGTCGGATCCGGCGTCTCCTGGGGTCTGTTCGTCATTCTGAAGCTGAGCGGCCCGCGAGGGCTCCTCGACAAGCTCGGAGTGACATGAGACCCCAGCCACACGGATTTCCTGACGTCACCTCGGCCGCCTCTGTCCTGCCGCTGCGCTGAGATAAAGGAATCGATGAACCTCCTCGACGTCAACAATTTCGACGCAATGCGTATCGGGCTTGCGTCGCCTGAACAAATTCGCGCCTGGTCCTTCGGTGAAGTGAAGAAGCCGGAGACGATCAACTACCGGACCCTGAAGCCGGAACGCGACGGTCTCTTCTGCGAGAAGATCTTCGGGCCGACCAAAGACTGGGAATGCCACTGCGGCAAGTACAAGCGAATCCGCTTCAAGGGGATGATCTGCGATCGCTGCGGCGTCGAGATCACGCGCGCCAAAGTGCGCCGCGAGCGGATGGGCCACATCGAGCTCGCCACGCCGGTCACCCACATCTGGTACTTCAAGGGCGTGCCGTCGCGTATCGGGATTCTGCTCGACATGTCGCCGCGCCAGCTCGAGAAGGTCATCTACTTCGCCGCCTACGTCGTCACCGATCCGATGGCGACCACGCTGACCAAGCGTGAGATCCTCACCGAGCAGAAGTACCGCGAGAGCCGTGAGAAGTACGGCACGAACTTCAAGGCCGGGATGGGCGCGGAAGCGATCCGCGAGCTGCTGCGCGACCTCAACTTGCGCAAGCTCCAAGAAGATCTGCGCCGCGAGTTCAAAGAGACGTCGGGTCAGAAGCGCATCAAGGCGATCAAGCGCCTCGAAGTGGTCGAAGCGTTCCTGCAGAGCGGCAACAAGCCGGAGTGGATGATCCTCTCCGCGGTGCCGGTCATTGCGCCCGAACTGCGGCCGATGGTCCAGCTCGACGGCGGCCGCTTCGCCACGTCCGATCTCAACGATCTCTATCGCCGCGTCATCAACCGCAACAACCGCCTCAAGCGGCTGCTGGAGCTGAGCGCGCCTGAGATCATCATCAAGAACGAAAAGCGCATGCTGCAAGAAGCAGTCGACGCGCTGATCGACAACGGCCGCCGCGGGCGTCCGGTCACCGGGCCGAACAATCGCCCGTTGAAGTCGCTCTCCGACATCCTCAAAGGCAAGCAGGGGCGGTTCCGTCAGAACTTGCTCGGCAAGCGCGTCGACTACTCGGGCCGTTCGGTCATCGTGGTCGGCCCGAACCTCAAGCTGCACCAGTGCGGGCTGCCCAAAGAAATGGCGCTCGAGCTCTTCAAGCCGTTCGTGATGAAGAAGCTGGTCGATCGCGGCCAAGCGCACAACATCAAGAGCGCGAAGCGCATGGTGGAGCGCGTGCGTCCGGAAGTGTGGGACGTTCTCGACGAAGTGATTCGCGAGCATCCGGTGCTGCTCAACCGCGCACCGACGCTGCATCGTCTCGGCATTCAGGCGTTCGAGCCGGTCCTGGTGGAAGGCAAAGCCATCCATCTGCATCCGCTCGTCTGCACGCCGTACAATGCCGACTTCGACGGCGACCAGATGGCGGTCCATCTTCCGTTGAGCGCAGGCGCGCAGGCGGAAGCCCGCATCCTGATGCTCTCGTCGAACAACATCCTGCAGCCGTCGTTCGGAAACCCGGTGTCGATCCCGACCCAGGACATGGTCCTCGGTCTGTATTGGCTCACGTTCCAGCCCGACGAGTACAAGGGCCCCGCGAAGGCGCAGCTCGATTCCGACGCGCTCTACAGCTCACCGGTCAACCGCAACGGCGCGACGCGCCGCAACGCGGACGGCTCGGCGATGCTGCCGGCGTTCAAGGACGGGACGGAAGCCGTCATCGCGCTCGATCATCGTTTGATCGGGCTGCACGAGTGGATCGAAGTCCGCATGAACGGCAAGCGGGTCAAGACGACCGCCGGCCGCGTCATCCTCAATGAGGCGTTCCCGCCGGAGTGGGAGTACCCGTACCTCAACATCACGCTCGACAAGACGGCGCTCAAGAAGCTGATCACCGAGTGCTATCGCAAGTTCGGCAACGCGGCCACGGCCGAGTTCCTGGACGCGATCAAGTCGCTCGGCTTCCGCTACGCGACGCAATCCGGAACGACGGTGTCGATCAGCGACATCATCGTGCCGCAAGCGAAGCACGAGCTGCTCGACAAGGCGCAGGCCGAGGTGGACGAACTCCACGGCCTGTTCAACGACGGCTTCATCTCCGACGACGAGCGCTACAACAAGACGATCGAAGTCTGGCAGAAGGCCGGCGACGACGTGACGCACGCGATGCAGGCCGCCCAGAACCCGCTCAACCCGGTGTTCATGATGGCGACCTCCGGCGCGCGCGGCTCGATCGCGCAGGTCAAGCAGCTCGGCGGTATGCGCGGACTCATGTCCGACCCGTCGGGCCGCATTCTCGAGATCCCGGTCAAGGCGTCGCTCAAAGAAGGCCTGACCGTCCTCGAGTACTTCATCTCCACGCACGGCGCGCGCAAGGGTCTCGCCGACACCGCGCTGCGCACGGCTGACTCAGGGTACCTCACGCGTCGTCTCGTCGACGTGGCGCAGGACGTCATCATCCGCGAAGAAGATTGCGGAACGGCGAACGGCATCACCGTCTACGACATCCGCGTGGGCAAAGAGACGATCGAGCCGATCTACGACCGCATCATCGGTCGTCGGGCGGCCGAGGACATCAAGGATCCGGAGAAGCCGCGCGGCGAGAAGCTCATCAAGCGCGACGAAGAGATCGACGAGGAGAAGGCCAAGGCGATCATCGCGGCCGGCATCCAGAAGGTCAAGATCCGTTCCACCCTGGCGTGCCAGGCGAAGCACGGCGTCTGCGCGATGTGCTACGGCCGCAATCTCGCCACCGGCCTCAAGGTCGACATCGGCGAGGCGGTCGGCATCATCGCGGCACAGTCGATCGGTGAACCGGGCACGCAGCTCACGCTGCGTACCTTCCACACCGGCGGCGTGGCGCAGGAAGACATCATCACCGGTCTCCCGCGCGTCGAGGAAATCTTCGAAGCGCGCAAGCCGAAGGGCGAAGCGCCCGTCTGCGAAGTCGCCGGAACGATCAAGTTCGGCGAGGAGAAGGGCAAGCGCGTCGTCTTCGTGACGGACGCCGACGGCGTCGACCACGAAGTCGACGTCCCGGCGAACACGCACCTCTCGGTGCACGAAGGCGATCAAGTCGTGGCCGGTCAGCCGGTCACGGAAGGCTCGCTCAACCCGCACGACATCCTGCGGATCAGCGGCGAGACCGCGCTGCAGAACTACCTCGTGCAGGAAGTGCAGAAGGTCTACCGCTCGCAGGGCGTCGACATCAACGACAAGCACATCGAAGTGATCGTTCGCTCGATGCTGCGCAAGGTGAAGATCGTCGACGGCGGCGACACGCGGATGCTGCCGGGTCAGCTCATCGAGTCGTCGGTGTTCGCGGAAGAGAACGAGAAGATCAAGGCCGAGGGCGGCAAGATCGCGGAGGGCGGCCCCGTGCTGCTCGGCGTGACGAAGGCCTCGCTCGCGACCGAATCGTTCCTCTCGGCGGCATCGTTCCAAGAGACCACGCGCGTCCTCACCGACGCCGCGATCAAGGGCAAGCACGACCCGCTGCTCGGCCTCAAGGAAAACGTCATCATCGGGAAACTGATCCCGGCCGGAACGGGGATGTCGCGTTATCGCAATCTCACGATCCAACCCGAAGGTCAGGACATCGACGAAGAGGGCCGTCCCAAGAACGTGTTCCTCGACTTCAACCCCGATCCGGACGGACTCTCGGCCTACAGCGACGTCGTCGCCCCGAACGGCCAAGAGATGAACCCGAAGGTCCTCGGCCCGTACGAACGTCAACGCATGGCGGAAAACACCGTCCAATACGAAGGCGAGTACGACTCGGAGGCCACGGTGGGCGCACCGGGCGTGCGCACGCAGTACAAGCCGAAGGGGATCAACCCGGAAGACTTGTAGCCGTCATGTCACCCTGAGCTTGTCGAAGGGCGAAAGGAGAGAGCCCGGTCTAACGACCGGGCTCTTTTTGTTGTAAACATTCGCCGTCACGTAGGCGCGCTGTCACGGCGAGCTTGTCGAGCCGCCCTCGTTGCGCGCGGTCGCTCGCGACCACGGGTGAATGCTGCGCCCGTGCTTCGCGTGTCGCGATGAGCGCCGAGGGCCCTTCGACAGGCTCAGGGTAGACTTGCCCCGATTTCGTAGACAGTGATGATTTAAGCTGCTTCCCGGCCTACGGCCGCCGGGACCTGGTTACCGATCGAACTGTGTAGACGCTTCAAGTTATAGAAAACGGCGAGATATTCGAAGATCGCGGCCCGGGCAGCAGCCCGGGTTCGCGGCTTTCGTAATGCCTCAATTTCGACTTTCATCGTCGCGAAGAAACTCTCGACCGGCGCGTTATCCCAGCAGTTCCCTTTGCGGCTCATGCTTTGGACCATGCAGTGCTGCTTAAGCACGTCGCGAAACGGCTGAGAACTGTACTGGGAGCCTTGGTCCGAATGAAAGATCAGACCCGGGCTCGGCCGACGATCGCCGACCGCCATTTGTAACGCCTCGATGAGCATGACGGCATCGCGGGTCGTACGCATCGACCAACCGATAACTTCGCGCGATCGAAGCTCTAGACTAGGAGTTTGTCGGACTTTTGACGGTCCGATGGTATAATATGCGCATGGCGGG
>CALEYW010000083.1 GCA_937927945.1 uncultured candidate division WPS-2 bacterium | reverse complement strand
CGGCGAGGCGTCGGATCAACGCCCCGAGTGGAGCCGCAGCTGCAGACGCACGATCCGCGGCGGCGCGGAGACCAGCGTCGGCACGAACGACGTCTGCTGGACAGACGTGAAGTTCGTATCCGTCGTCGCCGCGGTCAGCGGCGTGCCGAGGTTGGGCATCGCGAGGTACTGGTTGTAGGTGTTGGTGTTGAGCAGGTTCTCGACGCCGACTTGCAGCTCGAGCGTCTTGGTGACCGGCTTGCGGAACGTGAAGTCCAGCAGCGCGAACGGCGGCTGGAAGTACGCGTTGTTCTTCCCTTGGTAGTTGATACCGACGCCCGCATACGTACCGTCGCGCCAGGTGTAGGTCATCTGGCCGTACCCCTTCAGGTACGGGATGCAGGTCGGGATGCCGGGGGCTGCGACCCCGTTGCCGCAGATCTGGACGTTGTTGACCGGAAAGCTTCCGGGACCGTTCGGCGTGTAGAGGTTCGGCGTCAACCCGTCGACGACCGAGCGTTCCGCCGCGACCTCCGCGTTGTAGCCGAAGCCGACCCGCGGGGCATAGCGATACTTCAGCGTCGCCAGCTGCGTACGGAGCCGCGCGACGTTGATCGGAAGGAAGATCCCCTCGAGACCGGTCGGCGACTGTACCGCCGAAGTCAGCTCCTCGAAGACATTGTGGACGACCGTGTTCTGCAGGTCGAGGCTCACGACCGCACCGTTACGGAAGCGCTTGTCGAGCCCAAGACCCTCTTCGATCGCGACCTCCGGAACGAGGTTGGGGTTCTTCTCCGTCAGCGTCCCGCCGAATTGGAACGGCGGTCCGAGCGACGCGGCCGGCGTCTGGTAGGTCGCCAGGCCGCTGACTTGCCCGATGAACGGGAACGTCGCCGAGGTCCCGTACGAGGCGCGGTACGAGAGGCTGCCAACCGGACGGAAGACCAGCGCGAGATGCGGATCGAACCGCGTGATGCTGCGCGAAAGACCCTTCAGTGAGGTATCCGTCAGCGATGCCGGGTTGGCTCGCTGGACGCCGTTCACTTTCCACGTCGTGTCGTACAAGCCGACATCGACGCCGAGATTGCGCACGAGATGGACGTCGCCGGTCAACGAAAACGTCGAGTAGCGATTGGTCGAGAACGGCACCGCGACGAACGTCGGGTTGTCGATGTACGCGAACGTGCTCTGGCCGTGGAAGTCGTAGGTGAAGTTCAGGAGGCTGTCGCCCATCGGGTGCAAGAACGAGAACGTCGAGCCGTACAGCTTATCTTGCTCGAACGTGGTGTACGCCCCGCCGAAGCATTCGGTCCGGTTGTTGACGACCGTCACGCCGCCAGAGGGGTTCGTCGGAGTGCCAAAGTTCGCGCTGCAGTCGTTCACGAACGTTTGGTACGGCCCCTTAGGATCGCTCGCGTCAGGGTTTGATGGCCCGACGCCAAGCGGTGAAAAGAAGTTCGGAAACGACGTTTGCCCGGCGCCGAGGATGATCTCCGGCTCGATGACGCCGACGTACGGGCGCACTAGCAGAGTGTTACTACCAATCGAGGTCCGAAACTGCGCGTCGAAGAGGGTCTGGTTGTTGTACACCGACGAGCCGGTATACCAGCCATATCCCGGGACCTTGCTGCCGACGAGGTTGGCGAAGTTCGGATTGCTGCACTTGTTCGGGTCCGACGTGAGGCACGGTACGATCGTCGTCGCGCCGAGCGAGGTGCCCCACGCGGTTCCCTGCGGGTTATAGCCGCCCCATGCTCCGACAAAGCCCGCCTCGAACGACGTCGCAGGCGAGAAGTTGTAGCGCAACTTCAAGACCTCGCCCTTGTTGAAGAACGAGCCGCTGGCATCGGTGCAGGTCTGGATGATCCCGGTTGCCGCCGGCGTGTTCTCCGCGGCGCCGAAGCCGTCCGGCGTGACGATGCACTTCGTCGTGCCGAAGTACGGGCCGTTGTAGCCGTCGACGCCGGCGCCGGCGACGTACTGGAGCTTGCCCAACGCTCCGCTCGAGAGGAAATGCGAGTACTGCGCCTGGTAATTGTCGTAACCCGTCACGAATTCAGCGGCCGGACGGGTCGTGAACCCCGGGGTCAGCAGGTTCGCGGTTCCACCGACCGCGAGGTTCGCGAACGGCGTCGTGTTGCCGGGCCCGGACTGCGTCTCGACGCCGCCGATCAAGTACGACGGAAAATATTGGCTGAGCCAAACGCCGTACTGGCCGAGCGCGATCGGGTGACCGTCGACGAGGACTTGCGTTTCGTAGGGCTGCACGCCGCCGACGATGATCGTCGTGTCGGGCTGACTACCCATGTGCTGAATTGTCACGTCGGGCAACCGCTCCAGCACGTTGTTGATCTGCGAGTTCGCCAGGTTCGCAAAGTCCTGAGCGCCGATGAAGTTGGACGACGCGGTGCCCGTGTTGATCGCACTGCCGCTGCCGCGGGTGGCGGTCGAGACACGGCCGATCGTCTGCAGCGAGGTGAGGTCCGCCTGGTTGAGGGCCACCGTCACCGGTACGGTGCTTCCGCCGACGACGGCGAGATCGGTCAGCACCGCGCCAACGTAGCCGCTCTTCGAGACGTCCACGCGATAGACGCCCGGGGGAACGGTCGCGCTGAAGGCGCCGTTGGCGTCGGTGGTCGTGGAGACGGTCGTGGGCCCACTGATGCGCACGGCGGCGGCCGGGACCGGCCCGCCTCCGGCCCGGACGACGCCTTGAATGATCGCGGTCGAGGCCGCCGGGTCGGCGGCCAGTGCCGGCGCCGCGATCAGCAAAATACTGAAAAAAGCGCTCAGCATACGCAGAAAGTGGACGTGCATAGTACTCCCAACGAGAACGGCGCCGGCGCTCAAAATGCGTCCCGGTCACCGTCGACCTCTTAAATGAACGGTCGCGGTTCTTCTTGGGACATTAAGAACACGTCATCCTTTCGCGGTGGGACGCCCCGCAAAAGCGATCGGCGCCCGCGATGGTCGCGGGCGCCGATGAGGATCTTGCTGGTCGCAGGTCAGCTGCGACGCTTGCGGGCGGCCGCGCTCTTCTTCTTGCGGCGGACGCTGGGCTTCTCGTAGTGCTCGTGCTTGCGCGCCTCAGCCAAAACGCCCGCTT
The DNA here is from genome assembly GCA_937927945.1 of uncultured candidate division WPS-2 bacterium. GTDB lineage: Bacteria > Vulcanimicrobiota > Vulcanimicrobiia > Vulcanimicrobiales > Vulcanimicrobiaceae > Vulcanimicrobium. Next base: position 15,787 of record CALEYW010000083.1, on the reverse strand, counting down.
TCTGGGTCGCTTTTTTGAAGCGACGCAGAGCGCTCTCGATCGTCTCACCGGGTGCAACTCGAATCTCCATTGCTACGAAACACCTCCCCTCGCCACGGCAAAAGCCGCCTCACTAGCCCCCAAGGGGCCGACGAAGAACGATACCACGGATCGCCGCGGCTGTCACGCTTTCTCGGTCTTGCCTTTTCGAGACGCTACCCAGGCGGCCAGGACATGCGGCGCCCGGCCAGCACGTGGGCGTGAAGGTGGTGCACGGTCTGGCCGCCGTCGGGCCCCTCGTTCATGACCACCCGGTAGCCGTCGGTGCCGAACTGGGCTCCGAGCTCTGCGGCAGCGAGCAGGAAGCGCGTCACCTGCGCGCCGCCCGCTTTCGACGCAAAGTCGCTGAGGTGGTCGGCATGCAGCGTCGGAACCACCAGAATGTGCGTCGGCGCCTGCGGATTCAGATCTCGAAACGCCACCACATGCGCGTCACGCAAGACTTCGTTCGCGGGAATCTCCTTCCGCACGATCTTACAAAAGATGCACTGGAGCGACGGGTCCGTCATCGTCATGTCTTAGGATCCTGAAGGTGCGTGCACGAGGGCGAAGTGGTACGACGTGTTCGGGCTCGGGACGAAGCCTTTGATCGACGACTTCATCACCAACGGCACGGTGGTGTGGACGAGCGAGACCGCGGGGACCTGGTCGTGGACCATCGCGTTGGCTTGCTCGTAGATTGGCTTGCGTTTCGCGTCGTCCGAGGCAGCCTGGCCGGCGAGCATCAGCGCGTGGAACTTGGGATCGCGCCAAAACGAGTAGTTCTGCGCGGTGCCGTCCTTGTGCGCTGAATCCTGATCGAGCAGCGGGTAGAAAAAATTGTCCGGATCGCCGTTGTCGCCGGTCCAGCCGATCAACGCCATCTCGTGCTCGCCGTGTTTGATGCGATCGAGGAACACGCCCCACTCGTTGGGCTGCAGCGTGACCTGCACGCCGATGTCGCGCAGGTTCGCTTGAATCGTCTCCGCCACGCGGCCGGGCTCGGGCAGATACGGCCGCGGCGCGGTCGAGTAGCTCAGCGTCGTCGCAAAACCGTGCGGAAAACCCGCCGCGGCGAGGAGTGCCTTAGCGGCGGCGACGTCGTGCGGGTACGCGTGCACGGCCGGGTTGGCGCCGAGCATCCCGGGCGGCGTCCAGTTGTCCGCGACCACGGCTCCGGCCGAGTAGAGGCTCTTGGCCATGGTGCCGACGTCGATCGCGCTCGCGATCGCTCGCCGCACGCGCACGTCGCCGAACGGCTTCTTCTCCACGTCCATCGCCAGGTAGCTGACGTTGTTCGACGGCTGCTGCACGACGGCGAGGTCTTTTTGAGCGGCCAGCCGCTTTGCGTCGTCGGGGCTCGGATCGGTGAGCATGTCGATGTCACCTTTCTCGATCGAAGAGACGCTCGTAGCCGGATCCGGGATGTCGCGGATGATCACGGTCGCATAGCCCGGCTTCGACCCCGTCCAGCGCGGGTTTGCGACGAGCGTGATGTGGTCGTCGCGCACCCATTCCGAGACCGCGTACGGTCCGCTGCCGACCGGCTTGATCTCGAAGCCTTTCGGATCGGCCGCGATCGCCTGCGGCGAGCCCAAACCGAATGCCTGCTCCGCCAGATCGCGCAAGAACGGTCCGAGGGGCTTTGCGAGCGTCACGACGACGCGAGTCGGCGTCGGCGCGGCGACGTTGGTGATGATCCCGGGGAATCCGCCGAAATCGTCGGCGTAGTACGAGTACGAGAACGCGCCGTGGGCCGGGTTCGACGTCAGGCGCCAGCGATCGAAGTTGAACTTCACCGCCTTGGCATCGAGCGGCGTGCCGTCGGCGAAGACCTGATTCGGTTTGAGATCGAACGTCCACGTCTTGCCGCCGCCGCTCGACTTCCACGATTGGGCGACGTCGCCGGTCAGCTCGAACGACCCGGGCTTGAACGCGATCAGATTCTGCATCACCTCGTTGGTGACGTTGAGGGAGAGGCCGTCGGTCGCGTGCGACGGATCGAGAACGACGGCATCTTTGACCCGCGCCATGACGAGCGGCGGTTTCGAGGACGCATCGGAACTCGACCCGCCGCCGCACCCGCTCAAGCAGAGCGCGACGGCGCCGGCGGTCAGGACCTTCCTCAAACCCGATCCTTCGATGACGATCTCCTCATTGGTGCGAGCGAATGGTGAACGACCAGGCGCGAGTCGCAAGGTTGCCGGCGTTGTCGGAGACCGTCACCTTGACGGTGACCGCTCCGTCGGCGAGCGCGATGCTGGGGCTGTACGTGATGAACGAGTCGGTGCGGGTCGCGGACGGCGTGACGTCGAGACCGTTGACCTCGATGCGCACCGAAGAAACGCTGATCCCGACATCGGTCGGCGACCGGAACGTCGCATAGATCGACGGCCGGTTGCTGTTGACCGTCATGCCGTAGGTCGGCGCGATCTCGACGATTTGCGGCGGCGTCGTCGTCACCGCGACGAGCTGCGGAGCCTCGGCGCGCGGCGCCGTGGTCGAGCCGACCGTCAGGTGTCCGTACACCGAGGTGCGCCCGAAGTTCACGCCCTCCGGAATCTTGTACGTCGTCGCGTACGTCCCGGGCTGCGCGCTCGACTCCGGCAGCGGCAGGGCCGTCACGTACGTGCCGATGTCGAACGTCGCCGTTCCGCCCGGCGTGCCGTGCAGCGTCACCGCGAACGTTTCGCCCGCGCGCAGCGGCCCGTGCGCGGTCACGCCGAAGTCCGTGATCTGCGCCGCGCCGGCCGGCGTCGGCGTCGATGGGCCCGCACGCGACACGATGATCTGGCGCTTTTCGCCGGTATCCGGGTTGAGGCGAACCGTCGCGCTGTCGCCGACCTTGAGGTCGCCCATTGCGGCGGGTTGGCCGTTGAGCGTGATCTGCGTGCTCTTGTCGGGCTGCACGACGTATCCGCTCTGCAGGACGAACGCGCTCGGCGAGACGGCGGCAATCGTGCCGGCACGCGAGGCGTATCGGGTGACGACCTGGTCGACCCGTCCGTCGGACCGCAGCACGACGCTGACCGCATCGCCGACGTGCACGTCGGCGAGCGAAGCCGGCATGGACGTGCGGGTGACCACGTCCTGGATGATCACCTTCGCATCGGAGGTGATCGAAATCGTGCGCACCGACGGGCTCCGCGTCACCGTAATCGATTCGGGCGAGGAGTTCAAGTCCACCGCGCTCACGGTCCCGACGATCTGCGTCGAACCGCCCGGCGTGCGCTGCTCGAGCCCCGGCGTGCGGCCGACCACCAGCGACGTGACTTCCACCCGCGCGGCCTTGGAATCGTACGACACCTGCGCACCGAGCGAATCGGCGACGAAGCGCAACGAGACGTAGGTCGCGCCGCCGATCTCTTGCGCCGCCATGTCCATTGCGACCGTACGGGAATCGATGGTCGCGCGATTCGAGCCGACGTGCAGCACGATGCGGCGCGACGGCGCAGAGGCGACGAGTTCGTTTCCGTTGCGCGCGACGCTGATGCCCAGGGCGCTGTAGATCCGCACGACCGGAACCACCAGCCGTCCCCCGACGATGCGCGGCGCGGGATCGCGCGGCAGCTCGTCCCCGTTGACGACGATCGCAATCTCCCGAACCAGCGTCTCGTCCTTCTTCGGCGGCGCGGCGGCCGACGCCGGCAGCGACCACGCGAGGGCGCTTGCGGCGAGGGCGGCGGCGAAGCAGCGAGCGGACGGGATCAGGAGCATAGGACCTCGCGATAGACTGCGGCCGTGGCGGACGCGAACCGATCCCAGGTATACGCCCGGAGATCGACCGCGCCCTCGGCGGCGCGCTCACGCGCGCGCCCGGGATCGCGTGCGATGCCCGCGAGCAGCGTGGCAAGCGCGCGCGCGTCGCCGGGTGCGAAGGCGGCGGCGTACGGCGCGACGATCGCGGGCATGCCCTCCGGTGTGGCGAGCACCGGCGTTCCGGCGACGGCCGCCTCCAGCGCGGGAATCCCGAAGCCCTCGGAGAGCGACGGCTGAACGTAGGCGAGCGCTCCTCGGTAGCGGCGTGCCAGCGTCGCCTCGTCGAGGTCGCCGAGAAACACGATCGTCCCGTTCGCGCGAACGTACCGAGCGCGAACGTCCGGTTCATCGGGTCCGGTGAGCGCCAGATCGATCGCGATGTCCTCCGGCAGGGCGGCCCAAGCGGCGTACAGCGTCGTCAAGTCTTTGTGCGGCCGATGGTTTCCGGCGTAGAACGCGTAGGGACGCGCCGCACTCCACGGCGTTGCGCCGCCGATCGCGTCGCCGTATCCAAGCGGCACGACGCGAATGCGGTCGCGCGAGACGCCCAGGCGCGTCACGCAGTCGTCGGCGATGCGCGGATCGCTGACCAGCAGCCGGGCGGCGCCGCGGTACAGCGGCGCGGCGACGATCCGCCAGTACGCGGCGGTTGCGCGCGAGAACAGCTCCGGGTGCCGCAGGTGGAGCAGATCGTGCACCATCGCGACGTACGGACGCGGCACGAAGGGCACCACCTCGAGATACGGCAGGTGCGTCAGCTGCGCGCGCGCGGCGCGCAGCGCGAGCGGATGCAGCGCGACCGGCGCCGTGACGGGGATCAGCTCGACGTCGGGCGCCACGCGCGGGAGGCGCTCGAGCAGCGCGCGCGTGTACGCTCGCATCCCGGCTGATGCGCGCCCGGTCGGACGCGCCGCGAGCGCGACCCGAATCACGCCAGCAGCTCGCGATAGACGTCGGCAGTCGCCCGCACGGTCCGCTCCCACGTCAACGACTCGATCGCCTCGCGCGCCGCGGTACTACCGGCCAGCGCGCGCAGGGCCGGACCGTCGAGCGCGAACGCCAGAAACCACGCGAGCGCCGCGACGTCGCCCGGAGCGAACGCGTCGACCAGCCCCGCGAGCACCGCCGGCACCGCGCCGCTCGCGGCGATGACCGGCGTGCCGGCGCTCAGTGCCTCGAGCATCGGCAAACCGAATCCTTCGCGCAACGCCGGATGGACGTAGGCGACCGCACCGCGGTGGAAGCCCCACACGTCCTGCGTGCTGCACTCACCGACGAACACGAGCTCGCCGAGACCGTTCCGCCCGCCGAGGGCGCGCAGGGCCGCATTCTCCGGTCCCGTCATCACCAAATCGACGGCGTACCGCTCGGGGAGCGAGGTCCAGGCGCGAACCAAGGTCGGCAAATCCTTGTGCGGCCGATGATTGCCGGCGTAAAAGAAGTACGGCCGCGACCGGACGACCGCGGCCGGCAGCGGCTGCGGCGAGTCGACCCCGAGCGGCACGATGCGCACGCGCGCCGGATCGACGCCGAGGTAGCGCCGCAGCAGGTCGACCGTCACCTCGTCGTCGGTGATGACCGCGCGCGCCGAGCGCAGGACGGGGCCGACGACGTGCCGCCAGTACGGTCCGACTTTGCGCTTCGCGTACTGCGGAAACTCCAAGTCGATCAGGTCGTGGACGGTCACGACGTGCCGCGCCGGAACGAAGCGCGGTACGAACGGCGTCGGAAAATGCGCCAGGCGCGGACGCAGGCGCGCGAGCGATGCGGGGATCCCGATCTGTTCGGCGAGATCGAAGTTGTCGCCGTTGCCGAACTCCGCTACCGTCAAGTCGGGGGCGACGACCGGCAGCCAGCGGCGCAAGGCGCGAACGTAGGCGAGCATCCCAGCCGAGGTGTGCGAGGTCTCGCGCACGTCGAGCGCGAGATCGGGCCGCGCGGCGGTCACCGTGCGCGCTGCAGCGCTTTGGCGCGAACCACGGCGCGATAGCGCGCGCTCTCCCAAGCGACGAACAATCCCCGCCAGCCGTCGCGCCAGCCGCCGTATCGCAGCAGCGACCATGCGAAGCGCAGCGGCATCATCGCGACGGAACCGAGAAAGCCGCTCCGCGACGGCGCCAGCGCCTCCGCCTCGACGCTCGTGTACCGGTCGAACTTCGCCCGGTACGAGGCCAACGTCGGATACGAATCGTGCAGGATCGCACCGGGCAGATCCGCGACCGTCCCGTCGACGCTCCACGTTTCGTGGACCTGCGCGCCGGTGCGGTTCGCCGCGACGCGCGCGCGGTCGGTGCGGACCAACCGCAGCAGACGTTCGTTGGACCAGCCGGCGGTGCGCACCGGGCGCCCGCACAGCATCGTCATGCGGCGCAGGCGATATCCCGCGACGTCCTCGTCGGTGCGGCCGATCGCCGCGCAGAGCGTCTCGTCGAGCACTTCGTCGGCGTCGAGCATGAGCGCCCACCGGGTGAGGACGCGCCCGAGCGCATAGCGACGCGCGGTGACGAAGCCCGTCCAGCGGCGCGTCTCGACCTCGGCGCCGTGCGCGCGCGCGACCGCCACGGTGTCGTCGGTCGATTCCGCGTCGAGCACGAAGACGCGCGCTCCGGGCGGCAACCGCGCGAGCATCACCGGCAGCCGCGCCGCCTCGTCGCGCGCGAGGACGACGACCGTCAGGTCGGCGAGATTCAGCGCCGTACGAGCGCGCCGTCTTCGGCGCTCGCCCGCGCTCGAGCACGTTCGAGCGCCGCGCCGATCCAGTCGCGATAGAGCGGCGAGGGACGATTCGGCCGGCTCTTGTACTCGGGGTGCGCTTGCGTCCCGACGAACCACGGGTGCACGCTTTGCGGCAGCTCGATCAGCTCGACGAGCGACGTGCGGCCGAGCGGATGATGTCCGCTGAACGTCATCCGGTGCTCTTCGAAGATCGGCTTGTAGCGGTTGTTGAACTCGTAGCGGTGGCGGTGCCGCTCGCTGATGTGCGTCTGTCCGTAGGCGCGCGCGGCCAGCGAGTCGGGCTCGAGATCGCAAGCGTAGGCGCCCAGGCGCATCGTCCCGCCCTTGAGGTCGAGGTTCCGCTGTTCGGGGATGAAGTCGATCACCGGGTCGGGCGTCGCTTCCTCGACCTCGGTGGTCATCGCTTCCGGCAGACCGCAGACGTTGCGGGCGAATTCGACGCAGGCCAGCTGCATGCCGAAGCAGATTCCCAAAAACGGAATCTTCTGCTCGCGCACGCGTTGGATCGCCAGCAGCTTGCCCTTCACGCCGCGCGCGCCGAAGCCCGGCGCGACCAGCACGCCGTCGACGTCGTCGAGCGCGCCGAGACCCTCGACTTCGATGCGTTCCGAGTCGACCCGCACGACGTCGACGGCGACGTCGTGATAGATTCCGGCGTGCGCGATTGCCTCACTGATCGAGATGTACGCATCCTTCAGCTCGACGTATTTTCCGACCAGCGCGACGGTGATGCGCCCGCTCGGGTGCTCGATCCGATCGACGATCGCGCTCCAGTCCTCGAGCTGGGGCGGGTTCGTCTGCAGCCGCAGCTTGCGCACGGCGATGTCGGCGAGACCCTCGGCTTCGAGGTTCAACGGAACCTTGTAGATCGTCGACGCGTCGCCGTTCTGCACGACGTTCTGCACCGGGACGTCGCAGAAGAGCGCGATCTTCTCCTTGAGCTCGACCGGGATCGGGCGCGCCGAATCGGTGCGCAGCACGATCGCGTCGGGCGTGATGCCGATGGCGCGCAGCTCGCGCACCGAATGCTGGGTCGGCTTCGTCTTGAGCTCGTCGGCCGCGCCGAGGTGCGGCAGCAGCGTGAGATGGACGAACATCACGTTCTCTTCGCCGACCAGGTGCCGCACTTGACGGATCGCCTCGAGGAACGGCAGCGACTCGATGTCGCCGACCGTGCCGCCGACCTCGACGATGCACACTTCCGCCCCACTCGATTCGGCGACCCGCGTGATGTGCGCCTTGATCTCGTTGGTGATGTGCGGGATCACCTGAACCGTCGCGCCGAGATAGTCGCCGCGGCGTTCCTTCTCGATGACCGACTTGTAGATTTGGCCCGTCGTCACGTTGTTGTCGTGGGTGAGCGACTCGTCGATGAAGCGCTCGTAATGACCCAGATCCAGGTCAGTCTCGGCGCCGTCCTCGGTGACGAAGACCTCGCCGTGCTGGTACGGATTCATCGTGCCGGCGTCGACGTTGATGTACGGGTCCAGCTTCTGGACCGACACCGCGACCCCACGACTCTTGAGTAGCCTGCCTAACGAGGCGGCGGTGATCCCCTTCCCGAGCGAACTGACGACCCCGCCGGTGAAGAAGATGAACTTGGCCATGAGGGAATGCTTCGCTTCGCCAACCTAGGCCCCCGGACCCGCCCCGCCCGGCTGCTTCTGAGGCTGCTCAGGCAAGCCGCCCGTCACGACTCGACAAAGCTCGCCGTGACGGGTGGTCTACGGCGGGATCACCGCGACGACGAGGCGATCGAGATCCGCATAGTCGCGAATCGTCTCGACGCCTGCGGTCGGCAGCGCGTCGCGCACCAACGCTTCGAGTGCGCGCGCGTTGGCGGGGCCCGCTTCGAGGATCGCGATGCCGCGCGGTGCGACGAGCGCGGCGAGATCGGGCATGAGACGGCGATAGAAGTCCAGGCCATCCGGACCGCCGTCGCGCGCCATCAGCGGTTCGAACGACACCGGGTCGGGCGCCGCCGCGCATTCGGCGCTCGGCACGTACGGCAGGTTCGCGACGACGCAGTCGAACGGCGCGAACGGGAGCAGCGGCGCAGCGAGATCGCCGTGCAGGAACGTCACGTGCTGGAAGACCGAATTACGGGCCGAATTGCGCCGCGCCACGGCGAGGGCCTCCGCGGAGAGGTCGCTCGCGTACACGTTCAGATCGGGCAGTTCGCCGGCGAGCGTCACCGCGATCGCGCCGCTGCCGGTGCCGATGTCGGCGGCCGTACCCGCTGCGCGGCCGATCGCGCGCAGGTGGCGGACGGCCCATTCGATCGCGAGCTCGGTTTCCGGACGGGGGACGAGCACACGCCGGTCCACGCCGAACATGCGGCCGTAGAAGCCCGCTTCGCCGGTCACGTACGCCAGCGGCATCCCGCTCTCACGCTGCGCGACCAGCGACTCGAAGCGCTCGACGATCTCCGGCGTCAGCTCGCGCTCGCGGTGCGCGATCATCTCCTGGCGCGACACGCCGCCCGCGTGTGCCAAGAGAAACACCGCGTCGAGACGTCCCGTTCCCCCGACGGGTTCGAGCCGCAGCGCCGCGTCGCGCAGAGCCTCCCCGATCGTCACGCGCCGCGAACGACGATGACGGCTTTGCCGACCAGCTGCCGTTCGAGCATCGCTTCCATCGCGAGCGGAACGTCGTCGAACGCGTACCGTGCGTGGACGTGCGGGTGCAGCGTTCCGACGGCCATCATCTCGAACATCGCGGCGAAGTTGGCGCGGTTGTGCGCCGGCCGGCGTTCGACCCACGGGCCCCAATAGACGCCGACCGCTTCGAGTTCGCGCAAGAGCAGCCGGTTCGCCGGAATCTCGGGGATGCGCCCGCCGGCGAAGCCGACGATCAGCACGCGCCCGTTCCATTCCATCGCGCGCAGCGACGCATCGAACACGTCGCCGCCGACGTTGTCGAGCAGCACGTCGAGACCGCCGGCGACGCTCTTGAGCGCGGCAGGCAGTTCGCCGCCGGCGACGATCGCGTGGACCGCGCCCGCGTGCAGCGCGGCCTCGCGCTTCGCTTCCGAACCGACGATCGCGATGACGCGCGCGCCGAGCGCGCGGCCGATGTCGACCGCCGCGGTTCCGACGCCGCCGCCGGCGCCGGTGACGCCGAGCCGGTCGCCCTCGCGCACGCGGCCGCGGTCAACCAAACCGTGATACGCGGTGCCGTACGTCATCAACATTCCGGCGGCGGTGACGAAGTCGACGGCCGGCGGCAGAACCACTGCGCTATACGCGCCGGCGAGCGCGGATTCGGCGAAACCGCCGCTCTTCGGCAATGCCGCGACCCGGTCGCCGACCCGGATGTCGTGCACGTCAGGCCCGACCGCCGTGACGATCCCCGCGACTTCGACTCCGAGGGTGAACGGCAGCGGCGGCTTGACCTGATATTTCCCCTGCACCATCAGCGCGTCGGGAAAGTTGACGCCGGCCGCGTGTACGTCGAGCGCGATCTCCCCCGGTCCCGGTGCCGGCAGGGTGACGTCCGCGTACGCGAGATCGCGCGGCGAGCCGAGCGTGTGAACCTGAACGGCGCGCATCAGCGCGCCTTCGTGACGTACGCGAGCATCTCCGCGACGAGTACCGGCCGTTCGCCGCCTTCGACGAAGACCTCCGCCGAGGTGCGCACGACCGCCGCGTCTTCGCCGCGCGGCTCGACCGCCTTCACGCTGAACACGCCGCGGATGCGGGAGTTCACGGGGACGGGGCCGACCAGCCGCAGGCGGTCCAGCCCGTAGTTCACGGCGATGAACCCGTCCTCGAGCTCCAGCAGCCCTTTCGCGAGGGGCGTCAGCAGCGACGTCGTGAGATACCCGTGCGCAATCGGGACGCCGTAGGGGCTGTGCGCCGCGCACCACGCCGGATCGATGTGGAGCGGGTTGCGGTCCTCCGTCGTCTCCGCGAACGCATCGATCCGGCTCTGCTCGATTTCGAGCCAATCCGAGGTGTGCGCCCGACCAACGAAATCATTGAATTGCACGCCCCGGGCTTAGCCGCGAGGGCTGCCGTGTCATTGCGAGCCTGTCAAGCAACCCCCGCGTTGCCCGAGCGCCTTCGACAAGCTCAGGGTGACACGAGCTCCCCCGCCAGCAGGCGGGCTCGTTCGTCTTTCTGGAGTTCGACGGCGAGTTTTTCCATGTCGCCGTCGAGGATCGCTTTGATGTTTTGGAAGTTCTGGTTGATGCGGTGGTCGGTGATGCGGTCTTGCGGGTAGTTGTAGGTGCGGATCTTCTCGCTGCGGTCGCCGGTGCCGACCTGGCTGCGGCGCAGCGACGCTTCGGATTCCTCGCGCTCGCGGCGCTGATTCGCGGCGAGCTGGGCGCGCAGCATGTCCATCGCGCGCGCGCGGTTCTGCAGCTGTGAGCGTTCCTCGCTGCACGACACGATGATGCCGCTGGGCTTGTGGGTGATGCGGATCGCCGACTCGGTCTTGTTGACGTGCTGGCCGCCGGCGCCGGACGCTTTGAACGTGTCGATCTCGAGGTCGGTCGAGCGGATCTCGATCTCGCCGTCGTCTTCCACTTCGGGAAGCACCGCCACGGTCGCAGTCGAGGTGTGAATGCGGCCGGCGGCTTCGGTCGCCGGGACACGCTGGACGCGATGCACGCCCGACTCGTATTTGAACCAGCGGTACGGCTCGCCGCCCTTGACCCCGACGACGACTTCTTTGTAGCCGCCGGCTTCGTTCTCGCTCTCGCTGAGCAGCTCGACCCGCATCTTCATGCCCTCGGCGAAGCGCGTGTACATGCGCAGCAGATCGCCCGCGAAGATGCCCGCTTCGTCGCCGCCCGCGCCGGCGCGAATCTCGATGAAGATGTCCTTCGCGTCGTTGGGATCGCGCGGCAACATCAGCTCTTGCAGCTGCGCTTCGAGGGTGATGCTGCGCTCGCGCAGCGCCGGTGCTTCTTCTTCCGCGAGCGCGGCGAACTCGGGATCACTCTTGTCGGCGCGCAACGCGTCGTTGTCGGCGATCTCGCGGAGCAGCGCCTTGTAGGCGCGGTACGCCGCAACGGTGGGCTCGACCGCCGAGCGCTCCTTCATCAGCGCGGTAAAGCGTGCCTGATCGAAACCGCTGCTCGAGTCTGCGAGCGCGGCGTCGATTTCATCGAAGCGTTTCGAGAGCGTCTCGAGGCGGTCGGTGTTATGCATCGGGCAGAAAAGAAGCGAGCCGCAAAACGGCTCGCCCCTTGGATGCGAACGAGCGGCGTTAAGCCGAGGCGGTCGCGGCTTCCTCGGCCTGCTTGCGCTTGGTGCGAGCGGCGGCTTCAGCCTTCTTCTGCTCGGCCATCGCGGCGCGCTGGTTGAACTTCTCGACCCGGCCCGCGGTGTCGAGGAACTTCTGCTGCCCGGTCCACAAAGGATGGCAGTTCGAGCATACCTCTACGGCGATGGTCGGCGTCGTCGATCCGGTAGTAAACGTGGCACCGCAGGCGCAGGTAACCTTCGCCTCGGGATGCCATTTGGGGTGACCCTGGGTTTTCACAGCCGAACTATTGTATCACCGGGCGCAAGAGCCGCCACCCCACAGGGCGCCCACTCGCTCGATTGTCACGATTTTGTAAAGCGTCGGGCTTGCCGGTTTGGGATGAACGGCCGCGCCGTTTGCGAACAGAGACTCGTTCCCCGGTAGAATTCGTCCCACCACCCATAGTGAAGAGGCCACGTTGAACCTTCGTCAGCTCGCGCTCGTGGGGCTTGCCGCCCTGGCCGTCGGCGGCACCGCCGTCGCGCAGGTCGCCCAGCCGGTCCAGGTCGCGCAAGCGACCCCGCCGCCGCCACCGCCGCCGAACGGGAGCGTCGCGACGCCCTCCGGCTCCCTGATCGGACCGAGCGCGGCGCCGGTGCTCACGCTCGCTCCGAAGCCGACGGCGAGCCCGACACCGGCACCCGCCGGCCGGAGGGGTCGCCGCTCGGCCACCCCGCAACCGAATGCCAGCCCGTCGGACAGCCCAGAGCCGCCCCAGTTCCAGACGATGGACGGGGTGTGGGAAGTCGTGCTTCAACCGATGACCGTCTTCCGCCCCATCTACTCGCACTTCTACCTCCTCCAGAAGGGCGACCAGCTCACCGGCACCTGGGTCCGTGAAGACAACAAGAAGGTCCCGGTCAGCGGAACCTTCGACGGCCGCCTCTTCACCCTGACCGGCACCGACGGCAAAACCACCTGGACGATGAAGGGCTACGCGGAGAATTTCGGCGACATGGTCGGCCTGCTGACGACCGCGGATCCGAAGGACAAGGGGACGCCGTTCACCGCCGCCCATCGCAAGAAAGAAAAAGTCGGCTAGTCGTGAGCGATCGGGCATTCGGGTTCCGCACACGCGCGCTGCACGCCGGCACGCCGCCGGACCCCGAGACCGGAGCGCGGGCGCTCCCGCTGCACCTCTCCACGGCCTTCGTGTTCGACTCGACCGAACACGCCGCCGAGCTGTTCGCGCTGCGCACGTACGGCAACATCTACACGCGCATAGGCAATCCAACCGTCGCGGCGTTTGAAGAAAAACTCGCCAGCCTCGAGGGCGGGATCGGCGGGTTGGCAACGGCGAGCGGTCTTTCCGCGCAGCTGATCGCCATCCTTACCGTCGCGGAAGCGGGCGATCATCTCGTCGCGTCGGCGAACCTCTACGGCGGCACGATCACCCAGTTCTCGGTGACGCTGCGCCGGATGGGGATCGAGGCGACGTTCGTCCCGGGCGGCGACGTCGACGCGATTCGCGCCGCGATCCGGCCCAACACGCGCGCCGTCTTCACCGAGACGATCGGCAACCCGAACGGCGGCGTCGCCGACATCGCGGCGATCGCGGACGTCGCGCACGCCTCGGGCGTCCCGCTGATCGTCGACAACACGTTCGCCACGCCATATCTGTGCCGCCCGATCGAGCACGGCGCAGACGTCGTGATCCATTCCGCGACGAAATTCATCGGCGGGCACGGTACCGTGCTCGGCGGAGCGATCGTGGAATCGGGACGCTTCCCGTGGGGCGCCGGGCGCCATCCACTGCTTTCGACGCCGAGCCCCGGCTATCACGGCATGAATTTCGCCGAGACGTTCGGCGAGTACGCGTTCTTGATGCGCGCGCGGGCGGAACTGCTGCGCGACGTCGGCGCCGCGATTTCGCCGATGAACGCCTGGCTGCTCGTGCAAGGACTCGAGACGCTGGCGCTGCGCATGCCGGCGCACGTCGCAAACGCGCAAAAGGTCGCGGAATTTCTGCACGGGCGCGACGAGGTCGCGTGGGTCTCGTACGCCGGTCTGCCCGACAGCGAAGAACGCGAGCGCGCGGCCCGCTATCTTCCGCTGGGGGCCGGTGCCGTGTTCACGTTCGGTCTGCGCGGCGGCCGCGACGCCGGCCGGGCCTTCATCGAAGCGCTCCAGTTGTGGAGCCACCTCGCGAACGTCGGCGACGCGAAGAGCCTCGTGATCCATCCCGCGTCCACGACGCACCAGCAGCTCTCCGACGACGAGCTCGTGGCGGCGGGGATCGGCGCGGACACCGTGCGGCTCTCGGTCGGACTCGAAGACGTCGACGATCTGGTGTGGGACCTCGAGCGCGGCCTGGCAGCGGCGGCCAAAGTCGCGGCGGTGCGCGCGTGATCCTCGAGACGGCGGCGGAACGCCGCGAGCTGATGGACCGCTCTCGCACGGTCGCGATGGTCGGCGCGTCGCCGAACCCGACCCGGCCGTCGTACTTCGTCTTCTCCTACCTGCGCACGCGCGGCAAGTTCGAGGTCACGCCGATCAACCCGGCGACCGCCGAGATCGACGGCGTGAAATCGTACCCGTCGCTCGCTGCCTACGCGGCCGAGCATGGGGCACCCGACATCGTGGACGTCTTCCGCAAAGCCGACGACGCACCGCAAGTGGCGCGCGAAGCGATCGCCGCCGGCGCGAAGGCGATCTGGTTTCAGTACGGCGTCATCAACGACGAAGCGATTCGGCTGGCGGACGACGCGGGTCTGGCGGTGGTCGTCGACCGCTGCATCAAAGTGGAATCGGCGCGTTTCGACGGCGGCTTGTCGTTGAGCGGCATGAACACCGGGGTTCTGACCGCCAAACGCCGCGTCCGCTGAGCCGGTGAGCGCCACCGCAGCGGCGCTCGACGCGCGCATCCTCGCGGCGATCGACGCCTACGCCCTCGACGACGCCGCGTTTCTGGCGCTCGCCCGCGATCTGTTCGCGTATCAAGTCGAGCACAACGTGCCGTACGCGGCGTACGCGCGGTCGCTCGGGTTCGACGCGGAGTGGCTGCCGGAGCGGATCGAGGACATCCCGGCCGTGCCTTCGGCAGCGTTCAAAGAAGCGCGGCTTGCGACGTTTCCGCCGGAGGAATCGGTGCTCTGGTTCGAGACGAGCGGGACAACGCTCGGGCATGGCGGACGGCACGAGTTCGCGACGACGGCACTGTACGACGCTGCGCTGCTCGCATCGTTCGACCGGATGATGCTCGGCGACGGTGCCCGGCTGCGGTACGCGCTGCTCGTTCCTGATCCGCGCGAGCGGCCGCACAGTTCGCTCGGCTACATGATGGACGTCGTCGCACGCGAACGCGGTGACGGTGAGGCCGGCTGGTACCTCCACGGTGACGCGCTCGACGTCGAGGGCTTCCTGCACGGTGCGGAGCGTGCGATCACGAACGGCACCGCCGTGTGTCTCGCGACGACGGCGTTCGCGTTGGTGGCACTGCTCGACGCGCTCGCCGAACGCGAAGTAACCCTCGCGCTGCCGGCCGGCTCCCGCGTGATGGAGACCGGGGGCTTCAAGGGACGCAGCCGCGTCGTCGAACGCGCTGCATTGTATCGCGAAACGTCAACCCGGCTCGGCATCCCGCTCGAGGCGATCGTCGCCGAGTACGGGATGACCGAGCTGACGTCGCAATACTACGACGCGCCATCGTCGCGCGCGCAGATCGAGCCGCGCGTGAAGGTCGCTCCGCCATGGCTGCGCCCCATCGTCGTCGACGGCGAAGGGCGACCGCTCCCGAACGGAGTCGTCGGTGCGATCCGCCACGTCGACCTCGCGAACCGCGGTTCGGTCATCGCAGTCGACACCGAAGACCTCGGCGCAATCGTCGACGGCGGACTCGTTCTCCTCGGCCGCGACCAAGGCGCCGAACTCCGCGGCTGCTCGCTGGACGCGGAGTCGCTGTTGGCGAAATCATCGCACCCCGATCGTTGACGATCTCTTAAGCCTCGTTCTAGCCTAGCATCACAAATCGGGTAGGAGGGGGCGTCACCGCCCCCGTCCTCCCACACCACCGGACGTG
>CALEYW010000082.1 GCA_937927945.1 uncultured candidate division WPS-2 bacterium | reverse complement strand
CGCCGGGGTCATTTTAATCCCGCCGGAGGGGTCAGGATAATCCCGCCGTTGCCAAATGCGGGTTAAAGCGCTTTCAAGACCTCGTCGGAATGGCCCATCACGGTGACTTTCGGCCAAACGCGGACGAGTGTTCCGCTCGGATCGAAGAGAAACGTGGAACGTTGTATCGCGTTCTTGCCGTAGATATTCTCGTCGACGATAACTCCGAACGCGTCGCAGAGTCGCGACTCCACGTCTGCCAGAAGCCGGAACGGTATCAAATATTTTTCCTTGAATAGACGATGCGACTCGACGGAATCGCGGCTGACGCCGACGAGCTCGGTGCTCTTGCGGCGGAAGTTGTCGTAGTCGTCGCGAAACTGTGTCGCTTCCTTGGTACAGCCCCAAGTGTCGTCCTTCGGGTAAAAGTAGAGAATGAGCTGCGTGCCGAGCAGCTCCTGAGTCGAGATCTCAGCTCCCGTATCGTCCCGAACAGTAAACAAGGGCAGTGTGGCACCTGGTTCAAGCATACGGTCGTATTCTTCCTCATGGGTCGAAAGCAGGAAAGGTGAGCCCCTTCGCTACTGCTGCCCCTTACGAAGCTTTCCCCTCGATGACATTGGCAAGGGCGAGTGCCGTCGCGGGGGCCAATAAGATTCCATTGCGATAGTGCCCAGCAGCAACGAAGTAGCCCTCGAGCGCCGTTGCACCGATGAACGGTCGGCCGTTTGGCGAGCGAGGTCGCAACCCGGCCCATGTCTCGCTGATCGCCAGGTCGCCGAGCGCCGGTATCGCGCGCACAGCTGCGTCGCGCAGGCTTTGCGTTGCAGCCGGATCGACGCGGATATCGAATCCCGCCTCTCGGACAGTCTCGCCGATCAATAAGGTTCCGTCAGTTCGCGGAATCAAGTAAGCCCCCGGAACCGACAAGACACGTGCGATCAGACGGCGAGGCATCGCTAAGATAAGCAGCTGACCCTTTACGGGGACGATCGGGATGCGAAGGTGCGGCGGTACCCCCCGAAGTTCGCCGGCCCACGCGCCCGCTGCATTGACCACCGTATCCGCAGCCACGAAATGCTCGCCTGCCCGCACGCCGAGAACCCGCCGGGCGTCCGCCTCCAGCGCGACGGGCCCGGCTTGCTCTTCGAGCCGCACGCCAACGTCGACGCAAGCCATGCGCAGAGCACGCCCGAGCTGACGGTTGTCGATATGCCCCTCGTCTTCGATAAGCGAAGCACCGAGCATCGCCGGTCCAAGCAACGGTTCGAGCCGGCGTACTTCCTCGGGTTCGAACCAATGCGCGTGGATCCCGCGCCCCACGAGCGATGCAGCCCGATCACGTAAGCGGACCACGGCCGCCTCGTCGTGCGCGACCTCGATGATGCCATCGATGCGCAAGTACGGGTCGACGCCCGTGCGCTTGTGCAACTCCTTGACGAAGACTTGGTACAAACCGAGCGCCGTTGCCAAGAAATTCTCTTGCTCGTCCCCGCCTTCCGAATCGGTGAACGGGGAAAGCCTGCCGGCGCCCGCCCATGAGGCCGATGCCGCGGAATCGTAGGCCTCAACGACACGCACGTCGGCACCGCGTTTGGCGAGTTCGTAAGCGACGGACAGGCCGACTAATCCGGCGCCGATGATGACGACCATGCTCGCTCGTTCGCGAAGCGAATTCGGGGCTCTTCCGCGCCAGCGACGGAACGCTACCTTCCTTGTAGGCTAAGCGGGAAGAAAATCGGTACGATTCAGGTCCGCAACTGCGAAGGGCGCATTTCAGAAACGGAGGCGGTGTCCGCCGTGAAAGTCGGTCAGTGCTCAATGCAACCCGAACATGCACCGCCCGGCTTCTGGCGGTGGTCCGTTGATCGCGCCGTCATCATCGATGGAGTACATCTCGATAGTGGAGTGCCGACGCGCTTTTTCCAGACCCTCGATGCGTATCCGTCTGACTGGGGACGCTTGAGCTGGCGCATTCAGCTCAATAAGAGAGAGTCGGGCCGAGCAGTAACGCCAGTGTTTCGTACGTTCTACGCGGGCGTAGAGTGGAACCTCAATCGTCCTGACTATCGCTGGTTTCTGACGGCATGGTTTACATGGGAAGGTCCCGGTCCTCAATATCGTGACCCCTGTCTTCCTGGACCGGCTCACATCGAAGACGATACAGCCCTATTTCGTATCGCATGGATGCCGAAACCGAGGCCCCTTGATTGCCCGGACTCGGCCCCCGAGCCGGATCCCGATAGGCCACTCTTTCTGCGATCCCGGGTAGATGCGCGCGATCGTCGTCGCACTTCCGAAGCTCTTCGACCACGGCATGAGCTCCGGACGAAGTCGGACTCAGCGGTGATCTTGCTCGACGACATTCTGGACGTATCGCGATGAACGGTCTGTCTTCCGTGGCGGAGAAGTGGTAGGTGCAGCTCCATTGGAGGAAGTGCGCCAACGATACGTGGTGCCCATTCGAGACCGTTGTTCTGCCCGACGCCAATGCTTCCGGAATTCTCCTCATTTGGTCAGGATCTGTAGAGCAAATCATGTATATCGGGCAAGGTGCGATTTCCAAAAATCTGAAGTGGGCACGACAATTCGATCCAATCGTACGGCATCGAAACCTCTTCGTCACATGGGCGACTGTACCGGAAGACAGTCAGAATGGGATACGAAACTATCTTTCGGAGAGGCTGCCGCCCCTCCATAGTGACCATCCAACTGCCGATGCTCCGATTCCGGTGAATCTTCCGTGGGAATTCTCTGAGAGTCAAGGAGGGATGAGCCCGGTAATCTAATCCTCAGAACACCACTCCGAGCGATGTTCGCCCCGCCCAAAGGTCTTCGGAGTCGAGCATGCCTCCTAAGAACGCCGCACAGAGCATCAGAGACGGTTTCGCCGCGGCTAGCAGCGCAACAACCGGACGGTTCAGCTCGTGGTCCGTTTGAGGGCAGGGCCGCCCGGCGTCGACGACGAGCGCCGAGCTAGAGCGGGGGACGACGAAAGCCGCGCCTGGGTAATCGATGATGTCCTCGATGCTGCGCTGACTGCGACTGGCGCCGAGGTAGCCGAGATCTTCCTACGGGAGCGCGGCGATTCCGGCGTTTCCATCGCAGGCTTTCGCGGCCCGTTCGCCGAGGCGTTCAAGCAGATTACGCGTTTTGAGGAGGGACAAGGGTACCCAGGTCTCGTGGTCTCGCAGGGGCGGCCGCTACGAACTACCGACGCGTTGAACGACGGACGCTTCCTTCGTACGCAAGTGAAGGAACTAGGCTTCCGTTACTTTCTCTGCGTACCGATACCGGGCCGGGAACGTCCGGTAGGTAGCCTCGACGTTGCCGCGCGACGCGGCTCCGAGGCGCTCCTTTCTCATTGCGTACCGCTCTCTCGGGACGCCGAGCGGCTTGCCCTGATTCTTGACCGGGAAGACGGCGATTATCGCGCCGTGAGTGCGACGCGCGACGCCGATGAAGGGTCCACCACGGAGCGGCGGCTTGACTTACGCCTTCTCGGTAGCTTCGAGGCTCGACGAGGCGGGACTCCCTTGAGCATCGATCGCTTCGCCCGAAGGCGTTCGGTAACGCTGCTCAAGATTCTCGTGACGAACTATGGCAAAGTCGTCGTACGAGACGAACTCATCGAGCTGCTTTGGCCCTCGGACGTACCCAAGGACGCCGCGAAGCTCTTGAAGATTGCCGTACACTACCTACGCCGTGGGCTAGGCGAGGCACAGAACGGAAAGACCGAGACGTCTTTCATCTCGACGGAACCGAACGGATACGCCTTCAATCCGGCGTCCCCTCACAGGCTCGATGCGCTAGAGTTCGAGGCGATGGCCAAAGAAGGTCTTCGTTTCGAACGCCAGGGCCGCTGGAGAGAGGCGCTCCTTGCCTTGCGAGCCGCTGCCGAGATGTACGGCGGGGACTATCTCGAGGACGACCCATATAGCGATTGGTGTCGGAGGCGGCGCAATCAGCTCAGAGAGATGCTGTTCGATGTGCTGCTTACAACCGCTCGTCTTCTGCGCGCCGGCGATCACGAAGAAGCGATCCGGTGCTATCGTCGCATTCTCGAGCTCGACCCGTGCTTGGAAGACGTGCACCGCGATCTCATGGACGTGCTGTGCCGCTGTGGGAAACGCACGCAGGCATTACGTCAGTTCGAAGCCTGTCGTCGAGCCCTCAGGGAAGAGTTCGACGCGGCTCCTGTCCTCGAAACTGAAACACTGTACCGCAGCATCCTAGGTCGCCTCAGCGGCTGACCGCAGAGGCCGCACGACGGTCGCCGGCGCGATTCCGCGGAACCAAAACGGAACCAGGCGACGCTAGCGTTTATGCCAGGCTATCGCGTTGCGACACGACTCTTCGACGGTCGCTCGTGCGCCAAGACTGCCAAGGACATCTATGAACATCGTCGTCGTGGGTGGCAGCGCGTCAAACGTCGGCAAGACGACGCTGGCGGCGCGCCTCGTTCGACAGCACGCCGCGCGCGCCCCAACGGTTGCGATCAAGGTGAGCGTCCGCGAGAAGCCGTGTGAAACCACGGTTCTCACCCTTCGGCTCGGCGAAGAAGCGGAGCATCGACGGGATACTGGGAAACTGCTGGACGCCGGCGCCCGGTGCGTCGTTTGGGTGACCGTGAACCGCGCCGCCATCCGTACGGGATTGGCGCTCGGCCTCGCAACGGCGCGAAGGCTGCGGCCTTCGACGGTCGTAGTCGAATCGACGTCTGCCGGAATCGAGCTACGCCGCATCAGCGACTCGTGGTTCGTCGCCGGTGAAGGCGAGTGGAAGCCCTGGGCGGATCGCCACCGCCGGCGGGCCGATCACGTCGTGCGCTCCGAAGAGATTCTCGACGCGGTGGTTGCACGGTGATCGCGCAATATCGCGGCGTTTACTCGCGCGGTCTGCCATTACCCGACGAAGCATTGTCGGCGTTTTTCGAAGCGTGGACGCCCGCGCCGAAGCGCATCGAGACGGTTCCGCTGGAAGTGGCCTTTGGTCGCGTGCTCGCCCGCGACGTCCGTTCTACCGCAAACGTCCCCGAATATGCGCGCTCCGCGATGGACGGTTTCGCGCTTCGTGCTTACGACGTCCGATTCGCCGGTCCGGCGCAACCTCGTTTCCTGACGCTGGCGGGCGAAGTGCGACCAGACTCGCGCGCGGCGTTGTCGGAAGGGATGGCGGTGCGCATCGCAACCGGCGCGCCGCTGCCGATCGGCGCTGACAGCGTCGTTCGGATCGAAGACGTCTTTCTTGACGCGAATGCCATCGGCGTTTCCAAACCTGTGCCGATCGGGACCGATGTCATTGCCGTTGGCGAGGACATTTCGGCCGGCACGACGTTAGCGCGTGTCGGAACGGTCATCAACGCCGCGCTTCTGGGAATTCTGGCAGCGTTCGGCCAGGAACGCGTCGCGGTGTATCGCCGTCCCTCCGTGGCGCTCATATCGACCGGCGACGAGGTCGTTCCGATCGGCACGTCGCCGCGAGCCGGCGAGGTCCGCGACTCCAATGGAATCGCACTGGCAGCGTTGCTGCGCAGCTTCGGCGTGGAGACCATTGCGGCCGCCCACGTACGCGACGAACTCGAATCGTTGGAGCGTACCCTCGCGGATGCGTTAGAAGCGCACGATGCCGTCGTCATCAGCGGCGGTTCTTCCGTCGGAGCTCGAGACTTTACAACAGCGGCGCTGGCGAAGCGGGAACCGCCCGGTGTGATCGTGCACGGCGTGCGCATGAAACCGGGCCGGCCGGTGCTGCTAGCGGCATCTGGCTCTCGGCCCATCATCGGATTGCCGGGCAACCCCACTGCTGCGATGCTCGTACTGATGATTGTAGGCGCCCCGATCTTCGCAACGCTGTCCGGTGGATCTGCCGCTGCACCGACCAGCTTCGGAATTGCCATTGAGTGGCTCGTCGGAAAGGCAGGCTGGGCCTGCTATGTCCCGGTTCGTATCGATTCCGCCGGCGGCGTTCGTCCCGTCGAGCATGTTTGTTCGACGTTCATATCGTCGCTCGTAGAAGCGGATGGCTACGTTCACGTCGATGCGGAACGTACGAGAATCGCACCCGGCGAGCCGGTTCGAGTGTACCGGCTGCCATGAGCAGGTTACTCATCGCAGCACTGACCTAGTCCGCACTGTATTGTCGGGGAAGGATGCACGATGACAGGTGATCAGTCCTCAGGCCACTGCAAAAGACGACACTTCCTTCGGATCGCCTTCCGGCGCGTTCCGCTCGCGTATGTGGTGGCAGCTGCGGCTTTCGCGATGATTCCGGCGTACGTCACGGGAGCCGCGCAAGCTGACCAAGGCAGTACGGTTTTCGCTACGAAATGCGCCGCCTGCCACACGATCGGGAAAGGCAAAAGCGTCGGCCCCGACCTCAAAGGGATCACGACCACCGAAGATCCCGGCTGGCTCGCCAGATGGATTGCGGCGCCGAGCGCCTTGGTCAAAGCGGGCGATCCAACCGCGATGAGACTGGTCAAGCAATACCCCTTGCAGATGCCGGACCTCGGGCTCTCTTCGGGCGACGTCGATGCGGTGCTGGCATATGTCGCCCAGCAGTCCGGCAGCGCACGGGCGCACGTGAAGGGCCCTCTCGCCCCCGTCGCTGCGCCGCCGCCAGGCGATGCAGGGGTCGGCCGAGAGCTCTTCGTCGGGGGCGCCCGCTTCCACAACGGGGGCCCGCCCTGCATGTCATGCCACAGTATCTCCGGGATCGGCGCCTTGGGCGGCGGCACGCTCGGCCCCGACCTGACCGACGCCTACCGGAAATACGGCGGAGACGCGGGACTTGCGTCGTTTCTGACGAGCGTGCCGACTCCGACGATGAGCGCGGTGTGGTCGAAACAACCCATGACGCCGCAAGAGATCGCGAACCTGACCGGATTCGTCAAAGAAGGCGCGGTTAGCGAACGTCCCCTCGGTGCCATTGGGAAGCTCGCTCTGTTGGCGGTCATTGCGTTGGTCATAATCGTCTTGATCGGAGCGCTGTACTGGCGGCGGCGTCTGCTCGGCGTTCGCATCCCCCTGGTCGCACGCGCCAACATGCTCTTCAATCGTAAATACGCCCGGAGGTCGTAACGGATGGGGTGGATTCAAGATCTGGTCGACCCGAAGTCCCGTCGCTGGGAAGAATTTTACCGTAATCGCTGGCAGCACGACACGGTTGTGCGCAGCACACACGGCGTGAATTGTACCGGCGGCTGCTCGTGGGCAGTGTACGTGAAGGACGGCATTGTCACGTGGGAGATGCAGCAGACGGACTATCCGCTGCTGGAGAAGGGGCTGCCGCCGTACGAGCCGCGTGGGTGCCAGCGGGGCATCTCGGCTTCGTGGTACGTCTACAGTCCGATCCGCGTCAAATACCCGTACATCCGCGGCGCGCTCCTCGATTTTTGGCGTAAGGCCAAGGCTCAACATTCCAACCCGGTCGAGGCCTACGGCTCGATCGTGCAAGACGAGCAAAAGCGAAAGCGCTATCAGCGCGCCCGCGGCAAGGGCGGCTTCCGCCGCACGACCTGGGACGAAGTGCTGGAGCTCGTCGCAGCGTCGACGCTGTACACTGCGAAAAAGTGGGGGCCGGACCGCATCTTCGGCTTCGCGCCGATTCCTGCGATGTCGTTCGTGTCGTACGCTGGGGGCTCGCGCTTCTTGCAGTTGATGGGCGGCGTCAACATGAGCTTCTACGATTGGTACGCTGACCTGCCGAACGCGTTTCCCGAAGTGTGGGGCGATCAGACCGACGTCTGCGAGAGCGCCGACTGGTACAATTCGAAATACATCGTCTCGATAGCCGCGAACCTGAACATGACGCGTACGCCCGACGTACATTTCATATCCGAAGCCCGGACCGAAGGCGCCAAATTCGTGGTGATCTCGCCGGATTTCTCGCAGGTCGCCAAATTCTCCGATATGTGGATACCGGTCAAGGCCGGCCAGGACACGGCGCTCTGGATGGCGGTCAATCACGTCATCCTCAAAGAGTTCCACGCCGATCGCAAGGTTCCGTACTTCGACCACTATGTGAAGCAATACACCGATAGCCCGTTCCTCGTCGAGCTGTCGGGCGACGCCACCAACGGATATTCGGCGGGTCAGCTCTTGCGCGCCAACCGGCTGGACCGTTACGCCGGCGTAGAGCACGGCGAATGGAAAATGCTGATGATGGATCAGCAAACCGGTGCGCCGAAGATGCCCAAAGGCACGATCGGTTTCCGCTGGCAGACCGAAAAGGGCAAGTGGAACCTGAAATTGGAGGATGGACTGGACGATAGCCCGATCGATCCGGTGTTGAGCTTCCTCGATCAGCACGACGAAGTGCTCAACGT
Organism: uncultured candidate division WPS-2 bacterium; assembly: GCA_937927945.1. GTDB lineage: Bacteria > Vulcanimicrobiota > Vulcanimicrobiia > Vulcanimicrobiales > Vulcanimicrobiaceae > Vulcanimicrobium. The sequence continues at coordinate 172,118 of CALEYW010000082.1, read as the reverse complement.
CGAGTTCTACGAATTCGCTTCGAAGCAGCGATTGTTGCGTGGCGTACCGGTACGGTACGTAGAAACTGCCAAAGGGCGCGTCCCGGTCACCACCGTTTTCGATTTGATGATGGCTCACTACGGCGTCTCGCGCGGTCTGCCGGGGGATTACGCGAAGAGTTTCGACGAGGTGGGGCCGTACACGCCCGCTTGGCAGGAGCAATACACCGGTATCGGCCGCGAGACGGTGACGCGCTTTGCGCGTGAGTTCGCCAGGAACGCAGAGTTGACCGAGGGACGGTCGATGTGCATCACCGGCGCGAGCCTCAATCACTGGTACAGCAACGGCCTCGCGTACCGGGGCCCGATCAACGCCATGCTTTTCACGGGTTGCTGCGGGCGCAACGGCGGCGGCATGAATCACTACGTCGGCCAGGAGAAACTGGCGCCGCTCGCTCCGTGGGGCACCATCGCAATGGCGTTGGACTGGACCAAGCCGCCTCGCAGGCAGCAGTCACCGACTTGGCACTACGTCAATAGCAGCCAATGGCATTACGAAGGAGATTTCACCGAGTACGCTGCGGTGCCGCCCAACGCGCGCTTCGCCAAAGGGCATTGCATGGACATCGAACGAGACGCGGTTGTCCGCGGTTGGATGCCGTACTATCCGCAGTTCGATCGTAATCCGTTGGATTTCGTGCGTGACGCGCAGGCCGCCGGCGCAAAGGACGATCAGGCGATCATCAAGACCGCTGTCGACGAGCTCAAATCGGGCAAATTGAAGTTTGCCGTGGAAGATCCGGACGCCGAGCAGAATTGGCCGCGTGTGTGGATCATCTGGCGCGGCAACGCGATCATGTCGAGCGCGAAGGGGCACGAGTTCTTCCTCCGTCACTACTTGGGGACGCACGACAACGCGGTCGCCGAAGAGCGTGCCAAAGGCAAGACGAAGAAGGTGACGTTCCGAGAGCCGGCGCCGCGCGGCAAGATGGACTTGGTCGTCGACATCAACTTCCGCATGGACACGTCCGCCTTGTACTCGGACATCGTCCTGCCGGCAGCGATGTGGTACGAGAAGAACGATCTGAACTCGACCGATCTCCATTCGTTCATCCACGTGCTCGGCGCGGCGGTGCCGCCGGTCTGGGAATCGAAGAGCGATTGGGACATCTTCAAGTCGTTCGCCAAGGCAGTCAGCGACATGGCGCCACTGGTCTTTCCCGAACCGGTGAAGGATTTGGTTGCGATCCCGCTCATGCACGACACCGTTGACGAGCTCGCTCAGCCGCAGGTGCTCGACTGGACGGCCAACGAGTGCGAAGCGATCCCCGGCAAGACGATGCCGCACCTGCGCGTGGCAACGCGAGATTACGCCAACGTGTACAATCGATTCATTACGCTGGGGCCCAACGCTCGGAACGACGGCATGAACGCCAACGGCGTTCAGATCCACACCGAAGCGTTTTACGATCAGCTGCTCAAGAATCCGGTGGCCAACTCGCCTGACCCGCGCCATATGCGCTGCTTGGATTGGAACGGACAACGATATCCGAGCCTCGAGGATGCCCTCGACGCTTGCAACACGATCCTCCATTTTGCTCCCGAAACGAACGGGGACGTGTCCTACACGGCGTTCGAGCACGAGGCGGAGGCCACCGGTCTACCGCTTACCGCCCTGGCGGAAGGTAACCGGGGCGTGCGCATGACGTTCTTCGACCTCACCAGGCAAACGAGGCGCTTGCTCATCAGTCCGTGCTGGACGGGCATGGTGAACGACGGTCGAGCCTACTCGGCTTGGTGCATCAATGTCGACAATCTGGTTCCCTGGCGCACGTTGACCGGTCGCGAGCATCTGTACATCGATCATCCGTGGTACATCGATTGGGGCGAGCACTTCGCGACGTACAAGCCCAAACTCGATCCGCACAAGACGGGCGACATCCGGCTGAGCCCAGTGGACGAGAAGAGTCTCATCCTCAACTACATCACGCCGCACGGCAAGTGGCACATCCACTCGACCTACTATGACAATCTTCGCATGCTGACCCTTTCGCGGGGCATCGAGCCGTGCTGGATCAACGATAAGGACGCGGCACGAATCGGCATCGTCGACAACCAGTGGGTCGAAGTCTATAACGACAACGGGGTGATGGTGACGCGCGCGGCCGTCAGTGCGCGCGTGCAGCCCGGGACGTGCATGATCTATCACGCGCCGGAGCGCACGATCTCTATGCCGAAATCGCAGGTCCGCGGCGGACGGCGCGCCGGCGGACACAACAGCCTGACGCGCACGCGCATGAATCCGGTCCAAGTCGCCGGCGGCTATGCGCAGTTCACGTACGGTTTCAACTACTGGGGACCTATCGGGATCATGACCCGCGACTCGCACGCCGTCGTACGTGCCCTTGAAAAGCTGGAGTGGTAACCATGGACATTCGCGCGCAAGTATCAATGGTGTTCCATCTCGACAAGTGCATCGGATGCCACACCTGCAGCATCGCCTGCAAGAATATCTGGACCGACCGTAAGGGCACCGAGTACATGTGGTGGAACAACGTGGAGACGAAGCCGGGGACGGGCTATCCGACCACGTGGGAAGACCAAGACAAGTATAAAGGGGGCTGGGTAAAGGACGGCGACCGCCTGCGCCTGCGGTTGCAAGGCCGGACCGAAGGCCTCGGCAATATCTTCTTCAATCCCAACTTGCCGACTATCGACGACTATTACGAACCGTGGACGTATCAGTACGACGAACTGTTCAACGCGCCGGAAGGCGACGATCAGCCGACCGCGCGTCCGATCTCGCTGATTACCGGCAAGCCGATGGACATCGAGGCGGGACCGAACTGGGACGACGATCTCGGCGGCTCGCCGATATACGCCAGCAACGACGTGAATCTGGAGAAGCTGACTGAGCACGAGCGCGAACAGCTCAACGAAGTCGAGCGGCTCGTCTTTTTCTACCTGCCGCGCATCTGCAACCATTGCCTCAACCCGAGCTGCGTTGCTGCGTGCCCCTCCGGTGCTATCTACAAGCGCGGCGAGGACGGCATCGTCCTCATCAGTCAGGAGAAGTGCCGCGCCTGGCGGATGTGCGTCTCGGGTTGCCCCTACAAGAAGACGTATTACAACTGGGCGACCGGCAAATCGGAAAAGTGCATCTTGTGCTATCCGCGCTTGGAAACGGGACAGGCTCCGGCCTGCTTCCACTCGTGCGTGGGCCGCATTCGGTATTTGGGCCTGCTTCTGTACGACGCCGACCGCATCCAGGAAACCGCATTGGCTGACGAGGCCGACCTGGTAATGGCCCAGCGCCGGATCATCCAGGACCCGTTCGATCCGCTCGTCATCCATGCCGCCAAAGCGAACGGCATCACGGATCAGCAGATTGCGGCGGCGCAGAATTCGCCGTCGTACAAGTTCGTCAAGAAGTGGGGAATCGCGCTCCCACTGCACCCGGAATTCCGGACCCTGCCGATGCTGTTCTACGTGCCGCCGATGCTGCCGGTGCTCGGAAAGATGAAGGACGGTATTTACGACAGCTCGGCCGTCGAAGGGATGGGGCAGATGCTCAATTCGCTGGAGAAAGCCCGCATACCGGTCCGCTACATGGCAAGCTTGTTCTCGGCCGGAAACGAGGAGATCATCAGAGAGGTCTATCGCAAAAACATCGCAGTGCGCTTGTTCAAACGGGCGCAGCGTGTGAAAGACATTTCCGCAGCCGAAGCGCAGGAGGCACTCGAGATCGGAAAGACCACGGCCGAAGAAGCCGAGGCGATCTTCAATCTGACCTCGCTGCCTACGATGGAAGAACGGTTCGTCATCCCGGCGTTCGCGCGCGAAGAAGCGATCGAACAGAGCCTGGATCCGTACACGCACAAGCCCGCGGCCGGTTTCGGTTATCGCGAGGCGCCGGCGCGGAGATGGTAGCGATGGAGGGCACGACCAACGAGTCGCGGGTTCTCGGGTTGTTCGCAGAACTGCTCGACTATCCGCGCCCTGAGGTGGCGCAGACGGCGCGCGAGTGCCGAGCGCTGATCGCAACGGAGAGTGCGGAGGCGGCAGCGCTCCTTGGCGAGTTTGCGGCGTTCGCCGAGCGAACGCCGCACAATACGCTGGAGGAGGTCTTCACCGGCACCTTTGACTTGAATGCGTCGTGCCACCCGTACGTCGGATACCACATGTTCGGCGAAGCCTATAAGCGCAGCGCTTTCCTGCTCGAGCTCAAGGAACGATTCCGGGAGCATAATTTCGATCCGGGAGTCGAATTACCGGATCACCTAGCGGTGCTGCTGCGCTTCATGTCGCTCTGTCCTGACGCCGAGTTGACGAACGAAATCGCTCGGGATGCGTTGCTTCCGACGCTCGAGCCGATGACCGTCGCACCGGAACCGGAGCCGGTCGAGGACGGCCAGGAGGCACCGAAGCCTTTCGACCTGGGCGACGACTATCGTCGCGTGCTGCATGCACTGCGGTTGATCCTGCAAGCACGCTACGGTATGCCGGAGGAAGTTCAGCCTATACCCCTACCCGATCCGGCGCGCTTGGTGTCGTAGTATACGAGCTCGGACAACGAGCGGAGGAAAACCATGTCAAACACGTTTCTGTGGGCCGTTTTCCCCTACATTGCCGTCGCGTTGTGCGTCTTCGGCGGACTGTACCGCTACTTCCACGATCGGTTCTCTTTCTCGAGCCAGTCCTCACAGTTCTTGGAGAACCGGATGGCGTTTTGGGGATCGACGATGTGGCATTACGCGATCATTCTGATCTTGATCCCTCACGTTCTCGGGTTTCTCGTTCCCGGGGCGTGGGCAGCGCTCATCGCGGACCAAACGCGCCTGTACGTGATGGAAGTCACCGGGCTGGCGTTGGCCGTCATGGCCACGCTCGGGCTGGCGATACTCATCGTCCGGCGGCTCAGCAACGCGCGTGCTCAGAGCGTCACCTCGGTAATGGACTGGGTGCTGCTCGGCGCGCTCGGACTCCAGGTGGTGATGGGGTTCTGGATTGCGTTCTTCTACCGCTGGGGTTCCGAATGGTATTTGCACACGTCGGTTCCGTGGCTGGTTTCGCTCGTTAACTTCAACCCGCAGATTCAGTACGTCACGGCTATGCCGCTGCCGGTGAAAATCCACATGTTGAACGCGTTCGTGATCCTCGCCCTCTTCCCGTTCACGCGCTTGGTGCATATCGTAACGCTCCCGCTCCCGTATCTGTTCAGGCCGTACCAGGTCGTCATCTGGAACCGTAAGCGAAACGTGCCGTACGACGCGCCGACCGGGGTCGCGAGCATCGGACCCGACGTGCCGTACTTGCGGCGGGGCTGAAGGGATTCTCGTTTCACCAAGTCCTTCTGAAGGTGCACTATGCAAACGCTCGTTCCGCCGACCCTCATTTGGCCCGAACCGAGCACGCCGTCGTGCGAACAGGTGACGCCCGGCAACGTCACCAGTGAGGAACAAGACGGGAAGATCGGAAGCGGGTCAGGCGAAGCCCCGCAGCCGCTGCAGGGCGGCGCCGATACCGGTGACCGCGAAAGCGAAAAGGAAACGGGCGCTGAAGGCGACGGCCCGTGACGGCGCAAGTCGCGACCGCCGCATCGTCGCGTGCTCGGATGCTCGCTTGGAGCGATGGTGCCAAATAAGCTCGTTCGTGGCAGTCCCCGCGTTGCTTGCAGTTTTGACCGCGACGCAAAGCCGCCTTCAGAACCGCATAACGGAATTTCTGGTCCTGCCGCCGTTCGCAGTCGTCATCTACCTCATCTTCCGAGATCCATTGGGCAAGTCGGCAAACCTGCGGTCGATCGTCGTCTTGCCGTGCATGGGGGCGGCGGTCGGCGAACTATGCTTTCGCTATCTCGGCTTGACGCCGGCAGGCGTCGCACTGGACACGCTGTGCGTGCTGTCGCTTCAATCCGTCCTCAGAGCGCGAATGCCGCCGGCCTTAGCGCTTTCCGTGCTCGCAATGCTTCTGCACGTCAAATCGTTTCCGTACGTCCTGGGCGTCGCCGAAGCATCGACACTGATCGCGATCGCTTTTTTCCTGTGGCGGAGGTTCGTCATCTCGCCGCTTCTTCGTGAGCCGGTGAGCCCGGCAAGAAGTGAGACCGTTTCGGTGCGGGAACCTTCGCAAGCGAACGTTGTGCCAAAGGTGCCGTAGGATGCAGAAGACTTACCTCGCTGCCCTACCGGAGGATCGTCTATGAGAGAATCGGTTCTCGCCGACCAAGCTGTTCCAAGTTCCACGCGTCAGTCAGACCACGGTACCTATGTCGGCACGCCAGTCTTGGACTTCGTCAGGGCGCCCCAGGTGGTGCAGGCGATGATTGAGGCCGGGTCCTCTAAGAAGGATCTGCCGGCGGGAGAGATATTCGTGCGAGGCATGTTCGGCGGCGCTTTCCTCGCCTTTGGCACGAGTCTCGCCTTCTTGGCGATCGCGCAGGGAATCCCGCCGATCGTGGCCGCGCTGTTCTTCCCGACCGGGTTCATCTGCATCAACTTGCTCGGAGTCGACTTGATTACGGGCTACTTCGCGCTCGTACCCCTAGCGTTTATCCACCGGCGCATGACGTTCGGAGAGCTCTTACGCGCCTGGTTCTGGGTCTGGCTGGGGAACTTGGCCGGTGGCGTGCTGTACGCCGGCATGCTGTGGACCGGGCTCACGCTAACCGGTCGAGTGCCGGATGCCACCGGCCTCGCCGCGGTTGCGACGAAGATTGGAGTGTTCAAAACGGTTCACTACGAACAATTCGGCACGGCGGGGGCCTTCGCGGCGTTCGTGAAGGCGATGCTTTGCAATTGGATGGTGACCTTGGGTGTTGTCTTGCCGATGACGTCGCGATCCGTGATCGGTAAGGCCGTCGCAACGTTCGTCCCGATCTACATGTTCTTTGCGATGGGATACGAACACATGGTCGTCAACATGTTCATCATTCCGGCGGCGATGTTCTTCGGAGCCCCGATCAGCATGAGCGACTTTTGGGTCGGAAACGAACTCCCCGTAACCATTGGAAACTTCGCCGGCGGCTTTCTCTTTACGGGTGCGGCGCTAGGTTGGCTTTACCGTACGCGAAAGACGATCGAAGAACCGATTCCGCCACTCCCGCGGCCTGCGACGGTGTGACCATGAGACCCACAGGAGCATTGTCTCTGAACGGCGGCGCAGCGTGGCGCTAGACACGATCGATCTGATCGGGACCGTGCCGGAGACGCTCGCGCCCCTAGTGGATCAATTTCAGCGTCCGATCACCTATCTGCGGATCTCCGTTACCGACCGGTGCAACCTGCGTTGCGTCTACTGCATGCCCGAAGAAGGGTTGCCGTGGATTCACAAAGCCGAGATCCTCAGCTTTGAAGAGATCGAGCGAATCGTGGAAGCGGGCGCAGCAGTCGGCGTGCGCAGCATCCGGCTTACGGGGGGCGAGCCGCTCATCCGGCCCGACCTGCCAAGGTTGGTGCGGATGCTTGCCGCGATCCCCGGGATCACGGACATCGCGCTGTCCACCAACGGAATGATGCTCGCAGAACAGGTCGACGCTCTCGTCGCCGCCGGCTTGCGCCGCGTCAACGTCTCGCTCGACACCCTTCGCGAAGACCGGTTCTTCGCGATCGCACGTCGCCCCGGTCTCAACCGGGTTCTCGCCGGAATCGATGCCGCGCTCCGGGCGGGTCTGGAGCCAGTGAAAATCAACTGCGTGGTGATGCGTGACCGCAACGATGACGAGCTGGCCGATCTAGCGGCGTTGACCCGTGAACGCGCGATCTTCGTCCGCTTCATCGAACTCATGCCGGTCGAAGACAACCTCGACCTGCAGCGTGACGCGTACGTTTCCGCCGGCGAGATGCTCGAACGGATACGTGCGATCGGCGAGCTCATCCCCGTAGACGGCCCGCAAGGGAATGGCCCTGCGCGATACTTCGCGTTCCGCGGCGCGCGCGGCGCCGTCGGGGTCATTAGCCCGCTCTCGCACGACTACTGCGAGCGCTGCAATCGCGTGCGGCTTTCCGCTGACGGCTGGCTGCGCCTCTGTCTCTTCGGCGACAATCACATCGACCTGCGCACACCGGTACGAGCCGGAGCGTCACGCGATGACCTCATGGCGATCTTTCGCGGCAGTATGTTTGTCAAACCCGAGCGCCATCACCTGCGCCTGGGCGAACAATCAAGCCGCATGCGGGCCTTCTCCGAGATCGGAGGCTAGGCCCTATACATGAACGAGGGCGTGTTTCAACGCGAGGACCCGACCGCAGGCCGCGAAGAGGTATATCACCTTGCCGACGCGCTGGTCGCGCTGGGCGAAGGCCGGGCGGCCGTCGACTTGATGCGTCGCGAAGTGAACGTGGCGCGCTCCTCGTTCCCTGCGGCTTCTGTGAAGCTTCTTCGGCTGCTTTCTCAGTATGCTGAAATACTTGAGAGCACGGACGCGTTAGCAGAAGCGGAGTTTATTCGGGCCGAGGCCCTGGAAAACGTCGTAACTGCGTCAATAACGACTCAGGACGCGATCGACGCGTTCCTCAAGTACGGACTGCTTCTGTGCAAGATGCACAACTACGATGGAGCAATAGCGAGATTGAAAGAGGCGGTCCGGCGAACTGAAGCACTCGAGGACATTGGCACGCTTCATCGCCAGATCATCCTCGCACAGGCGTGGAGGAGCCAAGCCCAAGCCTTCGAGGCACTTGGCGAATTCTCGGAAGCCTCGAACGCGTTGGACGTGTTGATGAACGTCAAGCGGCATATTCGTTTCATCGTCTTTTCCCCTTCACACGGACGCTGACGGCGAGCCCGCGCCTGTATTTCATTCATTTGCGCGGAAAACGTTGGGAGAAACGCAATGCCAAACGATCTCATTCGTCAGGAAATCGAGCGCGAAGTCGCCGCCAATACGATCCTCGTGTATGGTAAGGGAACCAAAGACATGCCGCTTTGCGGTTTCACGCTGGAGACGATCGAATTTTTCAACCGCTTTGGTTATCCATTCGAAGTAATCGACGTGCTTGACAATGACCTCAAGCGTGAAGTGCTATCGCAGGTCACCAGATGGGCGACATTGCCGAAGGTGTTTATCGGCGGCAACTTCTACGGCGACACTGACATCCTCGAACCAATGGCTGAAAGCGGCGAGCTGCAGGCGGTCTTGGCAGAAGCCTTCGCGGGCAAGGCGGAACCGGCACCCATCGTGCGCTTGCGTTAGAAGGGAGAAGTCCCGGTCGTGTACATGATCGACGGCAAGCCGGCCTGCCTGCTTGTCACGGAGAACTTAACGCGAAACCATGCGGACGGCGAACGTCATTTTTATCCGGCTTTCGTCAAGGCGTATGAACCCGGCTTCACCGCGACTGATTGGGACTACGGTACCGAGTACGGCGCTGCCAAAAAAGCGGTCGACTCATTTAACGTCGAACATGGCGTAAACAAGGACGCTGCGATCCTGATCGTTACGACATCGATGTTTCCCGCGGCGCCGGTTTCGATTTCGGATATCTTTCGTGCCAATGGCGAAGAATACGCGCGTTAGAAGTGTCCCGGAAACTTTGGCCGCAGAGCTTGTTTGAGAGTCGCGCTGCCGAGGCGCTCGATGGTGTCGAGGATCGTCGCGATCACACTTTCCCCACTGCGCCGCGCAAGCCACTTCATGGCCGCGTCGACACCCGACGCGGCCGCACGGTCCGCCGCAATATCGTCCACTAACTCGTCCGCTCGTGCTCTTACCGCATCGCTCCAATTCTCGAGTTCCGCCTGCTCCGCGAGCGTCCGTTTCGCGCGCGCAATTTCAGCCGCTTTCCAAGGGTAGGCGTTTCCGCAGGATGTGCAATTGGCGTGATACGGCACCCATTGGAGCATCTCTCCATCGCCGGGCAGTGTGCCGTTGCACGCCGGACATGCGACGAGGATGGAGTCGCCGCACTTCGCGCAATATTTGGCCGCAACAGCTGGATCAACGAACCACGACAAAACGTGGCCACTCGAGCAGACAGCGGCGCTCGGCCCGCGTCGTTGCGCGGACAACGCCGGCAGCTCGATCGGTTCGTCTCCGAACATGATGTAAGGTTCGCCGGAACCAGGCAGGCCCCATGCCGTCGCTAGCGGGGTACTTAACGATCCATGCTGCCCATTTGGTTAGAAGGATGAAGGGGTGACGAGGTCATGAACTCGGTACAATCGTTGATCGGTTTTGTCCCGGATGCTTTTGCGCGGCAACTGGGAGAGTCTCCGGCGGTCGGAATCGAGCTGCCGCTCGAGCCGGGCAGCGATGTCATCGTGCGCATTCGTCACTCCCAAATCGAGGAGGCTCGCGTCGGCCCGTCCAGCGGCGGCTACACCGGCTTGCAACTTATCCTCAAGCCGGACGCGACCTATGAACTGTTCGCCGCGGTGTCGACGGCGGACGAGTCTCGAGCACCGATCTTCGACCCAGCCTTTTGGCAGAAGTTACTGTGGATGCACCGTCTTATCTTTACCGGGCCGCCCATCTTCCGGCCGGACTCATCGGGAAGATTTCAAGCGCTCAAACAATAGAGCGCCGGCGCTTCAGCGCGGACGTGGGATACTAAGCGTCGAAGCCGGTGCCATGGAGACCGGGGACCTACGGCGGGAGGCGGCTCGCCTCATTTCAGCACAATTGTGGTTCGCACTCGGGACCGTCGATCAAAGCGCGGTTCCGTCCGTAAGCTACGTGCCTTTCGCGCCCGTAGACGGCGCTTTCGGCATGGTCGTGAGCCGGCTTGCCGCGCACACCGTCAACCTCTTGGCGCGTCGCCGTGCGTCGGTACTCTTGGTCGACGACGATGTCCAGCAGCGCGACGCTTACGCGCGAGCTCGCTTCTCCATCGGCGTAGCAGCGTCGCCACACGCACCCGAATCCGCAAAAGCCGACGCCATCTGGTCAGCGCTCGAGGCTCGTCAAGGCGCTACGGTACGCACCTTACGGGCATTGCCCGATTTTCAAGCGATCTCGCTGGAGCCCGTAAGCGGCCGTCTCGTTTTGGGTTTCGCCTCCGCACACGACCTCAGTGCCGCCGCGATCGTAGAATTGCTGCGGGCGATGGTCAAGGAGGCGTAGTGGCCGCTGCTCGTACGAGCGTTGCGCTAAAACCAGATCCCGAGATCGAATTTCGCGTCTTCGCTCGCGTGGATTCGAGGGTCCCACGGCGGCACGAACGTGATCTCTACCTTTACCGACTCGACACCCTCGAGCGAGTTGACCTTGTCCTCGACCGACTTCTTGAACTGAGGGCCGACCGGACACATCGGCGACGTGAACGTCATCGTAACGGTCACGTCCCCGTCGTGCTCGCCGGCGATGTCGATTCCGTAGATCAGCCCGAGATCGACCATACCCATCATGAGTTCGGGGTCTTGAACTTCCCTGAGCGCTTCGCGAACGTCCTCTTGGCTGGGCATGAGGCGCACCTCCACGTTTGCGACCGCAGGTCGGCTTCGACGGCCGCGACCGAGCAAGAAACACGTCGACCATCGGCTCTATTCGGCGCGCGTTAGCAGTCGCTCCCGTCTAGGCTGCGAAAGCGACGACGTTCGATGGCAGATCGGCGCGTTTGGATTTCGGCGGGCGGCTGGAAGTCTGCTGGGCGAGGCAGCATAGCAACACAAAGTGGTATAATAGATTTCGTCGAGCCGCCGTATTTCAGCGCCCTCCGACACCCTTCACGATAGGAGGAACATCGTGTCTTCCGACAAGCCCGTCCCGGATCCAGACGTCTTCGTCACGGCCGCCAACGGGAACACTGCGGGCAGTTATCACACCGACGGTCGTTACAACCGCGGCGGATGGTCTACCTATCCGTCAGCCGATGAGCTTGCCATCAGCACCACCTCACGACCGTCGGAGGCGAACCAAGAAGACATTCGCAAATAGCGCCGCGCTCAGCACAAGCAACTCCATAATGGGCTGCGCCGGGATCCTATCCGCGCGAGTCCTCCGGGCTAATGCGCCTTGGGCGAAAAGAACTTGCACCAGCCGTTGGGCGCGATCGCTCCCTTCACGAGCTTGCAAGCTCCCGGAGATTTCATGGGATTGCTCTTCGCCGGAATGAAAAGACTGCAACGCGAGCACTGATTGCCGCCGACGGGGTGGGTCACGTAACCGGCGGTCTTTTGATCCGTCGTGGCGGCTGCTTCAGCCTCCGCGTGGAGCGCTGCAAAAGCGCCGATCGCGATCGGCGCCAGGGCCAGCTTTTCGATCATTCCGGCGCGAGAAATGGTCTTGTCGTCGTTCATGCGTGTCTCCCGAGAAGCATGTCGTGCAATCACTGAGACCGGCATCAGCCGAAGGCTGAGAATTCGCGGCGGATTGCCGCTTTTCCCGCCGAGAGTCGTTCAGCCGGCGCTCGCACCGTTGCAGTTTTCCTTAGCGGCCGGACTCTCGCTCACGCATTCGCGCCAGGAAGACGGCGAGCGTCTTAGCGGCGTCTTCGACGAACGGCTCGCCCAAGCGCGGCGCGCTGATGCGGTCGACGCGAAAGCTGCGGAAGTCGTCGCGCAGTTCGCACCACGCGGCGAGCGTCCAAATCTTCCCCCAGAAATAGAGACCGAGCGGGCGAATCGTGCGGGCGGGCGTCGCATGCCCATCTTCCGCGGCGTAGTCCATCACGATGCGGCGATGTTGGCCGATCGCCTGGTGTACGATTTCGAACTGATCTTTCGTTGCGTCCTTCCCGAAGCGCAGCGCGTAGACGCGGGCGTCGTCGATCTCGTTCAACAAGTTCGGCGGCACGACGCCGCGGATGCGCGTCAAGGCGGAGCGTGCCGACGCGGCGAGCCCCGGCCCGCACCACGCTTCGACGAAGCGCGCGCCGACGACGAGCGCCTCGATCTCGTGCCGTTCGAACATCAACGGCGGGATCTCGAACGTTTTCGGCAGGCGATAGCCGCGGCCGGCTTCGCCTTCGATCGGGACGCCGCACAGCGTAAGCTCGTCGACGTCGCGGTAGATCGTGCGTTCGGAGACCTCGAGCCGGTCGGCGAGGGTGCGCGCGGTGACGTGCCGGCCGCCTCGGAGCAGCTGAACGATGGTGAAGAGGCGGTCGGCACGGCGCACGCCTAGTTCATCGCGTGCAGGCCGACCCGATTTCCTTCCGAGTCGGCGATCTGAGCGATCCAGCCGATGCCACGCGGGAGTTCGGTCTTTCCCAACTCGACGCGGCCGCCGCTCGCGGTCACGAGGTCGAGCGTGCGGTCCAGCCGCCCAGCGACGTTGAGGTAGACCATGGTGCCGTGGGGTGAGGGATGCGCGGTCTCGACCAGGCAGCCTCTGACCCCGCCGTCGTCGCACGGAAAGATCGCGATGTTCGCTCCTGCGAAGAGCTCGGCTTTGAGCGGCGTCTCGAGAATCGTCTCGTAGAAGCGCTGCGCGCGTTCGAGGTTCGCGGCCGGGATCTCGAACCACGTGATCGCCGTCGAGACGGTTGCGGTGGTGGCGGTCTGGGACATACGGTGCTCCTTGCGTCTGGTGTGCGGATGTGGACCGATGCTAGCAAGGGTCTCCTGACAGCGTTGTGTCAGGAGCCGTCGAGCGAACGGCGCCGATGAGCAAATCCCGAGAGACGGCGACAAAACGCGCTGTACGGTATCGTACCAAGTGTGGGACAATGGTCCCAATGGCCCAGGATCTTCGGCCCGGGCGCGATTTCCGTTTGCTCTGGGGCGGACAATTCGTGTCAGATCTGGGCGGTCAGCTGACCGCCTTCGCGCTGCCTACCATCGCGATCATCTCCCTCGGCGCGAGCCCGCTCGCTGTCGGGTCGCTCCAGGCCTTCGAGTTCGCGGCCGTCCCCCTGCTTGCCACGGTCGCCGGCATCCTCGCCGACCGGCACCCGCGCAAAGCGCTGATGATCGGCGCCAACGTCGTGCGCGGCCTTGCGGTGGCCTCGCTGCCGCTCGCGTGGTGGCTGCACGCGCTCACGCTGGTTCAGTTCTTCGTCGTCGGCGGAATCTGCGCGGCCGCCGGCGTGCTCTTCGATACCGCCTATCAAGCGTTGCTGCCGGCGCTCTGCGGCCCCGGCTATCATCGCAGCGTCGCGCGGCTGGCGATGAGCGGATCCCTCGCGGAAGCGGTCGGGACCGGCTCGGCCGGCGCGATCGTGCAGTTCGTCGGCGCACCGCTCGCCATCGTGCTGAATCTCTTCACGTTCGTCGTCTCGACGGTGAACTTGCTGCGGATCCGCATACCGCACACCGCGGCCTTGCGCGAGACGGCGGAGCCCGGGAGCACGTGGGAGGAAGCGCGCGCGGGGTTCGCGCTCGTGTTTCGCGACCCGCTGCTGCGCAGCGTCGCGCTGTCGGCATCGACCGCGTACCTCGGCGGCGCGATGGTGACCTCGGTGTTCACGCTGTACTGCTACCGGCAGCTGCACATGAGCCCGGTACAATTCGGCGTCGTGATGGGGCTGGCCAATCTCGGACTGGCGGGCGCGCTGGTTGCGCGCCGCGCCGGCGCGCGCTTCGGCGCGCGTCGGACGCTTGCCGGAGCGACCGTGCTCTCGGCGCTCGGGAAGTTCGTCTTTCTGTGTCACGTCGCGCCGCTCGCCGCGGTCTTCGTCGGACGGCTGCTCCTCTCGTTCACGGGACCGATCAGCTCGACGACGCAGCAGGTGATGCAGACCGCACGCGTCTCCGACGGCATGCTCGGGCGCATGAACGCAGCGATGCGGACGATCGTGTGGGCGGCGCTCCCCATCGGCGCCTTCCTCGGCGGCGCCGTCGCCAACGTGGCCGGAACGGGGGTTACCATCGCAATCGGTTCTACGATCTCGCTCTGCGCGGCGGGCTGGCTCGCGATCCGTCCTTCGCTGGAGCCGCCCAGGCTCGAGGCTGAGCTCGAGGTCGCAAGCTAGAACCTGCGAGCCCAGCATTTCAGGCCCGACGGTTTACGTGAGCGCCGTCGTGAGGTGCGAGAAGTCGGTGAACGGCTCGTAGCGGCGATGCTCGGCGTCGAGGTATCGCGCCAAGCCGTCACGAGCGAAGACACGCTCGGCGGCGAGTGCCGCGCAGCGGTCCGAATAGCCGTCGCCGATGTAGGTCAGCGCGCCGGCCGGAAGCGAAGCGCGTTTGCACGGCTCCCCGCACGTCGCGCAGTCGGAATCCGAAATCCAGCGGATCTGCCGGCCGTCGTTGCGCGGATCGACGCGATTGGCGCGAACACGCGCGCTGACGCCTTCGCGCGCGAGAATCGGTTCGATCGTTTCGTGAAAGCTCGACGAGAGGATCAGCGGATCGAAGCGTTCCACGAACGCCGCAAAGCCGGCCCGGACGCGAACGTGTTCCACCAGGAACGCGACGACGTCGCCGAGCGGCACGGTGAGAAGCGAAAACTCGCGCTCCATGACCTCACGGTGCGTGATCGTTCCCGCGGCAAGCCGCGCGTCGAGCTCCGCCTCCAGCGGATCGAGGATAGCACGATCGACGAAGTGCTGCAGCGCGAGCAGGAGCGTGTCGCGCTCCGTCACCGTACCGTCCCAGTCGAGAACGAACTCCAAGCTCCGCGTGTTCTGCTCAGACGGGCCAACGTCATGCCGCACTCCATGTCACCCTCCGACAAGCTCGGGATGACACGACGCTTACGCTCGCGCGAAGTCCGCGATCAGCGCCGGCGCGGCGGCGTCGAAGCCGACGACGTCGAGCATGCCCGCGTCGTTCGGATCGGCGATCGTGAAGCCGGTCGAGGTCCCGCCGACGACGACGAGCTTCGCGGCGATGCCGCTGCGCCGGCGGTATTGCGGGAGCGCCTCGTCGGCGTGGATCGTGCCGGCCCAGGTCTCGTTGTCCGTCAGCACGACGAACAGGTCGAACCGCGAGCCGGTGTTCCAGCGCGTAGACGATCGGCAGCGAGCAGTCCGTGCCCATGAATGGCAGCGCGTCGGTGCGCCGGACGACCGACGCGACGCTCTCGTCCGTGCCGATCGCGAACGGGACGAAGCCCTCCGCGAACGCCATGACCGTCACGTCGCGCTCCGTCCGCACGAACGAGAGCGCCATCGCCGCCGCGCCGACGCGCGCGTGATACCCGCGATGCCCGTGATCGTGCCGCTCGACATCGAGCCCGAGACCTCGAGGCCGACGAGGGTGCGTGCACCGGTCGGCTCGACGTTCTCGAACGCGAGCGAGAATGCCGCATCGAGCGCCTCGACGATCGCCGCGACCGCGGCCGGATGCAGCTCGCCGTTTCTTCTCATTCGTGCACGTCGGCTTCCGTTCCACGTTCGAATCCTGTCTTGCGCACGGATGTGGATTTCATACAATGGCAGTACCGCGCCGCGCCAAGGCCGGAATACGGGTTCAATCACATCACGATGAAAGGAGGCGATCCCATGAGCGACATCCTCTTGCTCAACTTTACGTACGAGCCGCTCGGGATCGTCGATCTCCAGCGGGCCGTGCGTCTGCTCTTCGCGCGCAAGGCGGAGGTTATTCACGAGAACGGCCGCGAGGTGCGTTCGGCGATGCTCGCGTTTCCGATGCCGTCGGTCATGCGGATGCTGTACTACATCCGCCGCACGCGCAAGCGGGTCGCGCTGGCGAAGAAGAACGTCCTCTTGCGCGACGGCTGCGCCTGCGCGTACTGCGGCGAGCGGAGCAGCCGCGACATGACGGTCGACCACGTCGTGCCGAGCAGCCGCGGCGGCCGCTCGACGTGGGAGAGCCTCGTCGCCTGCTGCGCGACGTGCAACGCGCGCAAGCGCGATCGCACGCCGGACGAGGCGCGTATGCCGCTGAAGCGGCGTCCGCGCGAGCCGAAGTTCATCCCGTGGATCGTCGTGTGCCGCCATACCGCGCCCGACGAGTGGGTGAAGTATCTCGCGCTCTACAGCGTCGGCATCGAGGAGCGGCTCGCGTAGGATCGCCTCAGGGCGCCCGCGACCCGCGCCTGCCGGCGCTTTCGAAACGGACGATGCGGTTGCGCCCGGAGCGAACGTCCTTGCTCGATGTGATCGAAGTTCAGTCCCGTCTCGGCGCGCGCGTTCGCGCGCGCCGGGCGGAGCTCGGCCTCACGCAAGCGGCACTGGCGGCGCTCGCGGGTATCAGCCGTCCCACGATCGCGAACGTCGAGGCCGGCCGTCAGAACGTCGGCCTTCGCCAACTCGTCTCGCTCTCGCCGGCGCTCCACATCGAGTTGGCGGCCCTGCTGTGCGAATAGTCGCCGGACCCTATTGGACCAGCGAAAAGGATGCCTCGGTCTCCGGGACACCATGCAGGAGCCGTCGCGACCGAAGACTGCGTGCTTGCTCGCGCATCGTTGTCGCGAGATCGGCCATGCCGATCTCGGCGGCGGCATCGGCGAGCGTGCGGAACGCGGTGTCCGCATCGAGCGGCGTGCGTTCGGCCCGGCGCGTGAGCGCGACTGCCGCTGCGCGCAGCAGCGACGGTGCGTCTTCGCGGCGGGTGCGGATTGCCGCGCGTGCGAGCGCCGATTCTGGCGTGAGGCTCATGCCGAACATCCCCGCCGGGGCGCAGTTCGCCGGCAAGCGCAACGCGTTCGCGAGCGCACGGTCCGCGTCGCCCGGCGCGTCACGGCCGAGCAGCGCTTCGACGAGGTGGAGTTGTGCGATGCCGCGGCGGCTGCGGCCGTCCGCAACGGGATTCGCGACCAGCTTCTCGGCCAGGACGAGCGCCTGGTCCCAAGCGCCGCGAACGCGCGCCATGGTTGCCATCTGCGCGTAATACATGAATTCGATACCCGGAAAGGAAAGGCCGTGCGCGACCGCCGCCGGTCTGTGCCGCGCCTCGACGATCGGCGCGATTGCCTGGAGCTCGCGCTGCGCGTCGTCCCAGCGTTCCAGCAGGTACCACAGGCCGGACCGCTTGATACGGACCATCGTTTCGATGCGTACATTCCCGCGGCGCGCGAACGCTATCCCCTCGTCGGCGGCAGCGATCGCTTCGTCGAGACGGAGCCAGATGCACGAGACCGTGAGGATTCGCTCGTATGCGTTTCCGATAGACGCCGGCAGTCCGGTACGGCGGGCGGCCGCGAGGGCGGCGTGGGCGTCGGCGAGCGCCGCGTCCCCAACGCCTGAGTATTGCCGGCAGAGCGAGCGATGGATGAAGGCATAGAACAGCAGGTCGTCGTCGTGCGCCGACTCGGCCAGGGCGATCGCCTCGTCGAGATCCGCGAGCGCTTCGTGTGCGGGCTGGAGCTCCATGATCGTCCACGAACGGCGCGCCAGCGCACGCGAGAGGATCACCGGATCTTCACTGTTGCGAGCGTGCAAAACACGCTCGTCGGCGTGCCCCATGCAGTCCTCGAGAATGCCGCCCTCCTCGCACGCGCGCGCAGCGACCTCGTGAAGGTCGGTGCAGACGCGATGCACGTCAACGGACGGAAGAAGCCGTTTCGCGGACGCGATGCCGGCGGCGGTGCACTGCAGCGCGTCGCGCCACGCGTTCACTTCGAGCAGTGATGAGGCGGCTCGCACGAAGGTGCGCGCGGCGGGGAGTACCTGCCCGCTCGCGTGAAGATGGTGCGCGCGCCGGACGAGCGACTCGCGGCGCGCATCGTGTTCGAAACGCGCAGCATACGCACGGTGCAGCCTCACGCGCCGTCCGCTATTGACGGAGCGCGACGCCGTTTCCCGGATGAGGTCGTGCGCGAATCGGAATTCCAAGCCGTCTTCAGACTGCGTGAGAAGTCCCAGCGCAAGGAGGTCGTCGATTGCGTCGAGCGTGCGGCTTTCACCCAAATCGCAGACGGCGATCAGATCCTCGGCAGTGGCGCCGTGGTCGAGCGCAAGCGCACAGGCCACGGCGGCGGGATCGTGGCCTCTGGCATGCAAGCGTGCTTCGATGAAGTCGCGGATCGTGCGCGGCGTTTGAAGGTCGGCTCGCAAGGTTCCCGCGAGCGCCCAGCAATGGTTCGTGCGCTGCAGCGTCCCAGATTGAGCGAGAGCGTCGAGGAGCTTCGCGGCGAAGAACGGATGACCGTGGGAACGTCCGTAGACGAACTCGGCGATGGCATCGGCATCTTCGGCCGCTACGTGCTGCACGCCGTCGCGGAACTCGTCGTACGAGAGCGGTTCGAGATCGACACGGGCCGCTTCCGGCAGCTGGGCGAGTAGTCGCCGCAGGCCGTCCGGCCGCGTCGCGATGACGAAGCGGACGCCGTGTTTGGTCGCCGTTTGCGCGAGCCTGATCAGCACCGCAAGCGCGTCGCCGGCGAGATACTGTGCGTCGTCGACGATGATAACCGCGGGTGCTTCGATCGCCTTGCGAAGCTCCACGGCGAGCCTCGTCGCATCGCCTCCCTCTTGCGCGAACGCCGAAAAAGGTCGCGCGGCGAGGCTTTCATAGAGCGAACGCCACGGGCCGAACGCACGCGCGTCGTCGAACGTCGCTGCAATGGTGATGATGCGCAGCGGCAGATCGGCAGCAGCGCGCTGCGCCCGCCGCACGAGCTCCGTCTTGCCCGAACCGGCATCGCCCCGGACGAGGACGACGCCACCTTCGCCGGCTGACGTCCGACGCAGGACATCGTCTAGAAACGCAAGCTCTCGCCCGCGCCCGCAGAACGGCAGGCGCATTTCCGTGTGCTCCGGAACGGCGTCGCGAAGGTCCGCGAAGCGAGTTTCGAAATCGGGTGAGGGCGTCGCGCCGATCTCCGCGAGCACGGCTCGGTAGCGCTCGACGGTCAATGCGGCGGCGGCGTACCGGCCGGCGGCGAGCGCGTTCGTCGCGACCAAGGAATAGGGCGCCTCGTCGAGGTTTCCGTGCGCGATCAACAGCTGCGCGCTCGCCGCGTCGGCGTCGAGGACGACCGCGCGGGCGAGCAGGGATTCGTAGACCGCGGCGACGCGCTCGCGCGTCGCCGCGCACCACGGCGAATAGTCGCCCGTTAAAAACTCGCCGCGATAGAGCGCGAGGGCGGCGTGCCTGTCCTCGCGCGCCTTGCTCGCGCCCAGCTCCTCGAAGGCGCGAGCGTCAAGCGCGATCTCGGGGAGCCACCGCACGCGAAGCCGATTCGCCGAAAGCACGGAATCGGGATCGATGCCGCTCGCGCCGACGCAGCGCCTGATCGACCATAGCGCGGTCGCGAAGCTGGACCGGCCACGCTCCGGCTCGGCGCTGGGCCAGAACAGCTCGACGATCCGTTCGCGCGGAAGCTCCGTGCCGCGGTGCCATGCGAGGTACGCGAGGAGAGCGCGGGACTTTTGAGTCGGCGGCGGGGCAAGTTCGCGCCCGTCGACGGAAAACTGAAACGTCCCGAGCGTCTGGAGCGACCAGCGGTTCACTAGACGCCGTCGTTCCTTACGTCGCCGACCTACCCTCCCGAGCGGCGTTTGACGCTCGGTTGATGGACGTCGCGTATGGTGCGCGGGTGCGGCTGCTACTCACGGCTGGGGTTTTTGCGTGAAACACCTCGTTTCGAATTCTTTGGCACTGTTTGCCGCGGCGGCGACGCTTGCCGCGTGTGGGGGCAGCTCCCCGAGCGTACCGACGGTCGACTCGCCATTCTGGACCGTTACGACGACCTCGACGGCGCTGACGCTTACACCGGGCGGTCCGGCGGTCACCGCTGCGTTGCCCTCCTCGCATGGCGTCAGCGGAGCGGTCACCGTCCCGGCGCCCGTCGCGGCGACGACGCCAACGCTGACCGAGACCCTCCAGAACTTTCCGCCGCCGGCAGAGGACAGCGTTCCGGCGTTGTCCACGCTGCGTGCCCCCGCGGGCACGCGCGAACCGCTTGCGGGGCAGCCTCACACGACGCTCCTCTACATCCGGTTGATCGCCGACCAGGTCATCCAGCTGCCGAACAGCCCGACCTTCTCGCTGACGATTCCGTCGAATCTGCTGGTCGCGGGCGCCAGCTACTACGTCGCGTTCTTCAATGATAGCCAACGTCCCAACGACTGGGATCTGAGCTGGGAAGGCCCCGCGACGGTCAGCGGCACGACCCTGACGTTCTCGACCAACGGTTTAGGGAGCTTCACGTTCAAGGCCGGTGTGAAGTACTGGTTCGCGCTCATCGCTACGGGCGGCCCGATTCCGACGCCGACCCCGGCGCCGCGCGCCTCCGCGACGCCGACCCCGACGCCGGGCGCGTCCGCGACGCCGACACCCAGCGGCTCCGCGACGCCGACGCCGAGCCCGACGCCCGGTGGCTCCGCGACGCCCACGCCCACCGCGACACCGACGCTCACTCCAACAGCGACGCCGACGCCGACGCCGACACCAACGCCCACGCCGACTCCCGTTCCGTACACGTTGACGGTGAGCCCGAACCCCGTCAACGTGTACGGCGCCGGGGCTGCGAACGCGGTGACGATCACGGTGCATGAGACCAGCTACGGCGGGCCGTTCATCGAGTCGGACAACTGCAACGGAAACGCGACGCTCTCGAGCGCGAACCCGAACGGTCCGAACGCGACCTATACCGTCACGGGTGTCGCGGCCGTCAATTGCACTGCAACGTTCACCGACGCTTTCAACCAGCAACAAAGTACCAACGTCATCGTCACCACCAGCGGCTGGGTCATCCATGCGAAAAAGCGTGGATGACGCAGCCAGCCTCGCAAGGAGCGAAAGTCCAGATGCGTAAGATCCTTTCCCTTTCTGCCGTCTTGGCCCTCGCTGCTTGCGGCGGCGGAGGCGGAACGACACCCCCGGCGCCGAGTCAGCCCGTTGCACCGCCGACCGCCGCGCCGCAAAGCGGGTACGTCACGCCGCAGTTCACCATCCGTGTCCCTGCCCGTGCGAGCTCGGCAAAGGGCAGGACGCCGCAATACGTCTCGAGCGCGACGCTTTCGGTCGTGATCACCCTGACGGCCGACTCGGTCGGGATCAATCCCACGTCGGTTACCGGGAATCCGGCAACGACGACGATCGCCGCCGGCTCGTGCAGCACCGGATGCACGGTCAACGGGCCGCCGACACCGCCTGGAACCGACTCGTTCCGCGTCGTCACGTACGACAATGCGGTGCCGTCGAGCGGCAACGCAATCAACGCGGGTCAGCTCAACAGTGTGGCGATCAGCGCGGGACAGCCGAACGTGCAGAGCATCACCCTTAAAGCGATCCCCGCGACGCTCACTATCTCGGCGCTGCCCACCACGTGGAACGCGGGCACGCAGACGCAAGTGCAAAACCTGATGGTCGCGGCTAAGGACGGTCATGGCGATGTGATCCCGACGGGTCAAACGAATCCGGTGCAGTACGCCGACGCGCAAGGAAACCCGATTACGATTACGGTCAGCGATCCGGACACCACACTGCACGGCACGTGCGTCGCCGGCGGGGGACCCTCGACGTGCACCACTGGCGCCGCCACCGCGGCCACGTTCAGCTCGGTGGACGACACGAGGGCATTCAACTACGACGGTCTCGCCGAGAACCCGGTCACCCTGACCGCCTCGGTGACGGGCGCGACGAGCGCAACGGCAACGTTCCAGCCAATCCTGAGCGCGCCGGTCTTCAACAGCTCGCGAGCGACCCCGAGCGGCGTCGCGCTCACCGCGTCGGCTGAGATCGACCTGTTCGCGCTGACCGGTATCGGCAGCACCGGGAGCGAGTCGTTCACCGAACTCGGCTGGACAGGCGCGCCGTACAACCACGCGCTTACGTTCGCGAACACCGGAGCGTGCGCGGCCGGCGCGGGTCTTGCGACGTCCATGGCGCAGATCGCGACCATCGCGACGGCAACGAACGACACGACGAACGGCACGCCGTTCACCGCGACCGTCGTGGGCAGTCCCACGGCGGGCTCGTGCCCGTCGAAGATCAGCGACGGGCTGACGTCCAACACCACCGACGGATCGGCGACCCTCACGCTCACGTACACGACTTCGTCGGTCAACACGAACTCGAAGCGGCGCCGCTGAGTTCGTCAGCCGCCGCGGTCCGCGGTTGCGGGACGCGGCGGCTTCACTTTCATCACGTCCACGTTCGTCGAAAGGGTACACAATGAACAACGCGCATTCGCGGAGCCCGCGTTTGAGTCGCACGATCCTCCGCTCCGGCGGCGCGGTCGCGCTCTTCGGAGCGGTCTTCGTGAGCGGCTGCGCGGGAAGCGGCAACGCCGTCCCCGCTCGTTCTGTATCCATCGCTTCCCCCGCACCGTCGAGCGGCGGCAGAGCGACCGCCACGCTCAAGATCACGATTCCGAAAGCGACGACTGCGGCATCGCATTCGCGCGCGCCGAAGTACGTGTCGCCCGCGACGACGCAGGCCGTGGTCGACATCCGGCAGGGCGGGGTGTCGATCGGCAACCCCTATCCCCAGACGGTCCCACTCAGCTTGACCGCGGCGGGATGCAGCAGCACGCTGGCCGGCACGCAGTGCGATCTCTCGTTGGCGCTTGCCCCAGGCTCGTATACCATCTATTTCACCGCGGAAGACGGCGCCGGCACGGCGCTCTCGCAGGCAATCGGCGTGCCGTTCACGGTGACGGCCGGCCAGGCGAATACGATCCCGCTCACGCTGGGCGGCGTTCCGACGTCGATCGACATGGTCGTGGGCCAGCGTCAAGACGCCGACGGCTCGACGGCGTCGGGCTTCGAGCTCTGGGGCGCCTTCAAGGCCGACGGCACGACGCTCTTCCCGCGCACGTTCACGGTTCTCGCCGCCGACCCAGACGGCAATTTCATCGTCGGCCCCGGTGCTCCGACGATCGCGCTGACCTCGAGCACGCTGACCGTCGGCGCGCCGTCGACGACCGCACCGAACGTGTGGACGCTGACCCCGCGAGCGTACTCAGCCGGAAACCTGATGGTCACGGCAACGGCAACCGCGGCGGCGAGCGCGGGTGGAGCGACGGTGACCCAGAACGTTTCGATGCACTACGCCGCGCGATTCGCGCCGCGCATCTATGCGTCGACGTTCGCAAAGGGCGTGGAAGTCTTCGACGAGGACGGTAACCAGCTCACCGGCATCACCGGGTTCGGGGCGCCGACAAACTACGACGAAGGGATCGCATACGATCCTACCGCGAACGGCGGCGCCGGCGCGCTCTTCGTCGCGGAGCAGACCTATGACGCCAACGCCACCGACCAGGCGACGTACGGGACGCCATACATCTACCACATCCAAGAGTACAGCTTGTCGGGCACCGCGATCGGCTCGCCGTGGATGGACACCTCGGCGAACCACTACGCGAATATGTACGGTGTCGCATTCGACGCCCACAACGGAGAGTTGTACATCGGCGAGAGAGATGCAAGCCAAACCAGCAGCACGTCGCAGATCGTCGCATACACAGAGACTGGGACAGTCGTCGCGACCGGCAGCACACCCGGCTCGGTGTATCCGAACGTTCTGCCCGAGCTCTTTGGTACGACCATCGTCGCGCCCGGTCAGAACCCGAGCAACGGGTCTCCTATCGTGTACTCGTTAAATGAGAGCTTGGCGAGCACAGGCACTCCGACGTTCACCAACCTTGGCTCATCGAACAGTATGTTTGTCGCAGCCTACGACTCGCGCAACGGCCTTGTCTATTTCTCCGGCAACGCCGGCGGTGTCCAGGTGTACCAGCTCGCAGGCGGCGCGCGCCAGACGCTCGGAGGGACGTTCTCGGGAATCGGCTCGACGTTTTTCAACGGCTACTGTACCGGCGTAGCGATCGACCCGGCGCGCGGCTGGGTGTATTTCGCGGGCGCCAACTCAGCCAACGCCGGAAAGATCGCTGCGACGGACGAGGACGGGAACGCGGCCGCGACGCCTGGTGGGTTCAGCACGCTCGGCTCGCAAGCCACACAGGGCATGGTCCTCGTTCCGTAGCGCCCGGTCCCTCAGCGACGTTCGAAGGTCGACGCCGCCAAACCGAGTGCGATGATGCATGGGAACGTCATCGCGACGACCCCGCTGGGGGCCGACGTCCGGAGCAGGACGACGCTGATCACGACGGCGACCGCAACGGCGAGCGGCGCAAGCCGCGAGTCGCCGGCGATGAACTCCCAGATCGCTGAGAGCTTCACGCCGGGACCTCTTTCGGTGCTCGCGCCGCTGCGACGAGCACACCGGAAACGGCCAGATAGAACATCGCGAGGAACAGCAGTGAGAGGTCGGCGCCCCACCATGCGATCCCGAGGCCTTCGCCGGTCCAGAACGTACCGAACGACGTCAGCATGATGCCGACGACGAACTTCATCGTGTTCTCCGGAACGCGGGATGCGGGCGCTCGCAGGGCAAGCCCTGCGGCGACGACGAGGAGGACCGCGACGAGTGCCCCGGCTGCCGACCATCCGAGTGCGACGGTCGAGGCGGCACCGAACGTGACGACGATGATCGCGACTTCCAGACCTTCGATGAGCACGGCTTTGAAGGACGTGATGAAGGCGATACGATCGGCCTGTACGTCGTCGGCCGTGCGCAGCGCCTCAACCTGGCGCGCGAACGCCGCTTCCTCGTCGCGCAGCGCTTTGCGGCCGGCGTAGCGCAAGATGGCTTTGCGCAGCCAGGACAGACCGAACAGCGTCAGGACGATTCCCACGACGAGCTTGAGCTGGTCGATGGGGATGAGGTGCAGCGCAGGGCCGAAGACCGCGACGATGAGCGCGAGAACCCCCAGGGCGTAGGCCGCCCCACGCAGGGCGATCGGCCAGGAGCGCGCCACGCCGACTGCCAGCACGATCGTCATGGCTTCGACCGCCTCGACCGCGCAGGCGACAAAAGTCGTTCCGGCAAGCGTCCATCCGTTCACAAAGCACCAGAACCGTGCGACGGCCGAAGTCGATTCACTCGGCGAGCGGACTTTTTATCGGTGTTTGTGGTGCGGCCGCGGCCGGTTGATCGCCTAGGCGAGGAAGACGTCTCCGCGCCGGGCCGGTCACGTTTTGGAGCGGGCGTTGAAGCCGAACAACCGCACGCCGGATTCCGTCCGCGGTCGGTGTGAACTCTCCGGACCGTAGACGATGTAGGCGCCGGCGCCGTACCGTTGCGTCCCCTCGATCAGCTCGCCGCTGACGACGTACACGGCTTCACCCATCTCGTCGTGATAATCGACGTGCGGCCATTGCCCCCCGGGCTCGATGTCGACCACCCATACGTCTACGGGCCCGGCCGAGGGCAAACTGCGGCGGCTGCAGCCAGCTCCGACCTCGACGGGAACGACCTCATCGACGCACAACGCGATCAGCTCGGGTTGCGTCATCGGCTCGTCAGCGTCAGGGACTCGCCCTCTTTCAACGCGGCAACGCGCGTGCCGGTGTCTTTGGCGAGCGCTAAGAACGTCTCGAGAGGCTTGTCGACTTCCAGATACGTCGGCGGATCGGGCTCGCCGTAGTGAATCGGGATCGCGACCGCCGGACTGAAGAGCTTCAGTGCGGATGCCGCCTGTTGCGGCGACAACGTCATCGGCTGTCCCACGTTGCGATAACGGCCGGCGACCTGCTGGAAGCCGTTGATCGGCACGAAGAGGAGGTCGAACGGCCCGTAGGCCCTCGCGATATCCCAAAAGCCGCCGTGCCATTGCGTGTCGCCCAAGTGCAGGGCCTTCACGCCGGCGGCTTCGATGACCCACGACGCTTGCGGCGCGCCTAACCCGTCGACGGCCGGAAGCGGGATCGCGCAGAAGGTCGCCGCGCCGCGCGGCATCATGACCGGTTGGTAGAGCGGCACGCGCACAACCGGCAAGCCGCGCGTGTCGGCCCACTTCGCGACATTTTCCTCCAGCGCCAGAAAGCCGCCCTCGCCGATCGCCGTCGCGACCCCTTTCGCGTCGAAATGATCGCCGTGATGATGGCTGATGATCGCGAAGCGATTCTTCGCTTCGGCGGTCAGAGGAGGGTCGCCGGGGTTCTCGATCACCGGCTCGATGAACAGCTGCGCATCGCCGACCACGAGCGACACTCCCGCCCAATGGAGGCGCTTGATCCGTACGGGCAACGTCTCCGACCCTCCGTTCGCAGCCGCTTTGCGGGGGAGGGCCATCGAAATCGTCGCCGCGCCCGCGGTCGCAGCAAAATCAGCGCGTTTCATGGTCGAGCTCGCAGTTCCTAACCGGGCATCCTCCCCGTGAGTCTCACGGTCTAACTTGAGTTAGAGCGTAGAGGATTGCGAGCGCGCGGTCAAGTAGTCGGGAGAAAGAATGGGCCCGATCGACCGTTCCGCGGCAGTCGACTTTTTGAATACTCGACATATGGGGTCGTCCGGCGTCGTGGACGACCTGACGTCGTTCGATGCCGTCGTATCGTGGGCGGTAACGCACGAGGTGCTCCGACGTGCGGATCTACCAAGCCGCAAGGCGGCGCCAAGCGCGACGAGGCGGCACGTCGCGCTCGTAATCGCCATGCGGTCGGCCTTCGAAGCGTTTCTCCTCACCAAAACGGCAGAGGCACGTCGAGCACTTGTCGGTTACCTCAATCAAGCGTTGGCGTCGGCTCGCTCGACTGAAACCGTCGTCGTGGCAGATGCCGTGTTCGACCTAGCCCGCGCGTATGACGAGCGCGATCCCGGAAACGTTCCCCACGCGATCGCTTGGACGATTCTCGACTGCCTCCGTACCGTTCCGCCGGGAGCGATTCGCCGCTGCTCGGCCGACGATTGCATCCTGTTCTTTCTCGACGTCACGAAAAATGGCTCGCGTCGCTGGTGCTCGAGCGAAGGATGCGGTGCGCGCGTTCGCGCCCGTCGGCACTATCAGTCGAGAAAGATGTCCTCGCCCAGCGGCGTTCCGGGCGAGGTCGCGTAGCCGTCGAGATCGGTGATCCCGGCCTCGCGCAGCACGTCTTCGTCGATGAACGTGTTCCCGGTACACTCGTGCGCGTCGCGCACCAGGATCGCGTAGGCCGCGTCGGCGACGATGGCGGGTTTGCGCGACGCCTTGATGACCGCGTCGCCGCCGAGCAGGTTCTGCACCGCTGCGGTCGCGATCACCGTCTTCGGCCACAGTGCGTTCGCGGCGATGCCGCGTTCGCGGAACTCGGCCGCGAAGCCGAGCGTGAGCAGCGTCATCCCGTACTTCTTGAACGTGTAGGCCGGCGCGGCGCCCACCCACTTCGACTGCAGCCGGATCGGCGGCGAGAGGGTGAGGACGTGCCCGTTCGCCGCGCGTTCGAGATGCGGCAGCGCCGCGCGCGTCACCAGGTACGTCGCGCGTGGTCCGATCCCGACCATGAGATCGAACCCTTTGGCGTCGACCTGCGCGGTGCCGCCGAGCCGGATCGCGCTCGCGTTGTTGACGACGACGTCGATTCCGCCGAAGCGCTTCACCGTCGCTTCGACGGCTGCGGTGATTTGCGTTTCGTCGCGCACGTCGCACTGGACCGCGAGCGCGTGACCGCCGGCCGCTTCGATCTCGGCCGCGGCCGTGTGAATGGTCCCCGGCAGTTTCGGATGCGGCTCAACCGTTTTCGCGACGACGGCGACGTTGGCGCCGTCGCGCGCGGCGCGCAACGCGATCGCGAGGCCGATGCCGCGGCTCGCGCCGGTGATGAAGAGCGTCTTCCCAGCAAGGTTCATGCGGCGGCGTTCGCGACGGGAGCGCGCCTCATCGGTGTCCCAGCACGCCGAAGGCCACGCCAACCACCAAGCCGATCGTGCCGGCGGGGATCGTTCCTTTCCACCACGGCAACGCCTCGGCCCAGAACCGCCGTTCCGGCTTCGCCCATACGACGAACGCACCGGGGATGAACACGAGGGCGGAGACGGCAACGCCGGCGACGAGGATGGAAATCAGGTTGTATGGGATCGAGAGCGCGACGAGCGAGAGCGGAATCGGCCGGTGCTGGATGAAGATCTCCAGCCCGACGCGCACGAGATAGAAGACGAGCCAGGCCGCGACGATCCAGCCGCCCCAGCGCAAGATCGTAGCGATGGTGCGGAAGACGATCGGCTGCGGCGCCTTCGTCACGGTCAACGGCCTGCGCGCGCGAAGAACGACGCCATCGCGGCGCGCGCTTCGTCGGAGGCGAGCCGCTCGCGGAAGACGACGCCTTCGCGCCGCATCGCCTCGAGATTCGCCTCGCGGTCGTAGTTCATCAGACGCTTCGTCTCGCGCACCGCCTCGCGCGGTTTCGCCGCGATCGCGCGCGCGGCCGCTTCGGCCTTCGCGTCGAGTTCCTCGTCGGCGACGATCGCGCTGATCAGTCCCGCGGTCAGCGCGGACTGCGCGTCGATCGGCTCGCCGAGGAAGATCGCGGCACCGGTGCGCGCGCGTCCGATGCGGCGCGGCAGCAGCACGCTGCTGGCCGCTTCGGGGACGAGTCCGAGGTCGACGAACGGGACCCGGAAGTTTGCGTTCGGCGCGGCGTATACGACGTCGCAGTGGAGCAGCATCGTGGTGCCGATGCCGACCGC
Source organism: uncultured candidate division WPS-2 bacterium (assembly GCA_937927945.1). GTDB lineage: Bacteria > Vulcanimicrobiota > Vulcanimicrobiia > Vulcanimicrobiales > Vulcanimicrobiaceae > Vulcanimicrobium. The sequence continues at coordinate 142,901 of CALEYW010000082.1, read as the reverse complement.
CGCGCCGCGCACCGCCGCGACGATCGGGACGTCGGTGCGCATCAAGCCCTGCAAGAAATGGAAGACCGGCGCATCGTCGCCGTGCGGCGGCTGGTCCAGAAAGTCGCGCAGGTCGTTGCCTGCGGTGAAGACGCTGCCGCGGGCGGAGATCAGCACCGAACCCACGTCGTCTTTCGACGCGGAGACGATCGCGTCGGCGAGGGCCGCGTACATCCGGACCGTCAGCGCGTTCTTCTTGTCGGCCCGGTCGAGGACGACGTGCCGCACGCCGTCGCGATCGGTGACGGAGACTCCAAGCGAGATCATCCGACGCTCTGCGCCTGCGGTCGAGCGGTTCCTGCCGTCCCGCTCAGCGCGCGAGCAATGCCGCCGCCAGCAGGGCGGCCGGCGTGACCAGCAGGCCGATCTTCGCGAAACGCAGCGCCGTCATCCGGATGCCGGCGCGGCGGACGATTCCGATCCACAGCAGCGTCGCCAACGACCCGCCGAGCGAGAGGTTCGGCCCCACGTTCACGCCGACGAGCGCGGCCGAGCCGAGCGCGGCCGGCGGGTGATTCCCGACGACGTACTTGCCGACGTCGAGGCCGACCGGGAGATTGGTGGCGACGTTCGAGGCGAACGTCGTCGCGGCGGCGACCCCGAGCGGCCCGAGCGGCCCGTTCAGGTGCGAGGCCCAGGCGAAGGTCGCCCGCGGTAGCGACGCCGCACCGGCGAGATCGAGGGCCTCGACCACGACGAACAGCCCGGCCGTCAGCACCACCACCGGCCAGGCGATCCTCCGTACGATCCCTCCGGCTGCGCGCGCGTCACGGGCGACGGTGAGGAGGGTTGCGGCAGCTCCCAAGCAGCACGTGACGAGACCGAGCGGGCCGCCCAGCGACGAGGTGACGACCAGCGCGCCAAGTGCGACGGCGAGCGTGACGACGCCGAGCGAGTCCGGTGCGGGTTCCGGTTCCCGATCCTCGCAGACGACGAGCGGCGCCGCGACCTCGCGCCGGAACACGATCGCCAATCCGCCGAAGGTGAGGGCGACGGCGGCGACCGACGCCCAGCCGAACGAGCCGAACCAGTGCGCCAGCGTCGGCATCTCGCCCGCGAAGAACACCAAGTTCGAGGGGTTCGCGATCGGCAGCGCCAGGCTCGCCGCATTGGCGACCAGCGCGCAAGCGATCGCATACGGAACCGGATCGGCGTCGGTCAGCGCGAGCGCCTCGAGGACGGCCGGCGTGAGCACGACGATCGTCGCATCGTTCGAGAAGAACGCCGTCGTCGCGATTCCGGTGCCGTACACGAGCAGCAGCAGGCGCAGGCGCGATCCGCCGGCGGCGCGCACCGCATGCGCGGCGAGCCAGGCGAACACGCCGTGCGCGCGCGCGAATTCCGCCAGCGCCATCATCCCGATCAGGAAGAGGTAGACGTCGACGCCGCGTTGCAGCGCCGCGAGCGCCGCCGGCGCGGGCAGCGCGCCGGTCGCCGCCAGCAGCAGCGCGCCGCCGGCCGCCCACCACGCCGGATTGAGGCCGAACGGGCGAACGAGGATTCCCACCAGAGCGACCGCCGCCAGCGCGATCGCAAGGACGTGCACCGCGTCGAACGCGGGCGGCTATGCGCTGGCGCGCGAGGGGCGGTACAAGTGCGCGCCGCCGAATACCGGGAGCCCGCCGACGATCGTCGAGAGGACCGTGTACTCGTCGCTCCATACCGAAAGATCGGCGCGCTTGCCGGCCTCGATCGTGCCGACTTCGCGGTCGAGGTTCAGCAGCCGCGCCGGACTGCGCGTCGCCGAGACGACGGCCGTCTCGAACGGAATGTCGGCGTACATCATCAGGTTGCGCACTGCTTGATCCATCAGCAGCGCACTGCCGGCGATCGTGCCGTCTTCGGAGCGGACGACGCCGCCTTCGATGCGGTAACCGCTGCCGGCGGGCGGCATGTTGTCGGTCGTCAGCACGAGGCGCTCGCGCATCGTGCGGTAGAGCAGGTCGACCATCGGCGGCGAGACGTGATAGCCGTCGCAGATCAGCTGCACCGTCGTACGGGATTCCTGGATGAACGCCGCCAGGATCGAGGGATCGCGGTGATCGAGCGGAGGCATCGCGTTGAACGCGTGGGTCACGGTGCGGAAGCCCAGACCGATCGCGAGCATCCCTTCGCGGTAGTGCGCGGCGGTGTGGCCGGCCGAACAGACGATTCCCTGGTCGTAGAAGAAGCGCGCGACTTCGTCGACGCCGTCCATCTCGGGCGCCATCGTCACGATCACGAGCGCCCCGCGGCACGCTTCGATCATCTCGTGCGCGCGCTCCATCGTCGCCGGCAGGATCCATTCTCCGCGATGGACGCGCCGGAACTTCGGGTTCAGGAACGGTCCCTCGAAATGGATTCCGAGGCACCGTGCGCCGACCGGGTCGCCTTTTTCGACGAGCTCGTTGGCGGCCTCGGAGATCTCGGCCGCGGCATGCATCATCGATTCCCACGGCGCGGTCATGACGCCGGCGCAGTACCCGGTCGCCCCCTGACGCGCGTAGGCGCGCGAGGCGACCTCGACCGCGTTGCCCTGATCGCGGTTGAAGAGGAACTCATCGGCGCCGTTGGTGTGGACGTCGATGAGGCCCGGCGCGACGATCGCACCGTCGGGTGGGCGAACGTCGGTCGGGCCGTCCTCGGAGAGAATGCGGGCGATCCTCCCGCGCTCGACGGCGATGCGACCATGAGTCAGCGTGCCGTCTCCGAGCGCGATCCGCGCGGGGCCGAGGATATAGGTGTCGGACACGTCCGGGGCGATTCGGGGGTCGGGAAGGGGTCCCCTCGGACCGGCGCGCTACTTCCGGCGGAACAACCGGCCCAGGAACGATCGCTGCTCGCTTGTCTGTACGGCGGGCGCATTTCGGGCGAGCCGTTCCTGCTCGGCCCGCTCCCGGCCGGCTCGGGCCAGCCGCGCCATGTGCTCTTCGGCGTGCGCCTCGAGCGTCGAACGGACCGCGACCAGCTCGTTCCAGCCGGCGGGCGCGCGGCCCGCCTCGGCGGCTTCACGATACTCCGTCGTCGAGGTGGTGAAGATCCGTTGCGGCACGATCGCGCGCTCGCGCAAATAGCGATCGGCGAGCATGATGACGTTGCGGCGCTCCGCGGTGTCCTCGTGATCGGCCATCGTGTGAACGAACGTCATCGGCTTGCCGCCTTCCGCGATGCGTCCGTACAGCTCGAGCTCGCGGTCCGAGAGCTGACGGGAGAAGAGCGCCACGATCTCACTCGCGGCGGCGGCCGCTGCGCCGGCGATCTCGCCGGCCAGCGGAAAGCCGGAGTCGAACGCCGGCGCGTGCACCAGCACGAGCTGGCGCGGCAGCGTCCACGGGGTTTCGATCAAGACCGGCGTGCGCGCCGCCGCGTCGAGTGCGTCCTCGACCGGGATCGCGTTCCAGCCGGCGTCGTCGCCGAGCGCGTACGCTTTGTGTTCGGCACCGTAACGCACGTGGACCGGGAAGCGCATCTCGACGTCCGAACCCTCGTCCGGCAGCACGCGCGAGCCGGCGATCGCGTTGATCAAGCTGGACTTGCCGCGCTTGAACGCGCCCAGCACGGCGACCCGCCATCGTTCCGGGCGCAAACCGTGCTCGTAGGTGGACGGATCGAAGCGCGTCATCTCGGCGGTAGCGACCCGTTCAAGGCCGGCAGCGCGATCGAGGGGCACGGTCGGGTCGGCGTGTTCCGCCCGATCGATCCGGCTCTCGCGGGCGAACGCTTCCGTCAGCGTTTCGATTCGCGTCGCGATCGCGCGCACGGCGTGGGCGCGCTCGCGTGCCGCGCGCGCGGCGGCGCTGCGATCGCCACCCTCTGTTTGCGACGTGAGCGCGCGTTCGATCGGCCCCAGCGCTTCGACGCGCACGCGCGGCGCGAGCCCGGCGATGCGCGCCCCGAGACCGCGCGCGATCGTCTCGACGCGCACCGCGATCCCGTCGATGTACGCGGCGAGCTCGCCGTCGAACGCGGCGTACACGCCGGCGTCGAGGTCGGCGAGCAGTTCCCGTTTCATGTATGCGCCGGGCGGCGCCGCGGCGAACCGCCGCGCGATCGCGTCGACGAACGCGACGGCCGGGCCGCCGAGCGCGCCGAGCACGATCGACGAGCGCAGACCGGTCTCGAGATCCGTGCTCCACGCGCCGCTCGACGCGTCGGCGCCGAAGGCGGCGGCGGCATCTTCGGTGACCGGCAGTCGTTCGGCGGAGATCGCGTCGAGCAGCGGCCCGAGGGCCCCTTCGGCATCCGCGACGCGGGCGGCCGAGACGACCGCCGCGGAAGCCCCGCGCGCTTCGTCGCGCAGACGCTTCGCCACCAGCTCGGCCGCGTCGCCGGCGAAGCGCCCGACCGCCGTGGCGAGGACGTCGTCGACGACGATGTGGAGTTTCGCGCGATCCCGCAGCTTCGCGACGTCGGTGGTGTCGAACGCGCGCAGGAGCGTGCGCGCGAGGCCGGCCCGCGACTCGTCACCGCGCGCACGTGTCGTCTTCGCGAGGGTCGCACCCGCTTCGAGCAGCCGCGCTTGCGCGGCCGCCGCGGCGTCGTCGAACGCATCGAGCGCCGGAACCACTGAGTCGCGCCGGATGCGCAGCGCGCCGACCGCCGTCTCGAGCGCGGCGGCGTCGAAGGCGAGCGTATCGGCGGCTCGGGTTGCGACGCGGCGCGCCTCCGCAGCGGCGCGGCGCAGCCGCGACCGGCCGGTGGTGGCGACGAGCGAAGCGTCGAGGGCGGCGAGGAACTCGCCGAAGCGGCTCTGCGCGATCAGCGCGTCGTCGTGCGTGAGCAGCCCTTCGGCGTACTCGCGGGCCGAGAGCGGAAAGACCGGCGTTCCGGGCGCATGCACCGCGGCTTGGGCGACGATGCGCTGGGCGGCTCCCTGCCAGCCTTCGCCCGCGCCCTCGCCGCGCGCGGCGTCCTTCATCCGCCACAGATCGATCTTCGTCTGGACGATGAAGACCGACTCGATGTAGCGGCGCACGATGCCCAAGAACGACGCGTCGCCTTCGGTGAACGGCTGCTGCGTGTCGATCAAATACAGCACCGCGTCGGCGCCGGGCAGATACGACAGCGTCGCGCGCCGGTGCGCCGGGTTGATCGACGCCAAGCCCGGCGTGTCGGCGACGACGAAGCCGCCGCGCAGGAACGCCGAGTCGACCGCGACGCGCACGAGCACCGGCGCACCCGTATCGTCGCCGGTCGCGTCGTGCAGCTTCCCCTCTTCGCCGACCGCGACGAAACGCGCCAGACGCCCCAGCGGAATGCGTTCTTCACGGCCGTTGGCGTAGATCGCGGTCGCCGACTCCTCGGGCGCATACGAAAGCTCGGTGATCGTCGCGGTCGATGGGTTGATGTCGGTCGCGAGCAGGCCGACGATGCGCTTTCCGCCCGCCCGTTCTTCGAACGCGACCTTGCCCAGCAGCGCGTTGAGCAGAAACGACTTCCCGCTCGAAAACTCGCCGACGACCGCCAGCACGAACCGGCCGTCGCGCAAGCGCACGATCGTGCGCGCGAGCGATGCGTCGTCGTCCTGAGCGTCGTGCCAGCGCGCGGCTTCCGCGACCAGCGCGCGCAGTTCGTCCAAAGCGGCGGCGACGTCGTCGCGCGCCGCGCGGTATCGCTCGAGCGGGTCGCGCATCACCCCTCGATCAGCGCCAGCGCCTCGTCGCGGCCTTTCTCCATCAGTTCCTTGGTGTCGCCTTCGACGTTGAGCCGCAGTAGCGGTTCGGTGTTCGATTTGCGCACGTTCAGCCACCAGGCGTCGTACTCGACGGTCACGCCGTCGAGATGGTCGATCTTCGCGTCCTTGAAGTACGCTTCGATCTCGCGCATCTTGGCGTCCGCATCCGCCACCTTGGAATTGATCTCGCCGGAGCGGAAGCGCGCGTTGTACGGCGCGATCGCCTGCGTGACCGTCTCGCCTTCTTCGCTGAACAAATCGAGGCACTGCAGCAGCGCGATCATCCCGGAGTCGGCGAACCAGTTCTCGCGAAAGTAGAAATGCCCGCTGTGCTCGCCGCCGAACGGAATGTTCTGCTCCCGCATCTCGGGCTTGATCAGCGAGTGGCCGACCTGCGAGCGCACCGGGATCCCGCCGTGAGCCTTCACGGCTTCAGGGACGCTGCGCGAGCAGATCAAGTTGTAGAGGATCTTCGAGCCGGGATACTTCTTGAGCGTCGCGACGCCGACCGCGGCGGTCACGATGCTGCCATCCGGAAAGCCGCCTCGCTCGTCGACGATGAACATGCGGTCCGCGTCGCCGTCGAACGCGGCGCCGAGATCGCACTTGTTCGCGAGCACGGCGTCGCGCAGCGCGAGTTTGTTCTCGTCCTCGATCGGGCTCGCCGGGTGGTTGGGGAAGGTACCGTCGAGTTCGAAATAGAGCGGCACGACCTTGACTTGCGGCAGGTACTTGAAGACGTACGGGACGGTCAGCCCGGCCATCCCGTTGCCGGCATCGATCGCGATCGTGTAGGGCTTGATCTTGGTGACGTCGCGGATGAAGGAGACGCAGTGCCGCCCGAAGTCGTCGAGGATCGAGAGTTCCTTGACGGTGCCCTTGCGCTGCGGCTCGGTGAACGCGCCGGAGACCGCCAGGTCGCGAACGTCGCCCAGGCCCGTGTCGAGCGAGATCGCCTGCGCTTCGTCGCGACAGAACTTCAGCCCGTTGTACTCGGCGGGGTTGTGCGACGCCGTGATCATCATTCCGCCGTCGAACTCGTAGTGCCCCACCGCGAAGTAGAGCGCGTCGGTCGAGATCATGCCGATGTGCGTCACGTCGGCTCCGCCGTCGACCGCGCCGCGGGTCAGTGCTTCGAGCAGCTCCGTTCCCGACGGCCGCATGTCGCGCCCGATGCAGATGTTCGTCCGCCCCAGCGCTTGCACGAACGCCCGGCCGATCAGATAGGCCACCTCGGGTGTGAGTTGAGAACCGACGATCCCGCGGACGTCATAGCTTTTGAAGATCGACGTATCGAACGCATTCGGCATGGACGGGCGCCTTTCGGGCGGCCCTACGGGCTCACCTACGGTCGACGCGGGCGCTTGCGTGCGGTTGCGTGCGGTCGCCTGCGGCATAGCGCCGCCGCCTCCGGGGCACTCCGCGGGTCGTGCGGGGTTCTCAAGCCGGCTTCTCGTTGATCGAGATCGCGATCGCCGCGGGCCTCTTCGCGGTGCTCGGATTCACCGCGTTCGAAAGTGTGCGGCTCCTCGCCGCCGGGGTCCCGCATCTGCGCGCGCGTCAGTCGGCGTACATGGCGCTCGAGCGGCTCGCCGCCGAACTCCGCGCCGAAGCGCGCAGCGCGACCGCGATCTGGTCGAGCGCGCCGAGCGCGGGCGGCGCGCACGACGATTGCGTGCAACTCGACTTCTTCACCGCCGACGCGGCGGGTCCGACGTTTTGGAGCTATCGCAGCTTTCCCAACCACACCGGCGGCGAGGCGGTGCCGGGCGACGCGCTGGTGCGGCTCGCCGGCAGCGCACCGATCGCGGCCTGCGATCCCGCGGCGAGGGGTGCGATCGTGCTGCGCGGATTGCACGCGGCTCCGGTCGTCACGACGACGGCGCCGAACGCGCTCGCCGCGCATCGCGATTCCTACCTGCAGCAGAGCGATTCGGCGTTCGTCGCAGCGAGCGTCCCGGCGACCGCACCGATTCCGCTCGGCGTGGCCGACGCGAACGGCAACGTGCTCGGCGGTGGGAACACGCTGGTCGAAGTGCGGATCGACACCGCCGACGGTTCGCGCGTCGTCGACTTGCTGCCCGGCGTCTTTCCCAACGGCTACACCCAAGTGCTGCGCTACACGTGCAGCGAGCGCTGCGACGTCGGCCACGACACCGCCGCCCCGAAGACGCTGACGAGCTGCGCGCTGGGTTGGAACACTGACTGGAGCGAGTACGTGAACTGGAACGACTTCGCGGCGAATCCGGACGGCTCGCTGCGCGCGCCGGGCGGCTGGTTCATCGCCGGCGAATTCACCTTCACCTATAGCGGAACGCGCGCGTCCGACGGGGGCACCGACACGCTGGTGAAGAGCGTCGTCGGCACGAACTGGGATACCGCGCGGGACTACGCGGCGTATCCGCCGGATCGCGTCGCGGCCGACGGCACGAACGCCGGCAGCTTCGCGCCGTGGGACGTGCGGGCCGAAGCGCCCGCCGCATGGTACGCCGATTTCGCGCCGTACGTCGCCGCCGGCGGACGCACGGCGCTCGGCGCCGAGAAGTCGCGCTGCGATGCGGTGCAGCAGCAGGGCGCGGCGAACGGGTTCTATGCGAACGGGTGATCGCGGCTTCACCCTGCTCGAGGTCGTGGTGTGCATGGGCGTCCTCGCGCTGACCTCGGCGGCGACGCTCGGCGCGATCGCGGCGCTGGTACAGAACGCCGCACCGCGCGCACCGCGCGACCTCGCGCTCATGGCGGGCGAAAATGCGCTGGCCCGCGCGCGGGCCGCCGTCGCGTACGCCTCGTCGCCCGCGCAGGACGGCACGGCGCTGCTGAGCGACCGTACCTGGGCGCTTGCCGCCGGTGCCACCTCCACGCTCGCCGGCGCCGAGCTGCGCGCGCCGGCGGCCTGCGGCGGTTCGGCGCCGCGCACGCTGACCTTTCCCCTCACCACGACCTACGATGCGGCGACGGAGCGTTTCACGGTCGTCGTCACGTATCCGCGCGATCCGTGCCGCGTCGCGGCCGACGGTACGATTCCACCGGACGACGCCGCGTCGATCACGCTGGCCGAAACGCTGCCGCCGTCGGTCTTCCCGCCGGGTCAGGTGCTGCGCCGCGACGTCATGCCGCCGGCGCGCATGTAGATGCTCGCGACCACGCTCTGGTTCGTCGTCGCGCTCTGCTTGACGGCAGCCTTGGTCCTGGAGTCGGCGGCGGCGTTCGCGCGCGCGGGCGTGCGGGCTGCCGCGGATCACGCGATCGAGACGGCGCTCCACGACGCCGTCGCCGACTACCAGCAGCGGCTCGGCGGCACGATCGCCGTCGCCGCCGCGCCGCTCGCGCCGTCCGAACCGTTCGCCGGCACGCCGCCGTCACTCGGCGCGTACGCGGGCGCGCTCGGCACGCTGCCGAACCCGCTGCAGGAAACGGTCGCTGCCGAGCCCGCGTCCGGCGGCCCGCCGTTGACCCTGGCCTACACGGTCACCGCCACGACCGTCGCGCCGCCTGACTGCGATCCCGCGGCGCCGGCGAACCGTTCCGGCGCCGACAACGTCTCGTGGCTGCAGTGCAGCGGCTTCGTTCAAGAATCGCGCCTCTCGCTGCGCGTCGCGGTGCAGGTGCGCGACGCGAACGGCGCGCCGCTGGCCCAGCGCGAGCAGTACGTGACGCTGCGCCTGTTCGCCGCGCCGCCGTACACCGCCGTCGTCGGCCGCAAGGACGGCGCGGCCGCCGATCCCACCGGTGCCGCGAACGGCGCGCCGGCCCACGAAGGGGATCTCGGCGGTGCGACGATCGGCGGAGCGTCACCGGCGCCGTCCGCGGGAGCGCCGGCCGGCGGTACGCTGATCCACGTCCGCTACGAATGCGTCGACGGTGCCGGGTCGTGCGCGAACGCCGCCCCGCCCGATCCCGACGCGGATCTGCGCGAAGGCGCGCGCTGGACGAACGGCAACGTCCCGACGCCCTGACCCGGGCGCTCGCTCAGGCGGTGGCCTTCAGACCGCCGAGAAACGACTCGAGCGCGGCGGCTACGGCTTCCGGCTCTTCTTCGTGCGGCAAGAGGCTGCTGTGCGCGAAGGTGGACAGCCGCGCGTTGCGGGTGAGGCGCATGAATTCGTCGGCGTTCGAACGCGGGTTGAGCGCCGAGGCGCGTTCTCCCCACAGTACGAGCAGCGGCGTGGCGAGGAATGGGAGGTCGCGCGCGACGTCGCAGTCGAGCTCGCCGCCGACGAATGCCGCGGGAACGCGGCGCGCGCCGGGCTGATGAGCGACCGCATAGTAGTGATCGACCACCTCGGCGGTCGCGTGCGACGGATCGGCGTAGACGCGGCGCTGCAAGAACGACCGGATCAACGCCTTCGACGCCAGCGCATTGTAGGTGGCTTCGCCGAGCACCGGCGTGCGAATCAGCCTTCCGAGCGCGGCTCGCGCGCCGCTCGCGCCGTGACCGAGTCCCGCCGGAGCGATCGCGGCGAGCCGATCGATCCGGTCGTGCGCGCGAGTCGCCGCCCGGATCGCGAACGTCGCTCCGAGGGCGGAAGCGACGATGGATGCCGGTTCGGGGGCGAAGACGTGCAGCGCGTCGACGATCTGCTCGACGAAGACCTCCGGCGTGTAAGGAAGCCGCGGTTTCTCCGAGAGGCCGCAGCCGATCAGGTCGATCGCGATCACCCGGCGGCTGCGCGCCAGCAACGGGAACAGGCGGCGGAACTCGTACGATGACGCGCCGACCGAGACGCCATGGACCAGCAAGACGAGAGGGCCCTCGCCGGCTTGCGTCGCGAAGAGCTCGTAGCCTCGCCAGTTCCACGGAAGGCGGGTCCCGCCGAGCGCGTTGGTCGGGACGGGGGCGTTCTGCAAGGCGCGATTGGTCGCCGCCAACGCTCCCGTTACGCCGGCGCCCGCGATCAGCGTGCGAGTGAGTCTCTTCACTGTCCCCTGCTACCCCCTCGAAGCGTACGGCGTTTCGAGCGTCCGCACACCCCTGGAACGTTGGCGTACGAAGGAGCGTCGCGCGAATCCGTCGCAACGCGGGTCGTGGTCCGCCGCGCCCTCGGGGCAGTCGCCTTGCTCGCCGCGCTGAGCGTCCCCGCGACGGCCGCGCCGTGCGCGCAGCCGACTGGGGCGGCGATCGTCCTCAAGTCGGCCGACATCGATCCGGACGTCTTCGTCTGGGATTCGAAACAGCGGGTCGTCGACTACGCCGCCGGCTTTTGGGGCTCGACCCGCGAGGTGCTGATCCACTCCGTCCTGGCCAAGCCCGGCACGCGGGCGATCGTCGTGCAGTGCAATCCCGGGATCGTCCGGCCGAAATACGTCACCGAGCCGCTCGACGCGGTCGGCGTGCGCCTGATCAACGGCCCGAACAAGGGGCACTACGGCTGGGTGACGTCGCTGGACGTGCGAGCGCTGCAGCGCGGCCGCTGACTCCCGTTCGCCATTTGTCCAATCGCGCGGGCTCGTGCCTGCGCGCCGGGCCGTAGCGAAGCGGAAGTCCGACAAAGATCGCGGACACACGTCGTAGCGGCAAGCGCAACGCTTAGTCAAATCCCCAATGGCGTTCGCCGCCTGGCGGCATACAATGGCTCCTATTCTCACTGGAGTTAGGAGGAGGTTTGAAAATCCTCGCCGCGGCGTTCTTCGCCGCATGCGTCGTTTCTGCTGTGCCGGTGCTCGCGCAGCAAGCATCACCGGCACCGGCCGTATCACGGGCACCGGCCGCATCACCTGCCTCGAGCGTGTCGCCCGCGCCGTCGCCAAGCCCATCACCGTCACCGACACCACGAGCGTGGGTGACGACGGGTTTCGCCGACGCGTCGTACAGTCTCGCCGGCACCTCGAAGTCGTTCCAATTCGGGGACGGCGCGAATTCGCGCGTCTTCGATACGGTCAACAAGCAGCCGATGCTCAACAACCTGAACTTGCAGCTGATCAAAAATGGTACGATCGGCGGGAAGGTAGAAGTTTCTCTCGGTCAAGACGCCGACGTCATTGCATCATGGCCCACCGCGAACTTCAACAGCGTCGACCTTACCGCGGCCTATGTCTCAGGCACCGCCGGTCCGCTCACGCTCCAGGTCGGAAAATACGCTACGCTGGCAGGTGCCGAAGTGCTCGAGAGCCCGAGCGACCTCAACTTCTCGCGCTCGATTCTCTTCGGGTACGCCATCCCGTTCACGCATACCGGCGCGCGTCTGACCTGGGCAGCGACGTCCACGCTCAGCGTGATCGCCGGCATCAACAACGGCTGGGACAACACGAAAGGAAACGGAACCGGCGCGCATACCGGTGAGGGCGGTCTGGCGTATACCAACAAGAACCTTACGCTGTCCACCCAGGGCTATTCGGGGACCGAACAGACCGCCTACGGGTACCACAACAGCATCATCGACGTGAACGGGATCCCGAACAACTGGTCCGGCGTGCTCGGCCACCGCTCGGTGATCGACGCGGTCGGGACATACAAGTTCGGTCCGGTCATGACCGGCACGCTGAACTACGACACCGGCCGCATGACCAACGTGACGCTGGTAGACGGGACCGGCGCAGCCAACGGCTTCGGCACCGCCAGTTGGAATGGCTTGGCCGGATACGCCAGCGCGGCGCTGACCGGCAAGATCACGCTGACCGGACGCTACGAACAGTTCAACGATCCGCAAGGCTTCCGCACGACCTACGCGCAGAAATGGAACGAGGGGACGCTGACGTTCGCGTACGCGCCCTCCTCATCGCTTCTGTTCCGCGTGGAGGGCCGCGAGGACCGCTCCAATCAAACGCCATGGGTCGACGGGAACTTGAAGCCGATCAATCGACTCTCGAGCCTCGGCCTCGAGGCGATCGTCAAGTTCTAGCGACGATCACTTAGACACCGCTGATGCGGCGGTGAAATGCCAGCCCTTCGGGGCGGCGTTCCACCGCCACGTCGACGCCGTACGCCGCGGCGATGGTCGCCGACGTCAGCGCCGCTTCGGGCCTGCCGTCGGCGAGCACGCCTTCACCGCCGAGCACGATGACGCGGTCGGCGAAGGCCGATGCTTCTTCCAACTGGTGCAGCACGGCGACCACCAGCGCGCCGGCGGCGGCGAGCTCGCGAACGAGCTGCAGCGTTTGGACCGACGCCTTCAAATCGAGGTGCGACGTCGGCTCGTCGAGCAGAATCACCGCCGCGCGCTGCGCGATCGCCAGTGCGATCCAGACACGCTGGCGTTCTCCGGCGGAGAGCGTTCCGAGTTCGCGCGTGCGAAAGCTCGTCAGCGCGGTGCGTTCGAGCGCGTCGTCGATCGCGCGCGTGTCGTCGGCCGTCGCCTCCCACTCCCACCAGCGATGATGCGGGAATCGCGCCGATCCCACCGCGTCCGCCACCGTAAGTGCCGCGAGGACCGGTTCGGTCGGGTCGACCAGGGCGATTCGCCGCGCCCGTTCGCGCGGCGGCAGCGTGCGCACCGCAACACCGTCCAGCGCGATCGTGCCGGCCGACGGTGCCAGCACGCCCGCCATCGCGCGCAACAGCGTCGTCTTTCCGACGCCGTTCGGCCCGACCAGCGCGACGACGCCGCCGTCGAGGGTCAGCGAGACGTCGCGCAGCAGCGTGCGTCCGCCGCGCGCGACCGAAACCCGCTCGAGCGCCAGCGTCACGAGCTCACTGCGAGCTCGGTGCCGGCGTCGGCAGCGCACCCTGCACGAGCCCGCCTTGATAGGCGGGCGGCACGCCCGCGGCGGTGACGACGATCGACGCCCCGTTCGCTGCGTTCGACGCCGGCAAGAACAAGCGTGGCGCCGTCGATGATGAACGTCGTCGCGCTCAGACCCGGAGCGATGTTCAGGAATCCCGTCGGTTGGTTGTTGGCGAACGTCTGCGGCGGCTGTGGTCCGCCGAACGTCAGGTGGCGGACGTTGAGCGGCGCGAGTCGCACCGAGGGAACGTCGACGTTGCCGCGCAGCAGGACGGCCGAGGAGAACGCGTACGGCGGCCGGGCCACCGGCGTGCTCTGCGCCGCGAGCGCGAGGACGAACTCTTGGTACAGCTGCGGGAACGGCTCCCCGTTCGCCGCCGCGACGACCGGGCCGGCGCCGGATGTAGTGCTCGCGTAGATCGCCTTGAGGGCGCTGGGGTTGAAGCGGTCGTACAGGTAGCGCGCGAAGAGATACGCTTGACCGTAATTGCCGGCAGTGTTGCTGTACCAGCCGTAGGGCGGGTTGGGCGAGGTGTCGAGCGGGTTCGGTTGATATCCGGTGAACGCGGTCAACGAGAACAGCGACGGCTGCAGCAGGTACGTGTAGCTGTAACGCGGCGTGTCGAGATGCCGGCCGGGCGCCGGATCGGTCGCCAGATCTTCGGCCAGCATCGAGCAGCCTTCCTCGATGAACGAGGCATCGAAGGTCGGCGTTCCGCTGGTGAGCTGGGCGAAGATCGCCTTGTTGTGCGCGTGCAGCAGATGCTGGAGCTCGTGCGCCATGCTGCGCGGCGCGTCGGTGTTCAACCAATAGGTTTCGTTGTTCGGTGGGACGCCGGCACCCAGCCCCGCGTAGTTGTCGGCGGTGATGACGAACATCGACGTGTCGTTGCTCACCGCTCTGGGCGGCGTGGAGCAGTTCCACACTTCTTGCGGGAACTCGTCGACGATGTAGTAGTAGCCGCCTTCGCCGGTTCCCGCCAGCGCGTCGGTGATGACGATGTCGACCGACTGCCCGGCCCCGCCGCTGAAGTCGCTGGCGACCCGCTGACCCGCCGGCAACGGGGTGCCGTTCGCGTCGCACTGGTTCCCGCTAGTGTCGATGAAGTGGACCGGCTGCGTGGTCGCGAACCAGGCCGGCCCGAACGCGTTCGTCTCCGTCGCGTAGTAGCGATCGAAATCGGCCGCGACCTGCTGCGCGTCGGCCGCGGCGTTCGTGAATTCGCCGGGCGCGCTCAGCGAGTTCTGATCGACCCAGATGTTTCCGTGCGCGCCGGCGGCTTCGAGCGTTGCGGTGATCACCTTGTGGCATTGATACTGACCGTTCGGGCCGTTCGTCGATCCGGCGGCGCAGCCGCCCGCGTTGCCGATGGTGGAGGTGATGATCGAGAACGGACGCGTCGTGCCGACCGTCACCACGGCGGCGCGCGGCGCGCGAGCACCCGGCGCACCGGAGATCGGCCGAGAGCGTACGCCAGCGAACAAGCGGCGCAGCGCCGCCGGATCGCCGGGCTGCTCGCGTAGACCATCCGCCTCGCCTGCGGCACGATCTTCGACGATGCGCTTCGCGAGCGCACGATCGACGGACGCGGTCGTTCGGCCGGCGGAGGACGGGGACGTGCCGGCGTTCTCGGTGAGGGTGACCGTGTATTGGGTCAGCGCAGCTCCGTTCGGCGGTCCGGTCGGCGTCGTGGGCACCTGCGCGAGCATCACGCCGTCGGCCGAACCCGGCAAGAGGTCGGAGCCCGCGCGGCCGTTCGCGCCGGGGATCACCGTGATCGCGCCTTGCGCCGGGACGAATCCGGACGGCAGAGCCGGTGTCGGCGTCGAAGTGGGAGCCACTCCGCCGCCTCCGGCGATCGATCCGCCGCCCCCGCCGCCGCCGCACGCGGCCAGCGCAATGCACAGACCGAATGCGACGAGCGCCGCTTTCAGCGCGGCTCGAGTCTTCATCCCGCCCCAGTACGCGCGGCGCCCGCGCGTCACCCGTAGCGATCCGGCCGGCTAGGCATACGCGCGCGCCGCGCCGCGCAGATACAGCACCAGGAACGTCGGCACGCCGACGAACGCGAGCAGCACGCCCAGCGGAATCTCCGCCGGTGCGGCAAGTGTGCGGGCGAGAGCGTCGGCGAGAACGACTAGTGCGGCGCCGATCAGGATCGAGGCCGGAACGAGCGCGCGCAGGTCGGGCCCGACGACCCGCCGTCCGAGATGCGGTACGACCAGTCCGACGAACCCGATCAGTCCGGCGAGCGCGACCGCGGCCGCGGTGAGCAGCGTGGAGGCGACCAGCAGCGCCCACTGCAGCCGGGTGACGTCGACGCCGAGCGCTGCCGCGCGTCCTTCGCCGAGGCGCAGCACGTTGAGCGCCGGAATCGTCGCGACGCCCAACACCAGACCGGCCAGCGCCTCCGGCGCCGCCGCCGCGAGCTCCGGCCAGCCCCGGCCGGCGAGCGACCCCGCCAGCCAGGCGAGGATCGCTTCGCTGGCGGTGCCGCGCGCGAGCCGCTCGATCGCGAGCGTCACGATCGCCGAGAGCAGGGCGGAGAGCGAGACGCCGGCGAGCACCAGCCGTTCCGCATCGAGCCGTGGCCCGCGCCGCGCTAGGAGCGCCACCAGGATCGAGGTGGCGAGCCCCGAGACGAAGCCGAGCGGCGGGACGAGGATCGGCGCGACGCCGACGGTCGCCGCGACGGCGATCGACACGCCGGCGCCGCTCGCGACGCCGGTCAGGTACGGATCGACGATCGGGTTGCGCAGCAGCGCCTGCAGCAGCGTCCCGGCGAGCGCAAGCGACGCGCCGACGGTGGCGGCGATCGCGACCCGCGGCACGCGCAATTGCCACACGATCGTCGCGACGTCGCCGCCGTCGGCGGGATGGAGCAGCGCGTGCGCGAGCGCGCCGGGCTCGAGCGCCGCGCCGCCGAACCCGACGCCGACCAGCATCGCCAGCGGGACGAGCGCCGCGAGCAGGGCGAATCGCGCTGCGAGCATCCGTCGTTCCTTCAGCGGGTCGAGAGTTCGACCGCGAAGGAACGGCCGGGGAGCGGATACCCCGAAACGTCGGCGTAGCGTTCGTTCCCGAGGTTCACGACGCGCAGCGAGAGCAGCGCACCCGGCGCGGCGCGGAAGCGCGCGTAGGCGACCCGCGTGTACTCGGTGTCGGGCGAATCGTGCCGGCCGACGACGTGCGCGAGAAAGCCCGCCGCGGCTAGGAGCCCGGTGCGCGGGGCGGCGTATTCCAGCGTGGGGTCGCTCGCGAGCACGGGCCGGCGCGGCAGCCGGCGCCCGACGCCTGTCAGATCGAGCGCGCGATACGTGTCGGTCACCGCGAGCGACGAGCTGATGCCGTGGAACGCACGCGTGCGAATCGTGCCGACAAACCCCGCGATGCCGTACTTCGCGACGTTGATCAGGTACGGATTCGTCGCCGACGTCGGCGAGCTGAAATTGTAGGCGGGGTTTGCCGAGATCAGATCGTTGCCGTTCCCCACGAACCAGCGCAGCGATGCGCCGCCGAGCAGGCCCGGTGCGTCGAGCGCGAGATCGCCGCCGTGCGAGCGCTCGGGCCGCAAGTTCGGGTTCGAGTACGACGGAAACGCGAGATCGAGGATCGCCGGCGCGCGAAAGCCCGACGCGTAGTTGGCGCGCACGGCGAGTCCCGCTCCGATGGGAATGCGGATGCCGGCCGAGGGTGCGACGATGCCGCCGTACGCGCCGTCCCGCTCCGCGCGCAGGCCGAGGTCGAGGCGCGCGCCGCCCGGTGCGGAGAACGTCTGCTGCGCGTACGCGGCCGTTTCGGCGAACGCGAGCGTGGACGGCGTGATCCCGTCGTCGACGCGGGCGGCTCCGCGGGCGAGATCGATCCCCGCGACGAGCGTCGATGTATCGCTCTGCACGACGTGGCGCAAACTCGCCTGCACGCGGCCTTCGTGCGAGAGCTGTGTCGTGCCGCCGAACAGGTTGAACGCGGCGACCGCTGGGTCGTTCGGATCGAACGTGTAGACCGACGTCAGCGTCGTGCCGCTGACCTCGAACGTCGTCGACGTGCGCCCGCGCTCGAGGCCGAGGCGCACGCGCGCATCGCCGGTAGTCGTGTTTTCGCGCGCCGTCGGCGACTGCGGCGGAAACTCCGCGTCGCCCGGTGCGCCGAGATGGTTCTCGCGCAGTCCTGCGCCGAAGTCGATGCGCAGCGCGCCCACGCGTCCGCCGGTGGAGACCCGCGCGGACGTCGAAGAAAAGTCGTCGTTGCGCGTCGTGCCCGCCGCGACGTTCCCGATCGCCGGATACGCGTAGTTGTTCGCCGAGATCCGCCGTTCGAATGAGAACGTGCCGTTCTCGAACGCGACGCTGCGGCCGCCGAGCGAGTCGAAGCTCGCCGCGGCGCGCGCGCGACGGCGCAGATCGGCGCCGCCGTCGGTGATGACGTTGATGACGCCGCCGAGCGCTCCGGTGCCGTACAGCGTGGCGCCGCCGCCTTCGACGACTTCGATGCGCTGCACGCCGGTGGTCGGCATCGTGTCGAGCGCCGGAAACTCGATCTGCTCGCCGCCGGCCGGCCGGCCGTCGATCAGCAGCAGGATTTGGTTCGTGCGGTAGCCGTCGAGCGTGAGGTCGGAGAGCGTACCGAGCGGTCCGTTGCGCTGAACGCTCAGACCGGGGACACGTTCGAGTGCGTCGGCGACGGTGACGTCGCCGCGCCGCAGCATCTCGCTCTTGGTGACGACGAACGTGGTCTTGACGGTGTCGCGGAGCGGCTCGTCGCGCCGGTCGGATGTCTGGACGCGCCCGATCTCCGGGAGCGGCGAAGGGCTGGGCGACGGTGCGGGTGCGGTCTGAGCGAGCGCGGGTTCTGCCCAAAGGGCGGCACAAAGTGCCAGCAGGGCGGCGCGTAGCGCCGCGGACGTGCGGAAGAGCATCGGGATCCTTCCCTTGACGCGAGGGATGACGGGTGGCTGTCCGCGTGCCGGTATCCTGACTCTGCGGATCGATGCCGTCGTGCTGCCGTCTTCCAATCCCCCGGACCGTGACGGGCAGCGGCTCCCCGCTGACAGTGGCGCGACCGTGCCGGATTCTCACCGGCTTCCCGCGCATGCGAACTTGCTTCGACTTTCGGGCGGCGACATCGCTTGTCCCTGGTGCGTCGGTACGAGGTGTGCCCGCAGGCCCGGCGTATCACCGCGAGTGCTCCTCCGCAGCCTCGCGTTGGCCGGGCTCGTCGCGTTCGCCCCGAGCGCCTCCTCTGCCGCGCCGCCGTTCGTTGCGCAACGCGTTGTCTCGCTGATCCCGTCGCTGACCGAAGATCTCTTCGCCGTGGGTGCCGGTTCGCGCGTCGTCGGCGTTTCCGCGTACAGCGACTACCCGCCGCAAGCGAGGCACCTTCCGGTCGTCTCGTCGTTCGCGGCGGTCAATGCGGAACGGATCGTCGCGCTCCATCCCGACGTCGTCGTCGCAATCGACGCCCAGCAAAATCTCGCGCGGGACGTGACGCGAGCCGGCATCCCGGTGCGCTACTTCCGCGACGATTCGCTCGAGGACGTGTATGCGAACCTGCGCGGGATCGGAGCGCTCGTCGGCCGCACCGCGCAAGCGCGTGCGCTCGTCGCTCGCCTGCGCGCGCGCACCGCTGCGCTGACCGGCGCGCTCCCGGCTCGGCCGGCGCACCGGCCGTCGGTTTTCGTCGTGCTCGGCACCGCTCCGGTGTTCACCGTCGGCAGAGGCTCCTACATCGCCAGCCTCATCGCGCTGGCCGGCGGAAGCAACGCAGCCGCCGACGTCAACGCTCCGTACGCGCGGTACAGCGCGGAAGCGCTCGTCGCGCGACAGCCCGACGTGCTGATCGTCGATCCCGACGTGCACCTGAACGAATCGCTCGACCGCGCGCCGTGGAACGCGCTGCGTGCCGTCCGTGACCATCACGTCTACACCCTCCCCGACGCCGCCATCCTCGAACGCCCCGGCCCGCGCTACAACGACGGCCTCGCCTGGCTCATCGAAACACTCCGCAAGACCGAAGGAACGACAACGGTGATGGACCGAGCACAGCAGCATATTCCGCGTACCGTTCTCGCGTTGCGCGGTCGGCCCGGGGGCCCCGCGCAAAGCGCGGGGGGCGCGCAGCCTAGGGCGGGGCGCCTTTAAAATGAACGAAGACCGACGATTGCATCGAACCGACGCG
The DNA here is from genome assembly GCA_937927945.1 of uncultured candidate division WPS-2 bacterium. GTDB lineage: Bacteria > Vulcanimicrobiota > Vulcanimicrobiia > Vulcanimicrobiales > Vulcanimicrobiaceae > Vulcanimicrobium. The sequence continues at coordinate 123,370 of CALEYW010000082.1, read as the reverse complement.
GGGCCGCAGCGCGGGCTTGTCGTCGCAGTGGACACGCAAGATCCGGCGCGACCCTTGATTCCCGAAATGGCGGAGTTTGTTGCGCTCGCGAAGGCGGCGGGGGTTCGTATCGTCGGCGAGATCGTGCAGCGGTTGGGTCACGTCGATCCGGCGACGCTGGTCGGGAGCGGCAAGGCGCGCGAGATCGCCGAGCGGGCCGAAGAGCTCGACGCGAACGTGCTCTTCGTCTTCAACGATTTGCGGCCGCGCCAGCGGACGAACCTCGAGAAGGTCGTCCCGCTGCCGATCGTCGACCGCACGATGCTGATCCTCGACATCTTCGCCGCGCACGCGCGCTCGCGCGAGGGCCAGCTGCAAGTCGAGCTCGCGCAGCTGCGATACCGGCAATCGAACCTGATCGGCGCCGGCGCGGCGCTCTCGCGGCTGGGCGGCGGCGTCGGCACGCGTGGCCCCGGTGAGACGAAACTGGAAGTCGACCGGCGCAAGATCCAGCAACGCGTCTCGCTGCTCCAGCGTCAGCTCGAGGAAGTGCGCAAACAGCGCGAGACGCGCCGCAGCGGCCGCGGCAGCGATCCGTTCGTCGCGCTGGTCGGCTACACCAACGTCGGCAAATCGTCGCTGCTGAACCGGCTGGCCGGTTCGGGTCAGGGCGAGGGCGCGTTCGTCGCCGACCAGCCGTTCGCGACGCTCGATCCGACGCTGCGCCGCGCGTACGTCGCGCCGGGCCTCAACGTGCGGCTCGCCGACACCGTCGGCTTCATCACCGCGCTGCCGCAGGAGCTCGTCAACGCATTCCGCGCGACGCTCGAAGAGCTCGAGAACGCCGACTTGCTGCTGCACGTCTCCGACGCGTCGAATCCCGACTGGCCGCGCCAGAAGGCGTCGGTCGAGGCGATCCTGCGCGAACTCAAGCTCGACGAGAAGCCGACCATCCACATCTTCAACAAAGTCGACCGGCTCGACGCCGAAGCGCGGACGACGCTGCCGGCGGGTGCCCTGGACGTGAGCGCGTCGAGCGGTGAAGGGATCGACCGGCTGCGCGCGGCGATCGCGGAACGCTTGCCGTGAGGACGACGCGGTGGCCGGTGCTGCTGCTGTCGCTACTGGTGGCCGCCTGCAGCCGCGCGCCGCACGACGCGCTCGCGGAAAAAGACCGGTACGTCGCGGCGTACGAACGGCTGCATCCCTCGGTCGTCCTCTTCACGATGAAGATTCCCGCCGACGATCCCAAGCGCAAGGGTCAATGGGACGACGCGTACGGCAGCGGCGTCGTGGTCGAAAGCGGCGCCTGGGGCGCTCGCATCCTCACCGACGCGCATGTGATCGAGGACGCGAAGGAGCTAATCGCCACGATCGGCGACGGCGCGCGCGCGCCGGCTCGGGTCGTGGCGCGCACCGGACCCGATGAAGACCTCGCGATCGTCGACGTGCACCTGCCGAACCAGCGCGCGGCGCGGCTCGGGTCGATCGCGCACCTCGAGCCCGGCACGCCGATCGGCGTGCTCGGTTATCCGATCCCGGACGCGTTCGACGACGAACGTCTGGGCCGCACGGTCTCGATGTATGCGGGCCGCGTCGCGAGCGTGCGCAAGGGCGCGCTGGAACTGGACGTCGCGATCATCCCGGGGGAAAGCGGCGGCCCCGTGTTCGACGTGACGACCGGCGAGGTGATCGGGGTCGCGCAGTCGCGCTTCGAGGAAGAACGCGCGATCGGTTTCGCGACGCCGATCGACGCCGCGACCGAATTCCTCGCCGCCCATCCGCGCGTGGCCGAAGCGCGCCGGCGCTGAGGAGTTCATTCGACGGCAGGACTCCGGTGCAAGCGTAGGCGAGTGGCCGCGATGGCAATTCCGATTGGGCGCACCAGCAGCGCCGACTCCACGCCGACCTTGAAGGTGGGCGACCCGGCCCCCGACTTCACGCTCGGCTCCCACAAGGGCGAACCGTGGTCGCTCGCGGCGGCGAAGGGCGGCAACGTCGTCGTCGCGTTTTATCCCTTCGCGTTCAGCCCCACTTGAAGCACTCAAATACCGACGTACGAACGCGAGCTCGATCGCTTTCGTGCGCTCGACGCCCAAGTTGTGGGCGTGTCGACGGATTCCCGGTTCGCCAACGCCGCGTGGGCTGAACAGCTCGGCGGTCTCTCCTATCCGCTGCTGAGCGATTTCTATCCGCACGGCGAGGTCGCGCAGCGCTTCGGCGTGCTGCGCAAAGAAGGGATGGCTGAACGGGCGCTCTTCATCATCGACAAAAACGGCATCGTGCGGTACATCGATGTGCATGAGCTGCGGGAAGCGCCCGATGAAGGCGTGCTGTTCGAGGAGCTCGAGAAGATCAAGGGCGCGTAGACGCGGCTAGGGCTCGGCCGGGGGGCGGGATGATGGGGTGGCGGGGACGCTCCCTGCGGGCCATGGATGGCGCGCAGGGAGCGTCCCCGTAGCAGCACGTCCCCGCCCCGCACCCCAAGCCGCTACCGCGGCACGCCCACGTTGACATGGACGCGGACCCGCGAGCGGTCGCCGATCCAACGAGCCGGCGGGATCCGCCACCAGCGCGCCATCGCGTCGAGCTGCTCGGCATAAGCCGCCCGCCGCGCCGAGAACGCCGGCCACGCGTCTTCCAGCGGGTGCATCGGCACGCCGAGCTCGAGCAGCCTGCGGTACGCTGCGGCGAATTCATCGTATTCGACCATCGCGGCGTCGCCTGAGGGCAGCGCGAAGAAACCGGCGAAATCGCGCACCAGGTGCGTTCCGCTGCGCAGCGTGATCTCGGCTTGTCCGCGATGGTCGATGTCGACCGTCGTCACCAGGAGGGTCGAGGCGTCGAGGAGCGCGCCGATCGTGCCGACCCATGACTCGTCGTCGTGGCTGGAGCGAAAGTACGAGAGCACCGGGTAGGCGAGATGCGTCTCCAATACTTCGGAGATCCACCGCTGCGACTCGCGCAAGATCGTGCCAATGTCGTCGACCATGCCCAGCTTGATGTGACGGGCGAGAAACTCGACGCCGCTCGGCGGCGAACCGGTGCGCTCGGCGATCGTCACCACGAACGCTTCGCGCCGCTGAAACGCGGCGAAGGTCTGGAACAGGAAGGTCGTGACGATCGCGAACGTTCCCAGACCCGAGGCAGCGGCGAAGAGCGCGAGAAAGCGTGTCTCCCAATGCGTCGGAGCGAAGTCGCCGTACCCGATCGTCAAGAGCGAAGCGCCTGCGAAGTAGATCGCCGCACCAAGCTTCGGCACGGGATGGATCCAATCGCGCAGGGCCCAGAACAGCAGGCCCAGCCCGACGATCTGCGAGGCGACCCAATACGCGAGCAGCGTCATGAGGAAGGTCGGCGCGAACACGGCGAGCGTGTCCTCGCGCCGTTCCATGTCCGGAATGCGCAGGCAGGCCGCCCGCCAGAGCTTCCAGCCGTAGCGCGAGATGAGCACGCTCGGCCGGTACCGGCCCCCGACCGAACGGGGCACGATGACCGATTGAAACAGGTCGCGCTGCGACCAGAAGACCAGAAACACGCCGGCCGCGGCGGCCAGGACGTCGAGCGAGCGCATTGCGACCTAGAACCCCGCCCGGGGCGCGACGGCTGCCGGCGGTGCTAGAGCCCGCTGGTCGGCGCGATTCCGATCAGCTGGTCGATGTTGGTGGTCTGGTCTTTCTGGACGACGATCCCCGGCAGCACGAACGTCTGGTAGCCGATCGCGAAGACCTGGAGCGTCTGCGTGCCGATCGGGACGTGATTGACCAGGAAGACGCCCTGCGCCGCCGGCGAGACCGAGACGCTCTGGCCGCCGACCGAGACGGTGAACTGCTGAACCGGCTGTTGGGTCTTCGCGTCGACGACGCGGCCCTGGACGGAGCCGAATTCGGCGACGCCCTGCCCGTTGGGGTTGGGCGAGCAGGCAGCCAGGACGAGCACCATCAGACCGAGGATGGAGGCACCCCGGGTCAACTTCGTGTAATACTTCAGGTCGATGTCTCCCTACGGTCCTGTCGCAATCTATCTCGCCGTCGCGTTCCTCGCAGCCCTGGCCTTCTGCCTGCTGCCGGGGCTCGTGGCCCGCAAGAAACCCAATGCCGTGAAGTCGGAAGCCTACGAGTGCGGCGTCGAGCCGACCTCCGACGTCTCCGGCCGCTTTCCGGTGCGGTTCTACCTCGTCGCGATGCTGTTCGTGATCTTCGACGTCGAGGCCGCGTCGTTCTATCCGTGGGCGGTGCAGATGCACCAGCTGCGGATGTTCGGCGTCGCCGAGATGCTGACGTTCGTCGTCGTGCTCGCGATCGGGTACGCATACGTGTGGAAGAGAGGCGGTTTCGAGTGGCGCTAGGGAACAGCGGGGCGGATTTTCTCCTCACGACGGTCGACTCGGTCGCGCGCTGGGCGCAGGCCTCGAGCGTGTGGCCGCTGACGATGGGGCTGGCCTGCTGCGCGATCGAGATGATGACCGCGACGGCCCCGGAATACGACATCGCCCGGCTCGGATCCGAAGTGTTTCGCGCGTCGCCGCGCCAAGCCGATCTGATGATCGTCTCGGGCCGCGTCGCGCGCAAGATGGCGCCGATCGTCAAGCGCCTCTACGATCAGATGGCCGATCCGAAGTGGGTCATCTCGATGGGTGCCTGCGCGTCGAGCGGCGGCGTCTTCGACAACTATGCCATCGTCCAAGGGGTCGACACGATCATTCCCGTCGACGTCTACGTCCCCGGCTGCCCTCCGACGCCCGATGGTCTGCTGTACGCGGTCAACCTGATCCAGCAGCAGATCAAACGCGGCGGGCGCGGCGGCATTCTCGCACGAGCCTAGGCCGAGCACACACATGCCGAGTTCACAAGCGCCGCCGGCCGGGGCAACCGCCGTCGACCCCACTGCGGTACGTCCCGATATCGCCGATGCCCGCATCCTGCGCGTTACGCCGGCGGCATTGCGCGCCGCGCTCGAAGATCTCAAGCGCGACGGTTTCAGCATGCTGCTCGACGTCGGCGGGGTCGACTACCTCGAGCGCGAGCCGCGCTACGACATCGCGTATCATCTGCTGCGTTTGCCGACGCAGGCGGCCAGCGCAGGGCAGATCGGGCAGCCGGAGCGCGTGCGCGTGCTGTGCGGCGTCCCGGGCGACGCGACGACGGTGCCGACGGTCGTCGATCTGTGGCCGAGCGCCGACTGGGCGGAGCGCGAGATCTTCGACCTGTACGGCATCACGTTCGAGGGCCATCCGGACCTGCGCCGCATCCAGATGCCGGACGACTGGGAAGGTCATCCGCTGCGCAAGGATTATCCGCTGCGCGGCGTCGCGCGCGAACGTACGCCGCGTCCGTCGTTCGCCCTGAAATCGAACGTCGCGGCGGGGACGCCGGCGTCGGGCCGCACGGCGGCCGGCTTGCAGAAGCAGATCGCCGAGGTGCGCGCGCGCGCCGACGGACATGCCGCGCCGAATCCGCTGCAAGCGAAGGACGGAAAACAACCGTGACCGTGACGAACGCGCCCGACGCCACCGGCGGCTACGCGGTCGACGTCATCGAGCGCGGCGAAGGCCACATGGTGCTTTCGATGGGACCGCAGCACCCCTCGACGCACGGCGTGCTGCAAGTGATCACCGAGATCGAAGGCGAGATCGTCACCAAGGCGTCGCCCGAGATCGGCTACCTGCACACCGGCATCGAGAAGAGCGCCGAGAACCTGTTTTGGTCGCAGGCATCGACCGTCATCGAGCGGATGGACTACCTCTCGCCGCTGACCAACGCGCTGTGCTATTACCTCGCGGTCGAGAAACTGCTGGGCATCGACGACCAGATTCCGCCGCGCGCGAACCAGATACGCGTATTGCTCTCGGAGCTGTCGCGCATCGCGTCGCACTGCGTGTGGCTGGGAACGGGCGGCATCGACCTCGGGGCGCTGACTGGCTTTTTCTACTGCTTCGATCTGCGCGAACGGATCCTCGACCTCTTCGAGATGTCGGGCGGCGCGCGCATGCATCCCAACTACATTCGCGTCGGCGGACTCGGACAGGATCTGCCTGAGGGATTTCTCGCGAAGCTCGACGGCGTCATCGACATGTACGAGCCGCGCATGCGCGACGTGCGGCGCCTGCTGCAGAAGAACCCGATCCTGCAAGACCGCATGATCGACGTCGGCATCATCAGCGCCGACGAAGCGGTCGCGTGGAGCCTGACCGGACCGACGCTGCGCGCGACCGGCATCCAATACGACGTGCGCCGCGCGTTCCCGTACAGCGGCTACGACCAGTACGAATTCGACGTGATCACGCGGACCGAAGGCGACGCCTATGCGCGCTTCCTCGTGCGGCTCGACGAGATGGACGAAGCGATGCGCATCATCCGCCAAGTGCGCAAGCAGCTCGATACGCCCGGCGCCTGGCAGATCCCCGACACGAAGTTCGCGCCGCCGCCCAAAGAGACGATCGCGCTCTCGATGGAAGCGCTGATCCATCACTTCAAGCTCGTCTCCGAATCGTTCCGCGTCCCGCCGGGCGACATCTATCAAGCAGTCGAAGGTCCGCGCGGCGAGCTCGGCTACTACGTCGTCTCCAACGGCGACAACCGCCCCTGGCGCGTGCGCACCCGCCCGCCCTCGCTCTACAATCTCCAAGTCCTCAAGAAGATCGCCATCGGCGAGCTCATCGCCGACATGGTCGTCATGATCGGCTCCCTGGACCCCGTCTTCGGCGAAGTCGACAGGTAACGAAAACGCTCGCCCTCATCGCGAGCGCGTCCGCCTGTCATTGCGAGCTTGTCGAGCAACCCGCGTGTCACGCTGAGCGCAGTCGAAGCGTGACCCCGAATCTTCCCCAGCGGCCAAGATCGTGGCGTGGCCCTCGCTCGGGCCACCCCGAGGGTGGCTCGACAAGCTCGCCATGACAGGGACAACACCCCGGGGGTGGCTCGACAAGCTTGCCATCACAGGGACAACACCCAGGGGTGGCTCGACAAGCTTGCCATCGCAGGGGGCGGCCTACCCGATTTTGTGTATGGGGGAGTGCTTGACGGCTCCTTAGGCTAGTGCCTGAGGAGGACCAGTCCATGTTTTCACGCGTCGCGGCATCTGCCGCGCTGATCGGGGTGCTCGCCGCCGGATGTTCCGGCGGCCGGAGTGCCGGCACCATGCTTCCATCTGCCGGGCCGGCAGGCGGTACATCCGCGAACTCGGCCGCGGTGAGCCCGCAGGGCGGCGGCACGACCCGTTCCAAGGCGGCCGTCACGGCGCCCGCCGGCTGGGTTGCCACCGCGACGAGCCCGATCGCGCTCGGCGGCGCGACGGATCTCGGCGCGCTCGATCCGGCCAAGTCGATCGAGCTCGTGCTCGGCCTGCAGATGCGCGACGCCGACACCGTCAAGGCCGCTATCGCGGCCGGACAAACGATGTCGCGCGACGCGTTCGTCGCACAATTCGCGCCGACGTCCGCGCAAGTCTCGGCCGCGGTATCGTACCTGCAGGGCCAAGGCTTCGCCAACGTCGCGCCAGAGCCGAACAACATGCTCGTCATCGCGACCGGCTCCGCGGCGACGGTGCAGAAGGCATTCAACACGACGCTGCATGCGTTCAGCCTCAACGGTTCCACGTACTACGCGAACACGCAGCCGGCGTTCGTCCCGACCGCGCTCGGCGGAAACGTCATCGCCGTCCTCGGCCTCACGAACTTCGCCGGCCTGAGCGCGAGTTTCCCGAAGCAGCCGGCTCCGCTCGACCTGACGGCAGGCAGCTTCGGCACGAACGGCACTCCGAGCCCGACCGTCTGCACCAAAGGCGTGAACCAGACGACCGGCGCGCCGGTCTGTCCGCGTTTCTACGATCCGGCGACGTTTAGCATCACCTACGACGCGGGTTCGACGCCGCCGGCGACCAACTCGAAGGTCGCGATCTTCACGGTCGGCGATCCCACCGGCGCGATCGCGGACTTCCGCGACAACGAGACCCGCTTCGGCTTGCCGCAGGTCGCCGTCAAAGTCGTCAACGTGCAGCCGCCGAGCGCGGACGTCTCCGGTCAGGGCGAGTGGACGCTCGACATGACCTACTCGCAAGCGATGGCCTACAACCTGCAGCGTATCGTGCTCTACAATGCGGCGACGTTTACGTTCAAGGACCTGACCGTCTCGCTGAACCGCTGGGCGAACGACAACGCGGTGCCGGTCATGAACGCGTCGGTCGGCGGGTGCGAGGTCTTTCCTTATCAGAGCGGCGACATGCTGGTGGGCGACATGATCCTGGTCGAGGCGGCGGCGCAAGGGCAGACGCTCTTCGCGTCGACCGGCGATACCGGCGCCTATTGCGGCGTTGCCGGCGTTCCGCCGAACGGCGGCGCCGGCGGGGTCCCGATGGTCGAGTATCCGGCGGCCTCGCCGTACGCGGCGGCGGTCGGCGGCACCGACACGTTCAGCAACGTGGACGGCACGTATCTCGGCGAGCAGGCGTGGCAATCGGGCGGCGGCGGTTTGAGCCAGTTCGAGTACTCGCCGTCGTGGGAGAGTCCGTCGCAGCCCGTCGGCACGACGCCGGCCGGGCTGACCTTCCGCGGTCTGCCCGACGTTGCGTACGACGCGGCGCTTGAAACCGGCGCGCTGCTCTGGCAAGGCGGAACGGAATACATCACCGCGGGGACGAGCCTCTCGTCGCCAATGGCCGCGGGCGTCTACGCGCGCATGCAGAGCGCGCACGCCAATTCGCTCGGCTTCGCTCCGCCGCTTTTGTACAAGATCTTCCGCGCGAGCAGCCCGACGCAGATTGCAGGGCCGCCCGAGACCGAGCTGATCGGTCCGTTCCACGACATCCTGCAGGGCAGCAACGGCCTGTACACCGCGCTGCCCAAATACGACTACACGACCGGCCTCGGATCACTCGACATCGCACGCCTTTATGCGGCGCTGCACTAGGAGGAATGCTGCGATGAATCGTCTTCTCGGAATCACGCTCGTCACCGGGCTCTGCGCCGCATCGTGCTCGGGCGGCGGCGGCGCGAACCATCTCCTGCCCACCGGCAGCAGCACCTCGCGCAGCGCGTCCTCGATCGATCCCGTCGTCGCGCCGGCCGGGTGGTCGGCGACGGCGACGCGCGGCGCCACGATCACGGGCGGCGTCGACCAGGGCCCGCTCGCGCTCGCAGCGCCGCTGACCGTGCGGCTCGGCCTCAACCTTCATAACGAGGATCAACTCAAAGCGCTGATCGCGTCGCGGCAGACGATCTCGCAAGCGCAGTTCGACACGCAGTTCGGCCCGACCGCGAGCGAGGTCCAATCGGTCGTCGCGTACCTGCGCGGTGCGGGCTTCACGAACGTGCAGACCAGCGCGCAGCTGGTAAGCGCCGACGGCACTGCGGCGCAAGTGACGAAAGCGTTCAATACCTCGCTCGAGTCGTTCACGCTCGGCGGCGCGGCGGTCTACGTCAACACGCAGCCGGCGCTCGTCCCGGCATCGCTCGGCGCAGTGGTCAGCGCCGTGCTCGGACTCTCGAACGCTGCCAAGATGGCGGTGAATCCGAAGCCCTCGAATCGCGCCGGCGTCACGTGCCTGGGCACCGCCGCACCGACGGGGCAGTGCGCGCCGACGTTCGACTCGCCGAGCATCCAGGCGTTCTACGACGCCGGCGGCACGGCTGCGGCGACGGCGACCACGATCGCGGTGATCGCGGAAGGCGACGTTTCGGGGACCGTCAGCGATCTGCGCTTCGCCGAGACCGCGCAAAAATTGCCGCAGGTCCCCGTCACCGTGGTGACCGTCGGCCTGCCGAGCACCGATACGGCCGGCGTCGTCGAGTGGGACCTCGACACGCAGAGCTCGACCGGGATGGCGGGCAACGTGCGCAACCTCTACATCTACGCGACGACGTCGCTCACCGACTCCGACATCGCGAACAACTACAGCCATTGGGTCGGGCAGCACGTCGCGCAGCTCGGCAACTCGTCGTTCGGAGAATGCGAGTACCAAGCGTTCCTCGACGGCTCGATGAAGGTCGACGACCATCTCTTCATGCAGGGCGCGGCGCAAGGACAGACCATGTTCGTCTCGACCGGCGACACGGGCTCGTCGTGCGCGCTCGCGCCGACGAACGGCGTGCCTGGCTCGGGTCCTCCGATGGTCGAGTATCCGGCGGCGTCGTCGTACGTCGTCGGCGTCGGCGGCACGACCGCCGTGGCGAACTCGCCGGACGCCAAGTACATCGGCGAGGCGGCTTGGAACGCCGGCGGCGGCGGGCTGAGCCAGTTCGAGAACTCGACCAGCTGGCAGCAGGCGGTGATCCCGACGAGCACCGGCGCGGCGGCGACGAACCTGCGCGGCCTGCCCGACATCGCGATGGCGGCCGACGCGTTCTCCGGCGCGTACAACGTGTACGGGCCGAACATCCCCGGCGTCGGAAACTGCAGCGCCGGCTGCGGCGTCGGCGGAACGAGCGAAGCGTCGCCGCTCGCAATGGGTTCGTATGCGCGCTTGCTCACCGCGCATCCGGCGCTGGGCTTCGCGCCGCCGCTGTTCTACCAAAATTTCCTCGAGCATCAGAACAGCACGACGACGGTCACCGGTCCTCCTCCGACCCAGACCCTCGGCGGCTTTCATGACATCATCACCGGCGCCAACGGCGCGTACACGGCGCTCCCGGGGTACGACTACACCACGGGGCTCGGTACGCTCGACATCACCGTGATGAGCGGCCAGATCGGGACGTAACCCCGACCGTACTCGAGGGATGGCGCGGGGGCGTCGGCCGAATGGGGCCGGCGCCTTTTCGCTGTTGCCGGTATCGCTCGCCGTTACGAGCGATCCAGACCTGCTCCGACAAAGGTCGCCGCGCGGAATGCGCGCGCGGCGCGGAGGCCCCGCGACTTTACAATTCGAAGGAAAACCGGTCGATGTCGGTGGCACACAACGCAGCATGGAATCGGGAGGCGGCTCGCTCGTGAACGCCCAGTCAGGGACCCTCAGTTCCGCATCGGCCGGACAGCCGGCCGGAGCGGCGGTCGCCGATTGGTCGCCGTACGCACAGCGTGACGGACATCCGTTCGATGCGCTGTACGCGTCGCTGCTGCCGGAGATCGCGCGGTTGATCGGGCTGTACGAGCAGAAGCGCTCCGCGCTGATCCCGATGGCGCATCTTTTCCAGGAGCACGAGGGCTACGTCTCCGCCAACGCCATGGCGGCGATTGCGTACCAGGTCGGAGAGACGCCCGCGACGGTGGAGTCGACGGTGTCGTTCTACACGCTGCTGTACCGCAAGCCGGTCGGCAAGTACGTCGTTCAAGTCTGCCGCAACCTCTCGTGCCTGCTCAACGGCGCGGAAGAGATCATGGACTACGCGCGCGAGCAGCTGGGGATCGGGCACTTGGAGACCACTGCCGACGGTCTGATCTCGTATGAAGAAGTCGAATGCCTCGCGGCGTGCGACCGCGCGCCCTGCGCGCAGGTCAACCTCGAGTTCGTCTACGACCTCACCCGGGAGCGGATCGACGCGATGATCGCCGCAATCAAGGGCGGCACGTACGAGATTGCGCCGCTGGCGCAGACCGCGAAGCCCGGGCGGACCTGGCGGGTCGAGCAGGACAACGGCCGCAAGTCGGCCGGCGGAATGAACGTCGAGAGCCCCAACAATGCGGGTGGAATCGGCGACCGCAGCGGCCTGGTGATGTTCGATCTCATCGTCGGCAAAGCGCAATACGAATCGCGCTCGAACGAGCGGCTCGTCCACGAAACGACGCTTCGTCCCGAACTTTCCGAGAACGGACACCACTAGTGGCAGATGTGATTACGCCCGTTCTTACCAAGGGGATCGGCGAACTGAACCTGCGCGACATTGCGGTGTACCGGCAGCAAGGCGGGTACGAGCAGCTGCGGCGTGCCGTCATGGAGATGACGCCCAAAGAGGTCGCGGATCTCTGCAACGGCTCGAATCTGCGCGGCCGCGGCGGCGCCGGTTTTCCGACCGGCCGCAAGTGGTCGTTCCTGCCGAACAACGGCCGGCCGCGTTACATGGTGTGCAACTGCGACGAGGCCGAGCCCGGTACGTTCAAGGACCACATGCTGCTGGAGGAGACCCCGCACCAGATCATCGAGGGGATCCTGATCGGCGCGTATGCGATCGGCTGCGAGCACTCGTACATCTACATTCGCGGCGAGTTCAAGCGCGGCTTCGAGATCATGCGCGACGCGGTGCAGCAGGCGCGCGACGCGGGCTTCCTTGGCGAGAACGTGTTCGGTACGGGCAAACGGCTGGAGTTCACGATCCACCGCGGCGCCGGCGCATACATTTGCGGCGAAGAGACCGGGCTGCTCAACTCACTGGAAGGCAAACGCGGCGAGCCGCGTCTGAAGCCGCCGTTTCCGGCGATCAAGGGTCTCTACGGCGAGCCGACGGTCGTCAACAACGTCGAGACTCTGGCATACCTGCCGTACATTTTACGCAACGGGCCTGAGTGGTTCGCCAAAGCCGGGCCGGAGCGCTCGCCCGGCTTCAAGGTCGTCTCGATCTCCGGTCACGTCCGCAAGCCCGGCAACTACGAAGTCGCGATGGGCACGACGATCCGCCAGCTGATCGACGACTGCGCCGGCGGCCTGCGTCCGGGGCGCGAGTTCCGCGGCGTCCAGCCGGGCGGCGGTTCTTCGGCGTGCTTGTTCGAGGAACACCTCGACCTGCCGTACGATTTCGACAGCATCGCGAAAGCGGGTTCGATGCTCGGCTCCGGCGCGATGGTCGTCTTCGACGACACGACCGACTGGGTGAAGGCGGCGCACAGCCTGATCCGTTTCTACGCGCACGAATCGTGCGGCCAGTGCACCCCGTGCCGCGAAGGCGGCGATTGGATCGAACGGACGCTGCGCCGAATCCTCGACGGCCGCGGCGTCGACTCGGACATCGACGTGATCGTCTCGGCCGCGCACCAGCTCACCGGGCTCAACCTGTGCGCGCTCGGCGACTCGATCGAACCGTTCCTCGCCTCCGTCATCAAGCGCTACGAAGCCGACTTCCGCGCGTACATCACACGCGGCTCCGCCCAGCGGGTCGCGGTATGATCGCCGAGCTCGGCCGTCGCTACCTTCTCTTTGTCGGCACGCCGCGCGGCAAACAGATCGTCCTCGCGCTGATCTTCGGCCTCGCCATAGTGATAGAGTTGATCGCGTCCACGCTCACTGCGAGCGGCAACAACAGCCGCGGCGCCGCGGCGCTGTCCAGTCTTGCCGCCGGCTTCGCGTTCGCCGGCGTGTACCTCGTCCTTATGAACCGGAGACCGACGTAGTGTCCGCCACCGTTCCGCAGACCGACCTCGTCACCGTCACGATCGACGGGATCGACGTGCGCGTTCCAAAGGGCACGCTGCTCGTCGAAGCCGCCAAGTCGATCCACCGCGACATTCCGGTCTACTGCTATCACGAAAAGCTCGGTCCCGCCGGGCTTTGCCGCGTCTGCCTCGTCGAGATCGAGGGGATGCCGAAACTGCAGATCGCGTGCAACACGCAGGTCGCAGACGGGATGAAGGTCCACACGACCAATCCGAAGGTTGACGACGGACGGCGCGCGATCCTCGAGTTCTTTCTGCTGAACCACCCGCTCGATTGTCCTATCTGCGACAAGGGTGGCGAGTGCGATCTGCAGGACTACGCGATGGCGTACGGCCAGGGTTCCTCGCGGATGCTCGAGCCGAAGCTGGCCAAGCCGAAGGCGGTCGATCTGGGTCCGACGATCGTGCTCGACGAGGAACGCTGCATCGTCTGTCAGCGCTGCGTGCGCTTCGACGACGTCATCACCGGCGAGCGTTCGCTGCGGACCGAGGATCGGGGCGCGCACACGATCATCGCGACGGCAACCGGCTCGCCCTACGTCTCCGACTTCACCGGCAACGTCACCGAACTGTGCCCGGTCGGTGCGCTGACCTCGAAGACGTACCGGTTCCGCTCGCGTCCGTGGGACAACCATCGCACGACGACCACCTGCACGCAGTGCAGCGTCGGCTGTCAGATGCACGTCGACGAGCGCGCGAACACGCTGCTGCGCACGATGAGCGTCACCGAAGACGACGCGATCTCCGATACGTGGCTGTGCGACCGCGGGCGCTACAACGTCGGCTTTGTGACCGACGAACGCCGCCTCACGATGCCGCTGCTCAAGCAGGATGGCGCGTGGGTGCAGATCGGCTGGGACGACGCGATCGGGCTGTGGGCTGAACAGCTGAAGAAGGCCGGACCGAACGCGGGCGTCATCGGCGGCGGACGGCTGCTGAACGAAGAGGCGTATCTCGCCGCGTACCTGTTCCGGGCGCTCGGGATCGAGAACATCGACCATCGCGTCGGCACGCAGTCGTTCGTCCACCACGACGGCTTCGCGAACCACGTCGACTTGGAGAAGGCCGACACGATCGTCACCTTCGGCCGCCCGCCCTCGCAGCTCGCGCCGGTCCTCGACTTGCGCATCCGCAAGGCGGTTTCGCGCAATGGTGCGCGCTTGATCTCGGTCGGCGATCATTGGGCGAACAGCTTCGTCCCGGAGACGCACGTTTCGACGGCGGATGAGCTCACTGCGGCGCTCGGCCAGAGGCCCGGCCGTATCGCGATGATCTGGGACGGCGTGATCGCCAGCGGGCGTGAACTCGCCGCTCCGGTGAACGCGTTCCCTGACGTAAACCAATACGTGCTGCCGGAAGAACCGAACGGACGCGGCGCCGACGCGGTCGGGCTGCGCCCGCGCGGCGACGGCCACAACACCCGAGCGATGCTCGAAGCGGCGCGCGACGGCAAGCTCGGCGTGCTCTCGATCCTCGGCGCGAACCCGGTGCTGCGCTTCCCCGACCGCGCGCTTATCGAAGACGCGCTGCGCGCGACGCCGTTCGTCGTCGTCACCGACCTGTTCCTCACCGAGACGGCGGAGTTCGCGAACCTGATCCTGCCCGTGTGCAGCGCCTTCGAGAAGAGCGGAACGACGACCGATCTGGCCGGCGACGTGCTGCCGGTGATCGGTTCGGTCCGCGCGCCCGAGGGCGTGCCTGCCGACGGCGACGCGATCGTGCTGCTCGCCGAAGCGCTGGGCATCACCCTGCCGCTTCCGGACGAACTCGAAGCGGCGGTGCGCGAGCTGGTGAAGTCGCCGCCGCCGGCGCCAATGCCGGCCGACGTCGTCGTGCCGCGTCGCGGCGCGGGGATCGACGGCGGCCTGCGCCTGATCGCCGAGACGACGATCTTCACCGGCGGCGGAACGCTCGCGTTCGACCCGCGGATCGCCGAGCTGCGCACGGTGCCGCGTGCGCGCATCCATCCCGCGACCGCAAACGCGCTCGGCGTCGCCGACGGCGAGCCCGTGACCGTCAGCGCGGCGAACGGTGCTTCGCTGCGCGAGCTCATCGCGGTGCTCGACCCGCGCGTGCCCGAGGATGCCGTAGCGCTCGTCGACGGCCTGCCGCTTGCGCCGCTCAACGCGCTCGGCTACGCCGCGACCGTGCGGCTGGAGAAAGCCCTGGTGACGGCGTGAGTATCCCGATCTGGCTGATCGTGCTCATCAAAG
The DNA here is from genome assembly GCA_937927945.1 of uncultured candidate division WPS-2 bacterium. GTDB lineage: Bacteria > Vulcanimicrobiota > Vulcanimicrobiia > Vulcanimicrobiales > Vulcanimicrobiaceae > Vulcanimicrobium. The sequence goes on along the minus strand of CALEYW010000082.1, from coordinate 107,880 downwards.
CGATCGTCGTGCTCGCCGTCGTGATCACGACGTTTGCGTACTCGATGCTGTTCGAGCGCAAGGTCATGGGCTGGATGCAGCTGCGGCCGGGACCGAACCGGGTCGGGCCGTGGGGCTTGATGCAGCCGGCAGCCGACGCGGTGAAGATGATCTTCAAGGAAGATCTCACCCCCGACACCGCCGATCCGCTGATCTACCGGCTCGCGCCGTTCATCTCGCTGCTCTGCGCGATGGGGGCGTTCGCGATCATCCCGTTCTCGGCGAACGCCGACGGAACGCTGTGGGCGGTCGGCAACGTCAATGCCGGGATCCTCTTCGTCTTCGCGCTCACCTCGATCGGCGTGTACGGGATCTCGCTGGCCGGATGGGCGTCGGGATCGAAGTTTCCGCTGCTCGGCTCGGTGCGTTCGACGGCGCAGATGATTTCCTACGAGCTCTCGATGTCGATGTCGGTGATCGGCGTGCTGATCCTGACCGGCTCGACGGCCCTGGCCGACATCGTGAACGCGCAGCAGCGCGTGTGGTTCATCATCCCGCAGATCATCGGTTTCGTCATCTACGTCATCACGGCGGTCGCCGAGACGAATCGCGCGCCGTTCGATCTGGTCGAAGCTGAGACGGAATTGGTCGGCGGCTTCCACACCGAGTACTCGGGACTGCGGTTCGGCCTGTTCTTCATCGCCGAGTACCTCAACATGATCACGGTCTCGTGCTTGGCGACGCTGCTGTTCTTGGGCGGCTGGAACTCGCCGATTCCGTGGCTGCCCTCCACAGGCGTCATGGGGCTGGTGTGGTTCCTGATCAAAGCAGGACTGTTCTTGTTCTTTTACATCTGGTTGCGTTCGACGCTGCCGCGATTCCGCTACGACCGCCTGATGGACTTCGGGTGGAAGGTGCTGTTCCCGGTCGCGACCCTCAACCTCGTCATCACGGCGGTCGTCGTGGCTCTGATGCCATCGCATGCGTAAGAATCTCTACAACGTCGGCGCGCTGTTCCGCGGCTTTTCGACGACCTTCAGCTACATATTCAAGAAGAAGCCGACCGTCGAATACCCCTCGGTGAAGAAGCAGCACGCGCCGCGCTTTCACGGCCTGCACGAACTGCGCCGCTACGACGACGGCAAGGAACGCTGCATCGGCTGCGAGCTGTGCGCGATCGCCTGCCCGGCGAACGCCATCACGGTCATCGGCGCGGAGAACGCGCCCGAGGACCGCCGCTCGCCCGGCGAGCGGTACGCCGCGAGCTACGAGATCGACGAGCTGCGCTGCATCTTCTGCGGGCTGTGCGAAGAGGCGTGCCCCACCGACGCGATCGTGCTCACCCCGCGCTTCGAGATGGCCGACTACCGGCGCGGCGCCTTCGTCTACGCCAAGGACCGTCTGCTGGTCCCGACCGAGGCCGGCGTCGGCACCGCGCCGGACGAGCGCCCCAACGGCATCCCCTCCGATCTCGGCGGCGTCGCCCGCGCGAAGGACACCGTCGACATCACCGCCGGCTACGAAGCCACCAACCGCGGCCACATTTTGAAGAAGCAGCGCCGGGGTCTCGCCGGGTGATCGGATTCTGGATTCTCTCGGTCGTGCTGATCGCGAGCGCCGTTTTTTGCATCACGGCGAAGAAGCCGGTGTACTCGGTGGTCGGGCTGCTGGCGAACTTCATCGCGCTCGCCGCGATGTACCTCACGCTGCAGGCCGAGTTCTTGGCGGTCATGCAGATCGTCGTCTACAGCGGCGCGATCCTGATCCTCTTCGTCTTCGTGATCGCGCTGCTCTCGAGCGGCGTGCGGCCGTTCGACGTCGGGCCCGATAAGGCGCCGCGGATCGCGATCCCGGCGATCCTATTCGGCGTCGTGGCGCTCGGCATCATCGTCGTGACGGCGATCCGCTCGAATCCGGTCGTCGTGAAGCCGACGGGTCAGGATACCGGCGACGCGTTCGCGTTCGGCAGCGTCGCGAACTTCGGCTCAGCGCTCTTCACCACGAACCTGCTGCCGTTCGAAGTCACCGCCTTCATCCTGATGGTCGCGATCGTCGGGGTCGTGCTGATCGCGGGAGACGAAGGGCCGGGCGGCGTCGTGCGGCGCAAGAAGAAGCGCGCGATCGAACGCGAGCCCATCCTTCGACGAGCTCAGGATGACAGAGGGCGCAAGGTGACCCGATGAGCGCCCCCGTCGACAACTACATCGCGCTCTCGGCGGTGCTGTTCTTCATCGGCGTCGTCGGCGTGATCGTGCGGCGCAACCCGCTCATCATGCTGATGTCGATCGAGCTGCTCTTCAACGCCGCGAACCTCGCGCTCGTCACCTACGCGCGCGCCTGGGTCAACAACGCGGGCCACATCTTCGCGTTCCTTGTCATCACGGTCGCCGCCGCCGAGGCCGCCATCGGCCTGGCCATCGTCGCGGTGACCTTCCGCCGCTCGCCGCGCGTCGACGTCGACGAAGTCGCGACGCTCAAGGGCTGACCACCAACATGCTGCTCTATCTTGTTTGGCTCTTGCCGTTGCTCGGCGCCGTACTCTTGTTCGCCTTCGGTCCGCAATTGAAGTCATGGGCGGGTCCGATCGGTTCGGCGATGATCGGGGTGCCGTTCGCGGCGACCTTGGCACTGTGGCCGGAAGCAACCGCGCCCGGCGGAGGTCTGCACCTGCAGCCGATGGTCACCTGGCTCAACGGCTGGAGCTTCGGGCTGCAGCTGGACCGGCTCTCGCTGATCTGGACGCTGGTGATCACCGGCGTCGGCTTCCTGATCCACGTCTACTCGATCGGATACATGGACGGCGACCGCGCGTTCGCGCGCTTCTTCGCCTACATGAACTTCTTCGTGTACGCGATGCTGACGCTGGTGCTCAGCGACAACGTCGTCGGGCTGCTCGTCGGCTGGGGTCTCGTCGGCCTTGCATCCTACTTTTTGATCGGCTTCTGGTTCGAGCGGCCGTCGGCGGTTGGCGCCGCGCGCAAGGCGTTCGTGATGAACGTCGTCGGCGACGTCGGGATCATGTTCGCGATCTTCGTGATCGTCGCGAAGGTCGGATCGATCGGTTACGCCGACGTCTTCGCGAAGTTCGGCACGGCCTTCACCAAGGAAGAGCTGTTCCTGGTGTGCCTGGGACTGTTCATCGGCTGCGCCGCGAAATCGGCGCAGGTGCCGCTGCACACCTGGCTGCCGGATGCGATGGAAGGCCCGACCCCGGTCTCCGCGCTGATCCACGCCGCCACGATGGTGACCGCCGGCGTCTACTTGATCGCGCGCTTCGCGCCGCTCTGGAACGCGTCGCCCGACGCGCGCAGCCTGGTCGGCGTCATCGGCGCGATCACCGCGATCGCCGGCGCCGTCCTGGGTTGCGTCCAGTGGGACATCAAACGGATCCTGGCCTACTCGACGATGTCGCAGATCGGCTACATGATCATGGGCGTCGGCGTCGGCGCGTTCGAGGGCGGCGTCCTGCACTTCCTCACCCACGCCTTCTTCAAAGCGCAGCTGTTCCTCACCGCCGGAATCGTCATCCACGCGCTGCACGACGAACAGGACGTCCGCCGGATGGGCGGGCTGCGCACGCGGTTGCCGTTCGCGTTCATCGCGATGCTCGTCGGCGTGCTCGCGATTTCGGGCGTCCCGGGCTTCAGCGGGTTCTTCAGCAAGGATGCCGTCCTGTACGAGACGCTGGCCAAGGGACACCCGTACTTGTACGCGGTCGGCGTCATCACGGCCGGGATCACCGCCTACTACATGTTCCGCATGCTGTTCCTGACGTTCTTGGGACGGTACCGCGGCGACGTCGACCCGTCGGACCTCGGCATCCGTCATCCGGAGCTGGCCGGCACGGCGCCCGCCGCCGGCCATCACGCGGAGGAAGAAGAGCCGCACCACCACGCCCCGGCCTGGCTGATGACCGGTCCGGTCGCGGTGCTGATCCCGTTTTCGATCTTCATCGGCTGGGTGCAGTTCGGCGGCGAGAACAGCCCGTGGGCGCGCTTCTTCGGCGACTTCTTCGGCGCAGCCGCGACGACGGGCCCCGTGCCGGCCCCGCCGTTCTCGGAGGGGGTGTCGACCGCCATCGTGCTCGTGCTGGTGCTGGCCGGCTTCGCGGTGGCCTGGCTGCGCTATTGGAAGCCCGACGCCTTGCAGAACGCGGTGCCGCGCCTGCGCACCGAGACCGTTCGCACGCCGGCGCTGCTCTGGAACGCGTACTACTTCGACGCGGCGTACGACTATCTGCTGGTGCGTCCGGCGCGCGCGCTCGGCGGCGCGTTCGTGCGGTACGTCGATCCGCACGTGATCGATGCCGCCGTGCGCGAGGCGGCGATCTCCTCGCAGTGGCTGGGCCATCTGTTCCGCTCGTTCCAGACCGGACTCGTGCGCGCGTACGCGCTCTCGATCGCGTTCGGTGTCCTCTGCGTCGTCGCGTACTACGCCGTCGTGTTCGGAGGCGGCCGATGACCCTCACCGCGCTCGTCCTCGGACCGATCGTCGCCGGGCTGCTGCTGTACGCGCTTCCGCGCAGCGCGACCAACGCCGCCCGCGCGGTCGCCGCGATCGTCGCCGCGCTCGCGTTCATCGCGCCGCTCGTCGACCCGAGCGCGCCCGATGCCGCGGCGCGCTGGCTCTCACGGCCGTTCACCGCTTCCTTCCATCTCGGCTTCGGACCGCTCTCGTACTGGCTCGTGCTGCTGCTCGCGCTGATCACGTTCAGCGCCGCGCTGACGCTGAAGGGCGATCGCGCCCGCGAGATCGCGGCGCAGCTGCTCGTGCTGCAAGGCGCGATGAACGGCGTCTTCCTCGCCAAAGACCTGCTGCTCTTCGCGCTCTTCTGGGACCTGATGCTGATCCCGGTGTTCCTGGTCCTCATCACCACGAGCGCCCACGGCCGGCCCGCCTGGAAGTACTTGATCTACAATTTGGTCGGCGGCCTGACGCTGCTGCTCGCCACCGCGGCGTACGGCGTCCTCGCCGGCACGACCGACGTGATCGGCAATCCGACGGCGCACTTCTCCGTCGTCTCCGCGTGGGGACTGTGGATCTTCGCCGGCATCGCGTTCGCGTTCTTGGTCAAGACGCCGGTGTTCCCGTTCCACACCTGGATGCCGGAAACGTATGCCGAACTTCCGCCGCCGATGGTCGCGGTCGTCTCCGCGGTGCAGTCGAAGGCGGGACTCTACGGCTTCATGGCGATCACGCTGCCGCTGCTGCCCGCGCAGATGGGGCAAGCCCAGACCCTGATGTTCGCGCTCGGGTTGGCCGGGCTGATCTACGGCGCGCTCGCGGCGCTGGGCGAACGCGACGCGAAGAAGGTCGTCGCGTACAGTTCGCTCTCCCACTTGGGGCTGATCCTGCTCGCCGTGTTCAGCGGTTCGTCGCTCGCGTACATCGGTGCGCTGGTCTACATCGTCGCGCACGGCTTGTTCAGCGCGGCGCTCTTCCTCGCGCTCGGCGCAGTGGAACAGCGCGAGGAGACGCGCGACCTCGCGCGGCTCGGCGGTTTGGCGGCGCGCAACCCGCGCCTGGCGGGCGCATTGATGCTCGGCGCGCTCGCGGCACTCGGCCTGCCCGGACTCGCCGGATTCGCCGGCGAGATCCTGATCCTCACCGGCCTCTTCAAAGCGGGCTGGACGCTCGCCGCGGTGATCGCGCTGGTGCCGGTGGTGCTGGCGTCGGCGTACATGCTTCGGATGTTCCAAGGGATCATGAACGGCCCCGACGTCCCCGATCTCCCCGAACGGCGCGATCTGACGTGGCTCGAAAGCCTCGCGATCGCTCCGCTGGTCGCCGCGTTCGTGTGGCTCGGCGTCAACCCGGGCGCGCTGACTGCAGCCGCAGATCGCGGAGCCCGCACGACGCCGCCCGCGGCGATCACCTCGTCCGTCGCCGTGGAGGCACCGCGTGTCGTCAGCTCTCGGTAATTTCCCGATCGGGGCCGACTACGCCGCGCTGCTGCCGGCGTTCATCGTCGCCTGCACGCCGCTCGCGATCCTGTTCGTCGATTTGTTCCTGCGTGGTTCGAGCATGGCGCGGCGCGCGATCGCGGTCACGCTCGCCGTCATCGGGCTGCTCGCCGCCGGCGCGCTCGAAGCGGGCGCGTACCCGCACGACTATGCCGCCTTCGGCGGCGCGTTCGTGCAAGGCGGATTCTCGATCGTCTTCAGCGAGATCGTGATCGTCGCGACGATCGCGACGCTGCTGCTCTCGGTCGGCGTCGGCCGCACCGACCAGGTGGCGGGTACGACGTCGCTGGTGCTGTGGAGCGCGGCGGGCGCGATGCTGATGTCGGGCGCCGCGAACCTGATGGCCGTCTTCCTCGGCCTCGAGCTGCTCTCGCTCGGCCTGTATTGTCTGTGCGCGATCTCGTCCCGCGTCACGGCGCGCGAGTCGGCGCTGAAGTATCTGATCCTCAGTTCGATGGCGTCGGGATTCTTGCTGTACGGCTCGGCGCTGCTGTTCGGTGCGACCGGTTCGGTCGCGTTCTCGTCGCTTGCGACCGCGCCCGTCACGCCGCTCTTCGCGCTCGGCGCGGGGCTGTTCTTCGTCGGCATCGCGTTCAAACTCAGCCTCGTGCCGTTCCACGCCTGGACTCCGGACGTGTACGAAGGCGCGCCGCTGCCGGTGACCGCGTTCATGTCGGTCGTGACGAAGGCCGGCACGCTCGCCGTGTTCGCGCGTTTCGCCTATGCCGCGCTGCCGCCCGACCGCGCGTCGGCGATCCTCCTGCCGATCTGGGTCCTCGCCGCGGCGTCGATGCTCGTCGGCAACCTCGCCGCGCTCGCGCAAACCGACATGAAGCGCCTGCTGGCCTACTCCGGCATCGCACAGGTCGGCTACATCGTCGCGTCGTTCGCGGGCCAAAGCGTGCTCGGTCTGCGCTACGCGATCCTCTACCTCGCGGGCTACACGTTCATGAACCTCGGCGTGTTCGCGGTCGTCGCGCTGATGTCGCGCGACGGCGACGCGGTCGTCGGTCTCGGGCGCTTCGCCGGACTCGCCTACCGCCGGCCCTGGCTCGCGGCAGCGATGACGCTCTTCCTGATCGGCCTGGCCGGACTGCCGCCGACGATCGGCTTCACCGGAAAGGTGCTGATCCTCGCCGCGACGACCAGCGCCGGATACGCGTGGCTGGCGGGCGTGCTGATCGTCGGCACCGCGATTTCGGCCTACGTCTACTTCAAGATCGTGCGCGCGATGTTCGCGCGTGTCGATCCCGCGCACGTCCGCGACGAACGTTCGACCAACCCGCTGCCGTGGATCGCGGTCGGCGTCTGCGCCGCGGCGACGTTCGTGCTGGGCATCGTCCCGCTCGCACCCTCGAACATACTTCCGCTGGTCAAGTGATCTTTCGCGAAGCGCAGCCCGACGACGTCGACTTCGTCGTCGAGCTGGTGCCGCGTTTCGTCGAGCACGGCGTCGCGGGCGGTCACACGCGCGACGAGGTGGTCGCCGGGACGTCGCGCGTTCTGCGCGAGGCGATCGTCCATCCGCAGCCCGGCGATGTCGTGCTCGTCGCCGAAGACGACGCCGGCGTGCGAGCAGGCTTCGTGTACGCCGTGACCGAGCGCGACTTTTTCACCGGCGAACCCTACGCCCACGTCTCCGAGATCGCCGCGGCGCGCAGCGGCGAGGGGATCGGCGGACGGCTGATGGAGGCCGTCGAGGCGTGGGCCGCGGCGCGCGGGTATCATCTCGTCACGTTGAACGTCGTCGAGGAGAACCAGCCCGCGTATCGGTTCTACGAACGCCTCGGCTACGGGCCCGGACACCGGCACCTGGTGAAGCGGCTGAGCTAATCCGGCGGCCCGATCGAAGGGAAGCACCTCATGTCCGATCGCGTGATCCATTTCGAGATCCCCGCCGACGAACCGCAGCGCGCCGTGGCGTTCTACGAGGCGGCATTCGGCTGGCGGATCAGCAAGTGCGACGCCCCCGAAGAGTATTGGAACGTGAAGACGGGTGAAGGTCCCGGCATCAACGGCGCGCTGCTGCCGCGCGGGACCGTCACCGCGACCACCAATACGATCGGCGTCGACGATCTCGACCTCGCGATCGCCAGAGTCGAGAAGCACGGCGGCAGCGTCGTCGGGTCGCCGATGATCATCCCGGCCGTCGGCCGGTTCTGCTACGCGCGCGACACCGAAGGGAACCTCCTCGGGTTGATGCAGCACGACCCGGACGTCTGAAATTCGCGTCCGCGTGGCACTTGACAGTACACGGATAGTCCGTATACTGTCTAATATGCCGCGCGTACCTGCTCGCCGACCGGGCACCGCCGAGCCCGCCGCCATGGCTCGGCTGTACGCCATGCCGGGTCATTTGATCCGGCGCGCGCACCAGGTCGCCGGAGGGATCTTCGCCGAGGACGTGGCGGCGTTCGGGATCACGCCGGTGCAGTACGCGGCGCTCACCGCGATTCGCTCGTTCCCGGGGATCGACGCGACGAGGCTGTCGCGCGCGGTCGCGTTCGACAAATCGACGCTCGGCGTGGTTCTCGAACGGCTCGAAGCCCGCGGTCTGGTCCGGCGCGAAGCCGGTCCGAACGACCGTCGCACGAAGCGGCTCGAGCTCACGCCCGACGGCGTGCAGTTGCTCGCCGGGGCCGATCCGGCCGTTGCCCGCAGCGAGCAGCGGATCCTCGATCCGCTGCCCGCGGACGAGCGTGCCGCGCTGCTGCGACTGCTCGCAGCACTGGTTTCCGGCCACGCCTCCAGCGAGCCGGGCTTGGCATGAATGCCGCGGAGCGCGTCCCCATTCTCGTCGCCGGCGGCGGCATCGGCGGCCTCGCCGTCGCGCTCGCGCTCGCCAACCGCGGGCTACGGGTGCGCGTCATCGAGAAGGCGTCGGAATTCGGCGAACTCGGCGCCGGCTTGCAGCTCGCGCCCAACGCCTCGCGCGCGCTCGACGCGCTGGGCGTGCGCGCGGCGATCGAATCGTATGCGGTCTTTCCGCAGCGGATGGTCTGGATGGACGCGATCTCGGGCGAGCAGGTCACCTCGCTCGATCTGGGCGCCACGTTCCGGGAACGGTACGGCTATCGCTACATCGTCATGCATCGCAGCGACCTCTTGGCGGTGCTGTTGGACGCGTGCCGCGCGAATGCGCGCATTGCGCTGGAAACCGGCAAGGACGTGCTCACCGTGGAGGACCGGGTCGAGACGGCGCGGGTGAGGTGCGCCGACGGATCGGCGTACGAAGCGGACGTGCTGATCGGTGCCGACGGCCTGTGGTCGACGGTGCGCAAGGCGCTGGTCGACGACGGCGATCCGATCTGCTCGGAATACGTGGCCTATCGCGGCGCGATCCCGATCGAGGAGATGTCCAGCCACGCCGGCCTGGACAACGTCATGCTCTGGACCGGGCCCAACATGCACCTGGTGCAATATCCGGTGCGGCGCGGCGAACTCTACAACCAAGTCGCGGTATTTCGCAGTGACCGCTATCGGGCCGACTCCGACGACTGGGGGACGAGCGACGAACTCGACCGGCATTTCGATGCCGGGACGCCAGCCGTGCGCGGCGCGCTCACCAAGTTCCGGCGCAACCGCCGGTGGCCGATGTTCGACCGGCTTCCGATCCCGCGCTGGTCGCGTCATCGGATCACCCTGCTCGGCGATGCCGCGCACCCGATGCTGCAGTATCTGGCCCAGGGTGCGGCCCAGGCGCTCGAGGACGCAGTCGCCCTCGCCGACGCGCTCGCCGACCATCCCGGCGACGTAGGCGCAGCGTTCGCCGCGTACGAAGGAGCCCGCGTCCCGCGGACCGCGCGGGTGCAGACGACCGCGCGCGCATGGGGCGACTACTGGCACATGCCGCTCGCCGACGCTTCGCATCGCAATGTCCGTCTCGCTACGCGGAACCCGCGCGACTACGGCGAAACGGACTGGCTCTACGCGCACGGCACCGAGCCGGGCGCTCTCACCGTACCCTCCACCCCATCCAGAAACGAGGACCGATGAAACGCACGAGGTTCCTTGCCGCCGGCGCCGCCGCAGGCGCAGCGCTCGCCGTCCCCCGCTTCACCCTCGCCGCCGGACCGGGCGCGACGGTCAAGATCGGGTTTCTCGAATCGTTCAGCGGCGTGTTCTCGGACCTGGGGGCGTGCCACAAGGCAGGCGCGCTTGCCGCGCTCGAGGACGCGAACCGTTCCGGCCGGGTCAAGTTCGAATTCGTCTACGGCGACGACGCGTCGAAGCCGGCCGTCGCGACGACCGAAGCGCGCCGGCTGATCGGCCAAGAGAACGTCGACGTGCTCTTCGGCGGAACGTCGTCGGCGAACGGCGCGGCAGTCTCGGCGATCACGCTCGAATCCGGTGTCTTCAACCTGCTGCTCGGTCCGCAAGACTCCGCCCTCACCGGCCCCAAAGCCTCGAAGCTGACCTACCGCTTCGGACCGAACGCGCGCATGATCCTCGCCCCGGTGCTGCGGCGTGCGCTCGCGCTGGGCAAGAAGTGGTACTTCATCCAAGCCGACTACGCGCTGGGGAAAGATGCCTACGCCCAGTGCGCCGACGCGCTGCGGCGCGCCGGCGGCACCGAAGTGGCACACGACGTCGTCCCGCTCGGCACCGCCGATTTCTCGTCGGTGCTGACCAAGGTCGCGTCGAGCGGCGCCGACGTGCTGATGCTCTGCAACAGCGGGCTCGACGCGGCGAACACCGCCAAACAATGGGTGCAGTTCGGCCTGAACAAGAAGATGAAGCTCGCCGGCGTCTCGTTGGAAGATATCTATTACAAAGCGCTCCCCCTCGACGAGGTGGTGGGCGCCACGTTCCCCGTGCTGTGGGCGCCGAGCGTTTCGGGCTCGGCCGGAAAGCTCGCCGCGCGGCTGCGCAAGAGCATCAGCGGCCCGATCTCGGCGCGCCACTATCTCGGCTACATGGCGGCGCACTCACTGATGGAGCGGGTGGTCTCGGCCGGCACGACCGACGCCGAAAAGCTCTCGGCCGCGTTCGAGAACTACAGTTTCGATGGCGCGAAGTCGTCGAGGTCGGTCTATCACGGCTGGGATCATCAGTGCGCGCAGGACGTGTACGCCGGCGCGAGCATCTCGTCGAAGGCGTTCGCGAAAACGGACTTCATGTACGACATCGTCGCCGAAGTGCCGGCGCCGGAATCCGACGGCAACGCCGACTCTCCGTGGGCGAAGGCGGCGAGCGTCGCGCTGGCCGCGCAGCATCCGGCCGCGCGCCCCGGCTACACCCCCAAGGTGCTCTAGCCGCTCGAGTGCGCTAGGCTCTCGCGAGCGCGGCGATCCGGGCGATCAGCGCGTCGTCCGGATCGTTGAGGCGATCGCAGATGGTGAAGTGATCGTCGCCCGGGCCGTCCGCGTACGTCGCGTCGCAGCCTCGCGCGCGCCAGGCTTCGGCGAACTCGCTTCCCTGCGCTTTGAACGCGTCCGTCTCGCGCTCGCCGGCCGAGGCGAAGACGACGCACGGCTGCGCCGGCGCGAGCAGTGTCGGACTGAGCGCTGCCGCGCGCGGTTCGTCCAGCGTGAGCCAAGCGTTGGCGAACGAACGCGCGACCGCGCGCACGTCGTGCAGACCGCTGAGCGTGACGAGCGCGGCCGCCGGCGCATCGACCGCGCACATGGCCGCGAGGTGCCCGCCGGCGGAGTGGCCCGCGAGGACGATCCGGCTCGGATCCGCGCCGTGCGCCGCGGCGTTCGCGCGCAGCCACGCGACCGACCGGCGCGCTTGCGCGACGATCGCTTCGAGCGTCAGCGCCGGCGCGAGACCGTAGTTGACGACCGCCGTCGCGATGCCGTGCGCGGCGAGGCTGCGCGCGACGTACGTCATGTCGTCCTTGTGGAGCCGGCGCCAATAGCCGCCGTGAAAAAAGACGACCAGCGGCGCGCCGGCGTGCGGAACGAACAGGTCCAGCCTCTCGTCGTCGGTCGGGCCGTAGCGCAGATCGCGCGCGTGCACGAACTCGCTGCGCGCCGCGTCGCTCCACGCGCGCCAGCGGCGGAAGAAGACGGTGACGTCGGGGACCGTGGCCGATGCGTCGAGCGGGTCGGCCGCGGTCACCGAACCGGGCCGAACGAGAGGTAGTCGACCTTCCCGGCGGCATTCCAGGCGATCGTCTCTTCAACGACGGGCGCGTTCTCACACTCGATCCGAAAGACATAGATCGACGTCGCGCCGTGCGTTATCCGTCGAACCTGCGCGAAGTTCTTCACCGCGCCGAGGCTCTGGAGTTCGGTCGAGGCTCGCCCGAGCTGCGCGTCGGTGATGACCGCGTTCATCTCGGGGGTGTAGTGCGAACGATCGATCTTCCCCGCCCGGTGAGCATCGAACTCCGCCCGAGCGCGCAGGGCGAGCTCGGCCGCGGGAACGGCGGACGGCCCGCCCGAGGGCCCCGGCGAGAGCGAGGGCCCCGGCGAGGGCGGCGGCGATGGCGGGGTCTGAGCGAGTTCCGGCAGTGCGTCGGCGCGCGCGAAGACCCGAGTGCCCATCCCAGGCGGCGGAGCCGCCGGCGCTTCGGCCTTCGGGCTGCGGTTGTGCGGTGCGGCCGCGAGGGTGGGGACGGCGAGCCCGGCCACGAGCACGCCGGCGAGAACGCGCCGCACGAACATATGACGACGCCTTACGCCCCGTCGCCGCCCCGAGCCTTTCGTCAGCCCGAAGTCACTCCTCGCGCGCCGCCGAGCCAGACTTGAGGTCACCCTGAGCCATTCTTCATGTGAGCGGAATGGCGGCTCGGGGTGACAAGGGAGAGTCGGGTTACTTCGGCTTGGTCATCTCGGCGGGCACGACGAACGCGTCGAAGTCTTCGCTGCTGATGTAGCCGAGCGCCAGCGCGGCCGCCTTGAGCGTGCTGCCGTCGTGATGGGCCTTCTTCGCGATCTCGGCCGACTTGTCGTAGCCGATCTTCGGGGTGAGCGCGGTGACGGTCATCAGCGATTCGGCGAGATACTTGGCGATCACGGGCTCGTTCGCTTCGAGCCCTTCGACCGCGTGCTCGCGGAACATCGTGCAGGCGTCCTGCAGCAGCCGGCACGAGTGCAGAAAATTGTAGATCATCACCGGGTTGAAGACGTTGAGCTCGAAGTTGCCCTGCGAGCCGCCGAAACCGATCGCGACGTCGTTGCCGAAGACCTGCACGCAGACCATCGTCATCGCTTCCGATTGCGTCGGGTTCACCTTGCCCGGCATGATCGACGAACCCGGCTCGTTCTCCGGCAGGATCAGCTCACCGATGCCGGCGCGCGGACCCGAGGCGAGCCAGCGAACGTCGTTGGCGATCTTCATCAGCGACGCGGCCAACGTCTTGAGCGCGCCCGACGCGAAGACGACCTCGTCGTGCGAGGCGAGCGCGGCGAATTTGTTCGGATGCGAGCGGAACGGCATCCCGGTCAGTTCGGCGATTTTCTTCGCGGCGCGCTCGGCGAATTCCGGATGCGCGTTGAGACCCGTGCCGACGGCCGTTCCCCCGATCGCGAGGTCGTACAGATCGTCGAGCGCGATACGGCAGCGTTTCAGATCACGGTCGAGCTGGCTGACGTAGCCGGAGAACTCCTGGCCGAGCGTCAGCGGCGTGGCGTCCTGCAGGTGCGTGCGTCCGACCTTGACGATGTTCGCCCACTGCGTCGCTTTCGCGTCGAGCGCATCGCGCAGCGCTTCGACGGCGGGAAGCAGCTTGACCATCGCTTCCGCCGCGGCCATGTGCATCGCGGTCGGGAACGTGTCGTTCGAGGACTGCGACATGTTGACGTGGTCGTTGGGGTGAACCGGCTTCTTCGAGCCCATCTCGCCGCCGGCGATCTCGATCGCGCGGTTCGAGATGACCTCGTTGACGTTCATGTTCGTCTGGGTCCCGGACCCGGTCTGCCAGACGCGCAGCGGAAAATGATCCTGCAGCTTGCCGGCGATCACCTCGTCGGCCGCTTGCGCGATCAGCTTCGTTTTCTCTTCGTCGAGTTTGCCGAGATCCCGATTGACCAGCGCTGCAGCCTTTTTGAGGACCGCCATCGCGCGAATGATCTCGCGCGGCATCACGTCGCGCGGCGTCGCGTCGTCGCCGATGTCGAAGTGGATGAGCGAGCGCGCTGATTGCGCGCCGTAATATTTGTCGGCGGGGACGTCGATTTTGCCCATCGAGTCGGTCTCGACCCGGGTCTGCGTCGCGGAGCCGTTCGTCTGCGTGGAGGCCATAGCGAACGGACGTTTCGGCGGCCGCATGCCGAGGCACTCCGCGAGAAAGGTCGCATCGACTGGCCCGGCCGATTGGTCGTCCTAGTTTTTGCGGAGCGGCCCTAGGCCCAGGGCCGACCGAGCCGTATACTGGGAAAACGCCAGTCTCGCAAGGAGCGTCGCCCATGCGTCCATTGCGTCACCTCGTCACCGCTCTCGTGCTCGCCGGATCCCTTACGGCCCCGGCGCTTGCCGTCATGCCGGTCGCGAGCCCGGCGCCTGCGCCCGCGAGCGCGGCGCCCGCCGCCGCGGCGACGCCCGATGCCGCTACGTTCCTCGACATCGCGCGCGGGAAGGTCGCCGCGGGCGACACGAAGGGCGCCATCGCCGGCCTCGCTCCCTACGTCGACGAGCATCCCAAAGACGCCGCCGCGGGCCGGCTTCTGGGCGATCTGTACTTTCGCGTCCCCGACTATGCCAAGGCGGAGAAGGTGTGGAAGGCGATCGTCGCCCTCTCACCCGACGACCGGGAGACGCACAGCCGGCTCGGATCCCTCTACGCCGCGCAAGACCGCGTGAGCGACGCGATCTACGAGTTTCAGCGAAGCTTACCGAGCCGCACCGGTTACGCAGGCTTGGTGATGATCCACAAGCGCGCGGGCGATCTGCCGCAGTACATCGCGAAACTGCAGTACGCCACCGAGAAGTCCCCGTTCGATGCCGGCGCATGGACCGACCTCGGTCAGGCGCGGCGTTCGTTGCGCGAATACGACGCCGCCCTCGAAGCGTTCACCCGGGTCGTGGGGATCCGGCCGGGGTCGTGCACGGCACGACTCGATCTCGCGAACGTGCTGGTCGACGTGCATCGGGTCGATCCCGCCATCGCGCATCTGAAAGCGTGCCTGAAGAACGATGCGTCCTTCTACCCGGCGGTGGTCAACCTCGGCGAGGCCTATCTGGAGAAGGGCGACCCCGCCACTGCGCGCCCGTACCTGGACCGCGCGCTCGTACTGAGACCCGAAGGTACCGAGGCCTTGGTCGACATCGGCTACGTATACGACATGTCGGGCGACTGGAAGACCGCGGTCGCGTACTACAATCGCGCCATTCGTTCGGACCCGATGCGGCCCGAGGCGTACATCGACCTGGGTTACGACTACAACGAGCACCGCTTCTTCCCGCTCGCCGAAGCGGCGTTCATCAAGGGGATCAGCGTGGCCGCCGACGACGGGCGTCTGCACTATCTGCTGGCGGTCACGTACAACGTGCAGGGCAAGATCGGCCTGGCCCGCACCGAGTATCAACGCGCGATCGCTTCGGAGGAGCCCGACGTCGCTCGTGCCGCACGGGCGGAACTGGCCCTCCTGCCGCCGTCGTAGCGACATCGTAAGGCGAACGTAACACCTCGCGCCGCTTTTTCTGCGAGCGTGGTATCAATGTAAACGGCGTGTAAGCACGCCGTTTTATTTGTGTACCTCAGGTATCCCTAAGGTCGGGTACTTGATAGGATGAGCCTGCCCGTCTGCGCGTTTTTTGCGCCGGCGGTGTTCTGCACGTCTTGAGGTATCCTGATGCGTAACCTTGCGGGGGCGTCGCTCGTCGTTCTTGCGCTAGCCCTTCCCGGGATCGCGCTCGCGGAGTCGAATTCCTCTCAGACCAAATCGCGGCCGAATGTAACGCTCAGGTTGACCGGCTCGCTGGTGATCCATACCGCGGCCGGTGGGCTCAAGCTCACCCTGACCCAAGGCGTTGCGCTCAAGCCCGGCGACGAGCTCGAGTACGGCATCGCGGCGACGAACGCGGGCAACGCGCCCGCGCTGCAATTCAAAACGGTCGGCAAGATCCCGGCCGGAACCGCCTACGTCGAAGGTTCGGCGAAGGCACCCCGCGCGCACGCCGAGTTTTCGCTCGACGGCGGCAAGACGTGGTCGACGAGTCCGACCGTCACGGTCAAGGGGCCGAACGGAACCACCGTTGTGAAGAAGGCCGATCCCTCACTCTACACGACGGTCCGCTTCATCAACGACGGTGCGATAGCACCGCACGGAACGCTGCAATACACCTACGAGGTGCGCGTCAAATGACGGGCACCTCGTCTTCATCCCAGGAAGGGATATCCGGCTCGATGCTTTCGCACGCGCAGGCGCTGCTGCGCGCGTGCGCCGCATTGGTCGCCCCCGTGGCGTTCGGCCTGGTGATGGCCTCCGGAGCTCCCGCGAACGCGGCGACCGCCAGCGGCACGACGATCACCAACACCGCCACCGCCACCTACACCGACGGTACGAACCCGTACACGTCGCAATCGAACACCGTCACGACGACCGTGCAGAACGTTCCGGCGCTGACGATCGCGCCGCCGCAGGGAACGCCGGGCAACAACCCGGTCAGCCCGGCCCAGCAGGTCACCGACACCTACACCCTCACCAACGTCGGAAACGGTCCCGGCTTCTTCCAGCTGACGGGTGCGCTCGGCAGCGCGGACGGCGTCACCGCCGGGAACGGTACCTTCAACAACTTCATCGTCAACGTTCCGGGTCAGCCCACGCAGACGCTCACGACGGTCGCCGCAGTCAATAACTACTTGGCGACCGGGAACGCGGGCGGCCCCTTCACGGTCCCGCAAGCCGTCGGAGCACCGGTCGGCGCCAACCAGATCACGATCGGCGTCCAGTACACGGCGACCAACGTCGCCACCGGCACGATCACGACGCTGTTGACGCCGGACATCACCCAACCGATCGCCGGTACGGCACCGGCAGCGACCTCATCGACCGTCGTCGGACAATACAACGACGCGGTGACGCAAGACGCGCGCATCGACGTCCAGAAGCTGGCCGTCGTCGGCGGAACGCCGCTCGTGCCGACGATCACCTACACCGTGCGCTTCAACGACGGCGGCGCGCGCGACGCGTTCCCGGTCGTGCGGAACGGTCTTCCGGCGGGCGCCGGCATCACCGGGCCCGGTTTGATCTTCACCGACCACGTGCCGCAGTTCCCGGCCGGAACGAACCTCACGCTGAGCGGCACGCCGGCCTTTGTGACGCAGCCGGCCGGCGCAACGTTCATCTACTCCACCGACGGCGTCACCTGGACGACCTCGACGGTGGGTGCGGTGTACGTCGGCGTGTTCGTTCCGTCCGCGGCCCTGCACTCGCAAGGCGGCGCATCGTTCGGCACCAATCCCGGCTCCTCGCAGAACAGCGTGACCGCTGCCGCGGCGAGCCTGTCGTTCACCTTCGTGGTGAACGGCTCGACAGCGAGCGGCGCGGCGAACGCGAACGCGACGACCAACGTCGCGAACTCGCTCTACGGTGACAACGCGGGCTACATCGAAGGCCCGGGCGTCACCCCGTTCACGACGGCGAACACGGGCAACCCCGGTACCAGTGCCTCGAGCACGGCGATTGGCAATGCCAACGGCAGCCTGACCGGCTCGGGCTTCATCAACTCGGCGGCCGCGCCGGGCAGCTTCGCCGTGCTGAACGGCCCGAGCGGCTTCCCGGGTGCCGTCGGCGGGACGAACAACAACGACGACTACACCGCGGCCTCGTACGTTCCGGCAACTTACAGCGCAGCAGCGAACGGTTCGACGATCTCGGTGCCGGGCGCTTCGGCGGCGATCACCTTCACCAACACGATCAGCAACTCGTCGAACCAGTTCGACACGTACAACCTGACGACGTCGGTGCTCTCGGCGGACCTGAGCGGCAACGCGCTGCCCGCCGGCTGGACCGCCACCTTCAAGAGCGTCGGTCAAGCCGCGAGCGGCGGCTGTTCGGCGGTCGCAGCCGGAACGGTCGTCACCAGCGTCTGCGTTCCCTCGGGCGGCACGCAGAACTATCAGACGGTGATGACCCCACCGGTAGGCGCGACCGTCTTCAGCGTCTTCACGCCGTACGGCGTGGCGGTCAAGGCGACGTCGACCAACGACGGGTCGGGCAACACGAACAACTTCACCAACGACGAGTTCTTCGTGGGCGGCTTCGTCAAGATGACGAAGACGCAAGACGTCGCGGCCGGGCAGCCCTGCGCGACCGCGACGGTCTACACCAATAACGCCGTCGTCGCCAACCCCGGTGACTGCGTACGCTACACGGTGACCTACCTCAACGTCGCACCGTCGGGCGGAGCCAACAACGTCTCGCTCAACGCGTCGACGATCGTGATCACCGAAGACGGCGCGGGTTCGGGCAGTACCAACAGCGTCGCCTACACGAACAACTGGGCGGCGAACTCCGGCGGGCTCTTTGCGGCCCCGGTCGATTCGACGGGCGGGACGCTCGGCGGATACAACCCGGGTCCGGGGGCGGCCGGATCGAGCAAGTTCACCGATACCATCGCGTCCCTCGTGGCCGGTGCGACGGGGAACGTGGTCTTCAAAGTCCAGATCAACTAACACTCAATGCCGTTGGGAGTGGTCGGGCGCCTCGGGTGCACGATGGGTCTCGCAGTATCGCTGTTCGCAATCGCGGCAGCGAGCGGCGAGGCTACTCCCGCCGGCACGGTCATCACCAACACGGTGACCGCGACCTACAACGATCCGGGCGGACACGGGTACGGAACGCAATCGAATCCGGTGGTTGCGACGGTCGCGCAAGTCGGCGCGATCGTCGTCACGCCGAAGGAACCGGCGGTCGACGCCGCGGCCGAAGGCTATCCCCTCGGAACGCCGATCACCCGTGTCTTCACCGTCACCAACGCCGGCAACGCTCCCGATGCGTACACGATCGTCGCGGCGGCGAGCGGAGCCGGAACCATCGCCTCGATCGGATACCTCACCTCGGCGGGCATCGTCCCCGTCACCGTCGGCTCGACGACCTCTCCGACGATCCCGCCGGGCGGCTCGATTCGGGTCCAGCTCGTCATCACGACCGCCGGCGCAGCGGTCGGCACGACCTTCCCCGTCACCGTGACGGCGCGTTCGACGAACCCGACGTCCGCCAACGGTCTGGTCACCGACAACGGACGCGAATGGGCAATCACCCAAGCGGCGGCGTCGATAGCCGGGCCGGCCGGCCCATCGACCCTCGTCACCAAACTGGTCGACCACGTGCGCACGCATTCCGGAGCGCCGGGCGAGACCGTGAACTACGAGATCTCGTTCAAGAACTACGGCGGCTCGCCGGCGACCAACGTCGTCGTGACCGACAACGTCCCGCCGGGACTGACCGCGCTGCCGCAGTCCGTGTCGCTGAACGGCGTCAGCGTCGCCTCGAGCGCAACGCTGAACGGCCAAGTGCTGACCGTGAAGATCGGAACGCTCCCGATCGGCGCGACCGACATCCTCGCGTTCGATGCGACCGTCCTGGGCGGGAACATCGCCGGCGCGTCCTTCGTCAACATCGCGACGATGCAGGCCGACGGGATCGCGCAAGTCGCCACGACGCCGGCCAGCGTGCTCATCGGAATCGCGAACATCGCGTACGACGGGTACGCCGGCGCGAGCTTGCCGGTGACGGGCGCGGTGCTGACGCTGCTCGATCCGGTGACGAAGAAGCCGATCGCGCTGCCGCACGTGCTCGAAGGCTCCGCGCTCACTCGCTCGCCGCAGCAGCAATTGATCGGCGTCCCCGCCACGGGCCTGCCTCCGAACAATGCGAACGTCAACGGCTTCGTCACCGGCGCCGACGGCGCGTACAGCTTCGTCTTCGATCAAAGTCAGCTCGGGACAACGGCGCGACCCGCCGCCTACGATCTCGCCATCACGGCGCCCGGCTTTCGTAACCGCAACATCCAGGTCACCATCAGCCCCGATGCGTCGGGTCTGCTGTACAATGCGACGCTGCAGGAGCTGGACCAGCAGATGCTCGCCGTCCCCGGCGGGTTCGTGCTCACCGCGAACAGCGTCTCGCTCTCGAACGTGTTCGGGCTGCTCGGCAACTTGCCGCTCTTCGCGCCGCATCCCGTCGCGGTGACGAAGACCGTCGATCGCGACGTCGCGTCGGGCGGCGACAAGCTCGTCTACACGGTGCAGGTCGCTTCGGGCGGTCCGGCGCTGGGCGCGACCAAGGTCGTCGACACGCTGCCTGCCGGCGTCGCCTACGCGCCCGGCACGTCGCGCGTCGACAACGTTCCCCTCGAACCGGTACGCGTCGGCCGCACGCTCACCTGGACGTTCGCGAACCTGACCATGTCGCACACGATCACCTACGCATGCGTCGTCATGCCGAACGTGACGGAGAACGCGTCGCTGGTCAACGTCGTCGACGTCGACGCGCTCGCCGGCGCGACGCATGTCGGTGCATCGGCGACCGCGGAGACGCAGGTCGTGCCGGGCGCGCTCGGAAACCGCATCGTGATCACGGGCCGCGTGTTCGTCGACGCGCGCGGCACGGGCCGGTTCCGCGAAGGCGACAGCGGCGTCTCCAACGTGCGGATCTACATGGAGGACGGCTCCTCGGTCCTGACCGACAAATACGGCCGCTTCACGTTCCCCTCGGTCCATCCCGGCCAGCACGTGCTGCGCGTCGACCCGACGACGCTCCCGCTCACCGTCCGGCCGTACGACGATCGTCGCTACGACAGCACCCGCAGTCTCGAACGGCTCATCCACGGCTTGTTCGACGCGGGCTTGATGCAAGACGTGAACTTCGCGCTGGAGCCGCTGTCGTGATCGCGCGCAGCCGTCTGCAGCGATTGGGCGTCGCTTTCGCGATCGCCGGCCTGTTCCTCTCGACGGTCGACGTCAACGCGGCCGGCGAGATCGCCGGCGCATACGCGGCCGAAGCGGCGGCGCAACCCGAGTCCTCCGGTGAGCCGCAGGCTTCGCCGGAGCCGTCGGCCTCGCCGGGACCGGAGGCGGGCGACCTGACCCATCTCATCTTCACTGCGACCGACGGGCTCACCGCATCGCTGGTCAGTCCCGCCGACGACGCCGTCGCCGACGGGCTTACGACCTCGGTCGAAGTCGCGACGATCGCCGGCGCCGGCGTCGAGTTGAAGATCGGCTCCGACGTCGTGCCGTTCTCGCACATCGGCCGCCGTACCGTCGACAACAAGACCGGCGAAACGCACTACGTCTACTACGGCGTCGCGTTCGAACCCGGACCGAACACGATCGCGCTCACGCCGCTCGGCGCGAACGGCGCGCGCGGAACGACGACGCTGCACCAGGTCTTCGGGCCGGGCCGGCCGGTACGCCTCACCATCGAAACCAGCGGCCCGCTGCGCGCCGACGGAACGAGCGAAGACCGCCTGCGGATCGCCGGCACCGATGCGTGGGGCCACCATGCGAGCGCGGGCAGCCTCGTGCAGGTCATCCTCGTCTCGGGCGATGCCCGGCTCGAACGCATCAAGGATGCACCGTTGCCGAACTCGGCGTCGCCCGTGCCGCTGGCGTCGTCGTCACCGCAATCGGATCCGCAAGCTGCGCTGGTGATCCGCCAGTCGGTCGACGTGCCGCTCGGCGGCGACGGCGCGGCGATCGTCAAGCTCCTCCCCGGCTTGACGCCCGGCGATCTCGTGCTGCGCGCACAGTGCGGCGAGACGGCGCACGAGACGCGCGTCTTCCTCGCGCCGAACCTGCGCAAGCCGTTCGTGACGGGTCTCGTGACCGGGGGCGCCGGCGCGGTGCCCGGTCTGCCGAATCAGCCGGACGGTGAACCGGACGGCACGAACGCGCGCCGCGGCCGCATCGCGGTGTTCGGAACCGGTGCGCTGGGCAAATCGCTCGCGACGTTCGCGTACGACACCGCCGACCGGCTGCAGCGCACCCCGTCGTACGGCGGCGCGTATGACGGCAATCCGAACGACCGGCCGTACATGGTCACCGGCGATGCGAGCAGCCGGCGCGACGATGCGCTTTCGCGCGATCATCTCTACGCCCGCCTCGACAGCGGCCGCACCACGGCGCAATGGGGCGAATTCCGCGCGCGCACGACCGGCGAGAGCACGCTGGGCGGTTTCGATCAGCTCGTCGACGGCGTGCGGCTCGACCTCAACGGGCAGACGCGGCGGGCGAACCTCTTCGCAGCGCGCAACGACGTCGGCTACGAGCGCCGCGTCTTCGCGCCGAACGGTTTGGCGAACGGCATCGTCCTGCGCTCGGACATCGTCGTCGGCTCGGAAGTCGTCATTCTGGCCACGATCGACGCGCGCACCGGAGCGATCGTCAACCAGACGCCGCTCACCCGCGGGATCGATTACTCGATCGAGTACACGACCGGGCAGTTCCGCTTCATCGAGATCCCGCTCCCGTTCGATGAAGCCTTCAATCCGCATCAGATCGTGCTGACGTACGAGTTCGCCGCGCCCGGGAACGCAGCGCTCACCGTCGGCGGCCGGGTCGAGACGACGTTCGGCGCCAACCACAACCTGCGCCTCAGCGCCGGATACGTGAACGACACGACCGGCGCCGGCAACGTCACCCTCGCCAGCCAAGACCTCAGCGGCAAGATCAACGGCGGGTCGTGGTCCATTGCGCACGCCGCCAGCCGCGGTGCGCTGCTCTCGTCGACGTCCTCCGACGTGCCGCTCGCCGCCAACGGCGGCGGCACATGGCACGCTTCGTTCAACCGGACCGTCGGAGCGGACCGGCTCGCGCTGCTCGTCGATCGCACCGACGCCGGTTACAACGACCCGTTCGGCGGTCTGTCGTCGCCGGGATTGCTCAACGAGCGGCTCACCTACGCGCACAAGTACGCCGGCTCGCACGGCGAGGTCGCGTTGGACGTCGGTCACCAGGCGAACACCGGCATCGCCGCCGCGAACAATCAACAGACGACCGCGACGTTGCGCACCCGGCGTGCGCTGAGCCCGCGGCTGGTCGTGAGCGCGTCGCTGGAGCGCCGCATCGCATCGTCGGCCGGCGGCCCGGCGCTGGCACTCGCATTGCCGACCCCGGCACCCGGTACGACGCCGGCGCCGTTCGCGTATCTGCCGCTGCCCTCGCAGGCGTCGACTCAGGCGGCAGCCGGCATCGAATGGCGCGCGACCAAGACGGCGAGCCTGAGCCTGAACCGGTTGCAGACGCTCTCCGGCAGCAACGACGTGCAGCCCACGCAGACCGACGCGCAGCTTACCGTCGATCTCGGCAAGAGCGGTCACGCGTTCGTGCGCGAGCGTTGGAGCGCCGCGCCAGTGCAGAGTTTCGCCGCGGCGACGCAGGCGTACACGGCGCTGACCGGCGGCGAACACTCGACCGAATTCGGGTTCTCGCGCGCGCTGGGCAGCGCGACCTCGGTCGATTCTTCGTGGACGATCGAACACGGCGCGAACGGCGGCGACGTCTTCGCGACGATGGGCGTGCGCGAACGCATCAAGATCGGCAAGCTGATCGGCGGCGATGCGTTCGTGCAGCACGGCACCGCGGCGGGCAACACGGCGTCCAATGCCGGCTTCAACCTGTATGGGCTCTCGCTGAGCTACGCGGACCAGGCACAGCGCTTCCGGGCGAGCGGATCAGTGCAGACGCGAACGGGCACGGGTGCCGGCGTTTCGATCACGCTCGGTGCGATCGGCGCTCTCTCTCCCGACTTCTCACTCTTTGCTTCGGTCAACGACGCGCGTGCGATCGGCGCGAACAGCTCCGACGAGCGGATCGGCCTGGCCTGGCGCCCGTCGAGAAGCGACAACGGCGTGACGCTGCTGCAGTACGAGCAGCAGAACGGCACCTCGAGCTTCAACAACACGCAGACCGGAGTGATCTCGCTCGAACAGGTCCTGCGCGTTCGGACGCGGACCGAATTCGTGGGCCGGTACGCGTACAAACTCGACGGCGACTCGTACTATGCGGCGCACAGCTCGCTGGCGGCGTTCCGCGCCGATCAGAAGGTCGGCTCGAACTTGGACATCGGTACCGAACTTCGCCGTTCGAACATCCGCGGCATCGCCGGTTCCAATGCCGACGCGGTCGCCGTCGAAGCAGGCGTCCGTCTCGGCAGCCAGACGCGCCTCGGCGTCGGCTACAACTTCAGCGCGACCGCCGATCCGTCGCTCGCCACGACGCCGACCCACCGCGGCTTCTACACGACCATCACCAGCGTCGTCGACCGGTTGTTCGGATGGGGCAAGCACTGAGCTCCGCCCCGGCGCGCCTGCGCGCGCGCCGAGGAACGGCGATCGTCCTGGCCGCGGTACTTGCCGTCTCGCTCGTCGCCGGCGTGCGGTCGCCGGCGAGCGCCGCCGCGTTGTGCGGCACGCCGGGACGCGACTCGAGCCCGACGATCAGCGGCGTCGTCAACACGTATTTCACCGGGACCGCGAACGCGGGCGCGACGAACACGTCGCTGACGCTCGGCGCGCACGCGACCGGCGATGCGAACGTCGCGATCGCCAGCGGCGACCTGCTGCTCGTGATCCAGATGCAAGGCGCCGTCATCAACACGACCAACACGTCGTCGTACGGCGACGGAAGCACGGGCAGCGGCGCGATCTCGACCACCGCCGGCGTCTACGAGTACGTCGTGGCGAACGGCGCGCTGCCCACGACCGGCGGAACGCTGGCGATCAAAGGGACGAACACCGGCGGGCTGATCAACGCCTACACGACCGGCGGAAACGCCCACTTTCAAGTCGTGCGGGTGCCGCAATACCTCTCACCGACCGTCGGCGGCGCGTTGACGTCCCTCGCGTGGAACGGCACCGCGGGCGGCGTGCTGGCGATCGACGTTGCGAACATCTTGGTCGGCGGGGGCGCGACCGTGGCCGCCGACGCCAAAGGCTTTCGCGGCGGTCAAGGACGCGCGCTTGCCGGCGACGCCACCGCGGGAAACGGCGACTGGGTCAACGTCGACACCAAGAACGCGCACGGTATCAAGGGTGAGGGAACGGCCGGAACGCCGGGGCTCGTCTACGCCGGCGGCACGGGCGCGACGGTGACGGACACGTACCCTTCCGGCGGCGACACCGGACGCGGGGCGCCTGGGAACGCCGGCGGGGGCGGCGCGGACGCGCACGTCGCGGCGAACGATCAGAACACCGGCGGCGGCGGCGGCGGGAACGGCGGCGTGGGCGGCGGCGGCGGCAAGTCGTGGAGTTCGAACATCGCCGACGGCGGCCACGGCGGAACGTTCATGCCGTCGGCGACGCAAGTCGTGCTGGGCGGCGGCGGCGGAGCCGGCTCGCGCAACAACGGCAGCGGCTACGACTCCTCGGGCGGTACCGGCGGCGGGCTCGTCATGATGCGGGTTGCCGGCGTCGGCGGCACCCTCTCGATCACCGCGAACGGCAGCATGGGCGTCGACCCGCAGAACGACGGCGGCGCGGGCGGCGGCGCAGGCGGGTCGGTCGTGGTCACCGGCCTCGCGTCGCTGGGCGGCGTCAGCGTCAGCGCCAGCGGCGCGAACGGCACCGACGCCGACGTCCTCAACGCCGGGGGCGCGGCGCACGGACCCGGCGGCGGCGGCGGCGGCGGCGTGGTGGTCCAGAGCGGCGGCGCGTCGTCGACGCTGAACGGCGGCGCGGCCGGCGTGACCGACGGCAGCCCGACGCCGGACGCGCACTACGGCGCGAGCGCGGGCGGCGGCGGTCCGAACCTGAGCATCGCGTACAACGCGATTCCCGGAGCGTCGTCGGGGGCGGAATGCGGATCGTCCGCCGGCACGGTCTTCATCGGGCCGGTCGGTACGCCGACGGCGACCGGAAGTTACGACGGCAGCGTGGCGACCACCAACAAGAACGACTTCGTCGAGAAGTCGTTCGCCCCGGCCGGCTTCAACGCCATCAACTCCTCGACGACGGTCGGAGTGCCGAACGGCAATACGTACACGTCGGGCGTGACGGGAATTTCCGTGCGCCACCAGGTGCACAACTCTGCCGGGGCCGCCGGAACGTTCACGTACTACGCGCAAGCCCCGGCCTCACCCGGCAGTTGGACGGTGGCCGTGTACAACGACAACGCGGGGGCGCTGGGCACGCAGATCGCGGGAACGGCCTCCGCCAACACCTATCGGACGACCGCGGCTGTGACGATCCCGGCGAACGGCGACGTGTTCGTGTGGACCGTATACAGCGCACCGAACGGGCTGCAGGCGTTCAATCGATTCGATGCGTCGCTCGGCGTGACCGACACGGCCGCCGTCACGAACAACAACGAGGTGCACGACGAGCTCTACAGCGGGTTCATCGTGCAGACCAAATCGTACGTCGTGACCGCGCACAACTGCGCGTCGCCGCCGCCCGCCGGCGGCTGGTGTCCGGGCGCGACCTTGCGGTACACGATCGACATCCGCAACATCGCGTTACCGGCGAGCGGGACGACGCCGGCTTCCGCGACACTGACCGCTTCGACGCTGCTGCTCACCGACGACGGCTCCAATCTCAACTCGTGGGCCAAGGACGGCGGTTACATGAACGCGCCGGGCGTGAGCACGACCGGCACTCCGCCGGGTACGATCACGTATTTTTACAGCGCCACCAGCAACACCGCGTTCCCGCCCAATTTTGCGACGACGAACAAGGTCACCAAACTGACCGCGGCCTGGCCGGTCTTCGCGGCGAGCGCGAACTCTGGGGTGATCTTCAGCGTCATCCAGTTCTAGGAGGCGCGATAGTAACTGCGGGCGCGCGAAAGAATCTCGTTCGCGTACTGCGGCTGGTGGTTGCGCAGCCACAGAATCGTGGCTTCCGCGCCGGGGATCGCGGCCCACGCCGGATGGAGCGTGCCCTCGACGCCGCGGCGGACGTCCTGGGGCTGCTCTCCGAGCACCTCGCGAATCGCGCGATCGAGCGCCGTCTCCATCGCGGAGGCCGTCCCGCCCGGCAGTACGTGCGTGTGCGAGCAGAGCAGATCGTGAACGTGCGCGACGTGGAACTCGTCGGCGAAGACGTCGATGGGATACCCGCAGAAGAGCATGAAGTCCCGACCGCTGAGCAGCACGTTCCAGAACTTCTCGAGCTGCACGGCCGCGTCGACCTGGCCGGCCGCCCACAGTATTCCCACCATTTCGCCGTACGCCCGCAGGCCGGCGGCCGGATTCGCGCGACGCAGGCCGCGGATCGTGCCGCCGACGATCTGCTCGAAGCGCCGCCAATCAGGCCGCCCGTCGCGCATGAACTGGTCGAGCGTCGCTTGGGCATCGAGGATCACCAGCCGGCGCGTTCGGGTATCGCCCTGCGCGCGGCTCTTGCCCAGCGTGCTCAAGAAAGCGTCGCTATGCTCGGGGGTCGCGATGACGACGACCGAATCACCACGTTGCAGACCCTCGTCGATGAAGCCCGCGACGTTCTGGACCAGAGCGCTCGGCTCGGCATCGTAGAACTGAACGAGGTGACTTCCGGGCTCTTCGAACGAGCCGCGCTCGACGGTCTGCGTCATTCCTGCCTGCTTTCGAATCTCGGCCTACGATACCCAGGAAACCGGCGCACGAAAAGGGCGTCCGCTTGGTGCGGGGAAGCGATCGCACGCGCGCGGAACATCGCCTAGTGGATGGATCACCCGCGGGCCGGTGGCGTTGACCGTCGCCGTTGCGTCGCTGACCGTCGCCGTTGCACTATTGGCCGTCGCCGCCTTGCTCGCCGTCTCGGCTTTGCTGCGCCGGAGGATGCGTCATCGGACGAACGAGCGCGACCGAGCGCGCCTGTTTGCCGACACGGTTCCGAACATGGTATGGACTGCGACCGCGGGCGGTTCGATGGACTACTGCAATCGCCGTTTCGCGGACTATGCCGGCGTTTCGTCCGCCGCGCTCGCGGCCGGAGGCTGGGAGCCGCTGCTCGATCCGCTGGACAGAGCCACGACGATGGCGGCCTGGCACGCTGCGGTCGGAGCGGGCACGTCGTTTCGCGCGGAGACGCGACTGCGCGGCGCCGATGGAACGCATCGCTGGCATCTTATGCTTGCCGATCCCGTGCGCGACCCGAGCGGCGCGATCGTGCGCTGGTTCGGCTCGTGCACGGACATCCAGGATCAGAAAGATGCGGAGCGCGTACTCACGGTGTTGGCCGAGGTCACGCAAGTGCTCTCCGCCTCACTCGATCCGCTCGAGATTTCGCACGCTCTGGCGAAGCTCGTCGCACCGAGGGAAGTTGCGTACTGCGAAGTCCAGCTGTACGACGCCGATGCGAAATCGGTCACCGTCGCTCGATCGGGCGATGCCCCGATGCTCGACGTCGAGAAGAACGCGCGCGTGCAGCGCGTACAGCGTGCCGGTGCGACGCTGCTCACGCGCGAGCTGAGCGTGGTTCCGATCGGCCTCGGTGAGGAAGTCATCGGCTGGCTCGTGTGCTGCGATATCGCTGACGAGGTCCGCGCCCTGGTACCCGAGCTCGCATCGCGGTTGGGTGCCGCTATCTCGAACGCGAACGCGTACGCGCGCGAACATCGCGTCGCGACGAAGTTTCAACGCGCGGCCCTGAGCGAGGACGTCCCCGACGTTCCGGGCCTGCGGTTCTCGGCCTTGTATCAAGCCGCGCAGTCGGAGGCCAGCGTCGGCGGCGATTGGTACGATGCCTTCCGTCTTCCCGACGGGCGCGTCGTGCTCTCCGTCGGCGACGTCGCCGGCAGCGGCCTGGAGGCGGCGGTCACGATGGCCAGCGTTCGGCAGAGCATCCGCACCGCAGTCTTGATCAACCCCGATCCGGCCGCGGTACTCGACGCGGTCGACCGCATCGTACGCGCGATGGGTCACGTCCGTTTCGTGACCGCGTTCGTGGCCGTGTTCGACCCAGTCTGCGGGGAACTCGTCTTCGCGAACGCCGGTCATCCGCCGCCGCTGCTGCGGCATGCCGGCGGGCGCATCGTCGAGCTGACGCACGGCGACCTCCCGCTCGGACTGCGGCAGCCGGCGGAGGAGGAGCGGACCGTCACGAGCATCGAGCCGGGCTCGCTTCTCGTCGCGTACACCGACGGCCTGACCGAATTCGAACGCGACCCGGAGACCGCCCACGCGCGGCTGCTCGAATCGGTCCGCCGCATCGGCGAGGACGAATCCGACATCGCGTTGTGCGTGTTCCAAGCGGTTTCCGAGGGGCGTCCCACGCACGATGACGTTGCGATCCTGACGGTCTGGTTCGGTCCTGCTCTCACGGAGATCGGGGGCGAGCGCGGCGCGAGCCGTTGGACCTTCGACGTGGTCGACGCAGGGCGCGCCGCCGAAGTACGGCGAGAGTACATCGCACGTCTGCGCGACGCCGGACTGACCAAAAGAGAGCTGCACGCCGCCGAGCTGGTCTTCGGGGAGCTGATCGGCAACGTCTATCGGCATGCGCGAGGCCCCGTCGACGTCATGCTCGACGTCTCGGGTACGGTTGCCGTGCTGCACGTCCTCGACAACGGCAAAGGTTTCCAGTTTCGGCCCCGACTCCCGATCGATCCCATGGCCGAGCGTGGGCGCGGCCTCTTCTTGGTGAAACGGTTCGCCGACGAGTTCTCGATGGAGCGCAGGCGTACCGGTGGAAGCCACGCCCGCGCCGTCCTGCTGGGCAGCACTCGCGTGCGCGCGACGTCGGCGATGACGCGCAGCGCGCTGTAGCGAGCGACCTAGCGCTGCAGCGCGATCGCTTCGATCTCGACCCGTGCGCCGCGCGGCAGCGCGGCGACCGCCACCGTCGAACGCGCCGGCGTCTGACCGTCCTCGAACGATTCGCCGTACACCGCGTTGACGGCGGCGAAGTCGTTCATGTCGATCAGGAAGATCGTCGTTTTCACCACGTCGGCGAACGTCAGGCCGGCCGCCGCCAAGACGGCGGCGAGGTTCGCCATGACGCGGACCGCCTGCACGGCCGCGTCGCCGTCTTCGAGCGTGCCGCTCGCCGGATCGAGCGCGATCTGGCCCGAGGTGAAGACGAACCCACCCGCCGCGACGGCCTGCTGGTAGGGGCCGATCGCGGCCGGCGCGCCCCCGGTGTGAATCGCTTCGCGTGCGCTCAAGAACGGGCCGTCAGCGCAGCTTCGATACCCGGCGGGGGCGTCATCGTGCCCTTATAGCGATTTGCCTCCGGACCGACGCCGAAGTTCGATTTCGCGAGGTCGGCGACGCGCGCCAACTCGTCGGCCGACAAGCGCGGCACGTCCGGAGCGGTTGCGAACTCGCGCAGCTGATCGCGATCGTAGATGTTCGGCAGCACGGTCATCACGCGCCGCTCGGCCAGCAGCCACTGGATCGCTGCCTGACCGAGCGTGCGTCCCGGCTCCTCGAGAAAGCGCAGCGTCTCGACCTTTTGGATCCCGTTGATCAGCCACTGCCGCGGACGGTGCGAACGGTGATCGGTCGGCGGGAACACGGTGTCGCTCGTGTAGTGTCCTTCGAGCATCCCGGACGAGTGCGGAACGCGGATGAAGTACGACGTGTCCGCACCGAATTCGTTCGCCGCGGCAACCATCTCGTTGCCGGGATACGGTTCGAGCATGTTCCAGATCATCTGGACCATCGGCACCTTGCGGCGCGCGCCTTCGATGCCTTCCCACAGCCACCCGATCGCCGGCCCCAGCGCAATCCCCCACGTCCGGATCTTGCCCTCGGCGCGGAACTCCTCGAGCAGCGCCTGGAGCGCACCGTCCTCGACCTGTTCCATACGCGCGTTGTGCATCTGCCACACGTCGATGTAGTCGGTCTGCAGGCGCCGCAGCGAACCTTCGAGCGCGCGGCGCACGTGCGCCGGCGAGAAGTCTTGCTCGATCTCGTTCTGTCCCTTGCGTTCCGCCGATTGGTTCTCCCAGTCGTAGCCGAACTTCGTCGCGTAGACGACCTGCTCGCGCCGGTTCGCGAAGGCTTGCGCGAGCTGCAGCTCGCTGCGCCCGTCGCCGTACGTGTCGGCCGCGTCGAAGGTCGTGATGCCGAGGTCGAGCGCCTCGTGCAGCAGCGTCACCGCATCGTCGTCGGACTTCTCGCCCCACCATCCGGTCGCGGTGGTCCAGAGGCCGAAACCGACCTCGCTGACCGTGACGTCGCTGTTCGGAAAGGTCCGGTATTTCATGCGCGCTCCAAGGAGATGAGAGGCTGAGGAATTCGCGGACCGGGAACGGCCGCCCCGCTCGACCAAATTGCCGATATCGTGCCGATTTTGCCCGTTGCCCCATGCTGACCGACCAGGACACCGACTTTCGCGCGGCGTTCGACCGAGTGACCGCCTGGGTCGACGATTACTACACCAACACCCGGCGCTATCCGGTCCTCTCCCAGGTCAAGCCTGGCGACCTCGTACGCGCGCTGCCGGCCGAAGCGCCGCTCGAGGGCGAAGCCTTCGAGGCGATCTTCGCCGACTTCGAGCGCCACGTCATCCCGGGGATCACGCATTGGAACCATCCGCGGTTCTTCGCCTACTTCGCGATCAGCGCGGCGCGCGTCGCGGTCCTGGCGGAGACACTTGCCGCCGCGCTCGACGTGAACGCGATGCTGTGGCGCACGTCGCCCGCGGCGACCGAGCTCGAGGACGTGACGCTCGGCTGGTTGCGGCAGATGCTGGGTCTGCCGCCGGCGTTTCACGGGATCGTCTACGACACCGCCTCGATCGCCGGCTTCACGGCGCTCGCGGCGGCGCGCGAGTCGCTCGGCCTGGACATTCGCGCGCGCGGGATGGCCGGACGCGCCGATCTGCCGCCGCTGCGGGTCTACATCACCGAGCAGACCCATTCGCACATCGAGAAGGGCGCGATTGCGCTCGGCATCGGGCGCGACAACGTGGTGAAGATCCCGGTCGACGAGAACTTCGCGATGGTTCCCGGCGCACTGGCGCTGGCCATCGACGAGGATCGCGCGGCCGGCCGCGTCCCGATGTGCGTCGTCGCCACCGTCGGCACCACGTCGACGACCTCGACCGACCCGGTCGCGGCGATCGCCGCGATAGCGCGCGAACGCGGCGTGTGGCTGCACGTCGACGCCGCGTACGGCGGTCCGGCCGCGATCCTGCCCGAGTTCCGCTGGCTGCTCGATCCCGCGCACGTCGCGGACTCGATCGTCGTGAACCCGCACAAGTGGATGTTCGTCCCGGTCGATCTGAGCGTGCTGTACGTGCGCGATCCGGAACTCCTGCGCCGGACGTTCGCGCTCGTGCTCGACATCCTGATGACCCCCGAGACCGGCGTTCACAACTACATGGACTACGGGCTGCAGTTGGGCCGCCGGTTTCGCGCGCTCAAACTGTGGTTCGTGCTGCGCTCGTTCGGCGTGCGCGGGATGCAGGACCGGCTGCGTGCGCACATCGCGCTCGCGCAGGAATTCGCGACGTGGGTCGAGGCCGAGCCCGGTTGGGAGATCGCCGCGCCGCACCCGCTCTCGGTCGTCTGCTTCCGGTACGTCCCAGACCCGGCGCTCGATCCGCTCCAGATCGACGCGCGGAACGCCGCGATCGTCGACGCGGTCAACGCGAGCGGCGAGGTGTTCCTCTCGTCGACGCGACTGCATGGCCGCGTCGTCCTGCGCATCGCGATCGGCAACGAGCGTACCATTCGCGACGACGTCGAAGTCGCTTGGAACGTGCTGCGGCGCGAGGCCGCGCGAGGAGCGGCATGATCTTCGACCACGTCGACCTGCGGGTCAGCAACGTTGCGCGGGTGCGCCCGTTCTACGACGCGTTCTTGCGCGGCTTCGGATTTCGCGGCCGGCCGCAGGACGACGGCACGATGCTGTATTTTCGTCTCGAGGACCACCGGGTGCGCGAGGCGATCGCCCTGATCCCGGAGGCCAGTCACCGTGCGAACGGGACGCGGCTCGCGTTCGCAGCACCGACCCGCGACGACGTCGACCGTCTCGCCGCGATCGCGGCCGGCGCCGGTGCCCTCGCCTACGAACCGCCCGAGCTCTGCACGGAGATCGCCGAGAACTACTACGCCGCGTTCTTCGAAGACCCGGACGGTAACCGCCTCGAGGTGGTGTGCCGGTGACCCGGTACGAACCGAGGGCCGTCGTGCGCCGCGCCGGCGCAGGCGATGAAGCGGCGGCCTGGGCGATCGCGAGCGAGTACTTCCGCAGCTCGGAGATCATCGTCTTCGACGACGCCGCGACGTTCCGCACGAATCTCGAAGAGCCCGCGCGCTTCTGGATCGCCGAGGAGGGCAGCGACGTCGTGGGCTGCGTCGCGTTCCGCCCGCGCGCCGACGTGCCGCGCGCCGGCGAGGTCCGGCGCTTGTACGTTCGCCCGACGCATCGCGGCGCCGGACTTGCGGACGCGCTGATGAACGTCGTCGAGGACTCCGCGCGCGAGGAAGGATTCGACACACTGTACCTGGACACGCACGAGACGTTCGCCGCCGCCATTGCGCTCTACGAACGCCGCGGCTACGAGCGCATCGACCGCTACAACGACAACCCGCTTGCCACGATCTTCATGCGCCGCCGGCTCTGAGCGACGAGCCTCTCATTGCGAGCGCCTTTCGAGCCTGCCATTCCGAGCTTCTCGAGCCTGTCATTCGAATGCGTTCGCACGCGCGTCACGCGCGCCTCGCGTGCGGCAACTCTGGAGTTTGCTTCTTTTACACGCACTCTTTAGCCACGATCGTCGCGCACGGGGTCGCCTGCGACGTCCGCGCCCCGCACCCCACGCCACAAACAAACGGATCAGAACACGCGCAAGTAGGCTTCGCGCTCCCAGGGGTGGACGGCTTTGCGGTAGCGCTCGTACTCGGCGAGCTTCGCGTCGCGGAAGGCGTGGTAGATGTGGTCGCCGAGCGCGCCGCGCACGACGAGATCTTCATCGAGCGCCGCGATCGCCTGGCGCAGCGAACGCGGCAGCATCCGGATGCCGTGGTCGGTGCGGAAGCGTTCCGAGAGGTCGTAGGTCGAACCCGTGAACGGATCGCCGGGCAGGCTGCGCGCGCGAATCCCCTCGGCCAGCGCTTCGACGAGCACCGCCATCGCGAGGTACGGATTGCACGACGCGTCGGGGCTGCGCACTTCGACCAGCGGGGGCTCGTTGCCGAACGCGGGCGGGACGCGCACGAGCGCGTTCGCGCTGCGATGCGACCACACGGTGTAGACCGGGGCGTCCCACGCGGCGACGAGGCGCTTGTACGAGTTCACCGTCGGGTTGCAGATCGCGGTGAATCCCGGAGCGTGATCGAGCAGCCCCGAGATCGCATGGAGGCGCACCGCTTCGTCGACGTCGCCGAGCGCGAAGTAGATGTGCAGGCCGCTCCCCGCCGAGTCCTCGAGGGGTTTCGGCATGAAGGTGGCGTGCAGCCCGTGCCGCTGGGCGATGCGCCGCACGACGCCGCGTACGGTCAGCAGGCGGTCGGCCATCGTGAGCACGCCGCCCGCCGCCAGGTCGAGCTCGTGCTGTCCGGCGCCGTGCTCGTGGTGGGCGCTCGAGATCGGCACGCCCATCGATTCCAATGCGAGGCTCGTCGCGAGCCGCGCTTCCTGGCCGCGGTCACTCGCCGAAAAGTCGAAGTACGAGCCGGCGTCGGTCGTGCGCGTCGTCGGTGATCCGTCGGGATCGAGCTCGAAGAGGTAATACTCGACTTCCAGCGCCGCCTGCACGCGCTGTACGACGTCGCCGGCGTCTTCGAGCACCCGCTTGAGCGTCGTGCGCGCGCAGCCTTCGAACGGCGTGCCGTCGGGCATCTGAATGTCGCACAGGATGCGCGCCTCGACCTGGCCGTCCTCGGTCCACGGCAGCACGATGAACGTCGCCGGATCGGGGCGCAGCACCATGTCGACTTCTTCGCCGCGCACGAACCCGTCGATGGAGCCTCCGTCGAAGGTGACCTTGCCGTCGAAGGCGTCCTCGAGTTCGTTGGCCGGTATCGACACGCTCTTTTGGATGCCGAGCACGTCGACGAAGGCGAGCCGCACCCAGCGCACGCCGCGCTCCTTGGCGGTCGCAAGAACCGATCGGCGAACCGCCGCTGCGTCTTTCACGGTCGTCAGCAATCCAATATCCTAGGCATCGAGTGCGTCGACCGCGAGGGCGGCACGTACGGTGAGCTGATCGTGCGGCGAATCGAGGTCCAGCCGGCCGATCTCGCCGATCTGACGGAGCCGGTAGAAGACCGTGTGACGATGCACGTTCAAACGCGCCGCCGCTTCCTTGATGTTCTGTCCGACGTCGAAGAAGAGCTTGAGCGTGCGGACGAGTTCCGTCTGATGTTTGTCGTCGTAGGCGCGCAGCGGGTCGAGGACGCGCGTCGCGAACGCCCGCCAGTCCTCGCGCGTCGCGCCGGTGCGGTGCAGCAGCGGGTACACGCCCAGATCGTCGTACGGCATCACGCGGCCGCCGCCGAACATGCGCCGCGCGATGATCATCGCTTCGCGCGCTTCGTCGACGCTTTGCGCGACGCCGATCATCTCGGCATGCCGGCCGACGCCGCCGACGACCTTCACGTCGAGGCCGGCGCGCGTGACGCCGCGCGGGATCAGCGTCGCTGCGGTGCGCGCGTTGGCGGCATCGACCTCCAGCGGCGCCGGGACGAGGAAGAAGTAGCCCCCGCCGCGTTCGATGACGATTACCTCGCCGGTGCGTGTTCCGAGCGTGTCGAGGCAGACGCGCCGGATCTCGGCATTCTTCTGCGCGGCGATCGCCTCGTCGAGGCCCTCGCCTTCGATCGCCACCGCGACGTAGCCGAGCGCGAGTGAGATCCCGCGGGCCTGCGCGTCCTCACGCGCCTCGAGCGGATCCTCGTACGCCCGTGCCAGCAGCCGGTCCCAGAACCCGCGCCGCCGGCCGCGACCGCCGCCCGCTTCGCGAGAGAGTTCCACGGCGATCTGGGCCGCGGTGAGCCGCACGAGGCCGGCTTGCTCGTCGGTCGAGCGCGTGCCGATCGGAAAGACGGAGATCCAGCCGAGCCGCGCTTCGCCCGCACGCACCGGGTAGGCCCGCGCGCGCGGGTCGGCCGGCGGCGCGAGCGCCACGCCTTCGTCGGCGCTCGCATCCTTCGGAAGCAGGTCCCGCACCGAGGGCGGGATCGCGCGTTCGCCCGTACCGGCAACCGCGAGGTGGCGCCACTGCGTGTCCTCGACCAGCACCGCGGCATCGATGGCGGTGGCCAGGTGCGAGGCCAGGGCCTGCGGTCCGCCGCCGCCCGCCGCTACGCGGGCCAAGGCCTCGGCGTAGGAGAGCAGCGCCTCGGGGTTGTCGCGGCGGAGGCGCCGCGACGGGACTACTTTCTCGTCGTGCACGTCGCGCAGTTCGTTCCGTGCCAGCGACGGAGCGGCCTCTGCCTGCGGCGAACGATGGCCGCATGACGCTCCTCACGCTTCATTACTCTGTCGGCTTCGCCGTGGTCGCCTTCGCCGTGTTGGCCATTTGGCGGCGTCCGGAGCGCCGCGTTGCGCTATATGTCGTGACGCTGCAGATCGTGATCGGCATCATCCTGGTCGTGCAGCACCTGAGGGCGCCGTCGCTGCACTACGCCTTGGCCATCCTCGGCTGGGCCGGCTACATGGTCGCAAACGCCCTCGCCCGGCGGCCCGACCGGCAGCGGATCGCGCTCGTCGTCGCGGTGGTCTCGTCGATCCTGCTCCTGATCGGCTTCTCGGTCGGCATGCAGGCCGTCAAGGGCGGCGGCTGACCGGCTTGCCGGCCGCTGAGGCCTAGCCGCCCGTGCCGTTGCCGCTGAGCACGGTCTGCACCGTCGAGACGATGGTCAGCAGGCCGACGACGATGACCGTCGCCCAGGCGATGACGTTGAAGGCGAGGTTGTTCGTGTACTTGCCCATGAGGCGCGGACGATTGATCAAGAGCAGCATGAGCACGAGAACGACCGGGAGCAGCGCACCGTTGAGGACCTGCGAGTAGAAGATCACGCCGACCAGCGGAGCGTTGGGGATGAGGACGAACCCCGCGCCCAGGGCGATCATCCCGCCGTAGAATGAGTAGAAGATCGGCGCTTGCCGGAAGCTGTTCTCGACGCCCGACTCGAACCCGAACGCCTCGCAGACGTAGTACGCGGTCGAAAGCGGGAGAATCGACGCGGTGAAGATCGCCGCGTTGAGCAGGCCGAGCGCGAAGAGGAGCGAGGCATACTTGCCGGCCAGCGGGACGAGCGCGACGGCGACGTCGCCGGCGTTCTGGACGTCCAGCGGCTTCTGGCCGGGCGCGAGGTGCTGGTTCGCGACGAAGATCGTCGCCGCGCACGCGATCACGATGAAGTACGCGACGAAGTCGGTGAACAGGGCGCCCGTGATGACGTCGATGCGTGAGAACGGATAGTCTTTGATCCGCACCCCCTTTTCGACGACGGCGGATTGGATGTAAAACTGCATCCATGGCGAGATCGTCGTCCCGATGACGCCGATCGCGGTCAACAGGTACGCTTGCGTCGGCTTGAAGTGGGGGATCAAGGTCGCTTTGGCGATCTCGCCCCACGGCGGGTGCACGAGGAAGCCGCTCACGACGTAGGTGAGGTAGACGAAGCAGAAGACGAAGAAGACCTTCTCGACGACGCGGTAATTCCCGCGCGTCACCATCACGAAGACGAACACCGCCGCGAGCGGGACCAATATGACTTTGCTGAGCAATGGCAAGTACGTCTGGAACACCGGCGCGGCGTACGCGACGCCGGCGAACTCGGCGGCCGTGTTGCCCAGATCGCCCAGTACGAAGAGCAGGAGCACGATCGCGGTGACCTTGACGCCGAAGTTCTCGCGGATGAGATCGGCGAGGCCCTTGCCGGTGACCGCCCCCATCCGCGCGCACATCTCCTGCGTGACGATGAGCGCGACCGTGACCGGGATCAGCAGCCACAGCATCGAGTAGCCGAACTGCGCGCCGGCGATCGAGTACGTCGTGATCCCGCCGACGTCGTTGTCGGCGTTCGCCGTGATGATCCCCGGGCCGATGATCGAGAAGAACATCACCAGCGTGCGCCACATCGTCGGCCGCCGCGGTCTTGCGGCAAGCGCCGGCGCTCGTTCGAGGTCTGCCATGTTAGACGGGCTTCACCTTTGCGCGGTGGTGCCGGGTGAATCGCGGCAGGCTGCGCTTGAGGCGTTCCGGGATGATCGCGTCGATCGCGTCGTCGACGGTGACGATGCCAAGCATCGTGCCGTCGTCGGAGAGAACGGGGCACGCGAGCAGGTCGTACCGGGCGATCGTGCTGGCGACGTCCTCCGAGGACGTATCCGGCGACACGCTGACGAGGTCGCTGTCCATGATCGAATGGATCGCCGCATCCGGCGACGCGAGCAGCAGCGTGCGCAAGCTCAGGACGCCGAGCAGCTTCCTCGCCTGATCGGTGACGTAGAGATAGTAGACGAACTCCGTCTCCGGCGCGATCTCGCGAATCTTCTCGATCGTCGCCGCTACGGTGCGGTGCGGGTAGATCCAGAAGTAATCGGTCGTCATCATCCCGCCGGCGGTGTCCTCGGCGTACGTGGCGAGCTCGCGCAGTTCGCGCGCGGTCTGCGGCTCCATCTCGGCAAAGAGCTCTTGCCGCTTTTCCTCCGAGAGCTCGCCGAGCAGATCGGCGGCGTCGTCGGAGTCCATCTCCTCGATGATGTCGGCGGCGCGCTCGGTTCCGAGGTCCTCGATGACGGCGCGCTGCCGTTCCGGATCGAGGTGCTCGAGGGCGTCGGCGGCATGCTCGTCGTCGAGCGAGCCGACGACGCGCGCGGCGTCTTGCGCCGAGAGGTCGCCGATGATCTGCGCCAGATCGGCGGGCTGCATCCGGGAGAGCCGGTGCTGGCTCACCGAGAGCTGGATCTGGTTCGGGTTGAGATCGTGCAGCGGCGCGATGTTGTCCCACGCGATGAGCGCACGCGGGATGCGGTCGATCAGGCTCGCAGCGAAGCGGCCGCCGCCGAGCCGGCGCAGCAGGCCGCCGACGCCGATGTCGGCCGCGACGACGCGAATCGCGCCGGCGGTGCGGGCCAACTCGAGATCGTTGATCCGGACGACCTTGCGCCCGTCGACGTCGACGATCTGCTTGTCGAAGAGATCCTCGACCAGATACAGCGTCTCGTCGTCGGGCGGAGCGGGGATGGTCGGGATTTCTCTGAGGACGACGGTTCCGTCGGCCGCGATGTCGACGAGGCTCGCTATCGGCGCGAGCTTCGCGCCGTCGCTGGTCTTGACCAAGATGGCGTCGACCCGCGGAAACGTGTCGTTGGGACTTCCGACTACGAAGTCGGCGACCTTGCCAATTACTTCGCGGGTTCCATCGCGCTCGACGACGACGGGCCGGCCGACGATCTGGGACACGAAGCCCTCATGGAATGGTACCGGCGCCTTCGTCCCTGCCGTCACGTCGCTACCTCCCTTCGTCGCACAAAAAAGCCGGTTGGGACGCTCCCCTCCGGCCGGTCGACGACGCGCCCGCGGTCCGATCGGCCGCGAGTGCCTCCTCAACGTCGAGCTTCAGCACCGCACGCCGTCGACGGGGACGGACTCCCTCGTCAGCCGCGTTAAGCGCCGCCTTGATTCGGCGGAGCCTGGTCACCACGTCGGGGTCTCTCGACCTTTCCGGGCAGCGGCATCTATGCGTGCGGACGCCTCGCCTAACGAGGAATCCCGTCGCAAGAGTACGCCCGAGCGTCAAGCAGCCCTGCGCCTCGGCCGAAGAAAAGAAGAGATGGACGTCTCGTCAGCCCGATTCGCCGCGTGCCTGTTGGCCGCGGCGCTCTTGATCTCGTGCGCCGGGCAGAAAGCCTCCGATTCGACGGCGCCCCCGTCACCGGCGGCCTCGGTCGTTGCCGTCCCGAGCGGACCCGCCAGCGCCCTGGTCTCCGCGGCGGGAACGCCCGGCGCGCCCGCTCTCGATGCGGCACAACGAGCGGAAGTCGCCGCCGTAGCCGCCGGGACGCCGGCGGCGATGCGCGCGCGACTACGGTATGCGATCGCGGCGGGCGAGGACGGAAAGCCGCACCTCGTCGTATACGACGGAGAGGGTCTCGGCCCGGACGGCCGCCATAAGGGAAGACCCCACGAGTACATCCTCTTCCGGGTCCTCAACGCGAAAAACGGCGAGCACTACGACCCGCAGCAGAACTCGATCATCGCGGCGATCCCTCCGCCGCCGCAGCGCGACAACACCGTCCAGTAGCCTCCGCG
This sequence comes from uncultured candidate division WPS-2 bacterium, assembly GCA_937927945.1. Classification (GTDB taxonomy): domain Bacteria; phylum Vulcanimicrobiota; class Vulcanimicrobiia; order Vulcanimicrobiales; family Vulcanimicrobiaceae; genus Vulcanimicrobium. The sequence goes on along the minus strand of CALEYW010000082.1, from coordinate 67,903 downwards.
CGACGTCGGTCACGGGCGTCGGCGTCGGTCAAGTTTCGGTAAAGCGGGCTTGTCTCGGGTCCGCAGGCGGGTTCGAAGCGGCCATGGCCGGCCTCAGCGGCGGCGGCGCTGGGCGGCTAGTGGACGAGCGCGTCGGAGACGAGCGTGGCGTAAATTTGCGAGAGATGTTCGCTGTCGGCAACGATACGCGTCTGAAAATTCACGAGAACTTGATCGCGTACGAATTGCGTCATGGTCGCTCCGACGTTCAGATCGCGAATCGCGCTCTCCGACGCCTGCGTCGCGACGCTCGCGATTTGATTTGACGCAGCCTCTTCTTGCAGTGAGACGGTCTGCGCGCCGACTTGCGCGCGCACGGCCCCGAGTGCTTGAATCGCGTAGTCGATGCGATACTCAGCGGCTTGATTCTGGAGGTCGGTGCTCAGCTGCACGTCGTTAACGCCAAGGTTCACTGCGGAGAGGCCTGGGATGTCGATGCCGACAACCGATCCTTCTGCGTTACCGCTGTTCACGTACAGAGTCCCGCCCGGATTATTCTGCTGCGCGGGCAGTGAGACGAGAAAGGCAGATTTGCCGACGTCCTGCGGCGAGAGGATGCCGACGTTGAACGAGAGCACGTAATTGCCGTTCACGTCGTATTGATATAAGGTCGGGTTGCCGGGCGTCGGCGGGCTCCCGCCCACCAGATAGTTTGTGCCGTTCACGATCTGCGCCGACCCGGTCTGTTCCGGCCCGAAAACCGCATCCTGACTGCCGATTACCGCCGTTATCTGTATCGTGCCCGAGACCGGATCGTACGAGTCGACGGTCAGGGATTGTGCGAGCTGCGGAGCTGTCGGGGAGATCGCCGGTACACTCGGGTCGACGCTCTGGTCCAGCAGCATCGTACCGCTGCCGGTAGGCGCGTTCGAAACGATGATGATGCGGTTGTTTAGCGGAGGCACGCTCGATGCGCTGCCGTCGAGCAGCGCCCTGCCGTTGAAGTTCGTGTTTTCCGCGATCTTGTTGATCTCGAGCATGAGCTGGTTGAGCTCGGCCTGCATCATGCCCCGGTCCGCAACGCTCTCGAGGTCGCTCCGCGCTTGCACCACGAGGGCGCGCATCCGCTGCAGGATGTCGGAGATTCCGGCCATCGCACCTTCGGCAACGGTCAGCGCGTTCGCCGCCGTTTGGATCTGGCGCGAACCTTCGTCGAGACCCTGCACCTTCGAGGCAAGCGACTCCGCGATCGCGAGGCCGCTCGGATCGTCTTGAGACGACGTAATACGCAGACCGGACGACAGCCGTCGCGTCAACGTCTGTAGCTCGCTCTGCGTCCTCAGTCCCGCGCTCAACGCGAGATCTGCAAGGCCTCGTACGTCCATGCCGATGGTGCTGTCTTCCCTCCATGGAAGCTGCCCGTCCGTGGGCTAGGGATACAAGTACCCCTCTCCATGCTATCGGCTCCTTCAGGTCGCGGACTTTACCTGAAACTGAACGATTTGGTCGCAGGTCCAGGCCGCTGACGGCCGATGGTACGGGTGTGCACCCCCACTTCCGCCGGCTCATCGCGGGAGCAGGTGCCGCCTGCCTGACTGCTTCTACCGTGTGCTTCGCATCGGAGGGTGCGCTGCGGGCGGCACCGCTCCTCGCGGTCCGTCTCCATCTGCCGTTCGCCGCCCCGAAGGTCGCTCTCGAGGGCCCCAGTCCGGGGCCGTCCGCCTCGCCGGCCGCCCGCCCGCACCGTCGGTCGATGCTCGGCGAAGGCCCGATCGTCTTCAAGGGGTCGGGTACGTATCAGCTCGGGCTCAACCGCTCGAGCCGCAACGGCCTGGCGACCGGTTACGACAACTACTCGACCGCGCTGAGCCTCGGGATCGAGCGCCGGACGGAGGCGAGCGCGGTGAGCATCTCGAGCGCGTTCGGGTACGGGGGTGGGACGCTCGGGATCGGCTCGCTGATCGTCGGGTACCGCACGACGCGGTACGGGCTTAGTTACGGTCAGGTATCGGGGCCGAGCGACAGCCAGCTGCAGATCGGCGGGTTCGCTCGGGGGGTGTCGCTGTCGATCCCGCTGCGCAACGGCGACCTGAACTACCTCGCCTCGACCGCAGGAGTCCAAGGGGCGGCCGGCGATTCGATCACCTACCGCATCTACGGCGTGCGCCGGAACTGGAATGCCTTCGGGGGCTATCTCTCGGCCGGCAGCTACTATGGAAGAGGCGAACAGGGCAACGGCCGAGAGGCGCTCGGCGATCTGTCCTACCGGCGCTATAGCGAGCGACTTTCGACCGACACGGAGATCGCCGTCTCAAACACGCGCGGGATCGACGGCGTCGCGGCCGGCACGCGTCTGGCGACCGCGTTCCAGGCCGACCTTCAAGGCAAGAGCCTCTTCACGACGGTCCACCTGCGCTACAGTCCGGCGGGACTCCAGACGCTGACCAGCACGCTCAACGGTGGGCTCCAGGCCGACGTTGCGTTCCGCAAGCGCTCGGATCGCTTCGGGGACCTCAACCTCTCGCTCGGCCACATCGACGACAACTTCGACGGCATTATCTCGCACGACGACCGCCTGACCTTCAGCGGGGGCAAGAGCTGGTCACACTTCGGCATGCAATACATCGCTGGGCTCGACGATCAGCGAAACGCCGGCTCGCGCACGCTTCAGCGCACCGGAGCCCTCTCGTTCTCCGAGTCGGCGGGGAAGCTGTCGCTCTTTGAGACGCTCCAGGCGTCCTCGACCAGTGGAAGTACGGGCTCCGCCGGCCAGCAGCAGATGGCGCTTGGGATGAGCCGTGCGGTCTTTGGCGGGAGCGCCGCCTATCAGATCGCTCGCAGCACGCAGACGGGGGACGCGAGCACGGGTGCAGGGCTCGCCCAGAGCTTCAGTTATCGGCATTCGTTCGGCCGCAAGCTCGACGCCCAGGTGATTCAGAGTTTCCAACAGTCCTCGAACAACGGCGTCCCCACGGCCGTGATCGATACTGGCGTGAGCCTCGTGCGCCGCCTCTCGAACGTCGTCGCGGTCCAGCTCCAAGCCGACTTCTTCCGGCAGACCGGCATCGGCGGCGGCCACGGATCGACGCTGAACCTCTCGCTGATCGGGCCGTTCGGTTTCGGCCAACCGCAGTCGGCCGGCGGACGTGCGAACCCCAACCTCCCGGCGGTGATCCGCGGGTTAGTCACCTTCTCGACCTCCTCGACGCCGTTTGCCTACAACCAGATGTCGCAGCGCGGCTACAACAACGCTGTGATCATCCTCGACGGCCGAACCACCCAACGGACCGACGCGAGCGGCGAGTTCGAGTTCCGCTTCGTCCCGCAAGGGACGCACACGATTCGGATCGACCCCGCGACGATCAGTCCGGGCTTGATCGCCGACCGCGAGTACGTGACGATCTCAGTGCTCGGCGGTCAGACGACCTCGGTCCAGTTCAACGTCGGGAACTTCGCGGGGATCTCGGGGAGCGTGATCTCCCAGGACCAGAACGGGGTGAAGCATCCTCTGAGCGGGGTCGGGATCTCGGTCGACGGCGTGCAGGCCGTCACCAGCGCGCCCGACGGCCATTTTCAGGTCGGCCGCCTGAACCCGGGCGCCCACACGGTCTCGATCGCGGAGGTGACGGTCCCCTCGAACGTCGCGTTCCTCGGCGACACGAAGCGCACGGTGACCGTCAGCCCGGGGACGTCCGTCCCACTGACCTTTATCGCGACACCGCTGGGGTCGATCTCCGGCAACGTGCTCGCTCCGGCCGACGGCGGCTTCGGGCAGCTGGTCGGCCTCCACAACGTCTACGTCGTCGCGGACCCCGGCGACCATGCGGTCATCACCGACGAAGACGGCGCCTTCGTCCTCGACAACATGCCGCCGGGGACGTACACGCTCAGCATCGACAAAGACACCTTGCCCGAGGGCCTCTCCGTTCTCTCCGGACCGGACGGCCCGCTTTCGATCGCCGGCGGCGCCTCGATCGCCGGGGTCGTCTTCAAGCTCGGCGCGGGGGCGAAAGACGTCGTGTACACCTTCAACGACGGAAAGCGGCAGGCGATCCAGGTGGTCGTGGAGCCCGCCTCGGCACCGCCCGGTGCCCTTTTGCGGATTCGCGCGACGACCAACTCCAAGGACGTCAAATCGCTCTTCGTGGAAAGCGACGTCTTCGGGACGTTTCCCCTCAAGTTCGACTCACGCCAGAACGCCTGGCTGGGCACTGCCACGGTCCCGCCGCTCGCCAAGGGCGACTATGCCGTGACGGTGTCGGCACGACGCAAGGACGTGAACGACGGCCAGGCGCTCGTCCCCGTGGACCCCAGCATCCCGCTCTTCGCCGTGCGCCTCAGCCCCCGCAACGTGCAGCCTGGGCAGAGTGCCAAGGTAACCCTCAAGGGGCTCGTCGGTCTCGATGAGGGCGACAGCGTGCTCTTCGAGGACGGCTACAAGATCGTGCTGCCGCGGCCGGCCGGCCGCGTCTTCACCTTCGACGTCCGCGTCTGGCGCAAAGGACTTCCGTACGGGGCGACATTAGTGACGAAGAAGGGTCAGAACTACGGGCTGGTGTTCCGCTGAGAGGGCGCCGAACCGTAAAGCAGGGGCCTGCCGGCGGCAAAGTCTGCGTTAAGGAGCTCGCCTGAAGGAGCAAGCGCCTAATATTGCCTACCCGTAAGTCGAAAGTGGAGGTAGGGGGCGTCGATCGCTCCTCCCCATCTGCGTCCCTCCCTCGAAAGGATTCGAACGTGAAAAGAGCAGTAACTGCTCTGGCCTCGCTGGGAATCGTGACCGCTCTGGCCGCGCCCTCGATGGCCGCCACGACGGTTTACGGATCGGCCCAGCTCAAGTACGCCGTCAACGCCACAGCTGCGGTCTCGATCGCTGTCAACTACGATGCGACCGGCGCCATCCAGTCGGGCGTCGCCTCGTCGATCCTCCCCTCGGTCGCCGGTAACTGCACCGCGGGCGTCGCCGAAGGCACCCTCGCCACGCTGACGTTCGGCGGCATCACGCCCCCGGCGTCCGGCTATACAGGCTGCTACTACAAGAACGCGATCTCGATCGGCGTCGAGTCGAACGACGTCAACCCCGTCAACATCGTCGAGTACGTCGACACACTCGCGGCCGGTACGCAGATCTGCTCGTTCCGGCTCAATGGGACGCCCGCGGCTGCGCCGACGCAATCGGGCGCGACCGGTAACCCGGGCCCGTACGTCGCGGCCTGCCCGACCGTCAACAGCGTCGCGGGCGTTGCTCTCGCCGGACTCGGTGCGGCCACGGCCGGCACGGGCTTCGGCGGCGCGACCGTGACCGGCCTGACGACCAACACCACCGCGACGCCGACCGCAACGACCTATACGGCGGGCGGCTACTCGCTGTACAACGCCGCGGGCGCCCTCAGCGGTGCGGCGTTCAAGTACATCGGCCAGGACATTCAGATGAACGTCAACGCCACCGCGGCTTCGGGCGCGGCCACGAACGTGATTACCATCGCGGTCATCCCCTCCTAACTCGCTTCGTCGAGCTGACGGACCTGCAGTCGCCGCGCGGAGCGGCCGAGAAACATAAAGTGATACGTCCCTGGCGTTTTCTCAAGATTCTCGGAACGATCGCGACCTTCGGGTTCGCGGTCACCGCTCCGTCGGCGGCCGACATCTCCGTCGACGTCTCCCCTGCGAAGTACGAGCTGACCACGCAGCCCGGCAAGCAGGAGACGTTCCCCATCACCGTTCGGAACACGAGCGCTGCGGCGGTTCACATCGTCGCCTCGCTCTCCGATTACCTGGTGGGACCGACCGGCAATTACGCCTTCGCACCACCGGGCAAGTCGCCGTACTCGCTCTCGAAGGACATCACGATCAACCCGCGCGAGTTCGATCTCGAACCGGGAACGTTCGCGCAGGTTCGGTTCTCCGTCGACGTCCCGTCGACGGCGAACGGTGAGTACAGCAACCTCGTATTCTTCACGACGCGACCCACACGCCACGGCGGCGGGTTGTCGATCGTGGAGCGCATCGCCTCGAAGATCTACGTGATCATCCCCGAGTCGACGCGCATCGCCGGAGAAGTCGACGACGTGAAGGCCCAAGCGCTGAGTGACGGTCAGCATTACCTCGTCGACTTTCGCAATACGGGGAACGCGCACGTATACTTGAGCGGGCGAGTCGAGATCAAACAGGGCGGAGCCCTGGTCGATCGCATCGCTTTCCCGCAAGGATTGCTCGTTGAACGAGCCGGCAAACGTCTCATCGACGCGGTCGGCAAGAAGCTCGCTCCAGGTTCGTACTCCGTCGTCGCACTCGTCGACTATGGCGGCCCGAATCTCGTTGCGGGCCAAGCGAACATCACGGTGCGCTGAGCGCACCGAATCGGAACGGATTCCGGAGAATACATGCACCACTTGTCGCGCGCGTTGGCGATCCTCGCCTTCGTTGTCGCCGGCGTCCTCGGCGTCGGCGCGTTCGTTGCGCTGGCGCAATCGACGTCGGCGGTACAGCGTACGGTAGGCGGCCCGCGTTCAACCGCGACCGTCGCGCCGGCAGCTCCGCCGCTACCTCTCGGTAACCAAAGGCAGATGCACGGAGAGTTGCGCTCCACGGGCACCGGCTCCAGCGGCGACAGCCTCAAGGCATTGGCGCGCCTCATCCAAACCGGCAAGGCGAGTCCGTCGCGGCTGATTCCGTATCGCGGGGCGCGTCCGCCGATTCCGAAGCTGACCGACTTGCTCAAGCATCGCGCGCGCTGGCGCCAGTCCGCCAGCGGCGCGACGATCGTGCTGACCGGCACATCGTCCGTCCCGTATCTCGACGACCAGACGCTCTCGTACGGCGCCAACGTGTACTGGTTGTGCCAGAACCTCCGGGCCAACACGAACTACCGGTACCTCGTCTTTCCGCCCGACGGCACGGCCTACCGCGTCACGCCGACGGACTACGTCAACGGCGGACAGGTCGCCGACACGTTCCAGACCGACGGTTCGGGCCGGTGCATGCAGACGCCGGGGTCGGGCCAGCAGGTTCCGTACTACGCAGAGATGACGCTCTCGACGCCGCTGACTGCGTCACCCGACAACATCTTCGGGATCGGTCCGACGCGCACCGGCGCGACGGACTTTCCCTACTCAGGTGTCTGGACGATCGCGGTCCAGAACTCCGCGACCAATGCGTATGAAGCGGTCGCCTACAGCGTCGTGCTCGGCACGCTCAACTTCGCGACGTACTCGAATGCGGGTTTCACGATCAAGGCGAACGACTTCGCCTCAGGCGCGACGGTCTACGTTTCCGGCAGCGGGCTCAATCCCGCCCACTTTTACTCGTTCGGCTTCGTGAACACGTCCGGCAACGGTCTGCCGTGCGTCTTCGCGATCCCGGCGGGCGCGCAGAACTTCGGCAGCGGGACGTGCTTCGTTTCGGGCGCGACGGGGATTCTGCCGACGTCGCAGTCGCTGTCCGGGCAATATGCGACGCCGTCGTCCGGAGCGAACAGCCTCGGAACCCAAACGGTCCAGCTCTTCGACGCGACGACCAACGACTTGATCTCGACGCAGCAGATCTCACTGAACCCCTCGACGGTGACGTGGAGCTCGCTCGTTCCGTACAATTCGACGCTGGGCAACGGCACGAACCTGAGCGATACGTTCGCGACCGACGGGCTGTTGGGGACCCCGGGTGGCGCGGCGACGCCGGAGCAATCGGTCACCGGCCTGAACTATCAGGTTTCCGGCCTGACGAGCGGGCACGTCTACCGCATCACCGTCAGCAACGCCAACGGCGTGGTGCTCAGCTCGACCACGACTGACGGCAATCCCGCCTTCGGGTCGCCGCAGGCCTTCTCGCTACCGTATTCGTTCACGGCGTCCGGCGCTTCGAGCGGGGTGCAGCAGGTGCCGTTCCCGATCAACGCGACGAATTTCACCTCGTTCAGCGCGACGCAGATCCCGTTTGCGCCGAACGTCTACACCGCGCAGTTCTACGACACGAACACGAGCACGGTCGTCGGCTCGAAATCGTTCACGCTGGTTTCGTATGGCAGCACGTTCCAGTGGACGAACCCGGCCGGTTCGTATGTGAACGGGAATCCGTCCGGCAACCCGACGAGCGTCACGGCGACCGTGCGCAATACCGCCGGAACGCTGTATGGCAACTGGAACGGCGACGCGCTCAAGGCGATCACCATCCGTAACGACACCGCCGGCAACGTCACGCTCGCCCTCCAGGGCGGCGTGACGACGGCGATCGACTCGATCGGTCAGACCTGGAACCTCACCTTGGTGAGCGGGGCGCAGATCAATGCGACGCCTGCGGTTGTCGGGCAATCGCTGCCGCCCAATGCGACGATCTCGATCCCGATATCAATTATGGTCCCTCCAAGCGTCTGCACGACCGCGTGCGTGCTGCAAACGCAGATCACCCCGCTGCACGGTATCGCGCCCAGCGGCTACAACGCGACAATGACGAACACGGCGAGCAACGGGCTGGCGGTGTACAGCAACAATGTCGTCGGGTCGAACAATGAAGCGACGTACTCGCTCACGGTCGGCACGTATGCCGGTGCGGGTTCGCTGCTGGGGACGCCGCGCTACGACCAGGCGATGTACCGGTCGGGCACGCACGGGGCGCCGTCCAACGGTGCGGCGTACCCGCCGACCAGCTACTATCCGCTGACGATCACGGTCACCAACAATGGACCCGGCCCAATCTACAGCATCGAATTCGTCATGCCGCCGACGGTCGATCCCAACGTACTCATGCCGTCGATCACGTCGGCGACGGTCAACGCGACCAATCAGACCGCCAACTGGCAGCTCGTCACCCAGAACGGCAACGCCGGGAACGGCATCCTCGGTGACGGAACGCTCGGTCCGAACGCGTTCGCGCTTGCGGCGAAGACAAAAGCCACGACGCCCGGGATTGCGACCGGAAAGAGCGCGACGTTCGTACTGCGCGTTCCGATCCTGCTCTCCGCGTTCCCGTTCCAGGAGATCGCAGCGACGGCCAATTACGGCAATCCGATGAACTTCGGCGGCGGCGGCGGGACAGTGTTCCAGATGGCGCCGACGAACACGCTGACGAACGCGGTCGCCGGAACGCAGAACGTCGACTCGACCGAGCTCGGAGTGTTCTCGTTGGACACGTCGCTCATGTCCGCGGCGATCACGCCGGCCGTCGTGCCGGCTCTGGCGAACCAGAGCTGGACCTTCAAGTTTCTCAACACGTCGACCGGGCTCGATCCGAATCCCGACTACGTCAGCCAGCTGCTGGTGACGGTGCCGGCGGCCGGTGCGGGAATCTACCCGACCGTCACCTCGGTCACGGGCTCGAACGGCGCGACCTGGAACGCGAACGCTACCGGGACACTGGGCCAGTGGCTGATCGATCTGTGCGCGGTCGGCACGGCGCCGAACGTCGCGGCGCAAACGTCGACGCCATGCGCCGCGACCACCGACTCGAGCTCGCTCCCGCCGGGCGGCAGCCTCACGATCAACTTCAATTACGCCTCAGCCCCGACGGTCGGAACGTACAACGTCAACTGGACGGTCGTCGGCGCGAACGGCGGCGCTGTCGTCCCGGCGACCGGCTCGCAGATCCCGGTGCTGACCGTCGCCAACACGACGGCGCAGACCAGCTTCACGTTCGCCGGCGGATACACCGCGGCGCCGTCGCACCCGCCCGTCGCGCCGATCCAGAGCGTCACGTTCGGCAGCCAGCCCGTCGTCGGTTCGTGGGCCGACTTCAACAACGGCAACGGCTTCGTCTTCGAGCTGCACAACAACGGTTCGACCAACATCACGAACGTGAGCCTCGCGATCCCGTGGGCAAACACGTCGGGCCAGCTCTTCGATACGGCGAACCCCTGGAGGGTGGTCCCAACGTCGATCTACGTGTACGGCGCGGGCGCCGGGGTTGGCGGTTCGAAGTGCCTCGGAAACTCGTACCTCTCGCTCGTGCAGGCAGTGAACGGAGCGCCCGGGACGTCGGGACTGCTGCAGCTCTCGGGTTGCAACATCGCGGTCGGGCAGAATCTCGACGTCTTCTTCTACGCGACCTCGCCGTACGACGTCGGCTCGACGTTCCGGTTCGACTCCGCGGTCGCCACCGCAAACGCGACGCCGCCCGATCCGCGCGGCGGCGGTAACCCGAACACGCTGCCGATCTACAGCCTCTCGAACACGCTCCGCGTCATCACCGACGCCCGGCTCGTCATCGAGGTACCGACCGGTGCGGCGTGGCCGGGCGGGACGTTCTTCGGCCAAGGCACGGCGGCGGCCCTGACGTGCGGCGGTTGTACGTTCACGAACAGCGCGACGCCGATCATCGACCTCAGCACCATCGCCGGCACCGCGACGATCCTCGATACGCTCGGCGCGACGGTCTACAGCGACGACACCAACGGGTGGAATCTCTCGGTGTCGGCCGACGTCAACCCCACCACGTCGAGCGGACAGGTCACCACGTTCATGCAGACGGGGCATTCGGGGACACCGGGGACCGGGACGCTCACGCTGAGCCTACCGGCCACCGCTCCTGGGACGTTGATCCCGACAAGCGGAACGCTCCCCGCCTCCAACTGGACGGGCGGCTCCGCGTATCATAACCCGATCGACAACATCATGTCCTACCGGGTGACCGTCAACCCGCTGAGCGTCAACAACAACGCGGCGACGACGATCACCCTCACCTACACGCTGATCGCGAATTGATGGAACGAATCGTGAGGATGCGAACGCTTACCGCCGCAGCCACCGCGCTGCTCCTGACAACCGCCCCGGCGTTCGCGGGCGGCACGCCGAGCACGGGCTCCGCGCAGCTCAAGTACAAGGTTCTCGCCACCGTCAGGGCACAGGTCATCCCGAACTACATGACCGGTTTCGGGCCGAGTGGCGGGAGCGGCAGCGGTTCGACCCCGGCACCGGGGCCGGCGGCTGTTCTCAACGGCGGCACGGTCGATTTCGGCAGCGCCGTCGTCGGGTACCAGTACCTCTACAAATACGCGGCGCAAATCAACGTCCAGACGAACGACAACGCGGGCTTCGTCGTGTACGCCGAGGGTGCGACCGATCTGAACGGCAGCAACCCGGTTCCGACCCCGGCGACGTTCCCGTTGGCGCAAACGCTGTTCTGGCTGGTGAACAGTTCCGGCAATACGCCGTATTCGTCGGCCACGTCGTTCAACCGCACGAGCGGAACGCCGATCGGTCTCAACGGTGTGAATGGGATTGACTACTCGGGCACCGGAGGCATCCCGTCGGCCGGTTCGGCCGTGTGGAGTTCCGCGGCGCCCGGTAACCTGAGCCGAGGGTTCGATTATCAGCTCCGGCTCTCGGGCGCGACCCCGATCAGCCAGTTCGACGTCTATATCGTCTACACGGTGGTCGGAAATTGAAACGCACGAATCAACTCGCACTGTTGGCGCTCGGAACGATGGCGGCCCTCGCGGTCTTCTCGCAAGCCGACGCTCTTCAGAGTTCCAAGACCTACAAAACGGTGTACCTCACGGTCGTGATCACGCCGAGCCCCGCGCCGGTCGTGATGCATCGTGCAGTGCCGCCTGCGGAGGTCGCTCCGGTGCGCGGCGTCGCCGTCGCGCCCGGGATCGCGCGGCTGGTCGCCGATCCCTTCGGCGGCCCATTGCAGGTGGCGTCTTCCGGGAGCGCGTGGGACGTTGTGCCCAGCGGCCTGATGATCGCGCAGGCGGTCACGGCGCAACCGACGCCGGTTCCAGTGCGCTTCATCGCAAAGCCGGACCCGAATGCCATGTACCTGCATGTCATTCCGCACACGTCAATGCTCTATGCCGGGTATGGGACGACACCCTTCGCGTGCGCGTACGAGGTCTTCACCTACTATCCGACGACCCACTCTTTGGTCGACTGGGCGTACGGAACGACAAATACGACCGCTACCGGTACGTATCCGATGATGAACTATCCGACGACAAGCTATCTGTCGTGGGCGGTTCCCGATTTGGCGGCGACGTTTCATACGTTCGCGAACTCGGGGACGCCCGGCGAAAAGACCTGGTCTGGGACGGCGGGGCAGTCGCAACAGCACTGCGTGGACCTAAAGATCGTCGTTCCGAACTCGCAGCCCCCGGGCTCTTATCCCGCGATCGTGCAGTACACGCTGGTCGTCAGCTAGGTCTCACGGCGGGCCGCCGCCATGACGAGCGCGGCGAGCGCGAGCAGCGCCGCGCCGCCGTAGATCGTGCTCGAACGCTGGTGGAGCGCATGGTATTCCGCCCCGCGCAGATCGGAGGTCGCCTGCATCGCCGGAACGATCGCCTCCTGCTCGTACGCGGCTAGGCCGAGCGCCAGCGCGACGAGCGCGGCCCGCACGATGTCCCACGTGCGGTCGCCGGCGTCGATCGCGCGCGCAAGTGCGACCAGGATGGCGATGCCGCCAAGCGCGTAGCCCCATTGCGTCAGAGCTGTGAGCGCGCTGGCGGTTAGTACGGCGAAACGCCCGACGTCGAGCGCCGCGACGAGCCGGAACGCCAACGGGGCGAAGATGAACGCGAACCCGATCAGCGCACCCAGCCAAATCCCCAAGGCGGTGATCTCGATCGCCGCGAGGACGCGGTCGCGCAGTCCGGAAGCCTCTCTTCTCATCAGTCTCGCCACTTCCGAAGAGAGGCCCCGTGGACCCGCTCGCGTTCATCTCCGCGCTCGCCCGCGACGCCGGCGCGCTGCTGCGCGACCGGCTCGGCTCACCCCGCTCGATCGAGCAGAAGCGGCCGCACGACCTGGTCACCGACGCCGACCGCGCGAGCGAAGCGCTGATCGTCGAGCGGATCCGCGCCGCGTTTCCGTCGGCCACGATCCTCGGGGAGGAGGGCGGTACCTATGCCGGCACGGGCGACGAGCGCTTCATCGTCGATCCGCTCGACGGCACCACGAACTATGCGCACCGCTATCCGCTGTTCTGCGTCTCGATCGGGTACGAACGGGCCGGTGTCCTAGAAGCCGGCGTCGTCTATGCCCCGCTTCTCGAGGAGCTCTTCGCCGCGCAGCGTGGACGCGGCGCGACGCGGAACGGCAAGCCGATCCGGGTTTCGACCGTGGACGCGGTCGACCGTGCGATGATCTGCACCGGCTTCAATCCCGCCAACTACTCGCGCAACGGCCCGTACTTCGCCGCGCTCTCGCACGCGGCGCAAGCGGTGCGTCGGGACGGCAGCGCGGCGCTCGATCTCGCCTTCGTCGCGGCCGGCGTCTTCGACGCGTTCTGGGAATTCGATCTCGCGCCGTGGGACGTCGCGGCGGGTGCGGTGCTGATCGCCGAGGCCGGTGGACGAGTCGGCGCGATCGACGGCGGCGCGTTCGACGTCGCCACCGGCTCCATCCTCGCGTCGAACGGCACGATCCACGCGGAGATGGAGTTGCTGCTCGCCTCCGTGTGAGCGGCGCCGTCCGGACGACCCTACTTGCTGATCGTGGTGATGATACCGCCGCCGCCGACGTAGAGGCCGACGACCTGGCCGATCGGGATCTTGTTGTCGTAGAGCACGTTCTGCAATGCGACGTTGCGGTTCGAGTTCTCGAGCGCGTTGCTCACGGTGATGTCGGCGAGCACGTCGCGCAGGTATTGGATCGGCGAGCTGCTGGCGTCGGTGTCGGGTAGCGCTGCTGTCGTCTGCGCTACGCGCACGCCCTCTCCGAGCATCGCGACGACGAGCGCTTGCGACTCGGCATCGCTGACGTGGAACATCGTCTTGAGCGACGGCGGCAGCCGGTAGACGCGCAGCCGAGCGAAGGCGACCGTCTTCAGTTTGGCGAGCTGCTTGGCTTCCCGCACCTGATGCGTCAACCCGTAGATCACTTGCGCGCGGGTCAGCGAGCCGCTCTTCATTGCTTTGATCTGCGCGCCGGGCGGTATCTCACCCGAAACGTCCGTGCGGCGCCAGCCCGGGAGCGAGCCGCGGGTATGTGCCGAGGTCTCGGGCTGCGGCGTCACCGGCGTCCCGGTCATCCCGGCGTTCGTGGCCGACGGCATCGGCGAGATTTGCGCGAACGCCCCGCTCGGCACGCCGAACGTGAGCGCTGCGGCGGCAAAGAACACCAGGCGGCCGGGAATGTCCATGGTATGACTTACCCCACCAGCGCGTCCATCGCACCTATGAAACGCTCGATCTCCTCGTCGGTCGTGTAGAAGTGCGCGCTCACCCGCAGCCCGCAGCCCGGCCGGTGGTCGACGAAGATACGCCGCTGCTGGAGTTCGTGCTGGACGCGCTCGGCGTCCGGTACGTCGATGCCGACCCAGCCGGTGCGCTTGGCGGGATCGAGCGGCGTGTTCACCTGCCAGCCGCGTTCGAGCGCCGCTTCGGTGAGGTACTTCGTGAGGCGCGTGTTGTGCGCGCGGATCGCCGGGACGCCGACCTCGCGGATCAGATCGTGACCGGGCCGGGCCGCCAGGTAGCCCGGGATCGTCGGCGTACCGCTCGCCCAGCGCAGCTGATCGCTCGCGTACTCGATTGGCGGCGGCTCGAACGCGAACGGAACGCGGTGCCCGAACCAGCCCGTGACCATCGGCCGAAAGCGCTGCGCGAGCGAGGGCCGCACGTATATCCAGCCGCAGCCGGGACCGCCGCACAGCCACTTGTGCGAGCCGCCGACGACGACGTCGAGATCGAGCGCGACGACGTCGTACGGGACGATCCCCGTCGTCTGGTACGCGTCGAGAACGACCAGCGCGCCGACCTCGCGCGCGCGCGCGACGATCGGCGGCAGATCGATCAGCACCGCGCTCTGATAGTACGCGTGCGAGAGCACGACCAGCGCGGTGTGTTCGGTGATCGCCGAGCAGATGCGGTCGGTCGGGATCGTGCGGCCGTCGTCGGTCGCGACGCGCACGGTCTTCGCGCCGGCGCGCTCCCACGCGGTCCAAACGTAGGCGAGCGACGGAAACTGCAGCGCTTCGTAGACGATCTCGTTGCGACCCTGCCCTGAGCCGGCCGATGGGCGCAGGTCCAGCGACGAGGCGAGCGCCGATTGCAGCAGGCTGACGTTCGGCGCGAGGGCGACGCTGCCGGCAGGCGCGCCGATGATCGCGCCGATGCCGTCGCCGATCGCGCGCGCCTCGTCCAGCCACTCCGGCCACGCGCCTTCCGGGCCGCCCTCGGCCCAGCGCTCGTGATAGCGCACCAGCGCGTCGCGCGCGGCGAGCGGCGGCGCGCCCATCGAGTGCGACACCAGCCACGTGTTGGTGTCGATCCCGGCGAATCGTTCGCGCGCCCGCGCGGCGCTCTGCGCGATCACGCGGACGTCCCGCCCAACACGGTGCGCACTTCCCAGAGCTCCGGGAAGAACCGCCGCTGCAGCGTCGTCTGCAGATACGAAACGCCTAGCGAACCGCCGGTGCCGGTTTTCATCCCGATCATGCGCTCCACCATCGCGACGTGCCGCATGCGCCACAGCAGCACCCGCTCGTCGAATTCGATGAGGTCTTCGAGCAGCAGGTAGAGCGCGTAGTACCGTTCCTCGTTCTCATAGATGGTGCGGAAGGTCGCGACCAGCGCGTCGTGCGAGGAGACGTCGAAGCCGTGGCGCGTCAGGCAGGCTTTGAGCGCGTCGTACAGGGTCGGCTCGCTCAGCCGCCGCTCGAGGTTGGCGCGTTCCGGCGGGGTCAGCTCGAGGTACCGCAGGGCGGACTCGTTCGCGCGGACGCCGCAGCGGAACTCGATCTCGCGGAACTGCGCCGATTGGAAGCCGCTGGCCGGATTGAGACCGGAGCGGAAGGCGTTGAAGTCCTGCGGGGTCATCGTCTCGAGCACTTCGACTTGTGTCTCGAGGATGCGCTGGATCGCGTGGATGCGGCGGAATGCTTTGGCGACCTTCAGCAGGTCGTCGCGGTCGAGGAACGCGACGGCGGCGTCGAGCTCGTGCAGCGTCTGCTTGAACCAGAGCTCGTAGACCTGGTGGATCAGGATGAACAGCAGCTCGTCGTGATGCGGCGGGTCGCTGAGCGGATGCTGGAGGTCGAGCAGATCGGGGATCCGCAGGTAGGAGCCGTAGGTCAGGGTCGCGTTGGCCACCCGGCCGCCTTCCGCGTCGCGCCCGGCGGCTACTGTTTCCGGCGCCGGGCCCAGGAGGCCTTACGCCGATTTCCTCAGGGCGAAACGCGTCTCGCTGCCGGA
This sequence comes from uncultured candidate division WPS-2 bacterium, assembly GCA_937927945.1. Lineage (GTDB taxonomy): Bacteria > Vulcanimicrobiota > Vulcanimicrobiia > Vulcanimicrobiales > Vulcanimicrobiaceae > Vulcanimicrobium. The sequence goes on along the minus strand of CALEYW010000082.1, from coordinate 51,804 downwards.
ATCGACGAGTCGCGGGCCCGCGTGGTCTTCGCGAAAGCGGAAGTCTTCGACCAGGCGCGCGATGTTCTGTGCTTGACCGCGGACGCGACGCGACGTTTCGCTCATCTCGCGCACTTGCGCCGCGAGCTCCTCCGTCGATGCGAGCACCTGCTCCGCGGCGGCAGATTGCTCTTCCGCGGCTTGCGCGACGGGGGCGATCGAACCGGTGATCGCGTCCGTCGACGCCTGCATCTCCTGCGACGCCGCGGCGTTCGCCTCGACGATCGCGGTGACGCTGCGCATGTTGCCGGCGACGTGCACGCTGGCATCGCGCATCAGCTTCGCGCTGGCGGCGACCTCGTCGGCCGCCTTGCGCGTCTGCGCGACGGCATCGCTCACGCCGGCGAGCGAGTTGGTTGCGGCGGTCGAAAGATCCAGGCTGCGGTCGACCGCCGTCGACGAGGAGCGCATCGCGTGTGCGGCGCGGACGGTTTCGCGGCGAATCTCTTCGAGGATCGCGCTGATCTCGCGGGTCGCGATAGCCGACCGCTCCGCGAGCCGCCGGACTTCTTCGGCGACGACGGCAAAGCCGCGTCCGTGCTCGCCGGCTCGCGCCGATTCGATCGCGGCATTCAGCGCGAGCAGGTTCGTCTGATCCGCGATGTCGTCGATCGTCTCGACGATCGCACCGACCGCCGCCGACCGCTGCTCGAGGGCGGTGAAGGCCTGCTCTGCCGCCGACGATTCGTCGCGCAGCCGGGACATCGCGTCCGAGAACGCGAGCACGGTCTTCGAACTGCTGCCGGTCTCATCGCTGGCCTGGCTCGCCGCCTTCGCGAGTACCTCGCCGAGCGCGGCCAGTGCGGCGATCTGCCGGTCGACCGCGGCGACGCCGTCGCCCGCCGAGCCGACTGCGGCCGCTTGACCGGCAGCGCCGTCGGCGATCTGCATCGCGCTGCTCGAGAGTTCTTCGACGGCGATCTTCGCGGTTTGGATTCCGATCAGCTGATCGCGGGCGCCGCCGGCGACTCCGAGGATCGCTTTGGAAACCTGTTCCACGCCGATCGCCGATTGATCGCACGCGACCGATGCCTGCGCGCTCACCTCGACCAGGGCCGCGGAAGCACCGGCGACGCCCTGCATGACGGTCCGCAAGTTTTCGGTCATGCGGTTGAACGCGATCGCCAACCGGTCGCGATCCGAGGCGGGGACGACGGTCTGGGTGAGATTCCCGGCGGCGATCGCATCGGCCACTTCGGTCATGCGCTGCTGGTACTCGATCATGTCCCGAAAGGCGGCGCCGATCTCCCCGAACTCGTCGCGCGAGCGCAGGGCGATCTCTTGATCGACGTCGCCGCCGGCGAGGCCGCGAGCGGCGCCGGCGAGGGCTTTGGCGCTGCCGCGCAACGGCCGCACGACCGCGAAGAGCATTCCCAGGCAGACCAGCAGGCCGATCGCCGCGGCGAGGGCGACGATCCGCACGGTGCTCGCGACCGCGTCGGACATTTCGGTCAGCGGCACGCCGGTGTAGATGATGCCGACGACGTTGCCGGCCGCGTCTTTGAGGGGATCGTAGCGGTTGATGAACGGGCGGCCGGCCACCGGACTCACGCCCTTGTAGCTCAGACCCTTGTCGAACGCCTTGCGGGCCGGGCCGATGAGCTCGGTGTTGTCGTTGCGTTCGGTGCTGTTGAGCTTGCGGACGGTGGTCGTGACGCGCATCGGCTTTCCGTCGATCATCTGGAAGATCGTCGCGTCGCCGCCGGTGACCTCTTTCACCAGGTCGACGACCGAGTGATCGCCTTTGACCACCCAGGATCCGAAGCGCAGATGTCCATCGACGATCGAGGCCGCTCCGCGCTCGTTCACCTGCGACCAGAGGGTGTTCTGCGCGACTTGGACGCGTTGATCGATCTGTCCGTAGACGCCGCGTTCGACGGACTGCATCGCACTGATCAGCAGCGTGATCGTCAGAAGCGCGAGCGCGAGCGCGCCCACGACGAGCACGCGCGTGGCGATCGGAATGTGAAGGAAGCGTAATCGGCTGAAAGCGTTCATTGAATCTCCCAAAGTGACACGCACCCTGTCGATGCTATCGGCGATTTGCGATTCGAATTCGCCCGTAAAGAGGCCGAGCGTACACTGTGCCAAGCACGGTCCGATGACGCTAAACCAAGACTTGACGTGCAACTTACGTTCGCTTAACCAAACCACCAGAGGAACTGCTCCGGTTGTCCGAAGGATAAAATTGAGCGACCCCTCGGGTGTGAGGGCTGGCGTACGAGCGCCGACTCGACCGCGCGAGATGGAATAAGGAGATTCACGTCGTGATGTGCGACATTCCCGAGGCAGTCGCCGACCTGGCTGGCCCGCTCCCGATCGAAAACGAGATCGCCGCTGCTGCGAAGCCGGAGCGTCGCCTGGTCATCCACTCTCGATGGATGGTCGCGATTGCGGGCACGGTCATGATGATGTGCCTGGGCACGGTCTACTCGTGGAGCCTGTTCGCTCGACCGCTCATCGCCGCGTTCGCGTGGTCGTCCACGACGACGATGTGGGCGTTCTCGACCGCGATCTTCGCGCTGGGCGTCGGCGCGGTGTGCGGCGGACGATTGCAGGACCGCTTCGGCCCGCGCAACATCGCGCTGGCCGGCGTCGTGCTGTGGGCGATCGGCAACGTACTGGCCGGGGTGCTGACTCCGCGCTTCGGCGCGACGGCACTCTACCTCTCGTACGGCGTGGTGGGCGGTTTCGGCTTGGGCATGGGATACGTCTCGCCCGTCGCGATGGTCACCAAATGGTTCCCCGATCACCGCGGCTTCGCCAGCGGCCTGGTGCTGACCGGATTCGGTTTGGGCGCGTTTTTCTACAACGCGATCGTCCCGCTGTACGCTCCCTTCGCCTTAGCCGCGAAGGACGCGTCGAACTACCTCGCGACCGGGGCGCCGCTGAGCGCCGGCGACGTGCAAGCGATCATGACGGTGTTCATGTGGTCGGGCGTCGCATACCTCGGCATCGGTGGGCTGTGCGCACTGCTGCTGCGCGATCCGCCGGCCGGTTTCGGCCGCCGCGTCAACGACCCGCCGAAGGCCGAAGGGCGCCAGTTCACGCCCTGCGAGGTCCTGCGCACGCCGCAGTTCTACATGCTGTGGCTGATGCTGTTCTGCAGCGTGACGGCCGGCATCTTGGTCATCAGCAATGCGGTTCCGATCTTCAGCGATCTCACCGGTGCCACGGCGGCGTTCGCCGCCCCGGTCGTCGGCCTGCTCGCCGTCTTCAACGGCATCGGGCGCGTGCTGTGGGGCCACGCCTCGGACCGCATCGGCCGCAACACCGCGTTCACGCTGATTCTGGGAATCCAAGCCGTCGTGTTCGCGCTCATGCCGATCTTGCACTCGACGCTGTTCGTCGGGATCGCCTTCGGGATCGTGCTCCTGTGCAATGGCGGCAGCTTCGGAACGATGCCGGCCTTCAACGCCGACTACTTCGGCACGAAGTACATGGGCCTCAACTACGGGATGATCATCACCGCCTGGGGCTTCGCGGGCGTCGCCGGGCCACTGCTCGCCGCGCGGGTCAAGGACATGACGGGCTCGTTCGAGGGCACCCTGCTGCCGCTGGCACTCATGCTGCTGCTCGCGACGATCATCCCGATGGTCGCCTCCAAGCCGGGACACTCTTCACGCGTCGTCGATGTGCTGCGCCGCCGGATCGTCCGCTCCGCGATCGCACCGGAACGCGAAGCCGCCTAAGCGCGAGTAAACGTACAACCCGTCGCTGGAACGGACGGCGATGCGACGTGCGCACGGTGTGCAACGTGTCCGTCGTTGGTTACGGAAAGAACGCAGCTCACACTACGACTGCGCCTCGTTCGCCCGCCGCATGATCGACGCGCAGACGAAGATCGTCTCGGCCCAGCTCCTGCAAGCCACGTTGGCCACGCCGGCATTCTGCGATGTCTTCGGCGTGATTTCGCCGAGCATCCAGTTCGAAGTCGCGCTCCCGGTCGCGTGGAATCAGCGACTCTATGTCACGGGCAACGGCGACCTCGCCTGCGACTTCCTCAATTCGGCAGGCGACGTGTCCTCGCGGAACCTCGGCGTAGCCAATGGCTTCGCGTATGCGCACACCGACACCGGTCACAGCACGAACGACGGCCACAACGGCACGTGGGCCGTGAACCGGCCGGGCCTCGTCATCGATTGGGCCTACCGCGCGATCCACGCGACCGACGTCGCGGCGAAGGAACTCGTCGCGATCCTTTACTCGCAGAAGCCGCGCTTCGCGTACTTCAGCGGTTGTTCCGACGGCGGGCGCGAAGGCTTCGAAGAAGCACAGCGCTTCCCCGACGACTTCAACGGGATCGTCGCCGGCACGCCGTGGATCAGCCCGATCGATACCTTTATCTGGGAGGCGTGGATCGATCGCGCGTTCGCGCCCCTTGGGGAGACGACGGACCAGCTCGTCGCGAAGATGCAGTACGTCACGGCTCAGGTCTACGCGAAATGCGACGCGCTCGACGGCGTGCAGGACGGACTCATCAACGAGCCGCGCCGCTGCCTCGGCGTCTTCGATCCGAAGAAGGATCTCACGCTCTGTCCGGCCGGCACCAACGGCGCGAATTGCGTCACCGCCGCGGAGCGGGCGGCCTACGAGAAGACCATCGACCCGATCATCACGGGGGGACGGCCGCACTATCCGCCGGCCGCGCTCGGCACGAATTACATCGCGAGCATCTTCTCCGGTGACAACGGGCTCGCGGATGCGATGATGACGTACATCTTTCCCTTCCCGGCGAGCGGGAACTTCTTCAGCGTGGCGACCTTCAACTTCAATTGTCGATCCCTTCCGCGTCGTGGGTGCGCGCCAGGTTGCCGACGTCACGAACCCTCAGGCGCTGCGCGGTTTCTTGCAACGCAGGGGCAAGATGATCACCTACACCGGCTGGTCCGACCAGACGATCAATCCCTTTGCCAGTGTCGGCAACTACGAGAACCTCTTACGCGCCTTCGGACCAGCACTGGAGACATCGTATCGGCTCTTCATGGTGCCCGGGATGACGCACTGCGCCGGCGGCGTGGGCCCCGACACACTCGATCCGATCACGCCGGTCATCAATTGGGTCGAGCGCGGCATCGTGCCGAACACGCTGCTCGCACGGAAGCTCGACTCGGCCGGTCTGAACGTGCTGTTCGCGCGGAACCTCTGCCCGTATCCGACGGAAGCGAAATACCTCGGGAGCGGCGACCCCAACAACGCGAGTTCGTTCCGTTGCGTACCGGGCCTGACGGGTGTCCGGTACGTCCATGTCTTGTTGAATCCGTGACGTCGTGACGGCGCCGAACTCGCGTTAACCAACCTCGGTTTCTCCGACACTCAAATCGCGGTCGCGGATGCCCCGACCGTCTCGGTGGGGGCCTCCGCGGCTCCTGTGCGGTCATCGTCGCTCGGCTGTAAGCAGCCCAAGAGGGCGGAAAAGCCTCACCGGACAAGGGTTCCGGTACACGGAGAGATGGCGGAGCGGTTGAACGCGTCGGTCTTGAAAACCGAAGGCCCTTCACGGGGCTCGTGGGTTCGAATCCCACTCTCTCCTCGTTGCGCCGCAGTCCTGCGGCGCCGATTCGTCGAGAGAAAGAGTTTCCTTGAAGGCCTCGCATATGATTCGCCTGGGTGTCGCATTGTGCGCGGCGCTGATCGCCCTTCCGGCGGCCGCAGCCGCTGACCCGACGTCGGCCGCGCTCGGAGGGCTGTCGTATCGTCCGATCGGTCCGGCGATCGCCGGCGGACGCACGACCGCCGTAGCGGGCAGCGATCGCGATCCGGCGGTGTACTATGCCGGCGGCGCGGGCGGCGGGGTGTTCAAGTCGATCGACGGCGGCGTGTCGTGGCGCGCGGTGTTCGACCATGAGGCCGTGGCGCCGATCGGCGCGATCGCGGTTTCTCCGCGCGATGCGAACGACGTGTGGGTCGGCACGGGCGAGGCGAACCCGCGCAACGACGTCGAGGAAGGCGCCGGTATCTGGCATTCGACGGACGGCGGAAAGCGCTGGCAGCACGTCGGCCTCGACGACGCCGGTTCGATCTCGACCTTGTCGCTCGATCCGCGCGACCCGCGCGTCGTCGTCGCCGCCGTCCTCGGCCACGTCTTCCGCGACTCGACGACGCGCGGCGTCTACGTGACGCGCGACGGCGGAGCGCATTGGAAGCGCACGCTCTATCTCGGGCCGGCCAGCGGCGCCTCCGACGTCGCCCGCGTTCCGGATCATCCTTCCACGCTCTTCGCGGGGATGTGGCAATTCCGGCGTCAGCCGTGGACGATGACCAGCGGCGGACCGCTGGGCGGACTGTATCGCTCCGACGACAACGGCGCGACCTGGCGCAAGCTGGCCGGGAACGGTCTGCCGTCGGGATCGACCGGCCGCATCGGGATCGCGACGGGAAGCCGCGGCCGCGTCTACGCGATCGTGCAATCCCGCGGCGGCGACATCTGGCGCTCCGACGACGGCGGACGCGCGTGGCGCGTCATGCCGCACGCCCCGCTCGTCGGCGCGCGCGGTTTCTATTTTTCCCGGGTGTACGTCGACCCGACGAACGCGAACCGCCTGATGAACGTCAACCTCATCCTCTCGATGAGCTCCGACGGTGCGCGCACGTTCAAGCCGATCGCAACCGAAGCGGGCTGGGACTATCACGCGAACTGGTGGTCGCGCGACGGCCGGCGCGTGATCGTCGGCAATGACGAAGGCGTCATCCTCTCGTACGACCGCGGCGCGCACTGGTCGCAGCCGTACGATCTGCCGTTCGCGCAGCCGTATCACGTGGCGTTTGACGATGCCGTTCCGTCGTACCACGTCTGCATCGGACTGCAGGACAACGGCTCGTGGTGCGGACCTTCGACCAGCGACAACGGGATCGGCGTGCTCAATCGCGACTGGGCCGGGATCGGCCCCGGCGACGGAATGTGGAACGTGTTCGATCCCGGCGACCGCAATCTGGTGTGGAACAGCACGACGAACAGCGATCCCGGGCAAGTCTACATCTACGACGCGCGCACGCAGCAGCAGCGCGAGGTCTCGCCCGACGCGCGGATCAAACAAGAGCCCGCCTCGGCGCTGCCGTACCGCTTCAACTGGGACACGCCGATCGCGTTCACCAATGACGGCAAAGCGCTGGCCGGCGGCAACGTGCTCTTCCAGAGCGCAGACCACGGCGGGCACTGGACGGTCCTCAGCCCCGATCTGACCCGCAACGAGAAGTCGCATCAAAGGATTCCGGGCGGGCCGATCTCCGAGGATGCCTCGGGTGCCGAAATGGCGGACACGATCCTCAACATCGCGACCACCAAACTCAGCGACGGGCAGATCTGGATCGGGACCGACGACGGGCTCGTGCAGCTCACCCGCGACGGCGGCGCGACGTGGAAGAACGTGACGCCCGCGGCGATGCCGGAGTGGGGTCGCGTGTACGGCGTGGAGCCCGGTCATCGTTCGGCCGCGACGGCATACGTCGCCGTCGACCGGCACATGAGCGGGGACGACCGTCCGTACCTGTTCGTCACCGATGACTACGGTGCGACGTGGAGCGCGCTCGCCGGCGACCTGCCGCCCGACGCGTTCGTGCGCGCGGTCCGCGAGGATCCGCGCGCACCGAACCTGTTGTACGCCGGTACGCGGCGCGGCGTGTTCGCGTCGTTCGATCGGGGCCGGCATTGGCACGCGCTTCGGCTGAACATGCCGGCGACCGCGATCTACGATCTGAAGGTTCAGCCGCAGGCCAACGATCTGGTCGTCGCGGCGCACGGCCGCGGCGTGTGGATCCTCGACGACCTGCAGCCGCTGCAAGCGTACACTCGCGCGCAGTCCTCGGCGCTAACGCTGTTCGCGCCCCGCGATGCGTACCGCATGTGGCGCGCGGCGCCGATCAACACGTTCCTGGACGCCAGTCTCCCGGCAGGCGAGTTCGCGGGCGGAAACCGGCCCTATGGCGCGCCGTTCACCTACTACCTCGCGCGGCCGGCGAAAAAGGTTGCGCTCGCCATCCTCGATGCGCAAGGACGCATCGTGCGGCACCTGCCGGCCAAAGGCGTCTCCAAGCATGCCGGGATGAACCGCGCGACCTGGGATCTGGCGGAAGACGGGCCCGTCCGCTGGAGCGGCACGTTTCTTCAAAACCGCGGACCCGAGTCCGGCGCCGAGGCGGTTCCGGGCACGTACACGGTGCGGCTGACCGTCGACGGCGTCACGCAGGAGCAGCCCGTCGTGGTCAAGGCCGATCCGCGCGACCCGGCGACCGCCGAAGACGCAGCGCGCCGGCACGCGTTTCTGGCCGCCTGCAACGCCGAGCTCAGCCGCGTCGACCAGATGCTCAACCTCATCGACGCGCGGCTCAAGCACGCGACGCCCGCGCGAGCCGCCGCGCTGCGCGCGTTTCGCGGGCAGCTGACGCTCGATCCGCGGAACATCGAGGACCTGCGCACCGCGCCGCGCCTGCGCGAGCGCATCCTCGATCTGCTGGCGCGGGTCGGGGGGACGTCGTTCCAGATCCCGAACGCGGCGCACGAAGACGAAGCCGCCAAAGTGCGGGCCGAGTACGACGCTCTGGCGGCGGCGTATCCGGCGCTCAGCGCGCGCTGAACGTTGCGTTCGAGAAGGAGTCGGGTGCTATGAGCGAACCGCACAAAACCGTCGAGATCGTCGCCCATCGCGGCACCGGTAAGGACTACCCGGATCCCGTCGCGGTGCAGGCGCACCGTCCGTCGGCACCGCCGGAGAACACGCTGCCCGCCTTTGCGCTCGGCTGGGAACGGGGCGTGACGTGCGAGCTCGACGTGTACGTCACGAGCGACGGCAAGATCATCGTGATCCACGATCAGACGACGGGCCGTACGTGCGGTCAAGATCTGAACGTCGGTGCGTCGACCTTCGCCGAGCTGCGCGCGCTCGACGCGGGGATCCTCAAAGGTCCGATCTGGGCGGGCCTGCGTTTGCCGCTCCTGAGCGAGGTGCTCGACATCATGCCGGCCGGACGCCGGCTGTACGTCGAGATGAAACAGGGGCCCGGCATCATCCCGCCGCTGCTCGAGGTGATCGACGCGTCCGGCAAAGGTCCGGACGAGATCGTCTTCATCAGCTTCAGCATCGATTCGATCACCCAGATGAAGCTGCTGCGGCCTGAGTTCACCTGTTATTGGATCGTGGTGTTCGAGGAGCTCAAGCCGGGCGTGTGGCGCTGCGGATACGACCACACCGAACCCGACGGCCTCACCTTCAAGACGACCTGGCAGCAGCCGGTCGACTACGAAGCGCTGGTCGCGATGGCGCTCAACGACGGCTGCCCGATCGACGGCATCGACGCCAGCTTCGTGCAGCCGGACGACTTCCCCGAAGCGATGCGCCGGCTCGGCATGCCGTGGGGCACGTGGGCGGTCGACGACGCCGACGTCGCGCTGCACCTCGCGGCGAGCGGCGCGATCCAGATCACCAGCAACTGCACCGACGACGTGCGTGACGCGCTCAGATTCGGTGCAGCGCGATGAGCTGGTCCACCGCCGACCTCGTCGATGCGCATCAGGACCGGCTGCAGAGTTGCGAGGCTCCGGTGCGCCAGTTCGGTGGGCGCGCGGCGTTCTGCGGCGCGATCCGAACGGTGTCGACGTTCGGCGACAACGTGCTGATCAAGCAGATCCTCTCGACCTCGGTCAAGGGCGACGTGCTGGTCGTCGACGGCGGCGGCTCGCTGCACGTCGCGCTCGTCGGTGACGTCATCGCCGGCCTCGCGCTGGCCAACGAATGGAGCGGTTTGGTCATCTTCGGCGCGGTGCGCGACGTCGTTGCTCTGCGCGCGTTGGATCTGGGGATCAAAGCGCTCGGGTCGAATCCGATGAAGAGTGCGAAGCGCGGCATCGGTGCGGTCGACGTTCCGGTTTCGTTCGGCGGCGTGCTGTTCAAGCCGGGCGCGTGGCTCTACAGCGACGACGACGGTATCGTCGTCAGCGACGTCCCGCTGGTGCCGGGCTAACTGAGGCGATCCTCGCGCGCCGGCGGGCGCAAGAAGGCGTCGAGCGCGTGCCAGAAGCGCGCGCGGTTGTAGCCGAGCACCAGCGAGTGCGCCGAACCCGGCAGCGTGACGAACTGCCGGTCGCGGTTGGGGAGTTGCCGGTAGAACGCGAGACAGTCGTCCTCGGTCGATATCCCGTCGTACTCGCCGCGCAGCATCAGCACCGGTGCGAGCACTTTGGCGGGATCGACGAGCGGCAGCTTCGTGACCATGTCGAGATACGTGCCCGTCGGCACGGAGCCGCCGTACGGCGCTTCCGCGTCGGCGATCGCGTCGCCGACGCGCGGATCGGCCGTGCCGGGTTTGTCGCGCGTGAAGATGCTGCGGTAGAGTTCGCGTCCCGCCGGACGGCGGTTGTGCGTGCGGAAGAATTCGACGTCCTTCGCGCGCTGCGCGAGCGTCGGCGCGCCCGCCCCGGTGTAGGTGAAGGCGCTCAAGGCCAGACGATCGACGCGCTCGGGGGCGGCCGACGCGTACGCCGCGCTACGGATCGCGCCGGACGACTCGCCGTGGAAGTGCGCCCGTTCCGCGCCGGTCTCGCGCCGCACGACCTCCATCCCGGCGGCCAAGTCGGCGACGCCGCTCGCGATGTCGGAGTTTCCCGCGGTGCGCGACGAGCGGCCGTACCCCTCGTGGTCGAGCGTCCAGACGTCGTAGCCGAGTCCGGCGAAGACGTCCATCATCGAGTATCCCGGCGCGCCGGGGACTGTGAGATCGTAGGTCGAGCGGCCGCAGAACGACGAACCGTGGACGAGGAAGAGCACCGGCAACGACGCGCCCTTGCCGTTCTGGGGCGGCGGAGCGCTGCCGCGCTTGCGATACAGGTAGAGCTCGACCGCACCTTTTCGCGCCCAGTACTCGGCGCTCCACGGCGTACCGCCGGCGCCCGTCGCAGCGCCCGCCGGCGTGGGGTTTCCCGCGACCGTCGCGGCGGCGAGCGCGCTCGCCGCGCCGGTCAGGAGGTTGCGCCGCGAGGTCCCGCGCGTCGTATCCATATGCCCTGCCTTTGCCGACCCGTTCCCCGGTTGCCTTCGAAGGGTTCGCCATCGTTGCGTGGTACGCGGGGCCGGTGCACCGCATTCCGGCGTTCGATCCGCGCCACGACTTCGTGGCGGAACTGCGCGCCTACGAACCGGTGGATCCGCACGAAGCGATGATGCGCGATCGCTTCGTCGCCTTCGTCACGAACAACCCGGACGCGTTCGAGCGCACGCTGACGATCGGCCACGTCACCGCGTCGACCTGGATCGTCGATCCGGCGCGAGGACGCGCGCTGCTGACCCATCATCGGAAATTGCGCCGGTGGATGCAGCTCGGCGGGCACGTCGAGGGGGACGTCGACGTGCGCCGCGCGGCCATGCGCGAAGCGCGCGAAGAATCCGGCCTGCGCTCGCTGCGCTTCGCGAGCGATGGGATCTACGACGTCGACGTTCATCCGATTCCGGCGCGCGGCGAAGAACCGGCCCACGATCACTACGACGTGCGCTTTGCGCTCGAAGCGGATCCGGCGGAGCCGCTTCTGGTGAGCAGCGAATCGAACGACCTCGCTTGGGTTCCGTTCGAGTCGCTCGCACGGTACGGTGTCGACGAATCGGTGCTGCGGCTGGCGCGTAAGACGCCGACGCTAGGCAAGTAGGAGGACGGCCATGCGAGGCCGTTTCGAGTTCGCCTTCCACCCGCTGAGCCCAGAGGCGGCCGCGCTCGGGGAGGTCGACCCAACCCTCGCGCTGCTGGGCTCGCAAGGCTGGGAGATACGCGGCGTGACGACGTTGCGCGACGGTGCGATGATCGTCGCGCTGCAACGGCCCCTCGATGAAGTAACGCCGCTTCCGGACGCATCGACGCTGTCCGCCTCGCTAGCGACACCGCTGGCGGCGCCGACCGCCGGCGAGCTCGAACGCTAGCTAGCCGTCACGGCTGGGCGAGGAGCGCGAGCGCGCGGTCGAGCTGCGGATCGTGGCCGGCTTCGCCGGGATGCGCGTCCGAGGACTGGGTAACGGCGATGTCCGGCGTGATTCCGACCCGGTCGATGTCGCGACCGGCCGGCGTACGATACTGCGCCGTCGTCAGCTTGATCGCGCCGCCGTCCGGCAGCGGAAACGTCTCCTGCACCAAACCCTTGCCGAAGGTTTTGGAGCCGATCACGGTCCCCGCGTGCGCGTCCTGCACCGCGGCGGCGACGATCTCCGCCGCGGACGCCGTGTCGCCGTCGACGAGCACCGCGAGCGGCGCGCCGAGCAGCGGCGTGGTCGGTTTCGCGGCGAAGACCGCCGGCGCACCGCCGCGCTCTTGCGTGGTGACGATCGTGCCGTGAACGAAGTGTGACGCGACGGCGATCGCGTCGTCGCGGTAGCCGCCGCCGTTCGCGCGCAGATCCAGGACGAACGCACGCGCGCCGGCTGTGCGCAGCCGCGTCAGCACAGCGTCGAGCTGCTTCGCCGACTGCGCGCCGAACGAGCGCAGCCGCACGTACCCGATCCCGCCGTCGAACGCACGGCCCGTCACGTCCGGCGGCACGATCGCGCGGCGCACGAGCGCCAGGGGCTCGCGCGCGACGCCGTTGCGCGAGGGCGTGATCCGCACGGTGCTGCCGGCCGCGCCGCGCAGCGCCGCGGAGACGGCGGCCGGCGCTCCGGCCGGCGGCGGGTTGCCGTCGATCGCGACGATGAGATCGCCGGGTAAGAGTCCGGCGGCCTCCGCCGGGCTGCCCGGGAAAACGTCGACGATGCGCACCGCGTGCGTCTGCGGGTCGACGTCGAGTTCGGCACCGATGCCGCCGACGGCGCGGCCGTCGAGGAATCCGACGAACTGCTTGTATGCGGCCGGTTTGAACAGCAGCGAATACGGGTCGTGTAGCGCCGCCAGCTCGCCCGCGATCGTCGCATCGATCAGATCTCCCGTGCGCACGCGCGTCCCGTAGCGGTTCACCGCGAGTGCGACGTCGCGCGCGATCGCATTTTCGGCGGCGTAACGGTCGGCGCGCGCGGGCGCCGGCGGCAGCGCCGGCTGGCCGATGCCGCGCGTCTTCAGGTAGGCGATCAAACCGCGGCGCGCGCCGGCGTAGAGTGCCGACGGGTCGACGGGCTTGTAGTAGCGCGCGAGCACCGTCGTGTACCCGATCTCGAGCGCGATTACGTCGAGCGTCGAGAGCGCCGCTCGGGTCGGCGCGGCCGCTTGGGCGGGGACGCCGGCGAGGAGGCAGGCAAGCGCGAGCGCGAGCAGACGGAGCATGCGGCGCTGCTTCCCGGCGGGTATCGATGGGTCATGGCAACGCAACGGAAGTGGTCCGACCAGGTGACCCGGACGAGCAACGCGCTCGACATCCCCGGCGGGACGTTCGCGCTGGACGATCCCAAAGCGATCGCGCGCGAACTGCTGCGCGACGCACAGCAGTCACGCCGCCGAAAGGCGTCGTCGCCCTACCGCTCGGCGATGTCGATGCTGACGTTCTACATCAACCGCGCAGGCGCGAATCTCTCCGCCGAGCGAAAGTCGATCCTCGAGGGGGCGAAGGACGAACTGCGCGCTATCGCGGCGCGGACGCGCGCATGAGCCGGTCGCGGACCGCGGCGTTCGCCTCGGTGTCGGGCGGTAGCGTCGCCACGATCGTGTCGTACCCCTGGGCGTCCAGCGCGCGTAGCGTCGCGTAGAGGTCGCGCGCCGCACGCTCTGGGTCGGGCGGAAGCGTGAGCACCGCGACGCGCTCGCCGCGTTGCGCGAGCGCGCGGGCGGCGTCCTCGTGCGCGGCTTCGCCGGCGAGCACGACGCGCGCGCGCGGCGCATAGTGCGACGCGAGCGTTCCGGGTGCGCGGACCGCACCGCCGACGCGCGTGACGACCGGCACCCCGAGCACCGCGCCGAGCTGCGATGCGGTGATCGCGCCGGCGCGCAGCACGGCCAGGACGGTGCCCGTGAGATCGACGATCGTCGACTCGACGCCTACCGCGGCCGGACCGCCGTCGACGATCAGGTCGACCTCGTCGCCGAGGTCGGCACGTACGTGTTCCGCGGTCGTCGGCGATATGCGCCCGAAGCGATTGGCCGACGGTGCGGCGAGCGCGCCGCCGAAGCCCGCCAGGATCGCTAGCGCGAGCGGGTGATCGGGGACGCGCACGGCGACCGTGTCCTGGCCGCCGGTGACGCTGCGCGGCGTGCGTTCGCCGCGCTCGACGACCGCGGTCAGCGGACCGGGCCAGAACGCCGCCGCGAGAGCGCGCAGTGCCTGAGGGGCGTGCGCGACGTACCCGTCGAGCGCGGCGAGATCGTGCGCGTGCACGATCAGCGGGTGATCCGGCGGGCGTCCTTTGATCGCGTAGACGCGCGCGATCGCGGCGGAATTCGTGACGTCGGCGGCGAGTCCGTAGACGGTCTCGGTCGGAAGCGCGACGACGCCGCCGGCCCGCAGCACGGCGACGGCCCGTGCGACGGCCTCATTCATCGCAATCAGCGAACGCTTCCGTCGGGTTCGATCGAACCGAAACCGGCGAACGCGTGCAGGACGGGCGACAGATCGACGCCGCCGTCGGCGCGCTGGCCGTTCTCGAGCAGCGCTGCGAGGACGCGTCCGATCGGCAATCCCGAACCGTTGAGCGTGTGCACGAACTCCGGCTTCGCCTTCGCGTCGCGGCGGAAACGGATCCCGCTGCGGCGCGCTTGGAAATCGGTGCAGTTCGAACACGACGAGACTTCACGGTACGCATCCGAGCCCGGCAGCCACACTTCGATGTCGTAGGTCTTGGCCGCGTTGAAGCCGGTGTCGCCGGCGCACAGCAGCATGACCCGATGCGCGAGGCCAAGCTCTTCGAGCAGTCCGGCGGCGTTGCGCGTCAGCGTCTCGAGATCGTCGAACGAACGCTCGGGTTCGGTCAGCCACACGAGCTCGACCTTTTCGAACTGGTGCTGGCGGATCAGTCCGCGCGTGTCGCGGCCCGCGGCGCCGGCTTCTTTGCGGAAACACGGCGTGTGCGCGGTATAGCGCACCGGCAGCGAATCGGCGGCGAGGATCTCGTCGCGGTGCAGCGCGGTCAGCGGCACCTCCGCAGTCGGGATCAGGTAGAGCGCCTCGTTCTCGCCGTCGCCTTCGAACGCGTACATCTGATCAGAGAACTTGGTGAGCTGGCCGGTCGCCCACATCGTCGAGCGCGAAACGAGCAGCGGCGGGTTGATCTCGACGTAGCCGTTGCGCGCCGCGCGATCGAGGAAGAAGTGGGCGAGCCCGCGCGAGAGCCGCGCGCCGGCCCCGCGCAAGATCGAAAAGCGCGTGCCCGAGAGCTTCGCCGCTCGTTCGAAATCGAGGATGCCGAGCGCCTCGCCGATCTCCCAATGCGCCCTCGGCGCGAACGGGAAGGCCGGCGGCTCGCCCCATGTCCGCTGCAGAACGTTGAGCGCTTCGGTGTCGCCGTCCGGCACCACGCGGTCGAGCAGGTTCGGAACCTCGGACAGCGCCGCCGCGATCTGCTCCTCGAGCGCCGGAACCCCCGCGCCGGCCGCGGCGATCCGCTCGTCGAGCGCGGCGATTTTGGGACGCAGCTCGGCCGCGGCGGCCTTCTTGTCCGGCGCTCGGGAGATTTCGGCGGTCAGCGCGTTCTTCTCGGCCTTGGCCGATTCGGCGGCGGTCAGTGCCGCGCGGCGCTCCCGATCGAGCTCGAGCACGCGATCGACGAACTCGACGCCGATTCCGCGGCGGCGCGAGGCGATGCGGACGTGATCGGGTTCGCGGCGCAGCAGCTCGAGATTCAGCACGACCGCGCGCCGTTACGCGGCGGTCCGGCGGGGTCCTACTCCATCCCCGCGTCGAAGCAACCGGGATGCGAGCGATGCAGCCGGGCACGACCTTCGAAGCGGAGCTGCTGCTCTCGCCCGACGAGGCGGTGGCGGCGTATCTGGCCGCGGTGCGGCCGAAGCCGAGCGGGATCGAGCGGGTTCCGCTGGACTCGGCCGTCGGCCGGATCCTGGCCGAGGATGCCGCCGCCGACGCGCCCTACCCGGCCGACGACCGCTCCACCATGGACGGGTTCGCCGTGCGCTCCGCCGACGGCACGGCGCCGCGCCGGATCGTCGGAACGATCAGGATGGGGGCCGCGCCGCCGCGGTCCCTCGAGGCGGGCGAGGCGATGCGCATCCCAACCGGCGGCGTGCTGCCCGACGGCGCCGACGCGGTGCTGCCGATCGAGGACGCGGAGGAGGAGGACGATCTGGTGCGCCCGCGCAATGCGCCCGCCCCGTGGGCCTACCTGACTCCGCGCGGCGACGACATGGCGGTGGGCGACGTGGTGCTGCGGGCCGGCCGCCGGATCGGGGCGGCCGAGCTCTCCGTTCTCGCCACGCTCGGGCAGGCCGAGGTGGCGGTGTTTCGTCGAGCGCGGATCGCGGTCGTCTCGACCGGCGACGAGCTGATCGATACCGGAGCGCAGCCCGGCACCGGCCAGATTCGCGACTCCAACCGGTGGGCGATCGCCGGTGGGCTGGCCGCGCTCGGCTGCGAGATCCTGCACCTGCCGCGCGCCGCCGACGAGCTGGAGACGATCGCGGCGCGCATCGCGGAGGGGCTGGAGCGAGCCGACGCGGTCGTCCTGACCGGGGGCTCGTCGGTCGGTGTCCGCGATCATGTCCCCGGCGCGATCGACCGGCTCGGTCCGCCCGGCGTCGTGGTCCACGGGATCAAGGTCAAGCCCGGCAAGCCGACGGTCCTGGCCGCGATCGGCGCGCGCCCGGTGATCGGCCTGCCCGGAAATCCGACCAGCGCGCTGACGATCCTCGACGCGATCGCCTCGCACGTCGTGCGCGCGCTGACCGGCGAGACGGCGGCACGGCGGTCGACGGTGGCCACTCTCGCCGCCGTCCCGTTCGACGGCCGGGCCGGCTGGACGTGGTACGTTCCGGCGGTGCTCGAAGCAGCCGGTGCCCGGCCGCTGGCGCTGCGGTCTTCGCACACCAGCCTGCTGGCCCGTGCCGACGGCTACGTCGTCGTCGGCCCCAAGAACGCGCGCATCGAGGCGGGCGAACCGCTCGAGCTCGTTCGCTACGGGGGCGGAGGATGAGCCGCGGGCTGCTCCTCGCCGCCGTGATCGGGATGCTCGCCGGGTGCGGCGGGACGGAGCGGGCGCCCGAGCCGTTCGGCACGCGCGTTGCGACCGAGGTGCTGCGCGATGCGCTGGTCGTCACCGCCGTCAAAGCGACGCTCACCGCCGACGACCCGGATTCGGCGACGACGCTAGGCGTCGCGGCGCGCGACGGGGTCGTCACCTTGCGCGGATCGGTGCGCGACGCCGCGGCACAGCGCCGGGTCGTCGCTTCGGCGCGCGCGGTCACCGGCGTGAAGCAGGTCGTCGACGAGCTCCGCGTCGACCCGCACGGGCCGCGGCCGGGACGTCGAATCGCGGACGCGGCGCTGGCCACCCGGGTCGCGACGGCGTACACCGCGCAGGCCGGCCTTCAGCACGTCACGGTAACGGTCGACGGCGGCGTGGCGACGCTGGCCGGCACCGTCGCCGACGGGAAGACGAAAGCGCGGATCATCGCGGCGGCGCGCGGGACTGACGGGATCCGCAACGTCGTCGATCGCATCCGGGTCGAACGTCCGTGACCTCGCCGCCCCGCCTTCCGCACCCCATCCCGCTGGTCGCTGCGGTGCCGCCTATGACCCCCTTCGTCGCGCCCGAAGAGCTGGCGCGGCGCGTCGGCCGCACGAGCCTGCTGCGCCTCGGCGCCAACGAAAGCGCGTTCGGGCCCTCGCCGCGTGCGATCGCCGCGATGCGCGAAGCGGTCAACCTGACCTCGTGGTACGGCGACCCGGAGTCGATCGCGCTGCGTTCCGCGCTCGCCCTGCGGCACAACTGCGCGGTCGAGGAGATCGTGATCGCGAGCGGGATCGACGAGCTGATGGGGCTGATCGTGCGGGCGTACTGCGGCCCGGGTGAGGCCTGCGTGGCGACTCGCGGAACGTACCCGACGCTGTTCTACCATCTGAACGCCTACGGCGCGCGGCCCGAGTTCGCGCAAGCCGACGCCGACGGCGGCATCGTCCCCGAGGCGATCGTCGATGCGGTGAAGCGCTCCGGCGCGAAGCTCGTCTACGTCGCGAATCCCGACAACCCGTCGGGCACCTTCGTCGATCGCGCGACGCTGGCGGCGCTGCGCGAAGCGCTGCCCGACGACGTGCTGCTGTTCCTCGACGAAGCGTACGCGGACTTCGTGCCGCGCGACGAGCTGCCGCCCGACGTGATCGATCCGCGCACGATTCGCACGCGCACCTTCTCGAAAGCGTACGGGATGGCCGGCGCGCGCATCGGCTACGCGCTGGCCTCCGCGGACGCGATCGCCGCGTTCCAGAAATTGCGGCTGCATTTCGGCGTCAATCGCACCGCGCAAATCGGCGCGCTCGCCGCGCTCGAGGACGACGCTTTCCTGCGGGGGGTCATCGCCGAGGTGGCACGCGGCCGTGACGAGTACCGTGCCCTCGCCGCGCGTCACGCGCTGGCCGCCCCGCCGTCGGCGACCAACTTCGTCTGCATCGGGATCGGGACGCGCGAGGAGGCCGAAGCGATGGTCGGCGTCCTGCTCGAGCTCGGCGTGTTCGTGCGCAAGCCGTGGGCGCCGCCGCTCGACGGCTACATCCGGGTGACCGTGGGCACCCCCGCCGAGCGAGCCGCATTCGCCGAGCGGTTCGGCGAGGCGCTCGACCGGGTGCGCGAGAAGGTCGCTGGGTGAGGTATGCCGTCCTCTCGGACGTCCACTCGAACCTCGATGCGCTCGAAGCCGCTTTCGCGCTGATCCGCGACGACGATGCGGTGCTCTGCCTTGGCGACATCGTCGGCTACGGGCCCAACCCCAACGAGTGCGTCGAACGGATTCGCGAGCGCGCCACCGCGGTCGTGCTCGGCAATCACGACGTCGCCGCGATCGACGATTTCGGCGTAGCGTATTTCAACCCGTCCGCACGCGAGGCGATGCGGTGGACGCAAGGCGTCCTCTCCGACGAGAATCGCCGGTGGCTCGACAAGCTCGGCTACGAGTTCCGCATGCCGGAGTTTCTGCTGGTCCACGGTGCGCCCGTGAACTACTTCGAATACATCCTCGACAAAGCGGCTGCGGCACGCGCCTTCGCAGCGACCGACGCGCCGCTGATCTTCATCGGTCACACGCACATCGCCGAAGTGTACGAGCTCAACCCCGACGGCACGATCGATCATACGCACCTGCAGCATGGCGGCGAGGTCGCGTTGCGCGAGGGCGTGCGCTATCTGGTCAACGTCGGCAGCGTCGGACAGCCGCGCGATCTCAACCCGCAGGCGTCGTTCGGTTTCTACGATGCCGCCGCGCGCACCGTGCGCGTCGAACGGGTGGACTATCCGATCGGCGCGGTCCAGGCGAAGATCCACACGGCACATCTCCCCGACGCGCTGGCGCGCCGGCTCCAGTTCGGCCGCTAGCCGGCCTGCTCGTCCTGCTTTCTGGCGCGAGCGCGGCGGGCGGAAGTCGCCGCAGGGGGCCGGAACACGAGAGCCTTGTGTTCCGCCGTGTTCTTTCGCTCGCGCTGACCCTCTCGTGCGCCGTCCCCGCCTCGGCGGCGACGCCTCCGCCCGCGCCGAAGCCGCTCACAATCGCGGCGCGGAACGACTATCTGAATCCGGCGTTCACCGTGCCGCTCGGTGCGGGGCTGCGCGCCTTCTACGAGCGCGACTTCGGCGCTGCGCGGCGCGGCTTCGAAGCCGCGCTCGCCGTCGTGCCGGACAACACCCTCGCGCTCTCGCTGCTCAACGCCGCCGCCGCGCAGAAGCCGGCCGACCTCACCGCCCTCATCGATGCCGAAGAAGATGCGCTGGCGAAAAATCCCAAGAGCGCGCCCGCGCACGTACGGCTGGCGTTCTCGTACATGTTCGCCTCGCTGACCGGCCGCGATCGCAACCTCGACGCGCGCGAAGAGCTCAATCTGGCGGTCGGACTCGATCCGCTCTCGCAGTCGGCCCATACGGGCTTGGGGATCATGCGCGAGGGCGAACGCAGCACGAATCGCGCCAAGACGGAGTTCGTCGCAGCCCTCGCCGTCGATCCGCAGAACGTGCTGGCGCGCGAGTATCTCGCGCTGATCTACCAAGAGGATCTCAAAGATCCGCAGCGCGCCCTCACGACGGTGATCGACATCCCCAACCTCGTCCCCGACTACGCCGACATCTATTTCCACATCGCCTCGATGCTGCACGATCTCAAGCAATACGACGCTGCGGTGACGTACGCGATGCGCGGGCTGACGGCGGACGTCGGCGGGGTGGGCGAATCCGGCCAGCACGGCTACACGCTCCTGGCGCGCATCTATCTCGACGACAAGCGGCCCGACGAAGCGCGCCGCGTGCTGAAGGCGTCGATCACCGCCGGCACGGACGTCGCGTTTGCGAACACGCTGCTCAAGAAGATCGACAACGGCGACTACGGGAAGGCCCCGTCATCCGCGGCGCCGTCGCCGTCGGGGTCGCCGGCGCCCAAGAAGAAGAAGAAGTGACCGAGGTGTTCATCGACGACGGCCGCTGCTTCGCGTGCGGGCCGTACAGCGCGGATGGGATGCACCTGCGCTTCGAACCCGACGGCGAGCGCGGCGTGCGGGCCGAGATCACGCTGCCGCAGCGCTTCCAAGGCTGGCAAGGCATCGCGCACGGCGGCATCGTCATGACGCTGCTCGACGAAGCGATGGCGCACGCCTGCGGAGCGATCGGCGAGCGCGCCGTCACCGCATCGACGGAAGTGCGCTTCCGCGGGGCGGTGCTGCTCGGCCGTCCGCTGGTCGTGCGCGGCGAGGTGCTCTGGAAGCGCCGCCAGGTCATCGGCGTCAAAGCGAGCGTGGCGTTCGCCGACGGCACGCTGCTCGCCAGCGCCGAAGGCTCGTTCGTCTCGCGCGGGCCGCTCGGAAAAGAACGCTACGGCATCCCGGATGCCGCGCCGATCGTGGGCGGGCCGTAATGGCGCGCATGAAACAAGCCCGCGTCGCCGCCAAGGCGGAGCAGGCGGCGAAAGCCCCTGAGCCGTCGTTCGACAATCGCCGGGCTCGCCACGAATACGAGAAGCTCGAGTCGCTCGAAGTGGGCGTCGCGCTGCTGGGCACGGAGATCAAGACGATCCGCCGCGGCAACCTGTCGATCAACGAGGCGTTCGCGCGCGTCAAAGACGACGAGCTGTGGCTGCTCAACCTCACGATTCCGACCTACAAGGAAGGATCGTACTTCAACCACGAGCCGAACCGGCCGCGCAAGCTGCTGCTCCACCGCGAACAGATCGAGCGGCTCGCCGGACGGGCCGCCGAGAAAGGGCTCACGCTCGTTCCGTGGCGGCTCTACTTCAAGAACGGACGCGTGAAGATCGAGCTCGCGCTCGTGAAGGGCAAGAAGCTGTGGGATCGCCGTCGAGACATTCAAGCGCGCGACGTCGAGCGCGAGATCGCCCGCTCGGTCAGCCGCTAAGGGACCCTAAGACAATGCGCGGCGCTCGCCCCGAACGCGCTCTTGACGCCGTGGTTCGGCGCGTGCTGCGCCCCGATCCGGGCGCGTGCGTGGTCGTTGCGTGCTCGGGCGGCCCCGATTCGGTCGCGCTGGCCGCGCTGCTTGACCGCCTGGCGCGCGAAGACGGCTACGAGATCGTGCTCGCGCACGTCGATCACGGACGGCGTGCGAGCGCGGCGCAGGACGAGTGCGTCGTGCTTTCCGTCGCCGCGCGCCTCGGCCGGCCGGTGCGCGTGCTCCGTCCCTTCGTCGAGCGCGACGACGAAGCGACGATGCGCGAGGCGCGCTACGCTGCCCTTGCGACGCTGGCTGCCGAACTGAACGCACCGCTGGTCGCGACCGCGCACACGGCCGAGGATCAGGCGGAGACGGTGCTCCTCGCGCTGTTTCGGGGAACGGGGCCGGCGGGATTGGCCGGCATGCCGCCAGTGCGGCCGCTCGCGGGCAGCGTCGATCTGATCCGCCCGGTGCTGCGCGCGACTCGCGCGCAGCTCGCCGTAGAGCTGCGCCGCAGTGCGCTGCCGTGCGCCATCGATCCGTCGAATGAGGACCGCCGGTATCGCCGCAACGCCCTGCGCCCGATGCTCGCCGAACTGCGGCGCGAGTTCCCGCACCTCGACGCGGCGATTGCGCGGTGCGCGGAGATCGTTCGCGATGAGCTCGAGGGAAACGCGCTCGCCGCGAGACGGCGCGGGGTCCGTGAGCACCTGCGTCGCGAAGGGAAGCTGCGCGACGCAAGCTTTGCCGACATCGACGCGCAAGCGGCGGTAGCGTTGCCGGTCGACCCTTTCGCACAGGACCAGCAGCCGGGCTTGAAGTGAGCTGATTTGAAGGGGACGGCGGCGACGACGGCAACGAAGACGCGGTGATGCAGCAGACGCTCCCACCCGGCATCGATCGCGTGGTGATCTCGTCCGACGAACTCGCCCAGGCGATCCGGCGCATGGCCGAGGCGATCGCCCGCGACTATGCCGGGCGTTCGATCGTCCTGGTCGGCGTGCTGAAGGGCGCGGTCTTCGTCACCGCGGACCTCGCTCGGGCCATCGCCGAGGCGCCCGGCGGTCCAACCGACGTGCAGCTCGATTTCATCGCGGTGTCCTCATACGGCAACGCCCACCGCTCCAGCGGCGAGGTGCGGCTGATTCAGGACACCACGCACGCGATCGAGGGCCGCCACGTGATCATCGTCGAGGACATCATCGACAACGGCCACACCCTGCACTACCTGCGGGCGATGCTCAGCAACCGCCAGCCCGCCTCGCTCGCGGCGGCGGTCCTGCTGGACAAGCCGTATCACCGGGCTATCGACGTCGCGGTAGAATACACGGGACTGACCTGCCCGGACGAATTCGTCGTAGGGTACGGTCTGGACTATCAGGAACGGTATCGGACTCTCCCCTATCTCGCGAAGCTCCGGCCCGAGGTCCTCCCCGAGTGAGGCTGCCACCATTTCGGCGCGAGACATGTTCAAGTCGGAACCGCCTCTTCCGAGAAACGTTCTAAGGAAAGAACGGTAAAAGGGTCTCGCAACGCATGGGTAAGCATCTCAAAAGCATCCTCGTCGTCCTCGGCATCTTCATCCTGGTGATCTTCATCGTGGATAAGCTGATCGTCGGCGGAACCACGAGCGCACCGCTTTCATACTCGCAGTTCTACAGCGATGTCCAGCAGCATCGAGTGAAGTCCGTCACGATCTCCGGCCGGGAAATCTCGGGCGACCTGACCGACGGTACCAAGCTCACCACGACGATGCCGGACGACACGACGCTGATCCCCGAGCTCCGCAGGGAGCGCGTGGACATCAAGGTCGTCAACTCGCAGTCGACGCCGCTCATCGGCTACGTCCTGCAGTTCGTCCCGTTCATCATCATGGCGCTGCTGCTGATCTTCATCCTGCGCCAGGCACAGAGCGGCGGGAGCCAGGCGCTCTCGTTCGGGCGTTCGCGCGCCAAGCTCCTCAGCGAGAACCGGCCGAAGGTGACCTTCGCCGACGTCGCCGGGGTCGAAGAGGCGAAAGAAGAGCTGGGCGAAGTCGTCGAGTTCCTCAAGTACCCCAAGAAGTTCCAGGCACTCGGCGCGCGCATCCCCAAGGGCGTCCTGCTGCTGGGACCGCCGGGTTCGGGTAAGACGCTGCTCGCGCGGGCGATCGCCGGCGAAGCGGGCGTGCCGTTCTTCTCGATCTCGGGTTCCGATTTCGTCGAGATGTTCGTCGGCGTCGGCGCGTCGCGCGTGCGCGACCTCTTCGAGCAGGCCAAGAAGTCCGCGCCGTGCATCATCTTCATCGACGAGATCGACGCGGTCGGCCGCCAGCGCGGCGCCGGCCTCGGCGGCGGTCACGACGAGCGCGAACAGACGCTCAACCAGCTCCTCGTCGAGATGGACGGGTTCGATCAGAACACCGGCGTCATCCTGATCGCCGCCACCAACCGCCCCGACGTGCTCGATCCGGCGCTGCTGCGCCCCGGCCGTTTCGACCGCCAGATCGTGGTCGATCGCGCCGACGTGCGCGGCCGCCAGGCGATTCTCGCAGTTCATTCCAAGAACAAGCCGCTCTCCAAAGAGGTCTCGCTCGAGACGCTCGCGCGCCGCACGCCGGGATTCTCCGGCGCGGATCTGGAGAATCTGCTCAACGAAGCGGCGCTGCTCGCCGCGCGGCGCAACAAGTCCGTCATCGAGATGAACGACTGCGATGAAGCGATCGACCGCGTCATGGTCGGTCCCGAACGCAAGTCGGTCGTGATGTCGCAGCGCGAAAAAGAGAACACGGCGTATCACGAATCGGGCCACGCGGTGGTCGGCGGATTGACGCCCAACTCCGATCCGGTGCACAAGGTCACGATCATCCCGCGCGGGATGGCGCTCGGCATCACCTGGTCGCTGCCGGACGACGATCGTCACTCGCAAACGAAGAACGAATTGCTCGCGCTGATCAAACGGCTCGTCGCGGGACGGATCGCCGAAGAGATCAAGTTCGGTGACGTCACGACCGGCGCGTCGAACGACTTCGAGAAAGCCACCGAGCTCGCGCGCCGGATGGTGACGCAGTACGGGATGTCGGACACGCTGGGGCCGATCCAATACGGACGCGGCAATCACCAGGTGTTCCTCGGCCGCGACTTCGGCGACGACCGCAACTACTCCGAGGAGATCGCCGGCAAGATCGACGCCGAGGTTCGCAAGATCATCGACTCGTGCTACGCCGATGCCCGCAAGATCCTCGAAGTCAATTGGGACAAGGTCGAGCGGATGGCCAACTCGCTGCTCGAGCACGAGACCGTCGAGGCGGAAGAAGTGCTGGCGATTCTCGCCAACAAACAGTGGCCGCCCGAAAAGCCGGCCGAAGGCGAACCGCCGGCCGGCCTGCCCCTCGCGGCGTCCGCTCCGGTCGAGCCGGAACTGCGCCCCGAGCGTCCCAAGCGGCTCCCTCCGACGATCTCTCCGGAGCCCGCGTGAACGAACCCCGGCGAGTGTTGAGGGCCGCGATGAGTGTCGCGGCCCTTCTCGTCGGTGGGCTGGGGACGGCGGCCGGCGCCCAGGAGGCGCCGGGCTCGACCGGGACCCTGCCGAGCGGAGTCACCTATCAGCTGCGCCCCGACCCGGCTCAGCCGGCGGCGGCGGTCGCCCTGTGGTATCGCGCTCCGGCGACCGGCTTCGAGACGAATCCGGTGCCGGGACTCGCGCGGCTGGCGGCGACGACCGTCGCGGCCTCCACTCCGATCACCGGGACCCCGCTCGGCCGGCTGATCCAGCGTGCCGGTGGGCGGCTCAGCGTCAGCGCGTACCCCGACAGCGTGGCGATCACGGCGCTCGTCGCGCCGGACCGCGTCGCGCAGGTCGTGCGGGCGATGACCTCCGACTATTTCGCTCCGGTCGCCGACGCCGCCGGGCTGCAGGTCGCTCAGCGCGAGGTCGCCCAGGACCTTGCTTACCGTGCATACGAGCCCTCCGCCGCGATCGAGGACGCCCTCGCAGGGTCGCTCTTCGCCGACGGCCCGTTTCACGCCGGACTCCTTGCCGCCCCGAAGGAGATCGCCGCGATTCCGCTGGCTTCCGTCCGCGCGTTTGCCGAGCGGGCCTTCCGGCCGGCCAACGCGATCCTGGTGCTGACCGGAAACGTCGACGCCGGCGCGCTCGGCGCGGTGGCGCGCCGCGACGGCGCGCAAGCCTCCGTGGAGTCGCCCGCACCCGCGGTGCCGCGCCCTTCGCCGTCCCCGGTCACCCGCCAGGCCAACGTCGAGGGCGTCGGCTTCGCCTGGAGCGGCCCGCCGATCGCCGATGAGGCCGCCGCGACCGCGCTCGACTTCGTCGCCGACGCCCTGTTCGGCTCGCGAAGCGGAGCCGTGCAGAAAGCCGTGGGTTCCCGCAAGGCATCCGTCACCGGCCGCTTCGTCACCTATCGCAACCCGGGCGTTTTCCTCGTGACGATCAGCGGGGAGGACGCCGACGCCGTGCGCCCGCTGGTCGAGGCCGCCGTCGCCGGCGCGGCCAAGCCGATGGCGTCGGCGCGGTTCGCCGCCGCGCGGGCGGCGTTCGTGTACCATCTGCTCAGCGAGCTGCAGACCCCCGCCGAACTCGCCGACACGTACGGCTGGTACACCGTCGAGGGCGATCCCGCCTACGCGCCGGCCGAAGGCGGGGCGACCGGCCGCTACTTCTCGCTGGCCGCGGCGCTGACGCCGGAGGCCGTAGCGGCCGCCGTCGGCCGCTACCTGGCAACCCCGCCCGCCGTGGTCACCCTGGGCAAGGCGAAGGCCGCTATGAAGAAGCCGGCATGAGGCGCTGGGTCGCGCTCGGCGCGGCGCTCGCCGTGCTGTCGGCCCCGTTGGGGGCGCCCGCGGCGACCCCGTCCGCGACGATCGACCTCGGCGGCGCCGCCGGGTACGTCCGCCCCGATCCCGGCGCAACGCTGGTCGGTATCGAATTGTTCGTGCGGGCCGGGCTGGACCGCCAAACGCCGGCGCAGAACGGTCTCGCCGCGCTGACCGCCGAGTCGCTGCTGCACGTGCCGGTCGACGGCGTTCCGCTGATCGACGCCGTGGAAGCCCGCGGCGGCTCGCTCAGCTATGCCGTCAGCGGACAATACGTGCGCTTCGAGCTCGAGGCACAGCCCGCGGCCCTCGCCGCGCTTGCCGCGCTCTTCGCGCGCGTGCTGGGCGCACCGTCGTTCGACGGACCGCTGCTCGCCGCCGCGCGGTCGGCGCTCGGCGAACGGATCATCGACGCCGACGGCGACCCCCGTCTGGTCGGCCTGCAGATGCTGCGCTCCTCCTACTACCGCGGGGGGGCGGGGATGCCGCCGCTCGGGACGCCGGCCGGGCTCGCCGGGCTTGGACCGCGTGACGCGCGGGCGTTTTTCGGCCGCTGGTACCTGCGCGGGGACGCGCTCGTAGCCGCCGTCGGGAACACGGGAGACGCCGCCGCGGCGGCAGCGCGCGCGCTCGCCGCTAGCCTGCCGGCGGGCAGCTCGCCCCAGCCGGCCGTTGCGACCCGGCCGTTCGCCGCGCAGCCGAAACGGATCGTAACCAGGCGCGACGTCTCCACGAATTACGTGGTGATCGGCTTTGCGGCGCCCGCGCTCGGCAACGGCGACTTCGCTGCGGCGCTCGTCATCCGGGCGCTGTTGGGCGACCTCTTCGACGTGCCCAGCGCGACGACCGTCCCGACGCTGTTCCGACCAGCGGGGACGATCTACGGGTACGACACGGCGCCGGCCCAGCTGGCGCTCTGGCTTAACGGCCGGCTGGTCGACCCCAGCGCCGGTTTGGCGGCCCTGGACGCGGTGCTGAAGAGCGCCGCCGCCAAGCCGCTGGCTGCCGCGGTGCTCGCGCGCTATAAAGAGAGCGCGCGCGGCGCGTGGGCGCTGGAAAATCTTTCGCTCGACGAGCGGGCGTGGTCGATCGGCAACGCCGTCTCCCACGGGCTCGCGGCCGACGCCGCCGACGCCGTGGCGCCGGCGATCGCGGCCGTTACCGCAGCCGACCTGCAGCGGGTCGCGAAGCGCTACTTCCAGCGCTTCGACATCGCGCTCGTCCTGCCGCGGCAGGGACCCGGCGGCTGAACACCGCTCTCGTCCACGATTATTTGAACCAGCGCGGCGGCGCGGAGCGCGTCTTCGCGCACATGGTCGCGGCGTGGCCGAACGCGCCCGTGTACACGGCGCTCTACGACGAGCGCGCGGTCGGCGATCTCGTCCCGGCGGAGCGCGTGCGGACCTCGTTTCTGCAGCGATTCCCGCTGCGCGAACGCGCGTTTCGCCTCTATGCGCCGCTCTATCCCCGCGCGTTCGAGTCGTTCGATCTCTCGGCGTACGACGTCGTCGTCTCGTCGACGACCGCCTGGGCGAAAGGCGTGCTGGTGCGTCCGGACGCCGTGCACGTCTGTTACATCAACACGGTCTCGCGCTTCGTCTTCGACGCGCAGCGCTATGTCGGCGGCTTCGGAATCGGCGCGGTCGCCGCGCCGCTGCTGCGCCGGCTCGCGGCGTGGGACGTGCGCGCGGCGCAGCGCCCGACCCGCTTCGTTGCGAACTCGCGCAACGTCGCGGAGCGCGTGCGGCGCTGGTACGGCCGCGAGGCCGACGTGCTGCCGTGTCCGGTCGACGTCGACCGCTTCACGCCGGGCACCGGCGACGGCGGCTACTACGTCGTCGTCTCGCGGCTCTTGCCGTACAAGCGCGTCGATCTTGCTATCGCCGCGTGCGCGATCGCCGGCGCGCCGCTGCACGTGATCGGTACGGGACCCGACGAGCGCCGGCTCAAAGCGCTCGCGCTCGGCACGGCGACGACGTTCCACGGCACGGTCGACGACGCCGCGCGCAACGCGCTCGTCGGAGCCGCGCGCGCCGCGATTCTGCCTGGTGAAGAAGACTTCGGCCTCGTCCCGCTCGAGGCGGCGGCCGCGGGACGGCCGACGATCGCGTACGCCTCGGGCGGGGCGCTCGAAACGATCGTCGACGGTGAGACCGGTGTCTTCTTCGCGCGTCCGGATCCGCGCGACCTTGCCGCGGCGCTGCGGGCATTCGATCCCTCCGAGTACGACCCGGTGCGCCTACGCGCGCACGCCGAGACGTTCCGCCCCGAGCGTTTCGTCGCGCGATTGCAGGCCATCGTCGAGCAAACGCTCGCGGCGGAATGACCCCAATTCGCGCGCGTGCTCGTGAGGCGATCCAACCGACGCGCGCGGTCGCGATTGCGGTCCTCGTGTTCGCCGCGGTCTACATCGTGCTCGATCTGAACAAGCTCTACGCGCTGCGCTACGGCGCCGACACGGGGACGTTCGTGCAGTGGCTCGCCGGCGAAGCGCACGGCCGCGGATCGTGGAACGGCGCCGAGTATCGGCGGCATCTGCAGGTGCACGATTCGTGGGTGCTGCTGGGGCTGGTGCCGCTGGTCGCGCTGTTTCCGTTCGCGCAGACGCTGCTCGTCGTGCAGGTGCTGGCGATCGCAGGCGCCGCGCTCGCGCTGTGCGCGTTCGCGCGGGCGTGCGGGGCGACGCCGCGCGCGGCGAGCATCGTCGGGATCGCCTATCTGCTTTCGCCGAGCGCGCAAGGGATCGCGTACGGCAACTTCCTGGAGAACGTCTTCGTGCCGCTGCTC
This sequence comes from uncultured candidate division WPS-2 bacterium, assembly GCA_937927945.1. Lineage (GTDB taxonomy): Bacteria > Vulcanimicrobiota > Vulcanimicrobiia > Vulcanimicrobiales > Vulcanimicrobiaceae > Vulcanimicrobium. The sequence continues at coordinate 22,685 of CALEYW010000082.1, read as the reverse complement.
GCGGCGCTCGGCGCGCTCGCCGTCCGGCGACGGAGCCTCGTCGCGTCGCTGGTCGCCGCACAACTGCTCCTCGGGCTCAAGGAGGATCAGGCGCTGTTCTTACTGTGGTTCGGGGCGGCGTGCGCGATCTGGTGGGACCGTCGCATCGGGTACGCGATCGCGGCGCTTGCGTTTCTCAACGGCGCAGCGTTCGTCGTCGCGGAACGTCTCGCCGGCGCGCAGCCCTCGCAGCCGGCGTACGCGCTGCAGGTCGACGACCCGCTGGTGAAGCTGGCGTTCTTCGCGGCAATGCTCGCGCCGTTCGCGTTCGCGCCGCTGCTGCTGCGTTGGCGCGTCCTGCTCGCGGCGCCGCTGATCGCGGAGCTCACGTTCAACCGTCCGTGGGCGTACCCGATCGCCCGCATCGGAACGCACTGGACGGCGCCGCTCTTCGCGGCAACGGCCATCGCGGCCGCGTACGCGGTCGCAAAATATCCGCGCGTCGCGACGCCGATGCTGATCTGCGCGATCCTGTGCGCGCTGACGATCAACGACACGGTGCTGAAGATCGGCCGCTGGCCGTACGTGGTCGACCGCCCGGCGTACGCGAACGCGGTTGCGCTGCGTTCCGCGACGCACGACGTCGTCGTGCCGCGCCATGCCGAGGGCGCATACGTCGTCGCCGCGGCGAACCCGCACGTGCTGCTGGCGAAATACGATCCGAACGAGGGCGGCTACTGTCCGGCGTACGACCGCGACGCGCGCGCGTTCTTCGCCGCACTGGGCATCGGTACATGGCCGCAAGGCACGACGCTGTGCGCCGGCGTACCGGTCCCCGCTAGGTGAACTTGAACGCTACCAGGCCGACGATCGAGAAGAGGTTGAAGCCGGCGTGGGCGATCATCGACGTGGTGAGCGAGCCGGTGCGGTAGTACACGTAGGCGAGGACCGCGCCGCCTCCGGCCAACGGAAGCAGCGCGGTCGGCGAGAAGTGCGCGCCGCCGAAGCACAGCGCGCACAGCAGGATCGCCCACGGTGCCGGGACGTAGCGCAGGAACGCGTTGAAGAGGAAGCCGCGAAAGACGAGCTCTTCGACGAAGGGCGCCAGCACGCACGCGAAGGCCGCGAACACGAAGATGAGGTAGCCGTGCGTCGATTTGAGCAGGTCGACGGCTTGTTCGGAGATCTTGGCGTGGAAGACGGTGGTCTCGAGTGCACCGAGGGCCTCGATCACGACGATCATCCCGATCGCGCCCGTCACACCCCAGGCGACGTCGCGAGCGGTCGGCGCCCGCAGCCCCAACTCGCGCAGCGAGCGTTGGGAAACCCACGGCAGCATGACGAGCAGCACGAGCACGGCGGGCACATAGATGATCGCCTGAGACAGGAGCGCTATCTGCGGCGAGGGATGGGCCAGCGACGCCGTCCCGTACGAGGCGACGTAGACCGCGAGGAACGCGCTGAACACGACGACGACCGCCGCGGCGAGGGTGAGAAGCAGCACCAGGGACCGGCCCCAGGCGAAGGCGCTACGGGGCCAGAGCGTCGGCGAGAGCGGCGAACGAGCGGAGGTCGAGTTCTTCACCACGGATGTCCGGATCGAGGGGCAGCGCCGCGATCGCCGCGGCGATTCGCTCGCGCGGAAGATCGAGCGCGAGCGAAAGCGAGTTCGCCAGGGTCTTGCGCCGGTACGCGAACGCGCCGCGCACGACCTGTTCGAACCAGACGCGGTCGCGAACGTTCGCGGCCGGCGTCGCCAGCCGATGCAGTACGACGACGGAGGACACGACTGCGGGCCGCGGATAGAACGCGCTCGGCGGTACGGTGAGCGCGCGCTCCACTCGCATCGTCAATCCGATCGCCACCGTCAGGCTGCCGTACTGCGCGGTCCCGGGTTTGGCCAACAGCCGGTCCGCGACGTCCTTCTGGATCATTGCGACGATCCGCTCGGGCGGGTGTGCCAAGGTCGCCAGCCGCACAAGCAGCGGCGTTCCGACGTTATAGGGAAGGTTGCCGGCGACGCGCCAGTCGGCGCTGCCGGCCCAACCGGCATAGTCGAACGTCAGCGCGTCGCCCGAGCGCACGTCGACGCCGCGCAGGTCCTCGCGCCCCTGCAGGATCGCGACCATCTCCGGGTCGAGGTCGAAGGCGGTGAGGTCGGCGCCCAGCCGGAGCAGCGCAGCGGTGAGCGCGCCGGTGCCGGCCCCGATCTCGAGCACGCGCTCGCCCGCGGCGTCGACGGCGAGCCGCGCGATGCGCGTCGCCGTTCCGCCGTCCATGAGAAAGTGCTGCCCCAGCCGCTTCTTGGGGCGCAGGCCGCGCGCGCCGAGCAGCGCGCGCGGGTGAGTGCGTTCGTCCGCTATTTGATCAGATACACGGTGACGGGACGCCGGCCGAACCGCAACGCCGAAGCGTTCGAGTTGAAGCCGAGGTCGATCCGGCGGCCGCGAATCGAGCCGCCGGTGTCACCGGCGACGGCATGGCCGTATCCGGGGATGTACATGCGGGTTCCGAGCGGGATCACCCGCGGGTCGACCGCGACGACGCCGTGACCCGCCGGACGGCCGCTGGCGGTCATCCCGCTGCAGCCGGAGCAGCTCGCGGTGTAGGCCGTGGCGACCATCGAGAGGGCGGACGAGGCGAGCCGGAGCGTCCCGGCGATCCCGCGCTGGGCGAGCGCCGAGAGGGCGGTATACTCTCCGACGCCCTCGGCGACGATACGGTCCTTGGGTGGCCGCAGAACGTGCGACACCAGGACCTTCTTACGGACGGAGCTGCGGTCGGCGGAACGGGTAACGGAATAGGAGATTTCGCGGATCCCCGGACGACCCGGTTCGACCAGCAGCGATTTTCCGGGCGGCAGGGTGTAGGCGTAGCGCTTCACGATCTTGGCGGCGAGCGGCTTGCGCTCGACCTGGGTCCACGAGTCGACGTGGCGCACCGATACCACCGCGTCGTTTTCGACCGCGGTCGCCGGGGCGGGAGAAACGACGTCGTGACGGTCCCACACCACGCCGGTTTGGGCGAGGAGCGCGGAGACGGTCGCGGCTGCGGTTCGCAGGGTCCGCGTCCCCCCGTCGACCACGAGGGTCACCGGAAGAGCGGCGCGGTAGACGACGGTCTCGCCGTCGGTCACCGGGCTTTGGGGGTCGACGCTCAACGCGTCGTCGGTGGATCGTACCAGCCCGCGTTCGGTGAGGAGGTCCTCGGCGGTTGCGGCCTTGGTTTCGATGGCTTCTGGAAGTCCGTCGTGGATCAGCGTAACGTGCTTGGCGGGTCCCGGTGCCGCGACTGCGGCCACGGTCTTCGCCACTCTGTCCGTCACCGTGCCGGCGCCGAACGGGAGTAGCAAACCCAAGGAAAGCATGCTCGTTGCCACGAGCGGCGATGGATGATCGTTTCCGATAATCCGACTCCTTTCTCGTGCGGTGGGTGCGCGCCACTATGCGCGGATCAAACGATCCGTACTGTCGTGGTTCGCACTCGACGTCGTAGCGGTGGTCGGCGAGCCTCTGCCAAGGGCTCGGTCGAATGCTCCCGGACCCGGCGGGTCACGGTGAACAGCGGTAAGGTAGCACGCCGGCCGCCGGCCCGTCAAATACCCGGGTCGTAGAAAAGAGGGTGTCCCTTGGTGTACGCACGGGCGCCCGCAAGGCGCCCGCTTGCATGCCGCGATGGTGCTGGCGTCCGGCGGCGAAGGGAAGTCTCGTCGTGCGTATCGGGTTCTTCACCGAGTGCTACAAGCCCATCGTCAACGGCATCGTGGCGAGCATCGACGCGCTGCGCGACGGACTGTGTGCGCACGGTGTCGACGTCACGACGATCGCGCCGCACTTTCCCCATTTCGTCGACGACGCGCTCGACGTCGTGCGCATTCCGTCGCTCCCGCTTCCGACCCAGACCGCGTACCGGCTGTGCGTTCCGTATCTCAATGCCGTCGACCGCCGGCGCGTGCGCGGTATCGAACTCGTTCACGCCCATTCCCCGTTCGTCACCGGCTGGATGGCCGTTTCGTACGCGCGCCGTCACCGCATTCCGCTGGTGTTCACCTATCACACGCGGCTCGATGCCTACGCGCACTACGCGCCGTTCGATCGTGCGACGACCGAACGCGCGATGACGGAACTGACGCGGCGCTACGCGAACGCCGCCGATGCGGTCGTCGTTCCGACACTCGCGATGGAAACGCGTTTGCGCGAACTCGGCGTGCGCGTTCCGATCTCGGTCGTGCCGAGTGCGATCGACGTCGAACGGTTCGCCGCGGGACGGCGCAGCGCGTTGATCCGGGCCCGGCTCGGCGTCGACGGCGACGCGCCGCTCGCGCTGGTCGTCTCGCGCCTGGCGGTGGAGAAGAACGTCGAGCTGGCGATCGACGCGCTGGCGTACGCGCCGGACCTGCGGCTGGCGATCGTCGGCGAGGGTCCGCATCGGGCCGCGCTCGAGGACCGTGCCCGTCGGCTCGGGGTCGCCGGCCGGGTGCGCTTCACCGGAACGCTGCCGCGCGAACGGCTCCCGGAGGTCTACGCCTCGGTCGACGCGTTCGTCTTTCCGTCGATCACCGATACCCAGGGGCTGGTCCTGGCCGAAGCGCTCGCCGCCGGGCTCCCGGTCGTGGCGGCGGCGAGCGACGCGTCCCGCGACGTGCTGGCCGGCGCGGGTCGCCTGGTGGTCCCCGATCCGGCCGCAATGGCCGCCGCGATTGCCGCCGCATCGGCCGAAGGGCGCGATCAGAGTGCCGTACATTTGGCATACTCGAGGTTTACGGTGGAGATGCAGACGCGGCGAATCCTCGAGCTTTATCGGGAGGTCCTGGCCGCGCGAGCTGCTTGACTCGAACATACGTTCGATATAGGATGATCGCACGAGCCATGACGCAAACCATTCGCCACCGTTCCGCCGACGTCGCCGTCGGCTACGCCTCGGACCGCACCGGCCGCGGCATCGCCTACGCGGCGATCGCCACCGGCAAAGGACGCGCCGTCGCCAAGATCCCGTTCGGCCTGTGCCCGCTCCCGGCACTCGACGGCCGCGAGGTCGGGTACGCGGCAGTCGCGGCGGTCAGTGCGCACTTGCGCGGTCAGGGATTCACCCGGGTTCGCCTGCGGATCGGCGACGAACTGGTCGTCGACGACCTCAACGCGCGGCGCGCGGTTCCGCCGGCGCTCGCGATGGCCTACGTGAAAACGCGCTGCGTTCTGCACGGCTTCGCGCTGGCGCGCGTCGAACGCGCCGAACCGATTGAAACGCACGAACTCCAAACCCGCGCGCACGCCGAGCTCGCCCTGCGAACCGCCACTGCCGCCTAACTTGCGGCTGCGGCGGGGGGATTTGCCGCACGACGCGGTTGGGCTGGCGCGGGCGCTCGTTGGGAAGCTGCTCGTGCGGGTGCTCGACGGCCAGACGCTGATCGGCCGCATCGTCGAAACGGAGGCGTATCTTCCGGACGATCCGGCATCGCACGCCTTCCGCGGCATGACTGCGCGGAACCGCGCGATGTTCGGCCCACCGCTCCACGCGTACGTCTACTTCATCTATGGCGCGAATTGGTGCCTCAACGTTACGGCCGAACAAGATGGGATCGGCGCCGCCGCGCTCGTGCGCGCGTGTGAGCCGGTGCGCGGCGGTGCGACGATGCGCGCGTTGCGCGGCCGGCCCGACGTGCGCGAGCGCGACCTCGCCCGCGGTCCCGGAAATCTGTGCCGCGCGTTCGGCATCGGCCCCGCTTGCGACGGCGCCGATCTCGAGACGGCGCCGGAGCTCTGGCTCGCCGACGACGGAGCGCGGCCGGCGCTCGGCAGCAGCACCCGCATCGGCTTGACCCGAGCGGCGGACGTGCCCCTGCGGTTCTACGCCGTCGGGAATTCGAGCGTCAGCGGACCCCGCGCCTTGTCGCCGTGACGCGGCTGTGGTAAACTCCGGTCGTCGCGCGATGTCGCATCGCGCCGACCTTCGCGTTCCTCGGCGCCTCGCGCCGACGCGCGGCCCCGGCAGCCTCGCCGGAAGGGCCCCGTCGGACGAATCGCCCGCCTCCCCGAGGGAGCACTTCGCTGCAGTTCGACAACCGACCCCAGAACAACGGCCGCCCTGCCGAGGGCGGAGGCCGTCGCCGGCGCTCGCGACGCAATCGCAACCGCTTCAACGACGGCGCGACGCCGCCGCAGCAGCAAGACGTCTTCACGCAGCCGGAGTTCCCGCAGGCGGTCGGGCCGCCGCTGCTCTCGGCCGAGCAGCTCACCGAGATGAGCAAAGCCGAGCTCAACGAGCTCGCGAAGACCTTCGAGATCGAGAACCCGACGAAGATCAAGAAGGACGATCTGCTCAAAACGATCGTCGAGATCCAAGCGCAGCGCAGCGGCCTCGAGAAGGCCAACGGCGTGCTGGACGTCCTGCCGGAAGGCTACGGCTTCTTGCGCCGTGAGGGCTACCTGGTCGGGACCGACGACATCTACATCTCGCAGTCGCAGATCCGCCGCTTCGAACTGCGCCGCGGCGATCTGGTCGCGGGGCAGGTTCGCCGGCCCAAAGAGAACGAGAAGTACTACGGCATCGTCAAGGTCGAGACGGTCAACGGCCATCCGCCGGAGTCGATCGTCAGCCGTCCGGTGTTCGAAGACCTCGGCGCCGAACCGCCGACCCGGCGCTTCACCCTCGAGACGCGCGGCGACGTCGCGACCCGGGCGCTCGATCTCTTCGCACCGCTCGGCCGCGGCCAGCGGGCGTTGCTGCTCGCCCCGCCGCGCACCAACGACGCCGCCTTCCTGGTTCGGATCGCGCGCGCGATCGAGACCAACGATCCGCAAGCGCACGTGATCGTGCTGCTCGTCGACGAGCGTCCCGAGGCCGTGACCCACCTGCAGCGCTCGCTCGACGTCGAAGTCGTGGCGACGACGTTCGAAGAACATCCCGACAATCACGTCACCACCGCCGAGCTCGTCTTCGAACGCGCGAAGCGCATCGCGGAACTCGGCGGCGACGCGGTCGTCCTGGTCTCTTCGCTCACGCGGCTCGTGCGCGCGTACGCGTCGCTCGGACACCATAAGCCCAATCCGGCGCTGATCGACGCAGCGATGCTGCAGCGTCCCAAGCGGCTCTTCGGCGCGGCGCGCGCGGTCGAGGGCGGCGGTTCGCTGACCGTGCTCGCGACCGTCGGGAGCGGTACCGCGGCGCTCGACGTGCTCGTGCTCGAGGAGTTCTCTTCGGCCTGCAACGCCGAGCTGATCCTGGCGCGCGAGCTCGTGGAGACGCGTGCCTATCCGCCGGTCGATCTGGTGCGCAGCAGCAACTGGTACGAAGAGCAACTGCTCAGCGAGATCGCGCTGCACAAGGTGACCGATCTGCGCCGCGCGCTTTCCGGCACCTCGAGCGTCGAAGCCTCGGAGCGCATTTACGCGGCGCTGGCGCGCACCAAGACGAACGAGGAGTTCATCACCACGTTCGATCTCAAGAAAGTGTAGGCGTCCGGCCTGCGCCTTCAGAAATACTTGGCCGGGGCCGGCGTAGCGTCGCGCCGCCGCGCCGAAGAGCTGATCGTCGCCGGGCGCGTACGCGTCGCGGGGAAGATCGTGCGGGAACTCGGTACGTCGGTGGAAGACGACGCGCACGTCGAGGTGGACGGCCGGGTCGTCCGGCCGGCCGCGACGCGCACGTACGTCGTGCTGCACAAACCGATCGGCGTGATGACGACGATGCGCGATCCGGAAGGACGGCGAACCGTCGCAGACCTCGTGCGCCGCAGCGGGATCACCGCACGCGTCGTCCCGGTCGGCCGGCTCGACTACGACACCAGCGGCGTGCTGCTGCTCACCGACGACGGCGACACCGCCAACGTGCTGACCCATCCGCGGTTCGGTGTCGAGAAAACCTACCGCGCGACGCTCCGCGGCCGGCTCGACGGCGACGCCGTCGAACGAATCCTCCGCGGCGTGCGGCTGGACGAGGGACGCGCGGCTCCGGCGCTCTTGCGCGTCGTCGCCGTGCGGCGCGACGTCTCGCTCGTCGATCTCACCATTCACGAAGGACGCAACCGTCAAGTGCGACGCATGTTCGAAGTCGTCGATCACCCGGTCCTCGCGCTGGTCCGCCTGCGCTTCGGCCCCATCACGCTCGGCGAACTGCCGGTGGGCGGACTGCGCCCGGCTACCGAGCGCGAAATCGCGGCGCTGCATCGCGTTGCGGCCGAGGCGCGCGCGGCCTCGGGGGGTGCCGAGTGAGCGTCGTGCGCGGGATTCGCGGCGCGATCACGGTCGCGCGCGACGAACCCACGCTCATCCTCGATGCGACCGAGCGGCTCTTGCGGGCCATCGTCGAGGCCAACGGATTTCTCCCGGACGACGTGGGGTCGGCGCTCTTCACCGTCACCCCGGATCTCGTCTCCGAATTTCCGGCGGCGGCCGCTCGCCGGATGGGCTGGACGCTTGTCCCGCTGTTGAACTTCACCGAGATCGGGGTACCCGGTCGACTGGAACGGTGTATCCGCGTCCTGATCCACGTCAACACGGAGGCGGCCCAGGACGCGATCCAGCACGTCTACCTGGAGGGCGCCCGGGTACTACGGCCCGACCTCGCCGGCCGCTGACGTTGGCCAATCGGCGTTGGCCAATTGGCCGACGCAAGCGGCAGGTGTTTGGCCGAGCGTCGAACAAGCGCGCCCCGGTCGAGAGTCAAGGTCAGGGGCGGGCCTGTTCCAGCGGCAATTCTCGGCGGGGAACCTCCCAGGATAGCCGGACGTTTCTCTCTCCGCATCACCCACCGCGTTCCCGAGGTACTATGCCCGACCGTACATCACGCGTGCTTGCCGCTCTGGCGTTCGGCGCGGCTGCCCTAACGGTTCTGCCGCGGACGGCGTCCGCGCAGACGACCCAATTCTACTCGCCGCCCAAGCTGCTCAAGCAGGGGACGAGCGCGTCGCGCGTCGTCGGCACCGGAGCGGTCACCGTCAAGGTTTTCGTCAAGCACGACGGATCGGTCGGCAGCGTGCAGGTCCAGAAGTCGACCAATCGTGGCGACGACGCGGCAGCGGTCGAGATCGCGAAGAGCTCGACCTACAAACCGGGTGCGAAAGATGGGAAACCGGGTGACTTCTTCTACACGCTGGCGCTGAAATTCGGAGCGAATGCCGTTCAGGCATCGAATACCGGCGGCGGCAGCGAGATGACGCAGGCGAACGCGCTGATCCGGGCCGCCAAATACGACGAAGCGAAGACGCAGCTGCAGGCGTACATCGCCGCTCATCCCGGCAACAGAGATGCCGAAGCGCTGTTGGGTGTCGCGGACGAGTATTTGAACGATGCGACGGGTTCGGCGGCGGCGTTCGACGCGGCCGGCACGATTCCGGACCGCTTCAAAGTCGTGGCGGCGAAGGCGTACGCGGATGCGGCCGTCGACGCGCTCAAGGCGAAGAACAACGACCAGGCGATCGCGCTCTCCGATAAAGCGCTCGCGCTGCAGCAGAACGTGAACACGCTCTACATTCAAGGCACGGCCTACGGCAACGCGCAGAAATATCCGCAGGCGATCGCCGACCTCGAGAAGGCGAAGACGCAAGCGACGGCCGGTCACGCCGATTCGGCGTCGCTCAACGCGATCGACGCGTCGCTCGCGACGGCGTACATTTTCGGCGGACAGACCGACAAGGGTATCGCGCTCGCGAAGGCGCTCAAGGGGCGCGATCCGTCGAACACGCGCGTCGACGACACGCTCGCGGCGTACTACAACCAGCAGGCCGTCGCGGCGATGCAAGCCGGCAAGACGGATCAGGCGGTCTCGATGCTGGAAGCGGCGGCGCAGGCGGTTCCGAGCCGGGCAACCGTGCTGTACGTGCAGGCGGCCAACGTTCTTTCCCAAGGAAAAACGCCGGACTGGAAAAAGGTCAAGACAGAAGTGGACAAGGCTCTGGCGATCGACCCGAACGACGCTCGGGCGAACTTCGTCGCAGGGGTAGCGCTGGCGAACAGCGCCGGCGACAAGGCCGCCGCAATCGCGTATCTCCAAAAGGCGAAAACGAACGCCGGTTCGGATGCGAAGCTGGCATCTGACGCCGATGCAGCGCTTGCTCAGCTTCAGAAGAAGTAGACGTTGCCTTCGACAAGCGGCAGTAGGAATGGCGCGCGGGACCGCCAACACCTAGGCCCGCGCCGGGAGCGTCGTCCCGCCGTCTTTCGTTTTGTCCGGCTTTTTGTGACTCTCAACGCACCTTCGCCGGTCCGGCACATTGCCGGAACCTCTCCCTCGTAGACTCGGAGGCTTGACTCGACCTCGTGGATATTTTCACCGGATTTTTTGCGATGATCAGCAAGGGCGGTCCCGCGATGTGGATGCTGCTCGTGCTCTCGATCGTCGCGGTCGCCATCGTCATCGAGCGGCTGCTGTTCTTCGCGAGCCAACACTCGGACTCGAAGGGGCTGCTTCGCTCGATCGGCCAGCGCATCGCTGCCGACGACCTGCCGGGCGCCATCAAGGTTTGCCGGCAGAACAAGGGGATGCTCCCCAAGATTCTCGAGTTCGGGCTGCAGCGCGGTGAGAAGAACCGCGCCGACATCACCGACGCGCTCTCGATCGCGTTGATGGAGAACCTGAACTCGCTCGAGCGCAACTTGGCCGTCATCGGGACCATCGCGGTCATCGCGCCGTTCGTCGGCTTGTTCGGGACGGTTCTCGGTATCATTCGAGCGTTCGAGGACATCGCTCTCAAGGGCAATTCGACCCCGGCCGTCGTCGCCGCAGGCGTTTCCGAAGCGCTGATCACGACCGCCGCCGGCCTGCTCGTGGCCGTCATCGCGGTTATCTTCTTCAACTACTTCAAGACCCGCATAAAGGCGTACAACCAGGAGATGATCGTGGCCAGCAACCAGCTCGCCGAGATGCTCCACTTCCACAACACCGGCTCAGCGATCCCGACGGATCTCTACCAGCCGGCGAAGTAGGTTGAACCTGCAGTCCCGAGGACTCGACGTATGAGCATGGTCTCCTCACAGCAGGACGACGCCGTGATGGCCGAGATCAACATCACGCCCTTCACGGACGTGCTGCTGGTCCTGCTGATCATCTTCATGATCCTCGCCGCGCTCGTCGCGCCGCCCGGTTTCGAAAAGCAGCTGCCCGACAGCAGCGCCGCTCCCGCGCAACCGCAGAAAAAGACCGACAACATCGAAGTGTTGGTCAACGAGACCGGGGTCGTGTACATCGACGGGAAGCGTACCGACATCGCCCACATCTACACGGACATGCAAGACGTGCGCAAGCGCAAGGGCGACAAGCACGTCTCGCTGACCGCCGACGTGAAGGCGCCGTACGGTACGATCATCCGCATCCTCGACGCGGCGAAGATCGCCGGGCTCGACGACGTCGGTTTCGTCACCTCGTAGCGGTTCGCCGATGAAGATGCACCAGAACGCTTGCGGCGTCGCCGCACACTAGCGAAGAAGAGAAGGAAGCCCCTACGTGGCCGTCACCACCGGACAAGGCGAAGAAGAGGTGATGTCGACGATCAACATTACGCCGTTCACGGACGTGCTGTTGGTCCTCCTCATCATCTTCATCATCCTCGCCTCGGTCGTCAAAGAGCCCAAGCTCCCCGATGCCAAGAATACCGAAAAGGTCCATCAATCGCAGATCGTCGTGCGCATCGATGCGAAGAACGACGTGCAGATCGGCTCGAGCATCGTGAACGAGACGCAAGCGAAGGCGCAGTTCGCAGATCTCGTCAAGTCGACCGGCTCGGGGCTGAAAACCGTCATCATCAAGGCGGATCCCAAGGCGCGGTTCGGCACGATCTTGCGCGTGATGGACGCGGCGAAAGCTGCGAACCTCACCATCTTCGGCTTGGCGAACCATGTCGAAGGCACGCCCGAAGGGCAATCGGGTTAGGATGGCGACGAACACGCCTCCGAAGCCCCCTCCCCGTCCTGCGGAGCGGGCAAAGAACTTCCTGCTCTACGGCTTCCTGATCTCGATTGCGCTGCATCTGATCGCGGGCCCGTTCGTGAAGTTCCAAAACACGCACGTACAGGAAGATCAGCCGCAAAAGGTCACCGTGATGAGGGTGCCGACGCCGCCGCCGACTCCGCCGCCGACCCCGACCCCGAAGCCCACGCTGCCGCCGACGCCGCCGCCGAAACAGACGCCGCCGCCGAAGCAGACCCCTGCGCCGCAGCAGCCGAAGATCAAGATCAACACGGTGAAGACCGTGTCGAAGTCGAACACCGGTCCGAGCGAGACGGCCAACAAATACACCCAGGGCAACACGCAGGGGATCCCCCAGGGTCAGGGGACGGCCGCGCCGTCGACTGCGCCGCCGCAGACCCCAGCACCGGCAACCGCAACGCCGATTCCCACTCCCAAACCGCTCGCCTGCGCGCACCCGAACGTGCAGCCAGGGACCGACTTCGCGAACCCGCCGGACATGCCGGCGATCGCGCAGCAGGAAGGGATCACCGGCGACGTCACGGTCGACGTCTCGCTGGATGAGAACAGCAAAGTCACCAGCGTCACCGTCGAGCAATCACCGAGCAAAGTGCTCAATCCCGCGGCCCTCTCGGCCGCACGAACCTCGAAATTCCATACCGAGATCAAGGACTGCAAGCCGATCGCGGCCACCTACCGCTTCATCGTCACCTTCGACGCACAATAGGGTTCGGCGCTCTGAACGAGCGACGAACCCTGCGCAACCTGATTGTCTTGACGGCCGGGACGTAGGCTTTGCTACAGCACGCCGAGGTCGCGGAGTTTGTACATCATGTCGATGTAGCCGAGGAGTTGGGCTTCTTGCTCGGGGGTGCGGTCGGTGAACTCGACGCCGATGCGGTATTGTTCGAGCGTCGGGTCGATCCGGCACCAGCGAACCTCGCCGGTCATGTGGAGCGCTGGGCGCGGGTCGCCGCGCAGCTCCAGCTCCAGCCGCAGCGGCTGCCCGGCGGCGAGCTGGACCTGGGAGAGCATTGCAAGTCCCCCCAGGCCCAAGTCGTACGTCTCGGTTCGCGCGGCCGCAAATTCGTCGCCGATGGTATACGCGACCAGCAAGGGGGCATCGATGAGCCGCCGATGCGAGCGTGCTTCACTCACGCTTCGCGCTTCACCGCGAGCGGGAAAGCCTCCCCCGCGTGCGAACCGACGCGGACGTGACGTTCGTGCAGGCAATGCTGCTCGCGGTGCTGCAAGGCGTCAGCGAACTCTTTCCGGTCAGCAGTCTGGGGCACACCGTGCTCCTCCCGGCGCTGCTGCGATGGAACGTCGACGAGAGCTCGGAATCGTTCCTGGCATTCGTCGTCGTTCTACACCTGGGAACGGCGCTGGCGCTCATCGTGTTCTATCGGCGTGATTGGATCGCGATCGTGCGCGCGTTCATCGCGAGCGTCGCGCGCGGGCGCATGAGCGACGATCCGAACGAACGGACGGCGTGGCTGCTCATCGCCGGCACGATCCCGGTCGGTATCCTCGGCGTGCTGTTCCAGTCGGCGGTGAAGTCGCTGTTCGCCTCACCGATCCCGGTCTCGCTGTTTCTGCTCGCGAACGGTTTTCTGATGCTCCTCGGCGAGTGGCTGCGCAAGCGGCAGCATCCTTCGACCCGGGGACAGGTTTCCGGCGGGCGAACCTACCGGCGCCTCGAGCAGCTCACCCCCAAGGAGGGCGTGTTCGTCGGCGTCATGCAGTCGCTCGCGCTCTTGCCGGGAATTTCGCGTTCCGGTTCGGCGATCGTCGCCGGGCTGCTGCGCGACCTGCATCACGACGATGCGGCGCGCTACGCGTTCCTGCTCGCGACGCCGGTGATCTTGGCCGCGAGCCTGCTCGAGATCCCCACCCTGTTCGCCCCCGACGCGCACGTGGTGCTGCTGCAAGCCGCCGCCGGCTGCGTCGTCGCGGGCGTCACCGCCTACGCATCGGTCGCGTTTCTCACCCGCTGGTTCCGGCACAATGACCTCGCGCCGTTCGCGTGGTATTGCGTCGCCGTCGGCGCCGTCTCGTTCATCCTCTTCGCCACGAAAGTCATCGCATGAAGCAGATCTCGCTGGTCCTGGCCGTCGTCTTCCTGATCGTCGCGGTGCTGTTCTGGACGGGCACCTTCCCCGCAGTGGCCCACCTGATCACCCCGGGCAAGCACGTGAAGCATGGCATCGTCGCCGTCATCCTGGCGCTGCTGTGCCTGGTCTGGTACCGCTTCCAGGCCGCAGCGGCGGCCCGCTGACGACGGTGGCGGCGCTTATGCCTTCGCGCCGATGACGTAGAGCTCGTCGGGGTCGGGCGCCACGACCTCGACGCGCGGCCGATGGAGGTGCATGAGGCGCTCGAAGCGCGCCGCGTCGCGCAGCGTCGCCTGGACGATGACGAACGGCGCGGAGTCGGCTGCGTGCAGCACTTCGCCGACTGCGCGATCGTAGCTGGCGTCGTCGTTCGTCGTCCCGCCGAATACCGTGTCGCGGTATAACCGCTCGACGTTGAGATACGGGTCGCCGTGCCACCAGGCTTCCCACATCCAGACGCGCGCGTCGATGCGTTTGGCGCCGCTGCGCCCGGGCGGAGCGAGATAGACCGCGTCCGCCTGCACCGCGCCGAGCGTCCCCGCGAAATCGCCGCGGCGCACGGTGTTGCGCTTGCCGTTCTCGACGACCCAGCGCTCGGTCTCGCGAATGTAGTGCCAGGCGAGCTCGCTCGGGGGGACGTCGACCAGGTCGTCCGGATACCGTGCCTTCAGCAGCCAGTGACAGAGGACGTGCCACAGTCCGACGACGGCGAGCCCGGTCTGTCCGTCGCTGCGCAGGCCGTGCACGTTGGCGTACCACACGCCGAGATATCGGCACTGGTCCTCGCTGAAGAAGGCGCCCTCCCACGCGCGGAAGAGGTCGGTCGGATAGATGCGGCCGGGAAGCATCTCGACGATCTCGGCGACTTCGCTTTCGCGCAGGATCGTGAAGTCGTTGACCACGAGTCCTTCGCCGGCCCGCACGAACCACTCGAGCAGGTCGCCGCCGTGGACCCCCATGCCGTGACGCTTGAGCGTGTTGAGATGCAACGGCAGCCCCATGAACGGGTCGACGATGCTCGTGATGCCGCGCGCTTGGCAGAGGTCGAGCAGCCGAGTCCCGGAGACGCGGCGGGTGCGGCCGGGCAAGTCGATCACGTGGGTGCTCCGGTCCGCGAGAGATAGACGCGCACGGCGTCCGGATCGAACTGCGTGCCGGCCGCGGCGGCCACCAGCCGGGGAGCGTCGCTCGGTCCGATCGCATCGACCGCGAACGCCAGCGCCAGCGCGCCGGCGAGCGGATCGCGCGGGCCGTCCTCGTGCCAGCCGCCTGAGGCGGCCAGCACCGGTGCGTCGTCCCGGTACGCGGCGACGGTCTCCGCGACCGCCGCGGCGTGACGCGCCGCCGCTGCCCGTCGGTCGCGAGCGAACCGGGAGAGCGGATCGAGCCGGTCCTGCGCGACCTCGAGTCCGGTTGCGCCCAGCGCGAGCAGCCGAGCCGCGCGGACGATGCGCCCTTCATCGAGATCGAGCCGCGCGGCCAGCGATCGCGCGAGCTCGACCACTCGCGCGGTGCGCCCGAGGGTGTGCGCCGCGCGCGCGTCGAGCATCTCCGCCAAGCCTGCCAGCAGTGCGTCCTCGTCGAAGAGGGGCAGGACCGGATCGCACGGGGCGTCCCAGGCCGGGGTCAGCACGATGAACTCGCGGAACGTGCGCACCAGTTCGACCCGGAACCGGCGGCCGTTCTCGGAGAGGATCGCAAAGAGCGCCTCAGCCGCATCGCGGGGCTCCTCGGGATCTTCGATCGCTTCCATGAACGCGTTCGCAATCCCCAGCGACGCCGCATCCGCCGGGATCCCGTCCCAGCGCAGCCGGTCGGGAAAACCTGTCCCGTCATCGTGCTCGCGGTGCCAGCGTACGACGTCGGATGCGTGCGCCGGCAAGCCGGGCAGTCCGGCGACGATGCGGGCGCCGTACAGCGGCGCATCGGCCAGCAGCAAGAGCTGCGCGCGCGGAGCGGCACCGGTCGGCAGCACGACGGCGACGTGGCCGATCTCGGCCAGGAGCCCCGCGACCCAACTGGCGGTCGTGCCGGAATCGTCGGCTCCGCGATGGCGTGCGAATCTGGCGGCGAGCGCCGCCCGGCGCAGCCCGAAGCCAAGGCGGCGACCGGCCAAAGCGTCACCGACCGCGCTATACAAGCCGAGAGCGCGGTCTCCCGGGCTGGCCGCGTCGAAAGGAACCGTCATCCTCGCCGGACGACGTTCACCGCACCGTGCCGAATCCCTCACACACCACCGCCGATGAGACGCGCGACGGGTTCGCCGGCGCGATCGGGAGTACGCCCCTGATCGGCTTACCGAAGCTCTCGGCGGCGTTAGGCCGTACGATTTTCGGGAAAGCCGAGTTCCTCAACCCCGGCGGTTCCGTCAAGGACCGGGCGGCGCTGGGGATCATCAGCGATTTCGAAGCCCGCGGCCTCCTCGGTCCCGGTGGGGTCGTCATCGAGGGGACGGCGGGGAATACCGGGATCGGCTTGGCGCTGGTCGGCAACGGGCGTGGGTATCGAACGATCATCGTGATGCCCGACGATCAGGCCCCTGAGAAGTACGCTCTGCTGCGTGCCTTCGGCGCGGAGCTGCACGTCGTGCCCGCGGTCGGCTTCGCGGACGACGCCAACTACTATCACGCCGCGCGGCGCCTCGCCGGTGCGACGCCGGGTGCCGTCTGGGCGAATCAATTCGAGAACACCGCCAACCGCGACGCGCACGAACGCACCACGGGACCGGAGATCTTCGCGCAAACCGGCGGCGTGCTCGACGCGTTCGTCACCGCGGCGGGGACGGGCGGCACGATCGCCGGCTGCGGGCGCGCGTTGAAGGCGCGCGATCCGCGGATCCGCGTCGTCCTCGCCGATCCGTACGGTTCGGCGCTCTACAGTTACGTCAAGACCGGCCAGCTCGCGACCGAGGGCGATTCGAACGCCGAAGGGATCGGCATCAAACGGATCGTGGCGAACTTCGCCGGCGCGCCGGTCGACGATGCGGTGCGCGTCGACGACCGCACGATGGTCGAGATGGCGCATTGGCTGTTGCGCGAGGAAGGGCTCTTCGTCGGCGGTTCCGCCGCCCTGAACGTCGCGGCGGCGGCGCGCTATGCGCGAACCCTGCCGGCCGGAAGCCGCGTCGTCACCATCCTCTGCGACGGCGGCGATCGCTACCGGTCACGCCTCTACGACGCGAACTGGCTCGCTGAAAACGACGTCGTCCCCGTCGCTTCGGACCTCGCGTTCTTATGACCGGCGATCCGCTCCAGCCGAAGCCATCGCACATCGCGGCCGACGGATCGCTGGTGATGGTCGACGTCCTTGCCAAAGCGCCGACGTCACGTACCGCGCGCGCCGAAGCGTCGGTTCGCTTGGGCGCGGCCGCGGCGGAAGCGCTGCGGACGGCGACGCTGCCGAAGGGCGATGCGTTCGTCGCCGCGCAACTGGCCGGGATCATGGCCGCGAAACGCACGAGCGACTTGATCCCGCTCGCCCATCCGATTCCGCTCGGCGCGGTCGACGTCGCGTTCGCGTGGGACGACGCGACGACGCTGCGCATCACCACGCACGCGACCACCGTCGGTCACACCGGCGTCGAGATGGAGGCGATGGTCGCCGCAAGCGTCGCGGCGCTCACGATCTACGACATGTGCAAGGCGCTCGACAAAGGCATCGTCATCGAGCGGGTGCGCCTGCTCGAGAAGTCGGGCGGGAAATCCGGCGACTGGCGCGTCTCCGAGCCGTCCCGATGAGGGTTCATCCGGTCGCCGTCATCGTGCTGTCGGACCGCGCGCACAGCGGCGAGCGCCCCGACGCGTGCATCCCCGTCGTGCGCGATGCGCTGCGGGGGGAGCCGCTGACGATCGACGACGAGCGCGTGCTGCCAGACGACGCGGCCGCGCTGCAGGCGGCGCTGATCGAATTGTGCGACGGTGGGACCCGCTTGATCCTCACCTCGGGCGGTACGGGCCTGGGAGCGCGCGACCGCACGCCGCAAGCGACCGCGGCCGTGCTCGACTACGACGTGCCGGGGATCGCCGAAGCGATGCGATTCGCGTCGATGCGCCACGCGCCCGGCGCGATGCTCTCGCGCGCGATCGCCGGCGTGCGCAACCGGTCGCTGATCGTCAATCTGCCCGGCAGCCCGAAGGCGGTGCGCGAAACGCTCGACGCGATCGTCGGCGCGCTGCCGCACGCGCTCGATCTGCTCGCCGGAACCGCAACAGATCAGCATCCGGCCGGGTCTCGGGAACGATGACTTTCCAGGGCGCGCAGTCGTACCTGCTCGGGTTGATCAACGAGAACGCCTCCCGCCGGATGCCGAATCGTCTCGATCGCATCGACGCGTTTCTGAACGCACTCGGCAACCCGCATCGCGAGTATCCGACGCTGCACGTCGCCGGGACGAGCGGCAAGGGTTCGACCTCGACGATGCTCGCGGCGGTGCTGGAGGCGTCGGGACGGCGTACCGGGTTGCACACGAAGCCGCATCTCGCCAGCGTGACGGAGCGCGCGCGCGTCAACGGCATCCCGATTCCGGAGGATGCGTTCGGCGACCTGATCGGCGAGATGACCAGTGCGGTCGACCGGATCGCCTACGAGCACGGCAAGCCGACCTATTACGAAACGCTCTTGGCGCTGGCGTTCCTGTGGTTCGCGCGCTGCGAAGTCGACGTTGCCGTCATCGAAGCGGGTCTCGGCGGCACGCTCGACGGCACGAACGTGCTGCGCCCGCGGGTCTCGGTCATCACCAACATCGGTTTGGATCATACCGACGTGCTGGGCGAGACGCTCGAAGAGATCGCGCGCGACAAAGCCGGAATCGCCAAGGAAGGCGTGCCGCTGGTGAGCGACGTGCGCGATCCGGGCGCGCGCCGTGCGATCGAGCGCATCTGCGCCGGCGCCGGCGCCCCCTTCGTGTCCGTCGCCGACACCACCGCGATCGAACAGCGCCCGAGCGAGCGCTACGGCCAATCGTTCGTGGTCGAGACGCCGGAAGATCGCTACGGGATCGACCTGCCGCTGCTGGGACGATTCCAGCAGCAGAATGCAGCGACGGCGATTCGCGCGCTCGAGCAGCTCGCGCCGGACTTGCGCCCGACCCGCTCGGAGATCGAGACGGGACTCGCGCGCACGATCCTCCCCGGACGGATGGAATACTTTCCCTCGCACCCCGGCGTCGTGTTCGACGTCGCGCACAACGCCGACAAGGCGCAGAGTCTGGCCGACGCGCTGGCCGAGACGTTTCCCGATCGCCGCTTCACGTTCGTCATGGCGATCGGTGAGTCGAAAGATGCGGTCGAGGTGATCCGTGCGTTCGTGCCGTTGCGCGGCTCGTTCATCTTCACGACCTTCGCCGTCCCCGGGCGCGAAGCGTCGCGGCCGCAGCGGCTCGCCTCGATCGCGGGCGAGCTCGGCGCGTGGGGCCGCGCGATCAGCGATCCGGTCGAAGCGTTCGCGATCGCGCGGCGCAACGCCGAAGCCGACGACGTCATCGTCGTCACCGGCTCGACCTTCGTCGTCGCGACGCTGCGCGGCTGGTGGATGGCGAACGTGGCGAGCAATGTCTGAGCGCTCGGCGATCGGCACGCGCGGCGCGCTGCGCGTGCGCGACCGCGTCCTCCCGTGGGGCGTGCGGACGTATCTGATGGGGATCGTCAACGTCTCGCCCGACTCGTTCTCGGGCGACGGCATCCCCGAAGCGGGCGCCGCGGCCCAGCGCGCGCTCGCGCACATCGGGCACGGCGCCGATCTGATCGACGTCGGCGCCGAATCGACCCGGCCCGGCCATCACCCGATCGACGCGAAGACCGAGCGCGCGCGGCTGATCCCGGCGGTGCGCGCGATTCGCGCGGCGGCGCCCGACGCGATCCTCTCGGTCGACACGTTCAAATCCGGGCTGTTCGGCGAAGCGCGTGCGGCCGGCGGCGACCTGCTGAACTCGATTTGGGGTGCGCCGGCGGACTTGGTCGCCGCCGCCGTCGAGGCGGGCACGCCGATCGTCGTCATGCACAACAAAGCGGTCGCGCTCTACGAGCGCGACGTCGTCGACGAAGTGCTCGCCTTTCTCGACGATGCCGCCGCGCGCTGCGCGCGCGCGGGGATCCCGCCAGAACACGTCATCCTCGATCCCGGCATCGGCTTCGGCAAACTCCCCGAGCACAGCATCGCGCTCCTGGGCGCGCTCGACCGGCTCGTCGCGCTCGGCTTCCCGACCCTCATCGGCACGTCGCGCAAGTCGACGATCGGCAAGCTGACCGGCCGCGCGGTCGGCGCTCGCGAGTTCGGCACGGCCGCGACCGTCGCGCTCGCCGTCGCCGCCGGCGTCGACATGGTCCGCGTCCATGACGTCGACGAACAAGGCGACGTCGCCCGCGTCGCCGACGCGATCGTTCGCGGCTGGCGCCCGGCCGGCTGGATCGATCGCCTCCCGTGATCGCGCCTGCGGACACGATCGAACTGCGCGGCATTCGCGCCTGGGGACACCACGGCGCCGACCCGGGAGAAATGGAGGTCGCGCAGCCGTTCGATCTCGACCTCGCGCTCGAGGTCGATCTGCATGCGGCGCGCGCGAGCGACGCGCTCGCCGACACGGTGAACTACGCCGAGCTCCACGCGACGATCGTGCGCACGGTCGCGCGCGAGCGCTGCGCGCTGCTCGAGCGCCTCGGCGAGCTGATCCTCGACGCGGTCATGACCGACGCGCGCATCGCGCGCGCTCGCATCGCGATCGCGAAACCACGGCTGCTCGCCGGCGCGACACCGGTCGTCACGCTGCACCGGGCGCGGTGATCGCCGTGCCGCGCGCCGCGATCGGGATCGGCTCGAACGTCGGCGATGCCGCAGCCGCGGTGCGGCGCGCCTTCGTTCGATTAGCCGAGCTCGGCACCGTGCGCGCGCGGTCCCCGCTCTACCGCAGCGCGCCGTGGGGCGTCACCGACCAAGACCCGTTCGTCAACGCCGCCGCGCTGCTCGACACCGAGCTCGCCCCGCGCGAATTGCTCGCCGCCCTCAAGCGCATCGAGGCCGAAGAGGGTCGTGTCGCGACCTACCGCTGGGGTCCGCGCGTCCTGGATCTCGACATCCTGACCTACGGCGACCAGCGTGTCGACGAGCCGGACCTCGTCGTCCCGCATCCTCGTTTGCACGAGCGCGCGTTCGCCCTCGTGCCGCTGGCCGACATCGACGCGCGCTTCGCCCCGCAGCGCGATGCGCTGCCGCCCGGAGAGCGAGCGGGCGTCGTCGAAGACGCGCTGCAATGAGACGACTTGCGGCCGTGTCGCTCGCTTGCGCCGTGACGGCCTATCCGGCGGCCGCGCGAGCCGATCTGTTCTCGTCCGTTTCGTACGGCGTTCACGCGAGCACCATCGGCGACGGCGTAACGCTCGAGAAGCCGCTGCTCTACGACTTCAGCGTACGCATCGCGACGGGCAACGCGAGCGTCTCCGAACAGTTCAACTATGACGGCACCCCCTACACGTCGACCGCCAAGTACAGCAACTTTGCTCTGATCGGCGACTACCGCCCCAACGGGAGCCGCTACCGCATCAGCGGAGGCCTGGTCTTCGGCAACGACAGTATCGTCAACGTCGCCCGCAACGGCGGCGCCGCGATCCGGATCGGCAGCAACCTCTATCCGACCGCCCAAGTCGGGACCGTCACGACCCGCGTCAGCTTCTCCCACCCCTCCCTCTACGCGGGCGTCGGCACCGGGACGGGCATCATCCGCGGCTTTGCCCTCGCCTTCGATGCGGGCATCCTGATCCGCAACGGAACCGCCTCGTCGTCGGCCACCGGCATCCTGGCAAACGATCCCGCCTTCCGCGGCGACCTCGCCCGCCTCCAATCGGAGCTCCGCACCCATTTGGTCGTGCCAGTCTTCAGCGTCGGCCTCACCTTCCGGCCCTGAGGCTCGGGCAGCCTGCCTGGTGGCGCGTCCGGCTGCTTAATGAAAACTTGAACAAGCTGGTGGTCGTCGGCCGCAGGTCGAGGGAGCGAGCCCCTTCAAGCTAGGTATCAGGTGAGGGCCTTGTTGCCTTCGTGGTATTTTTCGTTGGCGCCGCCCGCGACGGAACGCGGACGCCATGTTTCTGTCCGCGATGCTTGCCGATCCGTCAGCCGGCTTCGCCCAGTCGGCCCCGAGCGCGCTGCATGCGACGATCGAAGGTTCCGGAAAGATTTCGGCGACGGGCCAGGGTTCCGCGGTCGTTCGCGCGACCGTCGCCGGCATCGGCGGGACGCCGCTCGCGGCGGGAACTGCGGTTCGGGCGACCATCCTCTCGGGCGACGCTCGCTTTGCATCCGGTTCGGCGAGCGCCGACCTGACCGCCGGTGACGGCGGCGCGGTCGAGCTGCCGCTGTTGCCCGGCACGAAGTCGGGGCCGCTCGTGGTGCGCCTCGACGCGCCGCGACCGGTGAACTCGATCTCGCGCTGACGGCGACGGTGCGGCCGCCGCTCGTCGTGAGTTTTGCTAGCGGTGGCATCGGACCGGTGCCCGCAGAACCAGACGCTGACGAACATCGTCGACGTGACGGCGATCGCGCCGGGAGGCGCACAGTCGGGACGCGGTCACGCCAGCGCGCAAGTGCAGACGATCGCGAGCACGTTCGGTACGTGCTACCCGATCACCGGGCGGGTCTACGTCGATGCAAAGGGCTCGGGACGCTTCGAGGATCCCGACACCGGCATCGCCGGCGTCACGATCT